>NZ_CP049241.1:1690000-2342077 GCF_011046245.1 Allorhizobium pseudoryzae
GTAACTTGTTCGTTCTTATTGGATTGAACGGGCGAGGAAATGGTTCCAGGAAATAGCACCACCATTATAGACCGTACCCGAAACCGACACAGGTGGTCAGGTAGAGTATACCAAGGCGCTTGAGAGAACTCTGCTGAAGGAACTCGGCAAATTGCACGCGTAACTTCGGAAGAAGCGTGACCCCACTTGAGGCAACTTTTGTGGGGTGGCACAGACCAGGGGGTAGCGACTGTTTATCAAAAACACAGGGCTCTGCGAAGTCTGTAAGACGACGTATAGGGTCTGACGCCTGCCCGGTGCTGGAAGGTTAAGAGGAGAGGTGCAAGCTTTGAATCGAAGCCCCAGTAAACGGCGGCCGTAACTATAACGGTCCTAAGGTAGCGAAATTCCTTGTCGGGTAAGTTCCGACCTGCACGAATGGCGTAACGACTTCCCCGCTGTCTCCAGCAGAGACTCAGTGAAATTGAATTCCCCGTGAAGATGCGGGGTTCCTGCGGTCAGACGGAAAGACCCCGTGCACCTTTACTATAGCTTTACACTGGCATTCGTGTCGGCATGTGTAGGATAGGTGGTAGGCTTTGAAGCAGGGACGCCAGTCTCTGTGGAGCCATCCTTGAAATACCACCCTTATCGTCATGGATGTCTAACCGCGACCCGTTATCCGGGCCCGGGACAGTGTATGGTGGGTAGTTTGACTGGGGCGGTCGCCTCCGAAAGAGTAACGGAGGCGCGCGATGGTGGGCTCAGAGCGGTCGGAAATCGCTCGTCGAGTGCAATGGCATAAGCCCGCCTGACTGCGAGACTGACAAGTCGAGCAGAGACGAAAGTCGGTCATAGTGATCCGGTGGTCCCGCGTGGAAGGGCCATCGCTCAACGGATAAAAGGTACGCCGGGGATAACAGGCTGATGACCCCCAAGAGTCCATATCGACGGGGTTGTTTGGCACCTCGATGTCGGCTCATCGCATCCTGGGGCTGGAGCAGGTCCCAAGGGTTTGGCTGTTCGCCAATTAAAGCGGTACGTGAGCTGGGTTCAGAACGTCGTGAGACAGTTCGGTCCCTATCTGCCGTGGGTGTAGGAATATTGACAGGATCTGTCCCTAGTACGAGAGGACCGGGATGGACATATCTCTGGTGGACCTGTTGTCGTGCCAACGGCATAGCAGGGTAGCTATATATGGAAGGGATAACCGCTGAAGGCATCTAAGCGGGAAACCCACCTGAAAACGAGTATTCCCTATCAGGGCCGTGGAAGACGACCACGTTGATAGGAGGCGTGTGGACGTGCAGCAATGCATGAAGCTTAGCCTTACTAATAGCCCGATCGACTTCATCGTTCCCATTGACAATGCTCATCACAAAATGAGCGAATAGCGAATAGGATGTGGCGAATAGACATCGCAACATCCTGACGCTCTTCAAGCCAAAGACGTGTTCAAATCCAGCGATAAAAGAAAAGCAAACGCGAAAAACTATTCGCTATTCGCTAATCCCTATTCGCTCAAAATCCAGCTTCTCAAACAATCCGGCGCCAAACCGCGCCGGATACATTGCCCTTAGCTGACCTGGTGGTCATGGCGGGGCGGCTGCACCCGTTCCCATTCCGAACACGGCCGTGAAACGCCCCTGCGCCAATGGTACTTCGTCTCAAGACGCGGGAGAGTAGGTCGCTGCCAGGTCTGCTAAAGGCAATACAAAATCTTCTCACAAACAATCAAACCGACCCAACACAACATCACAATGGGTCGCAACGCGCCGCACAAAACGACACCCAAAATTAACGCGGGGTGGAGCAGACCCGTTCTCCCGCAGCGCACCAAAATGCGCGAGGAAGAACAAACAAAAAAATGCCGGGCAGCCCAGCCCGCTACGCCAGGCAAAACGCCAAGGCAAGCTCATACATAACGCGGGGTGGAGCAGCCCGGTAGCTCGTCAGGCTCATAACCTGAAGGCCGCAGGTTCAAATCCTGCCCCCGCAACCAAACATCCAATAAAGCCCCGCGATCCAAAAATCGCGGGGCTTTTTGCGTTGCCCGAACACCGCAAACCAGTCCGCCGTCGATGATCAGAGCCGGGGAGACCATGCCCGCCCCGGCCCGCTTCCTCACACCGCAAGCTTCAGCGAGTCCCCGATCATCGAAACGATGGTTTCGATCTGGTGCTGCTCGATGATCAGAGGCGGGGAGAGGGCGATCACGTCCCCGGTCACCCGGATGAGCAGGCCCTTCTTGAAGCAATCGACGAAGACGTCGTAGGCGCGCGTGCCGGGCGCGCCGTCGCGGGGTTTGAGCTCGATGGCGCCGACAAGGCCGAGATTGCGGACGTCGATGACGTTGGGATGGTCCTTCAAGCTGTGCAACGCGCTCTGCCAGGTTTCCTCAAGTTCTGCACCTCGCGTGAGGAGGCCTTCCTCTTCGTAGATTTCGAGCGTCGCGATGCCGGCGGCGCTGGCGACCGGGTGGCCGGAATAGGTGTAGCCGTGGAAGAGTTCGATCGCGTTGTCCGGACCGTGCATCAGGCCATCATGGACCTTGCGGCTCGCAAAGACCGCGCCCATCGGGATTGCGCCATTGGTCAGGCCCTTGGCGGTGGTGACGAGATCCGGCACCACACCGAAATAATCGGTGGCAAAGGGCGTGCCGAGGCGGCCGAAGCCGGTGATGACTTCGTCGAAGATCAGCAGGATGCCGTATTTTTCCGAGATGGCGCGCAGGCGCTCGAGATAGCCCTTCGGCGGTACGATGACGCCGGCCGAACCGGAAAGCGGCTCGACGATCACGGCGGCAATCGTCTCATGGCCATGCAACTGCACCAGCCGTTCCAGGTCTTCGGCGAGATCGAGACCGTGCGGCGGCAGGCCTTTGGAAAAGGCGTTGCGCTCGATGTCCAGCGTGTGGCGCATGTGGTCGGCCGGGATCTGCGGGAAAACACGGCGGTTGTTGACGAGACCGCCCACCGAAATGCCGCCGAAACCGACGCCGTGGTAACCCTTCTCACGGCCGATGATGCGGGTGCGGGTGCCCTGGCCGATGGCGCGCTGATAGGCGATCGCGATCTTCAGCGCCGTATCTACGGATTCCGAACCCGAACCGGTAAAGAAGACGCGGTCAAGACCCGCCTCCGGGCCACCCGGCGCCATCTTGGCAAGCCTGGCGGCGAAATCGAAGGCGATCGGATGGCCCATCTGGAAGGTCGGGGCAAAATCCAGCGTGCGCAGCTGACGTTCGACCGCTTCGGCAATACGCTTGCGGCCATGACCGGCGTTGACGCACCAGAGACCCGCTGTCCCATCCAGCACCTTCTTGCCGTCGATATCGGTGTAATACATGCCCTCGGCTTCGGCGAGCAGGCGCGGCGACGCCTTGAACTGGCGGTTGGCCGTAAACGGCATCCAGAAATTGTCGAGCGGCGGCATGTTGCTGTTGGAAGAGTGGTCCATGATCGGAGGGTCCCCTTGAGTTTGATGCAACAGGTGTCAGTTATTTTTAGACGGGCAACAAGTCCTTTTCTGTTGGCGGGTAACGCCTTGAAATATCTGTTATGAGAAGGCACTGTTTGCGGAATTTCGAACAGGTGCAACAGGGCAAGACGATGAGTGTCGATATCGGCAATCGGTTGCGGCATGTGCGGCTTGCCAACAAGCTCTCCCAGCGGGAACTCGCCAAACGGGCGGGCGTGACGAATTCCACCATTTCGCTGATCGAATCCAACGCCTCGAACCCTTCGGTGGGCGCCTTGAAGCGCATTCTGGATGGTATTCCGATCGGCCTTGCGGAGTTCTTTGCCTTCGAGCCGGAGCGGTCGAAGAAGGCATTCTATGCGGCGGAGGAACTGGTGGAGATCGGCAAGGGCAAGATCTCCTTCCGGCAGGTGGGCGACAACCTGTTCGGCCGCAGCCTGCAGATCCTGAAGGAATGTTACCAGCCGGGGGCGGATACGGGAAAAGTGCCGCTAGTGCATGATGGCGAAGAGGGCGGCATCGTGCTGTCCGGTCGCCTGGAGGTGACCGTCGATGACGAGCGCCGGATCCTGGGACCCGGCGACGCCTATTATTTCGAAAGCCGCAGGCCTCACCGCTTTCGCTGCGTGGGCCCTGTGCCGTGCGAGGTGATCAGCGCCTGCACGCCGCCAACCTTTTGAACGCTTCGATACGCGGCTTGGCCGAGGCAGCTCAGAGGCCGACGGCAGCGCCGGTCTTTGCGGATTTCAGCGCCGCATCCGCGAGCTTGAGTGCGATCAGGCCATCTTCCGCGGAGGGGGATGCGGCGGCGCCCTTTTCCACCGTATCGATGAAGGCGGCGATTTCCGCGGCATAGGCTGCCGTGTAGCGGGTCATGAAGAAATCATGCAGCGGCGGGCGGGTGTAACCGTCCTTGTTGGCGACTTCGATCGAGACCGGACGCTGGTTTTCGGCGGCGACCGAGCCCAGCGAACCATGCACCTCGATGCGCTGGTCATAGCCATAGGTGGCGCGGCGGGAGTTGGAGATCACCGCCTGGCGACCGCTGGCCGTGGTGAGGATGAGGCTGGCCGAATCGTAATCGCCGGCTTCGCCGATCTTCGGATCGACCAGGACGGCACCGGTTGCGAAGACGGACGTGATGTCTTCGCCGAGCAGGAAACGCGCCATGTCGAGATCGTGGATGGTCATGTCGCGGAAGATGCCGCCGGAGACCTTGATATACTCAACCGGTGGTGCGCCGGGATCGCGGCTGGTGATCGTCACCATCTCCACCTTGCCGATGGTGCCCTTGTCGATTTCGGCACGAACCGCCTGGAAATGCGGATCAAAGCGGCGATTGAAGCCGAGCATGACCTTGGCGCCGGTTTCCTTCACCACATCGATGCAGGCTTGCGCGCGGGCGACATCGAGATCGATCGGCTTTTCGCAGAAGATCGCCTTGCCGGCCCGGGCGAATTTCTCGATCAGGTCTGCATGGGTGTTGGTCGGCGTGCAGATGATGACGGCATCGATGTCCTTGTCCGCCAGGACCGCCTCGATGGTGCTGACCTTGCAGCCGGCCTCGTCGGCAATCGCTTGTGCCGCGGCCTGCATGGCATCCACCACGGCCACCAGTTTTGCACGCGGGTCCGTTGCAATCGCCTTTGCATGCACCTTGCCGATACGTCCTGCACCGAGCAGGGCCAGTCGCGTCACCATGGGGATCTCCTCCAGAAGGTTTTGGGATGGTTTTCCACTGGTGAACCAGGTTCTCCTCTGCCGGTGGAAAATCAGCGTTTGGAATATATGTTCCATTTGGCTAGATTGTGATGCTATTCATGTCAAGCGCGGAAAAAGGAAGCGGCATCATGAGCGAGGCAGGTCCTCCATCCACGATCAAGGAGTTCGAGGACCGGTTGCTCGGCGTATCCGCCAGCCTGCCGAAGCGGTTGAAGCAGTGTGCCGAGTACGTGGCGGCCAACAATGACCGGATTGCCGTTTCAACGGTCGCCGAGATGGCGGAGGGTGCGGGCGTGCAGCCATCGGCCTTCATGCGGTTTTGCCAGATCATGGGCTTTTCCGGCTATTCGGACATGCAGCGACTGTTCCGCGACAGTTATGTCGGCGGCTGGCCGGACTATACGACGCGTCTCGATCATCTGCGCGAAAAAGGCGAGGGGAGCCCGTCGCTGCTCTTGGCGGAATTCATCGAAGCGGGCCGCGCCTCGCTCGAAAGCCTGCTGCAGACTGTGGATACCGATAGTCTCGACCAGGCGGTGGAGACGCTCGCAAAGGCCAATCTCATCCATATCATCGGCCTCCGGCGGTCCTTCCCTGTGGCGAGTTACATTGCCTATGCGCTGGAAAAGATGGAAGTGCCGGCCATGCTGCACAGCGTGACGGGTCGACTGGACAGTTTTAATGCAGTTCGTCCGGGGGATGCGCTGCTTGCCATCACCTTCTCGCCCAATTCGCCGGAGACGATGGAACTGGTGGAAACAGCCAGCCGCAACGGCATTCCGGTGGTGGCGCTGACGGACCGCGTCGTCAGCCCGCTCCGCAAGCTGAATGTTAACCTGCTGACGGTCTCCGAGGTGGATTTCGGCGCCTTCCGCTCGCTCTCTGCCACGCTCTGTCTGGCGATCGCACTGTCGGTGGCGATCGGCACCCGCCACGGCAACGGCTGAATGTTTGTGTTGAAACACCAAAAAATAGAATATATAGTTCATTTTATCGCGCCAGGGATCCGATAAGAACGAGAGCGCAAGGCCGCCGGCTCAGGGAGATGAGCGGGCGAGGGAGGACTGATGACATCGCTGGACCTGATCACGATCGGACGTTCGTCCGTGGACCTTTACGGCGCGCAGGTGGGTGGCCGGCTGGAGGACATGAACTCCTTCAACAAATATATCGGCGGCTCGCCGACCAATATTGCCGCGGGTGCGGCCCGGCTTGGCCTGAAGAGCGCGGTCATCACGCGTGTCGGTGACGAGCATATGGGTCGCTTCATCCGCGAGCAGCTGGTGCGCGAAGGTGTGGATGTGCGCGGCGTGGTGACGGACCCGGAACGCCTGACGGCGCTGGTTCTGCTTGGCATCCGCGACGAGAACCAGTTTCCGCTGATCTTCTACCGTGAAAACTGCGCCGACATGGCGCTCTGCGAAGACGACATCGATCCGGCTTTCATCGCCGACTCGCGCTGTGTGACCGTGACCGGCACGCACCTGTCGCATCCGCGCACGGAAGCGGCTGTCATGAAGGCGCTGCGGCTGGCGCGTGACAATGGTGCGAAGACGGCGCTCGATATCGATTATCGCCCGAACCTCTGGGGTGTGGCGGGCCATGGCGACGGCGAAAGCCGTTTTGTCGAATCTGCCAAGGTGACCGCCAAGCTGCAGAGCACGCTGCATCTGTTCGACCTGATCGTCGGCACGGAGGAGGAGTTCCACATTGCCGGCGGCTCGACCGATACGCTGGAGGCGCTGCGCGCCGTGCGCAAGGTCTCGAATGCGGCGCTGGTCTGCAAGCGCGGGCCGATGGGGGCCGCCGTTTTCGAAGGCGAAATCCCGGACAGTCTCGACAAGGGGCAGACCGGACCCGGTTTTCCGATCGAAGTGTTCAACGTGCTGGGCGCCGGCGATGGCTTCATGGCCGGCCTGCTGAAGGGCTGGCTGACCGGCGAGGACTGGCCGACGGCACTGAAATACGCGAATGCCTGCGGCGCCTTTGCCGTCTCGCGTCACGGCTGCACGCCAGCCTATCCCAGCTGGGAAGAGCTGCAATATTTCTTCAAAGCCGGCATCAAGAACAAGGCGCTGCGGAAGGATGCGGACCTCGAACAGGTCCACTGGTCGACGAATCGCAAGGGCGACTGGTCGACCATGCGGGTCTTCGCCTTCGATCACCGCCTGCAGCTGGAAGCCATGGCGGAAGAGGCGGGTGTGCCGACGGATCGGATCGGCGCCTTCAAGAAGCTCTGCTTGCGGGCGGCCACCGCCGTGGCCGGCGGGCAGAGCGGTTACGGCATTCTCTGCGATGGCCGCCTGGGCAAGGAAGCTTTGTACGCTGCAGCTGGTACCGGGTTGTGGATCGGCCGTCCCGCCGAATGGCCGGGTTCGCGCCCGCTAACGCTGGAGCCGGAGCTGGGGCTCGATTGCGGCGGGCTGGGCGAATGGGCCGCGGAACATGTGGCGAAGGTGCTCTGCTTCTACCATCCCGACGATACCGCCGAGATGAAGGAGCGCCAAGAGGAAACGGTGAAGCGCCTGTTCGAAGCGTCGCGCCGCAATCGTCTGGAATTCCTGTTGGAGGTCATTCCGTCCAAGGTCGGTCCCGTTGATGACGAAACGACGGCCGCGATCATCAATCGCTTCTACGAAATCGGCGTCTATCCCGACTGGTGGAAGCTGGAGCCGATGAAGACGAAGGCTGCCTGGGCGAATGCCTGTGCTGCCGTGGAGCAGCATGATGCCTATACGCGCGGCATTGTCGTGCTGGGTCTCGATGCCTCGCAGGCGGAGCTTGAGGAGAGCTTCGTGCTTGCCGCGGGTTTCGATCTGGTGAAGGGTTTTGCGGTCGGCCGTACCATCTTTGGCGATGCGGCGCGCCAGTGGCTGGCCGGCCAGATCGATGATGCGGCTGCCGTGGAGGATATGGTGGCGCGTTACAAAAGCCTGTGTGCGATCTGGGATGGCGCGCGGGCCAAGGCAGCAGCCGTCCAGGGAACAGGTGGAGGAATTCTATGACAACGATCCGTCTCACGGCGGCGCAGGCGTTGGCGCGCTATCTGGCCAACCAGATGAACGAGGACGGCGTGCCCTATATCGCCGGTGTCTGGGCGATCTTCGGCCATGGCAATGTCGCGGGTCTCGGCGAGGCGCTCTATGGCGTGCGCGACGAACTGCCGACCTATCGCGGCCAGAACGAACAGTCGATGGCGCATGCGGCGATTGCCTATGCCAAGCAGCTGGGCCGCCGTCGCGCCATGGCGGTGACATCCTCCATCGGTCCGGGAGCCTTGAACATGGTGACGGCGGCAGCGCTTGCGCATGTCAACCGCCTGCCGGTGCTCTTCTTTCCAGGCGATGTGTTCGCCAATCGCGGTCCCGATCCGGTGCTTCAGCAGATCGAGGATTTCGGTGATGGCACCGTGTCGGCCAATGACTGCTTCAAGCCGGTCAGCCGCTACTTCGATCGCATCGAGCGTCCCGAGCAGCTCTTGACGGCGCTGCCGCGTGCCATGCGCGTGCTGACGGACCCCGCTGATTGTGGTCCCGTGACACTCGCCTTCTGCCAGGATGTGCAAGCCGAGGCTTACGATTATCCGGAAAGCTTCTTCGCCAGGAAGACATGGCGTTTCCGCCGCCCGGAACCGGATGCCGTGGAACTTGAGGCTGCCGTGGCGGCCATCAAGGCCGCAAAGAATCCGGTGATCGTCGCCGGTGGCGGCGTGCATTTCTCCGGTGCGACGGCAGTGCTGAAGGCGTTCGTCGAGAAGCACAAGATCCCGGTCGTGGAAACGCAGGCCGGCAAGTCCGCGCTCGCCTGGGATCATGCCTATAACTTCGGTCCGGTCGGCGTCACCGGCTGCGACAGCGCCAATATCGTCTCGGAGAAGGCCGATCTGGTGATCGGTGTCGGCACGCGCTTCCAAGATTTCACCACCGGCTCCTGGGCGCTGTTCAAGAACCCGAACCGCAAGATCCTGGCGCTCAACGTGCAGGCCTATGACAGCGCCAAACACGATGCGATGCCGCTGGTGGCGGATGCGAAAGTCGGGCTTGAGAAGCTGTCCGACGCGCTGGGCGATCATGTTTTCCAAGAGCCGGATGCGAGCCTGAAGGCAAGCTGGTTTGCGAAAGCCGATGCGGTGACGGCGGCGCCGACGGATGCCAATACGCTGCCGACCGACATGCAGGTGATCGGCGCCGTGCAGCGTGCCTCGCGCGACAATACGGTCGTGATGTGCGCAGCCGGCACCATGCCGGGCGAGTTGCACCAGTTGTGGAAGGCCAAGCTGCCGCTTTCCTATCACATGGAATACGGCTTCTCCTGCATGGGCTACGAGATTGCCGGCGGTCTCGGCATCAAGATGGCGGAGCCGGAGCGCGATGTCATCGTCATGGTCGGCGACGGTTCCTACATGATGATGAATTCAGAGCTGGCAACGGCGGTCGGCATGGGTGTGAAGATCACCGTCGTCATCACCGACAACCGCGGTTACGGCTGCATCAACCGGTTGCAGATGGGCACCGGTGGTGCGGAGTTCAACAATCTCTACGCCCATTCAAATGTCAGCCCCATCGCGATCGACTTTGCCGCTCACGCGGCAGCCATGGGCGCGAAATCTCACAAGGTCTCCTCAATCTCCGAGCTTGAAACCGCACTTGCCGCGGCCCGCGAGGCGACAGAGACGACGGTGATCGTCATCGATACCGATCCCTATCCGACACCGGATGCCGGCGGCCACTGGTGGGACGTGGCCGTGCCTGAGGTCTCGAACCGCGAACAAGTCAACACGGCGCGCGCCGCCTACGAAGCTGCCCTGAAGGAAAGAAGCTAAGATGATCCTCTTCGGTACCAATCCGATTGCCTGGTCCAATGATGACGACCGTTCGCTGGGCGCGCATATCAGCCTGGAACAGTGCCTGGACGAAACCGCCAAGATCGGTTTCGACGGCATCGAGAAGGGCCACAAGCTGCCGACCGATCCGGCGGGCCTCAAATCCGTCCTCGAACCGCGCGGCCTGAAGTTCGTCTCCGGCTGGCACTCGCTGAACCTGCTCACCAACAGCATCGACGAGGAAAAGGCGGCCATGCAGCCCTTCCTCGACGTGCTGAAGGCCATGGGCTGCAAGGTCATCATCGTCTGCGAAACCTCGAACGCCATCCATGGCGCTGACGATACAGCGCTGGCCGACCGCCCGAAGCTGGCGGAAGCCGATTGGGCGAAATTCGGCGCAGGCGTCGAGGCGCTGGCTGAATTTTCGGCCTCTCAGGGCATTGCGCTGGTTTACCATCACCACATGGGAACGGTGGTCGAGAGCGAAGCGGAAATCGATCTTCTGATGCAGCACACCGGCCCGCATGCCAAGCTGCTGCTCGACACCGGTCATTGCTATTTCGGTGGCGGAAACCCGGAGGCGGTTGCAAAAAAATACATGCACCGCGTCGGCCATATCCACGCGAAGAACGTGCGCCCGGTGATTGCCGAGCAGGTGCGGACGGAAAAGCTCTCCTTCCTCGAAGGCGTGCGCCGCGGTGTCTTCACCGTTCCGGGCGATGCCGAAGGTGGGGTGAATTTTCCGCCAGTTCTAAAACTTGCCGCAGAGCACGGCTATCAGGGCTGGATCGTCATCGAGGCGGAACAGGATCCGGATGTCCGCAATCCTTACGAATATCAGAGCCTCGGCTTGAAATCGCTGAAGGGCTTCGCCAAGGATGCAGGCCTGATTTGAACCTCATCCGGAGGATATCCCGTTGAAGCTGCTGGACCCGCATCACCCTTTCTTCAAGCCGTTGTGGCGGCGCATCCTGACGGTGGTGCTGCCGGCAGCCTGGGGCGGGGTGGAACTCTACAACGGCTCCACGGGATGGGCTCTGCTGTTTCTCGCCGCCGCAGCCTATGCGGCCTACGAACTGCTGATCATGTATGACCGGACAATAGCCCAGGCGGCGGCGGACGAAGCCGCCCGCAAGGCCAGGCTTGAGGCCGACAAGGGAGATGAGGAATGAGCGATCTGCTGCGCAAGCCGAAAGGCAAGACCGGCAAGGTGCATGACATCACGCCGGCGAGTGCCAACTGGGGTTATGTCGGCTTCGGCCTCTACCACCTGAAGGCTGGCGAGACCGCCGCGGAGCCTACGGGCGAGACGGAAGTGATCCTCGTTCTCGTCGAAGGCAAGGCGACGGTTGCAGCACAGGGCAAGGCGTTCGGCGAGCTGGGAGACCGGATGAGCGTCTTTGAAAAGACGCCGCCGCATTGCGTTTACGTGCCGGCCGGCAGCGACTGGACGGCGACCGCGACGACCGACTGCACGCTCGCCATCTGCACGGCCCCGGCCAAGCCCGGGCGCGAGGCGCAGGTGATCGGCCCTGCCGGCATCACGCTGACCGAACGCGGCAAGGGTGCCAACACCCGCCACATCTTCCCGATCGCCATGGAAGATCGCGACGTGGCGGATAGCCTGCTCGTCACCGAAGTCTTCACGCCGTCGGGCAACTGGTCGTCCTATCCGCCGCACCGGCATGACGAGGATAATTTTCCGGAGATGACCTATCTGGAAGAGACCTATTACCATCGCCTCAACCCGTCGCAGGGTTTCGGTTTCCAGCGCGTCTTCACCGAAGACGGTTCGCTGGACGAGACGATGGCCGTCTCCGATGGTGACGTGGTTCTGGTGCCGAAGGGCCATCATCCGTGCGGCGCGCCTTACGGATATGACATGTATTACCTCAACGTCATGGCCGGTCCGATGCGCAAGTGGCGCTTCCAGAACCATCCGGACCACGACTGGATTTTTAAGCGCGACAACCCCTGACCTTGGTGTCCGGGCGGTGTCTTGAGGAGGTCCTGCCCGGACCAGTTAGTCAGCGGTCGCAACCAACTGCTTCTGGGAGGAAGGCATGCGGGAACTCGGCGTGGGCCTGATTGGCACCGGCTATATGGGCAAGTGCCATGCACTGGCCTGGAACAATGTTGCAAGCGTTTTCGGTGACGTGCCGCGCCCGCGGCTCGTCACGCTGGCGGAGGTGAATGCGGATCTGGCGGCGCGCCGCGCTGCCGAGCTTGGTTTTGCGTCCTCCACCGGAGAGTGGCGGGATCTGCTCGCCAACCCGGATATCGACGTCATCTCCATCACCACCCCGAACGCCTTTCATCCGGAGATGGCGATTGCGGCGCTTCAGGCGGGCAAACACGTGTGGTGCGAAAAGCCGATGGCGCCGACGCTCGCCGATGCGATTGCCATGCGCGATGCCGCAAGAGCGAGCGGCAAAGCGGCGGTGATGGGCTACAACTACATCCAGAACCCGATGATCCGCCATATCCGTCGGCTGATCGACGAAGGGGCAATCGGCAGCGTCAACCATGTCCGCGTCGAGATGGACGAGGATTTCATGGCCGACCCGTCCGCCTTCTTTTACTGGAAGAGCGAAGCCGCCTCCAGTTACGGCGCTCTGGATGATTTTGCTGTGCATCCGCTCTCCCTCCTGTTCTGCCTTTTCGGCCATGTCGAGAGCGTCGTGACAGACATGGTCAAACCCTATGCGGAACGCCCCCTCAAGGAGGGTGGCATGCGGGCGGTCGAGAACCACGATGTGGCAAGCATTCTGCTGAGGCTTGGGAGCGGACTGTCGGCGGTGCTGATGGCAAATCGCTCCGCCTGGGGTCGCAAGGGCCGCATCGCGCTACAGATCTTTGGCTCGGCCGGCTCCATCCTGTTCGATCAGGAGCGGATGAACGAGTTCCAGCTCTATCAGGCGACGGGGCGTCCGGAAGATCAGGGCTTCCGCACCATTCTGGCGGCACCGCATCATGCGCCGTATGGCCGGTTCATCCCGGCGCCCGGGCATGGGCTCGGCTTCAACGACCTGAAGATCATCGAATGCCGGGAACTGATGGAGGTGATCGACGGTCGCCCGGGCCATGTCATCGGTTTCGAGGACGGCCTGCGCATCGAACGCGCAGTCCACGCCATGGCCCAGTCGTTCCGCGACCGTCGCTGGGTGGAGGTCGATGGGAACGGCTGAAGGGCGCCACGCAGGCGCCCAACAGATCCAGGTCAGTGAACGGCCGGCAGCGCTTCGCGGCAGGCCTTTTCGCACCGTTCGCAGGCATCGGCGCAGACGCGGCAATGTTCATGCATCTCGGCATGGGAGCGGCATTCCTCCCCGCACACACGGCAGGCTTCGGCGCAGGCCTGGATGACGGCGCGCATGACTTCGGTGTTGGAGCCGGTGCGGCGCGAGGCGATGGCGCCGGTCGCGGCACAGAGATCGGCGCAATCGAGGTTCCGGCGAATGCATTGGATCAGCATGCCGGTATTCTCTTCGCCCAGGCAGGCGTCCGCACAGCTGGTGCAGGTCTGCGCACAGGCATAACATTCCTCGATGCAGCGCAGCAGCGCATCCTCGGTCTCGCCCCGGACATGCGGATGGGTGGAAATCATTTCTCGGACGTGCATCGCATCTCTCCTCATCTGTTTGGGATCAATGCGTCTAACCGCCGGTTCCCTCCGGAGTTCCGTTCAGACCACGCTCGGCGACTGCTTTCCGCGAATGGGGCGCTGCTGTTCGGGTGTCCGGCTTTTGATCAGCGGTTCCGCCAGACCTTGCTCGGCCTCTTCCGTAGGCTGGGTCGTGAAACCCTTGACGCTCGACAACTCGTTGACATCACGCCCGATCAGCACGGGGCTGACCGCAAAGGCGGAAACGAGCTGCGCCACGGAGACGAGTGCATGTTTGTGGATGCGCTCATAGCCATGCGAGGCATCGACGCCGAAGGTGACGAGCGCGGTGCGGATATCGTGGCCCGCTTCGAGGGCAGACGCGGAATCCGACCGGTAATAGCGGAAGACGTCCTTCTGGTAGGGGATGCGTTTTTCCTCGCAGAGTTCCACCAGCTTGCGCGTCAGGTGATAGTCAAACGGGCCTGTCTGGTCGGCCATCGCAACGGTAACGCCGAATTCCGACGAGTTCTGCCCCGGCGCTGTCGTGCCGTTATCGACGGTCAGCATGGATGCGATCTCGGCTGAAACGACGGAGGAGGCGCCGACGCCCACCTCTTCGGCGATGGTGAACAGCCAGTGGGTATCGACCGGTGTCCTGGCGCCGGTCCGCTCCAGCGCTTCGATCGCGGCCAGCATGATGGCAACGCCCGCCTTGTCGTCCAGGTGGCGGGAGTTGATGAAGCCATTGTCGAGAAACTCGGTTCCAGTGTCGATCGCCACCGTATCGCCGACATCGATGCCAAGCGCCTTCGTTTCCGCGGTGGATCGAGTGATGGCGTCGATGCGCAGTTCCACATAGGGCCAACCGACGGGCAGCGTATCCACCTCGTCGTTGAAGGTGTGGCCCGACGCCTTCAGCGGCAGGATCGTACCGCGAAACGTGCCGTGGTAGCTGTAGATCGTGACGCGTGCCCCCTCGGCAAAGCGGGCGGACCAGTGGCCGATCGGAACAAGTTCCAGCCGGCCATTCTCCTTGATCGCCTTCACCTGTGCGCCGAGGGTATCGACATGCGCGACGATGGCACGCGCGCCCTTGCGCCGGCTGCCCTGGCGCACCGCCCGGATGGCACCGCGGCGCGTGAGTTCGGGCTTAAGCCCCAGCCGCTCGAGCTCGTTGGAGCAGTGGATCACCACTTGGTCCGTATAGCCGGTCGGACTGTTGATCGACAGCAGGGCCTTCAGCTGGTCCAGCAGGTAATCTTCATCAATGTCGATCGTCATGGCTTACATTTTCCCCAGCGCATTGCGGGCCGCACGGTGGCCGGAGAGGGGAAACAACAGGTCGAGAAACCGCTCTGCCGTCGGCTGGGGTTCGTGGTTGGCAAGGCCTGGGCGTTCATTGGCTTCGATGAAGACATAATCGGGATCGGTCGGGCTTTTCACCATGAAGTCGATGCCGACGACCGGAATGTCGATCGCCCGGGCGGCCTTGATGGCGGCCTCCACCAGGCGCGGATGGACGATGGCCGTGACGTCGTGGATCGAGCCGCCCGTGTGAAGGTTCGCCGCCTTGCGCACCACAACGTCCCGGCCTTCCTCCAGAACATCGTCCAGCGTCAGGTCCGAGAGCGACAGGCAGCGTTCGGTTTCGGAATCGATCGGGATCGTGCTTTCGCCTCCGGTTGCGGCAGCGCGGCGGCGGGACAAGGTCTCGATCAACTGCCGCACCGTGCTGCGGCCATCGCCGATGACATGCGGCGGGCGGCGGATGGCTGCTGCCACCAGCTTGAAATCGATCACGACGAGCCGCAGATCCTCGCCCTCGAAGCAGGCTTCGATCAAAACCCGGTCGCAGACCTCGCGGGCTGCTTTGATGGCAGCCCGGACTTCGTCCAGCGTGGCGAGGCCCACCGCCACCGCGCGGCCCTGTTCCCCACGCGCCGGCTTGACGACGACACGTCCGTGCCTGTCGAGAAAGGTTTGCAGCGCCGCCTCGTCATCATCTGCCGTCATCTGTTCCGGAACGATCAGGCGCGCGCGCTCGACCACGCGGCGGGTCACCGCCTTGTCGTCGCAGATCGACATGGCGACACCGGAGGTGAGTTCCGACAGGCTCTCGCGGCAGTGGACGGAGCGTCCACCATTCGACAGGCGAAAGAAACCGCCTTCCGCGTCGGTGATCTCGACATGCACGCCGCGCCGCCGCGCCTCATCGACGATCAGCCGCGCATAGGGGTTTAGCGCGTCGTAGGCCTCCAGCGGGCTTGCAAAGAGACGTTCGTTGATCGAGTTCTTCCGCTTGACGGAAAAGGCCGGGATGCGGCGGAAGCCGAGCTTTTCATAAAGCGCGATCGCCTGCTCGTTGTCGTGCAGCACGGAGAGATCCATGAAGGCCGCGCCGCGCGCCTTGAAGTGTTCGCCGAGACGCCGCACCAGCGTTTCGCCGATGCCGGCATGGCGCGCCTGCGGATCGACCGCCAGGCACCAGAGCGAGGTTCCCTGTTCGGGATCGGAAAAGGCGCGCATATGGTCGATGCCGGTGACGGTGCCGATCACCTCGCCCGTCGCCTCATCTTCGGCCACCAGATAGGTGATGGCGCGACTATCGCGGTTCGACCAGAAGAAATCCGGCCGCACCTGAACCATGCCGCGCGCCGCATAGATGCGGTTGACAGCCCGCGCATCCGCTTCCGATGTCAGCCGGCGCACGGAAAAGCCGCGCGGCTGGCGGCGGCCGGACCGATAGGTGGAAAGATCGAGCCGGAAGGTGTGGGAGGGATCAAGGAAGATCTCCTGCGGCGCTTCTGCCAGAAGCACATGCGGATCAGCCACGTAGACGGCGATATCCCGGTGATCGGGCGCCTCTTCACGCAGCGCCGAGACCAGTTCCCCGGCATCATCGAATGTCTGCGCGAAGATCAGCCGGCCCCAGCCGCAATCCACGCAGGCAGACGTTGCCGGCCCATCCCCCTCGGATGAACCGGTGCGCTGCAGGGATTCGAAACGCTTGCGTTTGAGCCGATGCGCCACCGCCTTTTCGCTGCGGAAACGCTGCAGGCGTTCGCTCGTCTTGTTGTTTGCCATACCCCTTATACCCCCTGGGTTTGCAGCCACATTTCGAGCAGTCCGACCTGCCAGAGTTCCGATCCCTGGAGCGGCGTGATGTGGCCGGTCGGATCGGTGAACAGCTGCTGCAGGTAATCATCGCGGAAGATGCCGCGCTCGCGCGCAGCCTGCGAGGTGAGCGCATCCCGCACCATGTCGAGATAGGGGCCATCGACATATTTCAACTGCGGAACCGGGAAATAACCCTTCTTGCGGTCGATCACCTCATGCGGCACCACAAGGCGGGCGGCGTCCTTCAGCACGCCCTTGCCGCCGTCGTTCAGCTTGAATTCCGGCGGGATCTTCGCTGCCAGTTCGACCAGTTCGTGGTCGAGGAAGGGCACGCGCGCCTCCAACCCCCAGGCCATGGTCATATTGTCGACGCGCTTCACCGGGTCGTCCACCAGCATCACCTGGCTGTCGAGGCGCAGAGCAGCATCCACGGGCGTTTCGGCACCCGGCTGCGTCAGATGCGCGGCAACCAGTTCGCGGCTTACATCGTGGTCGGCGATCCAGTCGGGATTGAGCTGGGTTTTCAGCACCTCATGCGACCGGTCGAAGAAGACCTTTGCGTAATCGCCCACCACGTCCGTGGAGTTCTGCAGCGGCGGGTACCAGTGGTAACCGGCAAACACCTCGTCGGCGCCCTGTCCGGACTGCACCACGCGGATGTGCTTGGAGACTTCCTTGGCCAGCAGATAAAAGCCGACATTGTCATAGGAGACCATCGGCTCCGACATGGCGCCGATGACGCCCGGAAGTGCCTCCATCAGTTGCGACGAGGGCACAAAGATCTTGTGATGATCGGTGCCGAAGGTTTTGGCGATCAGGTCGGAATAGACGAATTCGTCGCCCTTCTCGCCATTGGCTTCCTCGAAGCCGACGGAGAAGGTCATCAGGTCCTTCTGGCCTTCCTCCGCAAGCAGGCCGGTGATGATGCTGGAGTCGACCCCGCCGGAGAGCAGCACACCGACAGGCACGTCGGCCACCATGCGGCGCCGCACCCCGGTGCGCAGGGAGTCGAGGACCCGGTCCCGCCATTCCTCGCGCGACAGGCCGGACAGATCCGGATCGCGCTGGTGCGGCGGGTTCCAGTAGACCTTGTCCGTCTCCCGGCCATCCGCCTCGATGACACGGATGGTCGCCGGCGGCAGCTTCTTGACGCCGTTCAGGATGGTGCGCGGCGGCGGCACGACGGCGTGGAAACTCATGTAGTGGTGGAGCGCGTTGCGGTCGATCGACGTGTCGATCTCGCCGCCCTTGACCAGCGCCGGCAGGGACGAGGCGAAGCGCACGGCGCGACCAACCTTGGCGAGGTAGAGCGGTTTGATGCCGAAACGGTCGCGCGCCATCACCACGCGATTGGTGTCGCGCTCGTGGATAACGAAGGCGAACATGCCGTGGAAGCGCTCGACACAGGCCGTGCCCCAGGCATGCCACGCCTTCAGGATGACTTCCGTGTCGCCGTGCGAGAAGAAGCGGTAACCCTTGCCTTCCAGTTCGGCACGCAGTTCCGGATAGTTATAGATGCAGCCGTTGAACGCGATGGTGAGGCCCAGTTCGCCATCCACCATCGGCTGGCGCGCCTTCTGCGACAGATCGATGATCGAGAGGCGCCGGTGCGAGAGCGCGGTCGATCCATGGATCACCATGCCGGAGCCGTCAGGCCCGCGAGGCGCGATCGCCTCCATCATCCTTGCCTGTACCATGGGGGATGGCTGAGCGCCGTCGAACCGTATTTCTCCGCAGATTCCACACACTGTGCTGCTTTGAACCTCTCTCTTCTTCTTCGAAATGCCCCGGATTTTCAGGACGCGAATGGCCAGATCCCGCCGAAGAGACAAAACCCAGCCGTGGGCCTAACGAAAAAATTCCAGAAAGGTTGCAGATTTTTTTCAGGTGTTTGCCATCCCCGTCACGAGAGCGGCAGGGTCGGGCGCAGGAGGGGTGCGGGGCAGCCCCCTATTCTGGGGCAGGCCTGCGAAAGA
This sequence comes from Allorhizobium pseudoryzae, assembly GCF_011046245.1. Taxonomy (NCBI): domain Bacteria; kingdom Pseudomonadati; phylum Pseudomonadota; class Alphaproteobacteria; order Hyphomicrobiales; family Rhizobiaceae; genus Affinirhizobium; species Affinirhizobium pseudoryzae. The sequence continues at coordinate 1,708,704 of NZ_CP049241.1, forward strand.
TGCCCGGACGATTGTCCCATCTGCCGTTCACGCCAGCTGGATCCGCTCCACAGGAGATCTGATTGCCAGGCTGTCAGAGCACTTGCTGCCATGGCAACGCAGAGCGCGATACGCATCGGCGCGGACCATTGGCGCCCACTGCTCCACAGGAACACAAGGAGGGGTGCGAGCAGGCTTGCAGTCCAGGTCGAAAGATTGATTTCGAAGGCTCCGCAGACTCCCGCCGTCAGGAGGGGGAACATCACGACAACCGCCGCCCCTTTCCGGTTGCCCGGTTCACGCAGGGCAAAAAGCATGAAGACGAGAAGCGGAAGGGATGTCACCGCCAGCGCCCAGAGGGCAGACGTGTCAAATGCGGCGCGCCGAGCAAATGGTGTGCTCATCGCCTGCAGCAAGCCCGCAGTCGATCCACCGGGCTCGACCAGTTGCAGCGCCGAAGCGGCACATAGGACAATCAAAGCCGGCACAAGCGCCACCAGCAGCAGGGCGATCGCGACGTGGATCTCCGCCCGCGCTCGCGGTTCCGTCAGGGGCGAGAGGAAGGCGAGTGGCAGAAGGATCGGCCATCCGCCTTCGACAAGCGCGAGCGGGGCGAGGAACAGGCCAAGATGGATCCGCGTCTCGGCATCCGGTTTCTCCAGAATGTCCAGGACGGCAATCGCGGCAAGAACCAGGGCGGCGATTGCTCCCAGCGCCCGAGGCTCGCTTGAGATGGCGTAGAGCATCAGCGGATGGGACATGGTGAGAAGCAGAAGGAGACCAGCGCCCGCCACACCCCAGTTCGATTGCTGCAGACGACGCAGCGAGGCCACCAGGCACAGCACCGGAACCACCAGCAGCGGGACGATCCATGGATCGTGCGGCGTTGCCCTGAGCGTGGTTGTGGCCATCACGGCAAAAAGGCCGCCGCTGACGAGAACCAGCACGAGATCGCGCATGAGGCCTTTCACAGGTCCGCCTGGCTGGCGCGGTGACGTAGACGTGTTCATCATGCGGCCGCTCTTGCCAGAAGCTGGGCACTGATCTCGCTTTTGCCGTGCTCGGTCTTTTCCCAGTGATGGGGATTGTTGATCAATTGCCAGAGTGCCTTGTAGGCGGCAATCGAATGCAGCACCCAGTAGAGCGGCATCAGAAACCCGGATGGCATGAGGTCGTAGAAGCCGCGCTTCAGGCAGGCAATGGTGCCAAAATAGAGAAGCAGCAGATTGCCGATGATGAGATTGAACAGGGCCAGGGCACCGAAGGGCTGCGGCAGTGTCCAGTCGGTCACGCCGAACGCCGAAGCCGCAAAGAGAAGCGTCATCAGCCACAGGATCGGGTTGATCAGCACGGTGAATGGCGGCAATCCGATGAAGGCCTGGAAGCTCAGAAAGCCGGCGGTGCCGAGCGATCTCCACAACTGGACGGGATTTCGCATATGCACCAGCCAGGTCTGCATGTAGCCCTTGATCCAGCGCGATCGCTGCTTGACCCAGCTTCGGATGTCGCTCGTCGCCTCCTCGAACGTGGTCGAGGGGATGACGCCGACGCTATAGCCGCTTTGCGCAAGCCGGACCCCCAGATCGGCATCCTCGGTGACGTTGAAGGGGTCCCAGGCACCGGCCTGGCGCAGCACGTCGATGCGGAAATGGTTCGACGTTCCCCCGAGCGGGATCGGAACGCTCATCCTGGAGAGCGCGGGAAGGAAGAAATCGAACCACTGGGAATATTCCAGCGTGAACATACGCGTCAGCCAGTTTTCCGAGCGGTTGAAGTAGTTCAGGCGGGCCTGGACGCAGGCGAGATCTGCCTGTCCCAGCCGGAATGCCGCCACTGCAAGCCGCAACTGGTCCGGTTCCGGCTGGTCTTCGGCATCGTAGATGGTCACGAATTCCCCGCGGCAGAAGGGAAGGGCGTAATTGCAGGCTTTTGGTTTCGTGCGGGGCTGTGACGCGGGCACCCGGACGATCTCGAAGGTTGCCGGCAGGCGCATGGCCTTTGCCGCCTCGATGGTGTCGACGTCGTCCTCCTCGAGCACCAGCTTGATGTCGAGTTTGGAGGCCGGATAATCGAGCCGCTCCAAGGCCCGCACCAGGAGCGGCAGCACGCGCGCCTCCCGATACATCGGCACCAGCACGGAATAGATAGGCAGGGTTTCTGCCGGCAGCTCTTCCGCAAATGCGCGGATATCCATCGCCATTATCCACGGCGCTGTTGGCGCCCAGCAGTGTCAGGATGAACTTGAAGACAAAGGAGGCGGTGTAGAGCACGGTCACCACCACACCCGCAACCATCAGGGTTGCGTGGGGGCTGACAATCAGCGCCGCGGTGGTCAGCAGGAAGAGCACCGCAAGAACCAGGGCCTGGGCTCTGGTGAATGTGGTTCGGGCAGACAGAAGCGGTCGGGTGTTGCAGAGGTCTTCGCGCGCGGTGCGGTCATCGCTGTCCCGGAACTGGCGCTGCGTTTCCCAAAGGATATCGAAAGACGAGGTGAGGAGGAAGGCAAAGCCCCTCTTGCCGAAACGTTCGATCGCCCAGTGCCGCTGTGCCTCGCCGAGTTCGGTGGTGGCGATGAGGGTGACGCCATCCTGCCTGCGCCAGGGCAGCAGGGAGAGACGGGTGTAATCGTTTCGGTCTCCGGCCTTGAGCAGCGCCGGGTCGCAAGGCTCCTGGGTCAGATCGATGAAGGGCAGATCGTTGGCTTCGGCAAGCGCCTGGTAATAGCTGCGGGCGCTCACCAGCCGTTCCGAGATCAGCAGGCGCTCCATCCTGTAGCCGCCGCCGGTCCATTTGCCGAGGATCTTTGCCATGTCGTCGGGGTTGAGACTGCCGCGTTCCATCAGGAGGCAGCATGCGCGCATCGTCATGGCGCGTTCAGCCGCGCTTTCTTCTCGAACGTTCATCGGTCCGGTTCCGAACTGGTGGTCACGTGGACAACTTGTCAGGAAATACTTGCCCGGCCGGAAAGATTTTCAGTCAGATTTTGTTCTGAGTTTAACGATGGCCGCATTCTAAGGGCCTCTTTCCCGCATTGGCACACGGGCTTCAGGCGGGGCGTGTGCCGCGAACGAAAAGATTGATCGCGTGGCGCATGTGATGGCGACGCTCTTCCAGGTTTTCCCAACCCCTCGGGCCACCGGCACCGAACATGAGATCAAGAAGCATCCGCGCGCCGGCCATCGGATCATCAAGATGCATTTTTCCGCGCGCGATTTCCTGTTTCAACCACGCGGCCAGTTGCCGCCGTGCCGTTTCCGGCCCTTCGCGGTGTAGGATATCGGCGAGTTCCGGCACTTGAGGCGACTCGAGCATCACGATCCGGATGAAGGCGTCGCGCTCGCGTTCCGTTTCCGGATCGATGTCGATCATGAAGATCTTGCTGATCACCGCCTCAAGGGGCTCGTCCTCCTCCGGAGGGCGCGGCAAATCAAGCATCATCTGACGATGGGCGACAACGACGGCCAGAAAAAGATCGTTCTTACTTGGAAAAAGGCGGTAGAGCGTTTGTTTGGAGATGCGACAGCGGCTTGCGACGATGTCCGTCGTCGTGCGCACAAGGCCCAGTTCGGCAAATGTTCGCCGTGCCGTTTCAATGATCGAGCACAGTCGTTCTTCGTCACTGTGTGTTTTCGGACGTCCTCGACCTCGTTTCATTGTCTGGCTAGGCGGCTGTTCCGGCTGAATCATGCAGTCCACGCGCTTTTACATTCATAACGGGATACCACTATAGAATGTTACTTGGTGATGCATGCAACAAGAAAAGAAAATCATCCTGTCATAAACAGGATGATTTTCCCGCCCCGGCGAAGGCAGGCCGATCGGTTATCAGCGGAATGTGTGATGAACTCACGGACAGCAACCTCAATTCTTGCCGAACCGATCGCATTCGCTCAGGCCATTCGTGACGCAATGTCACGAGTCACATGGTAACAGCCACAATCCGGCTGTGCATCGAGAATATGTGTACGACGACGTACAATTCGGGCTCGCGGCTGTCCCGGAAGCAGACCACAGGGTCTGCAGGTGGTGCGTGGTTGCCGGCATATTGCCGCTATTGTCGTCAGCGCATCGTCTTCAGCCTGCGGGCATTCGCAGCGATGTCGAGAAAAAGCGCCGTCATGATGCGCATGCCTTCTTCGGCGATCGACAGCAGGGCGTGTTCGTTCGGGCCATGCTGTCCGCATTCGGCGTGTGAATGCGGGATCCAGACGGTGGGCAGCCCCAGAATATCGGTGAAGGCGTCATTCGGCAGCGAACCTGCAAGGTTCGGCAGCACATGCGGTGCCTTGCCGGAACTTGCCGCGATCGATTGTTCGACGAATGTCACCCAGGGGTGATCCGGGGAGAAGCGCGTTGCCTTGAAGGCTTCGCCGCGGCCGGGCCTGACGTCCACCATGGGAAAGCCGCGGGCGTCGAGATGCCGCCTGAGCGCCGGCAGGATTTCCTCCATATCGGTGCCGACGACAAAGCGGAGCTGGCAGGTGGCCTTGGCGGAACCGGAGATGGCGTTCTGCGGGGCTTCGATATTACCGGCGGAAATGGCAAGCACGGCCATGGAGTTCCAGCCGAACACCCGCTCGGAAGGGGTCAGATCCGCTTCGCCCCAATCGGCATCGTGCCGGCGTGGCGGCAGGTCCTTCAGCGCCGCCCGGATGTCCGGCGTCAGGCTGGTCGGCCGCCATTCGGGGATCTGGATCTGCCCGCGATGATCAACGATTGCGGCAATCGCGTGGGACAGGATGATCACCGGATCGGCCAGCAAGCCACCAAAATTGCCGGAATGATGATCGCCCTCGCGCAGGTTCACGATGAGATCGAAGGACAGGCCGCCGCGCGAGCCCATGAATATGGTCGGTGTATCGGCAGCAAGACGGGGACCGTCGGAGGCAATCAGCACGTCCGCAGAAAGCGCATCACGCTTCGCCTCGAAGAATTCACGCAGGCCGAAGGAGCCGGTTTCCTCCGCCATTTCCAGGATGATCTTGGCGTTGAAGCCCAGCCTGCCGGTGGCGTTGATCAGAAGCTCCAGCGCCTTGATGTTGATGAGGTGCTGGATCTTGTTGTCGGCCGTGCCGCGACCATACAGCCGGTCGCCCTCCTGCTTCAGCAGGAAGGGGTCGAGGCCCTCGCGCCACCGATGCGCCTCGCCGTTGCACACGTCGCCATGGCCATAGATCAGCACGGTCGGCAGGTCGTCCGCCTCGTGCCGGGTCGCCAGAAGAAGAGGTGCACCGCCCTTGCGGGGATTGTCGGAGATTTCCGTCTGAAAGCCCATGCCGGCGAGACGTGGCTGCATGTCATCGGTGAGATAAGCCGCCAGATCTTCCGGCTTTCCTTCCGACTGGCTGATCGACCGATGAGCGACGAGGCGTGCGAGATCTGCCGCAAGCTCTCCCTCTTGGGCATAGTCCGACGCCCGTTTGATGATCGCGTCCCTTTGCATGTCCATATTCCCTTCAAGCCGTTTCGAGCGGAGGCAGGCGTTGCCATGCCCGTGCCCCTGAGCGATGGCTGGCATGGTCGACAAGACAGCACGCAGACCGGTCGAAGCGTGGCTCGCGGTGCAACCGGGCTGCGGGCGAAACCCTTGCCAGACGCTGCGCTCGACCGGCGTTCCGGACTGGTGCGTCGGTGCGCGTTCCGTCAAACCCGGGAAACAGGGCTCCCGGGTTTGTGGGCGATCACTCCGGTTCTTCCTCAGGCGTCGGCCTTGAAGGTCTGCTTCTGGCTGCCGAGGCCTTCGATGCCGAGTTCCACCACGTCGCCGGGTTTCAGATAGCGCGGTGGCTTCAGCCCCATGCCGACGCCGGGCGGCGTGCCGGTCGAGATCACGTCGCCCGGATGCAGCGACATGAACTGCGAGAGGTAGGAGACGAGGAAGGCAACGCCGTAGACCATGGTGGAGGTCGTGCCGTCCTGCATCGTTTCGCCATTCACCTTCAACCACATGGAAAGGTTCTGCGGATCGGTGATCTCGTCCTTGGTCACGAGCCACGGGCCGATCGGGCCAAACGTGTCGCAGGACTTGCCCTTGGTCCACTGGCCGGAGCGCTCGGTCTGGAAGGCGCGCTCGGAGACGTCGTGGGAAACGCAGTAACCGGCAACATAGTCCAGTGCTTCTGCCTCGCTGACGTATTTCGCGGTCTTTCCGATGACGATGCCGAGTTCCACTTCCCAGTCGGTCTTCTCCGAGCCGCGCGGAATGAGCACGTCGTCGTTCGGACCGCAGATGGCCGAGGTAGCCTTCATGAAGACCACCGGCTCGGGTGGAACCGCCATGCCGGATTCGGCGGCGTGGTCAGAATAGTTGAGCCCGATGCAGATGAACTTGCCGGTGCCGGCCACGCAGGCGCCGAGGCGTTCGGAGGCGGAGACTTCGGGCAGCGTTGCCGGATCGAGGGAGGCGAGCTTGGCCAGTGCCGCCGGATCAAGGGCAGCGCCCGAGACGTCGGCGAGATGACCGGAGAGGTCGCGGATCGAGCCGTCGGCGGAGAGAAGGCCGGGCTTTTCCGAGCCCACCGGGCCGTAACGAAGAAGTTTCATGTGTCGGTTTCCTTCCCGAAAGTGTGTCGCACGGCCTCACTCCAATCCCGCGCGGCTTCAAGCGCTTTGTCATCTCCCGTTCGCTCATCCGGCGCAAGGCCGGTTTTGCCTGTCGCGGTCCTCCCGGCTTTTGACAGAGGGAGAGAGACGGCGATTCGCCCCGCATCATGACGGCGAGGAGCGTCGGGGAACCGCCCCTCTTTCCCGCCGTTGTGCCTACTATCGAGCAAGGAATGATGACGGTGGCGGCACAGGACGGATTTCAGGGGCGGATCAACCCAAAGAGCACGCTGGATGCCGCGGCCATGCGGCGTCTGGCGACGCTTGCCCGCGTGGCGCGGCTGATGGATACGGCGCTGCGCATTCCAGGCACCCGCATTCGTTTCGGAGCAGATTCGATTATGGGGCTCTTGCCGGGCATCGGCGATGCGGCGGGCGCCCTGGTGGGCCTTGCTGTTCTCAACGAGGCGCGCAAGCTGGGGCTCCCCGGCAACAAGCAGATGCAGATGCTCGGCAATCTCGCAACCGATGCCGTTTTCGGCAGCGTCCCGGTGCTTGGTGATCTGTTCGACGTGTATTTCAAGTCGCACCGCCGCAATATCCAGATCATCCTCGACCATTTCGAGCTGACGCATGAGGATCTGAACGGGCGCTGATCACTTTGCCGTTTGCCGGTGCGGCAGACGAAAGCTCAGCCGGCCATGCTTGAGCAGATGCTGGAACGGGCGCTCGATCGCCTCATAGGCGAAAACACCTAGCACACTGCCCGCGATGCCGGCGGTCCAGGCAAGAAGCCAGCCGCCCAGTCCGGCCAGAGCGCCGAATTTCACCACCACCGAAATCGCCAGCGTATGCCAGAGATAGATGGAGAAGGAGGCGTCTCCGAGATAGCTGAGCAGCGGCAGGTTGGGCAGTGTCTGCTCCCGTTCGAGCGACAGGATGCCGATGACAGCGATAAGCGCCAGTGGACCGCAGATCCAGGTGCCGAAGGGAAGGTTCAGGATGAAGATCGTCGCAAAGCCGAGCGTTGCCGCGACCATCAGTCCAAACCCCGTTTCCGCACCGGGGATCCTGCCCCGCATCCAGAGGCGGCCGAGGCAGACGCCGGCGAGAAATTCCAGGATCAGCGGTGCACCATAAAAGTTCAGCCACAGGGGCGGGGCGGGCATGAGCCCTGCCACCAGCACCAGGCCGATGAAGGTGAGGGCGAGCAGCGGCAACCGGACACGCTGCGGAAAGAGCAGGGTTGCCGCGAAGCTTCCATAAAAGAACATTTCGTAGTTCAGCGTCCAGCCCTGCACCAGGACCGGCCACAATGCGCCGCTATTGGGGGAGGGCACCGGCAGAAAGAGGTAGGAGCCCAGCACGTGCAGGGGATCCAGCACGAGGTTGGGGAAGAAGCCTGCGGCGGCACCAAAAATCATCACCGATGTGACGATCCAGTAGACCGGTGCGATGCGCAGGAAGCGGTCCTTGAGAAAAGCGCCGGCGGTTTGCGGTCGTCGATGGCTGATGACCGCCATGATGAAGCCGCTGATGACGAAGAAGACATCGACGCCCGCTGCACCGATGGCAAAGTTCACGCCGCTGCGCTCGGCCGCATGAAACAGAACGACGGCGAGTGCCGCGACGGCTCTCAGATACTGGATGCCCTGCAGGGTCTGCATCTTCGGCTGCGCATGCGGGTTCGGTTGTGGGGTCATCCGGCTGCCCCGGCGCTCATCGGGTGGATCCGGACCGGGCGCAGCATGGGCCGCGACCCCACCCTTTGCCGGAGTGTCAGGGTGCCGGCGGTGATATAGAAGAGGAAGGAGCCGACGTGATACGGATGCATGACGTCGATCTCGACAAAGGAGCGCACCAGAAGCAGCGAGATCACCGCAAACATCACCAGGGCATCCGGGTTTCTCCGGTGGTGCAAAAGATGCTTCAGGTGGCCGATGAAGCTTGCGAGCAGGATGGCGCATAAGAGCACGGTGCCAACCGCCCCGGTCTCGACCATGGTCTCGATATAGGTGTTGTGGAAGTGGAAGCCGCCGCGGCTGTCGATGTAGAATTCCTCCCACAACCGTTCCGCCTCGGGAAAACCGCGGACCCAGTAGCCCTGGTAACCGACACCGAACACCGGAGACTGGCGGGCGGCTTCGATGCCCTGCTGCCAGAGGTAGGTTCGGCCGGTCAGGGTGGAATCCTTGCCGAAGACACCGAGCACCGCGTCCGCAGCCCCCATGCCCAGCGCGAGCGTGACGCCGATCACGCCGATCACCAGGCCGGAGGCAAACAAAAGCTTGCGCATAGGGGGTGTGAAGCGGCCGAGTAGTTGCAGGCCGACGACGACCATCAGGATGGCGAGCGTGGTGATGACGGAGGTTGCCGATTGCGAGGCGAACAGGCTGTAGGCCGAGAGAAGCACGGTTGCCGCCGCAACCGGCAGCCAGCGCAGGCTGCTGCGGATGACGGCCACGCCCGCATAGGCAAAAATCAGTCCCAGCGACGCATAAAAACCAAGCTGGTTCTTTGAGGCAAAGGCGCCGACGAAGCTGTAGGTGCCGTCCAGCGGGTCGAAATGGTAACTGCCGAACAACAGCGAATAGGTGAGCACGATGGCGCAGCCGAGGGTCGCGCCGCGGGTGAGCGTGGCGATGCTGATGGTGCGCAGCGCAATCACCGCGCAGACCAGATGCGACAGATACTGGATGGCGGTGCGCAGCGAGATGGACGGCGCCGGCGACCAGAAGACCGAGATGAAACAGAAAACCGCAAAGGCGAACATCCACAGGTAACGCAGCGGATTGCCCAGAACCTGTCGGTAGTCCAAGAGCACGAGCGGCAGCCAGACCCCGTAATAGGCCAGGATCGAGATCTGGCCGAAGCGTGCCGAGTAGGCGAAGACGAAAAACGACAGGGCGACCGCCAAAGCGCCATAGACACCGTTCCGGTCGGGATCGATGAAGGTGGATGTGGCGATCCGCATGGGGTTACTGCACCAGCATTTCGGAGCGGGCACGTACGACATCGCCAGGCTGAAGGCGGGTTGCCTCGTCGGCTGCGATTTCCTTCGGGCCGTCTGCCGTCTCGCGGATGATCGAGTAGCGGATCGAGACCGCCCGGCCTGCCGGATCAAAGCGCAGCGCTTCCGCCGACTTGGTCAGCGCCTCGGCCATCAGCTGGCGGTTCGTTCCGATCTGCAGGGTGAGCTTTTCCAGTTCCGCCTCGGTATCCTGCATGTCCTTGGCGCGCTGGGCCTCCCAGTCGTTCTTCAGGTTGATCTCGTCCTGATCCGCCTGGCTGATCTGCTGTTTGGCCCTGAGAATATTCGTGTCGATGTCGAGAAGCGTGGATTGCACTTCGGCGGTCCGCTCCTCGATCGACAGAAGTCTTGAGCTCAGCGCCAGCCCCTGTTCGTTCAGCCGGCTGATCTTGTCGCGGTCCTGCTCGGCGATTTCCAGCTGGCGCTCTTGCGTCTTGCTCTTCTCCTCCAGCGAAGCCACCTCTTTCTGCAAGAGCGCCTTCAGATCGGCGAGCGCCTTCAGCTGCAGCTCGTAGCGATCCCGCCGCTGTTTCATCAGGGCGGTTTCGCTGCGGATCAGGTCGCTCGCATTAGCAACCTTCTCCAACTCCTTCGGCATCGCGATGTCGCTCGCACCGTTCAGTTCCGCTTCTAGTCGCGCGTGCCGGGCAATGAGGCGGGCGCGCTGGCTATCATAGACGGACAGATCGCCCTGGGCGTTGATGAAGTCCCGTTCGAAGCGCTGCCCGCTTTCCGAACGCCTGAGCCCGCCGGCGATGCTGACGGCTTTCAGCACCGTCATGTTGGGCATGAACGGATATTCGCCCGGTGTCTGAACGTCGCCCGCCAGGAAGACCGGCCGGAACTGGGCGATTTCTACGGAGGCCGAGGGCGGATCGCGCAGGGCGAACTGCTGCTGCAGCGCCGCGCCGATCTCGCCGGCGACCGCATCCGGCGACTTGCCGGAGACGCTGATGCTGCCGACAAAGGGAAGCGAGAGATTGCCGTCTGCGCCGACGCTGTAATCGCCGCTCAGCGCGTCCCAGCTGCGGAACACGCCTTCGGCCGGAACCCACTGGGCAACGCGCACCCGCAGTTTGTCCATCGGTCCGAGCTGGTAGGCCATCTCGGCGGCCTGTGAGGCTGGTCCGGTGAAAACAGGCGCCGCGCCGAGGAGGGCTGCGGAAACAAGCGCTGAACGAACGCAGCGCCGAAGATGCGGGAACAAGGGCGAGAATGCGGGCATGGACGCTCCGTCGAAGGACCCCGCGCCTTGCGGCAGCGGGGCGGGTTGCAAGGGCACGTCTTCGAAATGCGGGATCAGTAGCTGCCGCGCGACATGCAGACGGCCGGGATCGTCTTCACGATGATCGCCATGTCCTGCATGAGCGACCAGTTCTGGACGTAGTGCGTGTCGAACGCGATGCGGCTTTCATAAGAGACGTCGTTGCGGCCGCTGATCTGCCAGAGACCGGTGAGGCCGGGCCGGGTGCGCAGGTAATAGACGGCGAAGCTGTCGTAGAGGGTCAGTTCCTCGTCGACGACCGGACGGGGGCCGACAATGCTCATGTCGCCGCGCAGGATGTTGATGAGCTGCGGCAGTTCGTCGAGGCTCAGCTTGCGCAGCACCGCGCCAACGGCCGTGACGCGCGGGTCATCCTTCAGCTTGCGGGTCTGCCGCCATTCCTCGGCAGCCTCCGGGTTGGCATGCAGGTGGCGGCGCAGAACCTCGTCGCCGTTGACGACCATGGTGCGGAACTTCAGGCATTTGAAGTAGCGGCCGTTATGGCCGACACGCTTGTGTCCATAAAAAATCGATCCTCCGTCCGTGAACTTGACGAGCGTCATGATCATCAGAAAGAGGGGAAGGAACATCACCAGCGCCATCATGGCGATGGTGATGTCAAAGGCCCGTTTTGCAACGCCGCCTGTGGGAAAGGCGAGATGCATCTCATGCGTCGGGCTAAGCGGCGTGTCTGCCGATCGTGTCGCGGACTTCATAGAGAGAAACTCCATTGCTGCGAGTGGTCGGTGCCTCGAAGGGCGTTCATGGCCCTCTTTGATGCAATCATAATTGGGCGATTCCGAATTCTGGCCAGTGATTTTTTGTTTGCGGTCGTCTTCGCCGGTGTCCGATCGGTTGAGCGGGGGTGTCATCCACCTGTCACGGATCGCTGAAGAGGGACGGCGATACATGGCCGGGGGAGCACATTGCTTGTATTTTGTGAAAATCACTCACATTCGGCGGAGGCGCCGAATATTCAGGCTAGTTTAGAACATGCGCAATATTGCGGAGCGCCGTTTGGCTTTTGCTGAACCCGGGTGTCATTTGCAGGCTTTCAACTGTGGGAGACGGTTTTTTGTGCAGTGCAATGTTTACGCTGCATCGCAATCAAGCGTCGGGGACAGCCGGAAACTTTGTAATAAATTTTGATCGAAAAGCGGGGCTCGGCGCGAGGGCTGACCGGTCGTCCTACAGCTCGCGCGGCGTGATTGTGGCGGGAAGGAGGCGAATATCTCCAGGTGTGTCCGCTTTCTTACCAAATATTTACTCGGCTGCCGGAGGCTTTGTGCTAAAGGATGATCACGTTCAGGCAGACGTGAAAGGTCTTGCTGTTGCACCGTGATGGGCAACCGGCAAAGATGGGTCAGGCGGACGTTCTGGAGGATCGCAATGTATGGACCGCGCGCGCTGATCAGCATGCTGGCCGTTCTGATGGTCTTCGCCGGTGTGACTTTTGTCCTGAACGGTTCCATCGCGACCACGCTCTGGCAGACGGTTTTTTGCGCGATCATCATCCAGGTCGGGTATTTCATCGGCGTCCTCGTTCTGGTGCGTAAGGAAAGCCGCCGCCGACGGGCAGATCCCTCCGCCCAGGCGGCCAGGCGGGAGGCGCGGCAGACGGGCGAGATGGCGGGCGAGGCGCCGCCGCGGCTGAAGGCCAGGGACCGCTGAGCGCTTTGCTCACGGCATCGACCGGCCCTTCCATATCCTCGACATGTTTCTAGTTTCCCTTCGTATCGTCTGAACGGAGGCTCCTATGCGCGAAGAAAAGTCGCCCGAGGTCTGTGTCGTGATCGCTGCCAAGGATGCAGCCGATACCATTGGACGTGCCATCCAATCGGCGCTCCGGGAGCCGGAGGTGGCGGAAGTCGTGGTCGTCGACGACGGATCGTCAGATACGACATCCGACGTGGCAAAGGCACTGGACGATGGCAGCGGTCGCCTCATCGTCGTGCGCTTTGAGCAGAACCAGGGGCCTTCGGCTGCGCGCAACCGTGCCATGGCCGTGTCGCGTGCGCCGCTGATTGCGGTGCTCGATGCCGACGACTTCTTTTTTCCCAGGCGTTTTGCGGCGATGATCCGCGAAACGGGCTGGGACATGATCGCCGACAATATCGGCTTCATCCACCATGATCCGACCGAGGCGATCAAGCCCGACCGCTTCCACGCGCGCACCCGCAGCCTCTCCATCCATGATTTCGTCGATGGCAATATCTCGAGACGCGGCCGGCAGCGCGGCGAGATCGGTTTCCTGAAACCGGTCATGCGGCGCACCTTCCTGGAGGCGCACGCCTTGCGGTACGACGAGGCGCTGCGGCTGGGCGAGGATTACGATCTCTATCTGAGGGCGCTCGTCTGCGGCGCACGCTACAAGGTGATCGATCATTGCGGTTACGCGGCGGTTGTGCGCTCCAATTCGCTGAGCGGTCGCCATCGAACCGAGGATCTGCGCCGGCTTTTCGAAGCGGAACGGCAGATCCGTCTCTCCAACCCAGAACTTTCGCCGGCGGATCAAACGGTCATCCGGCGCCACGAACGGCACATCAAGGCTCGGCATGACCTGCGCCTGGCCCTCGACGTCAAGGCTGCGGGTGGATTGACGGGCGTGGCGAGGCACCTGCTTCAGCATCCGGATGCCGTGCCGGCGGTCGTTGCCGGTGTCATGTCCGACAAGCTGGAGGCTCGACGTGCGGGAGGCCAGAGCGAGCCGCCGGTGCCCGCCGGAAAACTGCGCTACCTGCTGCCCGGCGTGCCGGTCGCGCAGAAATAGCGGGTTCTCTTCGCCATTCCCGCGGCCGGTTCGCCGTGTTTCCGCCACAGTTCGGGGAAGGTGAGGCAGGGATTTGCGAAAAGCCGGTTCTTTCTCCTTAATCCGCGCTCTTCCCCTCTTGGGATGGCCCGCTCTTACACAGAATGGGATCGGAACCGGATAAAGGCCTGGTTTCCTTGCCTCCGCTTCTGTGTGCGCGTCGGCCCGCCTTCACATTCACGCGAGCGTATTCCGAGCAGGAATCGCATTTTTGTGGTCTGTCGCTTGAGAAATTGCTGCAGCGCCACATTTTGCCCGAAAGGGACCCGCATCCTTGGCCTTTGAGGGGGCCAAAGGCCGCTCTGGTCGAAATGGTCGTTTTGGGAGGAACGGCCTCAACTAGGGGTGACTGATGTGACCGTGGATCAGAACATATCCTCCCGTATCAACCTGATGCGCATGCTGCTGATTGCCGGCATCGTCTTCGTGCATATTCCCTATAATCGCGAGGTCAGTCCGTTCCAGCACGACCACGGCCTGTTCGACTGGCTGCGCGTGTTTCTCGGCGAAAGCCTGTTTCGCGTCGGCGTTCCCTGCCTCAGCGCCATTTCGGGCTATCTTCTCTTCCAGCGGGGGATCGAGCGTTTCGAATATTCCCGTGTGATCCGCTCGAAGGGCCGCACGGTGCTCCTGCCGTTTCTGCTCTGGAATCTCGGACTTCTCGCCCTCGTCTTCGTGGTGCAGAAAATGGGCGCCGGCATTGGCTACTTCCCCCGTCTCAACCACGCCACGCTGCCGCTTCTGATGGATCAGGCGCTGGCAATCGATGGATTTCCCGTCAACCTGCCGCTCTATTTCCTGCGCGATCTGCTCATCTGCATTCTGATTGCGCCGGTGCTGGCGCTGCTCGTGCGCCGGCTTCCCGCCATCACGCTCGGCGTTCTGTTCGCCTTTGCCGTCTTCCCGGAGCTTGATGCCGGCATCGTTCTCAAAAACTCCATTCTCTTCAGCTTCACCTTCGGCATCTTCCTTGCCCTTTATCGGGTGGATCTGAAGCGTTTCGATGACTGGGCGCTGCCGCTTGGCGCTCTCGTTACGCTCTCTGCCGCACTTCTGGCGCAGGGGCTTTACCTGACAGGGCCGGATTACCCGGATGTGCTGCTGATGCTGCGCAACATGCTCTCCATCTTCGGTGCCGGTGGCCTGTGGTTTCTGTCTGCCGCACTCATCCGCACGCCGGTCGGCCTCAGCCTGTCACGCACCGGAAGCCTCAGCTTCTGGACCTTCTGCGCGCATTATCCGCTGTTGATCGGCCTCTGGATGGTCTGGAACCGGTTTGCCGATCCGGACCTCTATCCGGTCTTCTATACGCTCGCCGTCCTCGTCACCTTTGCGGCCATCATTGTCAGCCATCGCCTGGCCCGGCACTGGGCGCCGGGCATCTATGGCGTGCTGACTGGACATCGCGTCCGGGCAAAACCCGGTCCCGGCTCTCCTGCCTTCGGTCCGCCAGAACTCAGCCTTCCAGCGTCCGCAACCCGGAACAAGAGGTCAACCAATGCCTGAATTTTCGCGCCTCCGTCGCCTCGGTCTTCCCGTGCTTCTCGCGGCCTGCGTGGTGACCGCACAACCCGTCCTGGCGCAGGAAGGGACCGGCGGATCCTTCGTCGAGACCTTCGACAAGCTCGACAAGACATTCTGGTATGTCTCCGACGGCTGGGCCAATGGCGCCCACCAGAACTGCACCTGGTCGAAAAACCAGGTTCAGGTGGAAGGCGGCGTGCTGACGCTGGGCTTCCAGGCGCAGCAGACGGCCGATCGCGCCTATGTCTGCGGCGAGATCCAGACACGCCAGCGTTACGGTTACGGCGCCTACGAGATCCGCATGAAGGCCGGCAGCGGATCGGGCACCAATTCCGCCTTCTTCACCTATATCGGCCCGACCGACAAGAAGCCGCATGACGAGATCGATTTCGAGGTGCTGGGCAAGAACACCAACCAGGTGCAGTTGAACCAGTATATTTCCGGCAAGGGCGGCAACGAAAAGCTGGTGCCCGTCGAAGGGGGGGCCGACACGGCGTTCCATGACTACGCCTTCATCTGGGAAAAGGATCGACTGCGCTATTTCATCGATGGCCGGCTGGTGCATGAGGTGACGGATCCGTCGAAGATCCCCCCCAATCCGCAGAAGATCTTTGCGAGTCTCTGGGCTTCCGACACCTCCAAGCAATGGCTCGGCAGCTTTTCCTATGCCGGCCCAATCACCATGCAGGTGGATCGCATTGCGTTTACCGCGCTTGGGCAAACCTGCCGCTTCCCGGACTCGATTGTCTGCACGCTGGACTGAGGCGCCGGCGCGCCTTTGCCATTCTCAGAATGCCCATGACGGGCTGAAACGAAGGAGCTGGACGACGTGACGATCAACGTTCTCTACCTCGCCCATGATCTTTCCGATCCGGCCATCCGCCGGCGCGTGGTCATGCTGAAGGCCGGTGGTGCTGCGGTCTCCGTTGCCGGCTTCCTGCGCGACGCCAACCGGTTGGCCGACGAGAAGGACGTGCCGGTGAGGGTGCTGGGGCACACGGCGGATGGCCGTTTTGCCCAGCGCATCGCAGCCGTGGTTAAGGCGCGGGCAGGGCTTGCCCGGCATCTGTCCGGACTTCGCCGGCCGGATGTGATCATTGCCCGCAATCTGGAAACGCTGGCGCTCGCAAAGGGTGCCCGTGCCCAGTTTGGCGGTTCGGTCCCGGTCGTCTACGAGTGCCTCGATATCCATCGGCTGCTGCTCGATGATGGTCTCAAGGGACGGCTGCTGCGGGCAGCGGAAGGGCAGTTTGGCCGCAGTGCCAGTCTTCTCGCCACCAGTTCGCCGGCCTTCGTCGAACACTACTTCAAGCCGCGTTCGAACCTGCGGCTGCCGGTGATGCTGCTGGAAAACAAGGTTCTCGATCTGGAGGCCCATCCCGGTCTCTGGCCGCCCATTGCCCGGCCGCCGCGCAAGGGCGAGCCCTGGCGGATCGGCTGGTTCGGTGCCATTCGCTGCCGCAAGAGTTTTGCCATTCTCTCCGAATTCGCGGCGGCCATGGACGGGCAGGTCGAAATCGTCATCCGCGGTCGCGTCTCGCCGAAGGAGTTTCCGGATTTCGAACGGCAGGTGGCGCAGGCCCCGCACGTCTCCTTCCATGGCACCTATCGAAACCCGGAGGATCTGTCGCGGATCTATGGCGAGGTGCAGTTCGTCTGGGCGATCGATTTCTTCGAGGAAGGGCTGAACTCCGAATGGCTGCTGCCCAACCGCCTTTACGAAGGCGCGCTGCATGGAGCGGTGCCGATCGCGCTCTCTTCCACCGAAACCGGCCGGTTTCTGGCGCTGCGTCAGCTCGGTCTGTTGCTGTCGCATGCGGATGTGGCCGAGCTCGTCCGGCGTTTCGAGGCGCTGGCCGCCGAAGATTACCTCAGCCTCTTCGCAACCCTTGCCGATACCGACCGCTCAATCTGGGCCGTCGGGCGTGCGGAATGCCAGGCGCTTGTCCGCCAGTTGGCGGCGCTTGGTTCGACTGCCCCGGCCGAGGCCGGTTTCATCATCCCGTCCCCCTTGCAATCGGAAGGTTAGAGTATGTCGTCGCCGATCTTGCCCGAGATGAAAGTGCTGGTGGTCATTCCCTGCCTCAACGAGGCGCGCCACATCAAACCCCTGCTGCTGAGCCTGGCGGAAAGCCGCGGCAATCATGACATGCTCATCGTCGTTGCCGATGGCGGCAGCACGGATGGTACGCCGGAGATAGTCGCGACGCTCGCTGCCGAGATCCCCGGGCTTGCACTCCTCGACAATCCGCAGCGCATCCAGAGTGCGGCGATCAATCGGGCGGTCGAGCGCTTTGGTGACGATCGTGATGTTTTGATCCGCATCGATGCGCATGGTGATTATCCCGTCGATTATTGCCAGGTCCTGATGCTGGAGGCTGTCGATACAGGCGCGGATTCCGTCGTCGTCGGCATGAAGACTGTGGGCGTCGGCGCCTTCCAGCGGGGGACTGCTGCGGCGCAGAATTCCAAGCTCGGCAATGGTGGATCCAAGCATCGCGACGGCGCGGAGGGGCAGTGGATCGACCATGGGCACCATGCGCTGATGCGGATCGCGGCGTTTCGCGCCGTCGGCGGTTATGACGAGACGTTCAGTCATAACGAGGATGCGGAACTCGATTTTCGCTTGCGCCAGGCCGGCTATCGCATCTGGATGACGGTTAAAACCTTCATGACCTATTATCCGCGCTCCAGCCCTGGTTCGCTGTTCCGGCAGTATCTGGGCTATGGCCGCGGCCGGGCGCGCAATCTGCTCAAGCACCACGCGGTGCCGAAACTGCGCCAGGCTTTGCCGCTGATGGTGATGCCGGCGATCGTCGGCGCGCTTCTTGCGGCGATCCATTGGGTGGCCGCCGTTCCCGTCGTCGCCTGGGCGTTCCTCTGCCTTGCCTATGGCGTGTGGATGGCCGTGCGGGAACGCAACCCGGAAGGCGTTCTCGCAGCGATGGCCGCCATGATCATGCATGCGGCCTGGTCCACCGGCTTCTGGCTGGAACTGATCGCACGCCGGAAGGGGAGGGCTGCGGCATGACGCGGGAACACGCACTCTCCCATCTTTATGTCGATATCGGCATCTGCACCTTCCGTCGGCCGGAGCTGGAGGCGACGCTCCTCTCCCTGTTTCAGCTCGTTGTACCGGCCGGCGTGCGCCTTCGCCTGATCGTCGCCGACAACGATGCCACGCCGAGTGCCTTCGAGCTCTTCGAGCGCCTGCGTCCGCAATCGCCCTTCGAGATGTCCTACCTGCATTGCCCGCGTTCCAACATCTCGATTGCCCGCAATGCCTGCCTCAACGCCAGCGACGGCGATTATCTCGCCTTTATCGATGACGATGAGACCGCATCGCCGGAATGGCTGGCGGAACTCTTGGCCACCGCCGAGGCGACAACGGCCGATGCCGTGCTGGGCCCCGTTCGCGCGATCTATGCCGAGGATGCGCCGGCCTGGATGCGCAACGGCGATTTCCATTCCACGCGGCCGGTCTGGGTCGGATCGAGCATCAGGACCGGCTATACCTGCAATACGCTTCTCGACATGCGCTCGCCGCAGGTGCGCGGGCGCCGGTTTGCTTTGACGCTTGGCCAGAGCGGCGGCGAGGACACGAACTTCTTCACCCACGTCACCGATTCCGGCGGGCATATCGCCTTTGCCGAACGCGCCTGGCTGAGCGAACCGGTGCCCGCCCATCGCGCCCGGTTCGGCTGGCTGATGAAGCGGCGCTTCCGCTCCGGCCAGACCCACGGCCGTATTCTGGCGGCACGACACGGAGTAGCCGGCCGGGGTCGCCAATTCGCCATTGCCGCGTCGAAAGCCGCATATTGTGGTCTCGCCGCCCTGTTTTCCCTTCTGTCACCGGAAGCGCGCAACCGGCACCTGCTGCGCGGCGCACTGCATGTGGGCGCCATGACAGGCATTATCGGTGTGCGGGAAATTCGCCAATACGGTTCGGTGGAGGTCGCATGAACGAAAGCCTTATGCCGGACGTCTCCTTCGTCATCGCCGCCTATAACGCCCGCGACACCATCGGCCTTGCCATCGAAAGCGCGCTCGCACAGGTCGGTGTTGCGGTCGAAGTGGTGGTGGCGGATGATTGCTCCACCGACGGCACCGCCGAGCTTGTCCGTTACTTCGGCGATCCGCGGGTGAGGCTCGTCGAACGCAGCCAGAACGGCGGGCCCGGTGCCGCCCGCAACGACGCGATTGCCGCGGCGCGGGGGCGATGGATCGCCGTGCTCGATTCCGATGATGAAGTTTTGCCCGAACGGTCGGCCATGATGATCGCCGCGGCAGGGCGGCTGTCTGCCGATATCGTGGTGGATAACATCATGGTGCTGCGGGCGGGCTGTCGCCGTGCTGCGATGTTCCCGGAGGCTCTCCTGCAGCGGCTTTCGTCGCTGTCGCTGGAGGAGTTCATCCGCTCCAACGTCCTGTTCCGTTCCACCTTCAATTTCGGCTACATGAAGCCGATGTTCGAGCGGGCCCTGATCGAGCGGCATGCGCTGCGCTTCGATGAAAGCCTGCGGATCGGCGAGGATTACATCTTCCTGGCGTCGGCACTGGCCTGTGGTGGGACCTGCGCCATTGAGCCGCAGGCGGGTTATCTCTATCACGTCCGCGACGGGTCGATTTCCCGGGTGCTGCGGCGCGAGCATGTGACGGCCATGATGGAAGCGGACCGTCGTTTCGTGCGCGATTTTCCGTTGCAGGGCGGGGCCGCGACGGCGCAAGCCTTACGGTACCGGAGCCTGAAGGAGGCGCTC
This sequence comes from Allorhizobium pseudoryzae, assembly GCF_011046245.1. Lineage (NCBI taxonomy): Bacteria > Pseudomonadati > Pseudomonadota > Alphaproteobacteria > Hyphomicrobiales > Rhizobiaceae > Affinirhizobium > Affinirhizobium pseudoryzae. The sequence goes on from NZ_CP049241.1 coordinate 1,728,614, forward strand.
GCCTTCATCGATCTGGTCGAGGCGATCAAGCGCCGTGCCTGGCGCGAATGCCTGCATCTCACCGTCTCCCAACCCTCCGTGCTCCGACATTTGAAGATGCCCGTGGAGGCACGTTTGCGCCGCTGGTTCGGCCCGGTGCTCAAACTCGACAAGGCCTCCCCGTGAACGGCGTCCCCCTGAATTTTGGCCTCCCAAGGCTCGAAAGGATCTGAGAATGGACCACATCAACCTTCGCTCAACGTCGTTTTCGACCGCAGGCCAGGATTCGGACGCCTTTATTGATCTGGATCGGCTGTATTCCGCCGTCGTGCGGCGTGCGAGGCTGGTGATCATCAGTGTCGTCATCGCCATGATTCTGGCAGGCGCCTATCTGGTCATGACGCCGCCGGCGTTCACCTCGATGACGCAGATCCTGATCGACGAAAGCCTGTCGCGGTATGCGGAAGACGAGGAAAGCAACCAGTCGGCGCAGTTGATCGACAACCAGTTGTCGAGCGCCGTCGAACTGATGAAATCGAAGACGCTGGCGCTGCGGGTCGTGGACGAGATGAACCTTGCGGACAACGAAGTCTTCCTCGATCCGCCGAAATCGCCGGTGGCGCTGGCCAAGGATGCGGTCAAAAGCGTCGTTGCGCTTGTCTCGCCGGCCGATCCGCCGGCTTCGGAAACGGCTGCACGCAATGGGCGGCGGGAAAAGGCGGCCGCGATCCTGCAGCAATCCCTGACCGCCGACCGTGTGGCGAGAAGCTCGGTCATTGCGCTCACCGTCTCCTCGCCGGAGCCGCTCTTGTCGGCGCGGCTGGCGCGCGCCTATGCGGAAGCCTATGTGAGCGAGCAGCTGAACGCCAATTTCCAGGCCACCGAAAAGGCCTCGGTCTGGCTGCAGGAACGCCTGACGGATCTGAACGCCCGCTCGCAGGAGGCAGCCCTTGCGGTCGAAAAGTTCAAGACCGACAACGGCCTGATCTCGCCGCGCGGCGAGCTTTTATCCTCGCAGCAGCTGGCGGACCTGACCAGCCAGCTGATTGTTGCCCAGTCGGAAAGCGCGACCGCCGCGGCGCGGTACCATCAGTATCAGGCGATTGTGGATCAGGGCCCGGAAGCCGCCGTCAACAACGCGATCATCTCCGCCGGGGACGCGGACAATTCGGTCATCCAGGATCTGCGCAAGCGGTATCAGTCGGTGGTCGAGCGGCAGCGGTCGGTGCTGGAGCAGTATGGTCCCGAGCACCGGCAGGCACAGCTTTTGCAGACGGAACGCCAGGAGATCGAACGCCAGATCTTCAGCGAGTTGCAGCAGCTGACCACCGGTTTCCGCAACGAATATGATGTAGCCCGGTCCCGCGAGGAATCGCTGCGCAAGAGCATTGACCAGGTGGCGGGCCGCAATTCGGCGGCCAATGTGTCGCTGGTCCAGTTGCGGGAACTGGAGCAGAAGGCGGCTTCCCTGAAGACGCTCTATCAGTCCTTCCTCGACCGGTTCGAGCAGGCCTCGCAACGGCAGTCCTTCCCGATCGCGAAGGCCCGTGTGATCTCGCAGGCCGGCGTGCCGATCGCGCCGTCGAGCCCGAAGAAGACGCTGACCATGGCGCTCTCCGTCGTGCTCGGCCTTCTCGCCGGCGGTGGCATTGCCACGGTTCTCGAGCTGAAAGAGCGGGGTTTTCGCATCGGGCAGGACGTCAAGACCCATCTCGGCCTGCGTTTCATTGGCTATTTGGCGCTCATCAAGCGGGCATCCTCTGCCGGCAAGGAGGACAAGCGGGCCGAGACCCTGCCGGAACCCTATGCAGGTGACGGATCGGAGCCACCGAAGGATGAATTCATCCGGAAGCTGACCCGCGTTGCAGTGGATTATCCGCGCTCCGGTTTTGCAGAGACGCTGCGCAATGCCAAGCTTGCTTGCGACCAGGCCAGCCCGAACCGCGCCTGCCGCGTGATCGGGATCGTTTCGGCACTGCCGGGGGAGGGCAAATCGATCGTCGCCGCCAATCTTGCTGTGCTGCTCGGGGCCATGAACAAACGCACGCTTCTGATCGATGCCGATTCCTACAACCGCGTCTCAAGCGGCATCCTGGGCGCCGAGCCGATGAATGGACTGATGGAAGTGCTGCGCGGCGAAGCGCCCTGGACGAGCGCGATCACCGTCGATCCCAAGGCGCGTCTGGCAATCCTGCCGATCGCCTCGCGCGACAAGGCTTTTCCGCATACGAGCGACATCCTCGCCTCCGCCGATATGGGACGTCTCATGGAGACGGTGAACGGCCGCTTCGACTATGTGGTGGTGGATCTCGCGCCGCTGGTGCCGGCGATCGACGCGAAAGCTTTCGCGCCGCATGTCGACAGCTACCTGATGGTGGTCGAATGGGGCGAGACGCCGGTGAAGCTGGTGCGAAGCGTGCTCGACCAGGAGCCGACGATTGCGGCAAAGACCGTAGGTGTCGTGCTCAACAAGACGGATATGGACGAACTTCCGAAATATGCCGAACCCGGCGCGCCTGAACGTTTCCGCAAGCAGACCGGGGCCTACCGGACGGAGGAGCCGCGGGCGGTCTGACCTCTGTCATTGGGTGGAGGCTATCGACCCGAAGATGACGATGAACAGATAGAGGCTGAAGGCGCCAACCGCGAATATAATGAAGAAGGTGACGAGGCCTCGCCCGGCCCGCTGTTTCTTGCGGCGCTCGGGTGCGGTGTCTTCCGGGCTCGCGATCGGGTCGTTCTTCGGGTCCTTGATCATGCGCAGATACCTTTCTTTGTCAGGAAGGATAACCGGTGGCGGTCAAGGCGGTTCCCTTTCCGGACCTCAGGATGCGTCCATCGGCCGGCGGCGGAGGAGATAGACGCTGGCGCCAATCGACATGGCGGCGAGCGAATACCAGGTGATCGCGTAGACAAGATGGCTGTTGCGGAACTGAATGACCGTCAGACCGCCGACCGGAAAATCGCCCGCGTTCGATGTGCGATCCGCGTCGATGAAATAGGGTGCGACCCTCGCCAGTCCCTCGGCCGTGGCGATGGCTTCGACGTCGCGGGAATACCAGCGGTTGCCTGCCGGATCGTTTGAGCGGAGAAAACCGCCGCCCGGTTCGGTCATGCGCAGCAGGCCGGTGACGGTCACCTCGCCTTCGGGGTCACTGCCGGGCCGGCTTGCCGGGTCACGCCGGTCTGCCGGAACGAAGCCGCGGTTGATGAGGATGGTGCCCCGATCCCCCGTCTGCAGCGGCGTTACCACCCAAAAGCCAGGACCGCGTTCGGTAACGGCCTGAACGAAGACGGTCTTGTCATGCAGGGCCGTGCCCTTCGCCGTAACGTGGCGGTATTCGGCGGTGTCCGTCGAAACGGTGGGCCATTCCGCCGGGGCAGGGGCGGGAACGGCGGCGGCATGCACCCTTGCATCAACACGGGCGATCAGGTCCAGTTTCCAGAACAGACGCTGCACCTGCCACGTGCCGAGCCCGATGAAAACGAGCGCGAGGCCCGCCATCACAAGGGCAAAGGCGGTGTGTCGCTTTGCGGGTGGATGGCGGGCCTCGGTGTTCATATCGACATGTCCTGGAAGAGGATGGCCCGTGAGGATCAAGGGCCATCCTTGCTGCCGTCAGGGCAGGTTCTTCATCATTTCCGGGTTCATCGGCATCATATTGGTGTTCAGGTGATGCATGACCCAGAGCGAACCGGCAAGCGCAATCGCCACGATGATGATCGTGAAGATCAGCGCCAGCATGGTCCAGCCGCCCTCCGACTTGGTGTTCATGTGGAGGAAGTAGATCATGTGCACGACGATCTGCACCGCGCCGAGACCCATGACGATGGCAACCGCCAGCGCCTTGCTCTCGATCACGTTGCCCATCACCAGCCAGAAGGGAATGGCGGTGAGGATGACCGACAGGATAAAGCCGGTCATGTAGCTGTTGAACGTGCCGTGTGCGGCTTCGTGGCCATGGCTGTGGCCGTGATGGGTGTTGTGGGCGCTTTCATGCGCCGGAGCATGGGGTTCCGAGCTCATCCGATCACTCCAATCAGATAGACGAGGGAGAAGACGCCGATCCAGACCACGTCCAGGAAGTGCCAGAACATGGACAGGCACATCAGGCGGCGGCGGTTGGCTTCGATGAGGCCGTGCTTCGACACCTGGACCATCAGCGTCACCAGCCAGATGCAGCCGAAGGTGACGTGCAGACCGTGCGTGCCGACGAGCGTGAAGAAGGCCGACAGGAAGGCCGACCGCTGCGGGGTCGCACCTTCATGGATCAGGTGGCGGAACTCGTAGAGTTCGATGCCAAGGAAGGCCAAACCGAAGACGCCGGTGATGGCGAGCCACTTCAGCGTGCCGGCCTTGTCGCCCTTTTCCATCCTCAGCATGGCAAAGCCATAGGTGATGGAGGAGAAGAGCAGCATCGCCGTGTTGATGGCCACCAGGTTCAGGTCGAACAGGTCGGCCGGTGAGGGGCCGGCCGCGTAGTTGCGGCCGAGCACGGCGTAGGTTGCGAAGAGGACTGCGAACATCAGGCAGTCGCTCATCAGGTAGATCCAGAAGCCCAGCATGGTGCTGTTTTCCGGATGGTGTTCTTCCGTCAGGTAGAACGTCGGCTTGTCAGCCGAGACGGCGTGGGGTGCACTCATTGTATCAAGCCTGTTCCGCGAGTTGCTTCGTCCGGGCGTTTTCGGTCGCAATGACGGTCTCAACCGGGATGTAGTAGTCGCGTTTGTAGTTGAAGGTGTGTGCGATGGAGACCACGATCATGCCGAGGAACGACAGGGCGGCCAGCCACCACATGTACCAGATCAGACCGAAGGCGAGTGCGACGCTGAGAGCCGAAAGGATGACCCCGGTGCCGGTGTTCTTCGGCATGTGGATCGGCTTGAAGCCTTCCAGCGGACGCACGTAACCGCGCTTCTTCATGTCGTACCAGCTGTCATGATCGTGAACGACGGGCGTGAAGGCGAAGTTGTACTCCGGCGGCGGCGAGGACGTCGCCCATTCCAGTGTGCGGCCATCCCACGGATCGCCCGTCAGGTCGCGCAGCTGGTCGCGCTTCAGGAAGCTCACCACCAGCTGGATGACGAAGGAGGCGATGCCAAGTGCGATCAGGAAGGCACCGAAGGCGGCAATCACGAACCAGATCTGCAGCGACGGATCGTCGAAGTGGTTGATGCGGCGGGTGACGCCCATCAGGCCGAGCACGTAGAGCGGCATGAAGGCAAAGTAGAAGCCGATCAGCCAGAACCAGAAGGACATCTTGCCCCAGAACGGATCGAGCTTGAAACCGAAGGCCTTCGGGAACCAGAAGTTGATGCCGGCGAGAAGGCCGAAGACGACGCCGCCGATGATCACGTTATGGAAGTGGGCGATCAGGAACAGCGAGTTGTGCAGCACGAAGTCGGCCGGCGGAACGGCGAGCATGACGCCGGTCATGCCACCGATGACGAAGGTCACCATGAAGCCGATCGTCCAGTACATCGGCACTTCGTAGCGGATGCGGCCACGATACATCGTGAACAGCCAGTTGAAGATCTTCGCCCCCGTCGGGATCGAGATGATCATCGTCGTGATGCCGAAGAAGGCGTTGACGCTGGCGCCGGAGCCCATGGTGAAGAAGTGGTGCAGCCAGACGAGGTAGGAGAGGATGGTGATGACGACGGTCGCGTAGACCATCGAGGCATAACCGAACAGGCGCTTGCCGGAATAGGTCGAGACCACTTCCGAGAAGATGCCGAAGGCCGGCAGGATCAGGATGTAGACTTCCGGGTGACCCCAGATCCAGATGAGGTTGACGTACATCATCGGGTTGCCGCCGAGATCGTTGGTGAAGAAGTTCGTGCCAACGTAGCGGTCAAGGGTGAGGAGAACGAGGGTTGCCGTCAGGATCGGGAAGGAAGCGACGATCAGGACGTTGGTGCAGAGCGAGGTCCAGGTGAAGATCGGCATCTTCATCATGGTCATGCCCGGCGCGCGCATCTTGACGATGGTCGCGATCAGGTTGATGCCCGACAGCGTCGTGCCGACACCGGCGACCTGCAGGCCCCAGATGTAGTAATCAACGCCGACGCCCGGCGAATAGTCAGCGCCGGAGAGCGGCGGATAGGCCAGCCAGCCGGTGCGGGCGAATTCGCCGACGAAGAGCGACATCATGATCACCACGGCGCCCGCCGTCGTCATCCAGAACGAAAAGTTGTTCAGGAAGGGGAAGGAGACGTCGCGCGCGCCGATCTGCAGCGGCACAACGTAGTTCATGATCCCGGTCACCAAAGGCATGGCGAAGAAGAAGATCATGATCACGCCATGGGCGGTGAAGATCTGGTCGTAGTGGTGCGGCGGCAGGTAGCCTTCGTTCGCGCCGAAGGCGATCGCCTGCTGGGTACGCATCATGACCGCGTCGGCAAAGCCGCGCAGCAGCATGACGAGCGACAGAACGACATACATGATGCCGATCTTCTTGTGGTCGACGCTGGTGAACCACTCGTTCCAGAGATAGCCCCACAGGCGGAAGTAGGTGAGAGCACCAATCACGGCCACGCCACCGAAGGCAACGGCCAGGAAGGTTACCAGGACAATCGGTTCATGCGTAAACGCCAGCGAATCCCATGACAACCGACCGAAGATGAATTCCATCAGGTTACTGTTCGTAAACATCTCAGTTTCCAGTTCGTCTCAAGCCGCGCTTACGGCTTCGGATTTGTGTTCAGCTGAGCCGGGGCGGTGCCCTGACCCTCTCCGGCCTCAGAACCGGCCGCTGCGGGATTGTTGACCCCTTCGGCTTCGGTGCCCTCCTTGGCGCCATGACCCGTCGCGGGATGGGTGGCGCCGGGAGCTGCTTCCACGGACCAGCGGGTGTCGTATTCCAGCCGCTGACGGTTCTCGTGGCTATCGACGCCGGCTCCGCCCATCATGTCGATGTGCATCATTTCGTCCTGGCACATCTGGCCCGGCTGGACGCACATGTTCAGGATCGCGTTGTAGAGGCCGTTTTCGACATTGGCGTAATAGGTGACCGGCACGCGGGTGCTCGGCCGTTCCAGCTTCAGGAAGGTGTCGCGGTTCAGCATGGTGCCATTCGCCTTCACCTGGGCCACCCAGGCATTGAAGCCGTCATTGTTCATGCCATGGAACTTGAACTTCATGCCGGAGAAGCCGTCGCCGCTGTAGTTCGCGGAGAAGCCGTCATAGACGCCTTCCTTGTTCATGACCGCGTGCAGCTTCGTCTGCATGCCCGGCATGGCATAGATCTGGCCAGCCAGAGCCGGAATGTAGAAGGAATTCATCACGGTCGTGCCGGTGATCTTGAACTCGATCGGGGTGTCGATCGGTGCGGCGATCTCGTTGACGGTCGCAATGCCCTGTTCCGGGTAGAGAAACAGCCATTTCCAGTCGAGCGCCACCACTTCGATGGTGATCGGCTTGGTTTCGGCCGTGACCGGGCGATTGGCATCAATGCGGTCCAGCGGACGATACGGATCGAGCTTGTGGGTGCTGATCCAGGTCACGGCGCCGAGTGCGATGATGATCGCAAGGGGAGCGGACCAGATCACCACTTCCAGCCGCGTGGAATGATGCCATTCGGGATCATACTTCGCGGTGGTGTTCGAGCGCCGGTAATGCCAGGCGAAATAGAGCGTCAGGCACATGACGGGCACGATGATCAGCAGCATCAGCACCACCGAAATGATGATGAGATCGCGCTGTTGCATGGCAATGTCGCCCGACGGCGACATCACGACGAGATCACAGCCCGACAGGGCTAAGGGTAGAGCGAGGGCACTAAGCCGGCGAATGAGTTTCATCAACCGTGGCATCTTTCAGTTCGAAATTTGCGTTTTGTCTACTTGCGACTAAAGCAGGAAGTCCACGCTCCCTATGAGGTCTTTCGTCGCAGTGCAAAACATTTTCGTGCATTGCAGCAGGAACCCACAGGCCTGCCGGCCGTTCTTACGAGTCGCGCGCTGAATAATCGGCTAACGGCTCTTCAAGTCGAACGTCTGGGCGGCTGATTTTCCAGCACACACCGGCGACCATACCGGAAATGGGGCGAAATCTTGGCTCGTCCAGCATTTCGGACTTGATAACAGCCAAATATGCATCATCCTCTCCTTTGGGGAGGCGACTATTCGCCGCAAAGGAGGAGTGCATACATATGTCCATAGCTGGAACCCCTACGTCTTCCGAGTTCGAGCGCGATGCCCGTGCCATGCACGACGACAAACCCCTGTCGCCGGGTAGCATCGCCATCGGCGTCATCATCGGACGCATGTCCGAGTTCTTCGATTTCTTCGTCTACGGTCTCGCATCCGTGCTCGTGTTCCCCCGGCTCGTCTTTTCGTTCGCCGGAGATCCGGTGACGGCGACGCTGATGTCGTTTGCGGTCTTTTCGCTGGCATTCCTGGCCAGACCGGTCGGATCGCTGGTCTTCATGTGGATCGACCGCACCTATGGCCGCGGCACGAAACTGACCGTTGCGCTGTTCATTCTGGGCGGTTCGACAGCGTCGCTCGCGTTTCTGCCGAGCTATGAGTCGATCGGTGTCTGGGCCGTGATCATGCTGGCCGTCCTGCGGCTGGGCCAGGGTTTTGCGCTGGGCGGTGCCTGGGACGGCATGGCCTCGCTTCTCGCGATGAATGCGCCCGAGGGCCAGCGCGGCTGGTATGCCATGATGCCGCAGCTCGGCGCGCCCTTCGGTTTTGCGCTGGCAAGCGCGCTCTTCGGTTACTTCTACGTTAACCTGTCCACCGAGGATTTCCTGACCTGGGGCTGGCGCTATCCGTTCTTCGTGGCCTTCGCCATCAACGTCGTGGCGCTCTTTGCGCGCCTGCGCATCGTTGGCAGCCGCGAATTCGGGGAATTGTTCGAAAGCCACGAACTGCGGGCCCGTCCGGTCCTGGAAACGATTTCCGTGCATGGCCGCGATATTCTGCTCGGCGCCTTCGTGCCGCTGGCAAGCTTTGCCATGTTCCACCTCGTGACGATCTTCCCGCTCAGCTGGGTGACGCTCTATGGTGGCCAGTCTGCCGGCGAGTTCCTGTTCGTGCAGATCCTTGGCGCCATGGTCGGGCTCGGGGCGGTGATCGTCTCCGGCGCGATTGCTGACCGTATCGGCCGCCGCAGCCAGCTGATGATCGGTGCGATCATCATCGCCGTCTTCAGCTTCTCGGCGCCCTTCCTGCTGGAAGCCGGCGGCAAGGGGCAGGATGCCTTCATCATCATCGGGTTTGGTATTCTCGGCCTCTCGTTCGGCCAGGCCTCCGGTGCCGTGTCGTCGCGTTTCGGGCGGGAATACCGATACACGGGCTCGGCGCTCACCTCCGACCTGGCCTGGCTGGTCGGTGCCGGTTTCGCCCCGCTTGTGGCGCTGGGTCTTGCCAGCAATTTCGGCATCATCTTCATCGGCGGCTACCTGATTTCCGGCGCGATCTGTACGCTCGCGGCGCTCACTCTGAGCCGTATCCTGGATACGGCCGAACACCAGGCGCCGGCTGGCCGCTGACGCTTCCGTGAGATAACACTGAAAGCGCCGGGTTCATCCCCCGGCGCTTTTTCATGACCACCCGATGAAGACCGCAAAAACACCATGCCTCGACCCGAGGCGTCTCTGGAGCAAGACGTGAAGACCGACATGACCACGCAGACAACCCTGGCGGATACCCTGGCCAATGCCATTGCCGACATCACGCTCATCGACAAGAACGGGATCCCCCGTCCGACTGTGGAGGAAGGTTACGCGCTCCAGATGGATATCCTGAAGCGCCGCGGCGTCGAACAGCCGGCCGGCTACAAGTTGTCGCTGCGCGACGGTGGCACGCTTTACGCCGCGCCGCTGCTGTTCGTGTCCTCCGAACGGAATTTTCGCTTCGAGGCTGGCATCAAGATCGAGGTGGAGCTGGCTTTCGTTCTGGGCCAGGATCTGCCGCCACGAGACACGCCCTATTCCCGCGACGAGGTTGTCGCGGCCATCGACAGCCTCGCGATCGGTATCGAGCTCGTGCGCAGCCGGTATATCGACGGAGCGGGCGACGCTCTTGGTCTGCTTCTGGCGGATTTCATGAGCAATATCGGTTACGTGGTCGGACCGAAACTGGAGCGTGCGATGCTGGCGGATGGTGCCGAGCTTGGCGTTCTGCGGCTGACGAACGGTGCTTCTGTGCTCTTCGACGGTGCCGCGACGCATGCCGATGGCGATGCCCTCGCAGCCCTTGCCGTCTGCGCCAATCAGGGACTTCCGACGCATGGCGGCGGCTATCTGAAGAAGGGACATGTGGTGACGACCGGCACATTATGCGGTGCTCCCGTCATTCCGGCACCGTCATCCTTCGCCGTCAGCCTTGGCGGATGTGAGGTCACGATCGCCCTTACGTGAGCGGGGCATCGTCTCGAAGCTCGCCGTTTGATCCTGTGGGCCGGCTTTGCCGTTAAGCCGGTTCACCAGCGAACCGAAACCTTTTGTGGCGCGGAGCGTTGGAACCCAGTTCCCGCGATCCAGCGACGAAAGGCCTGCCTTTGACTGAGTTTCTGTTCGGCCCCCAGCTTTCCTCCTCCCATACCCTCTTCCGGTTCTGGTCTCCGCGGCATCCAACGATCCAGCTGCAGATCGAAGGTGAAGCGCCGCGTGACATGGAGGCCACCGGAGATGGCTGGCACCGATGCGCGGTGGAAGGCAGCCGCTCCGGAACGCGCTACAGTTTCGTGCTTCCGGACGGTCTTTCCGTTCCAGACCCTGCGTCCCGCCATCAGCCACGGGATGTGCATGGCCCGAGCGAAGTGGTCGATCTTGACGCCGTCCAGCGCCGTGTCACCGATTGGATGGGACGCCCGGTCGAGGAACTGGTCTTCTACGAACTGCATGTCGGGACCTATACCGAAGAGGGCACCTTTCTTGCCGTCATCGACCGGCTGGATCACCTGCGTGATCTTGGGGTGACGGCCCTCCAGCTGATGCCGATCAGCGATTTTCCAGGCACACGCGGCTGGGGTTACGACGGCGTTCTGCCCTATGCGCCGGAAAGCAGCTACGGTCGGCCGGAAGACCTGATGGCGCTGATCGATGCGGCGCACGAGCGTGGCCTCTCGATCTTCCTCGATGTGGTCTACAACCATTTCGGCCCTGACGGAAATTACCTGCCGGCCTACGCGCCGATCTTTACCGAACATCACCAGACACCCTGGGGCAACGGCATCAATTACGATGACCAAGGCTCCAAGCCGGTGCGCGAATTCGTCATCGAAAACGCCCTCTACTGGGTGCGCGATTTCGGCTTCGATGGCCTGCGCCTCGATGCCGTGCATGCGATCAAGGATGACAGCGGCGAGCACCTTCTGTCCGAACTGTCGCGGCGCGTGTGCGCAGCGGCGGGCGGGCGTCATGTGCACCTGATCGTCGAAAACGAGGACAATAACAGCGAGCTTCTGGCGCGAAGCGCGGATGGCAAGGTCCCGCATTTCACCGCCCAGTGGAATGACGACATTCACCATGTGCTGCACATCGCCGCCACCGGCGAAACCTTCGGATATTACAAGGACTATGCCGAGGATCTCCCGGCAAAGACCGGTCGCGCGCTGGCGGAAGGCTTCGTGTTCCAGGGCGAGATGATGGAGTATCGCGGCGAGACCCGCGGCAAACCGAGTGCGGATCTGCCGCCGACGGCCTTCATCTCCTTCATCCAGAACCATGACCAGATCGGCAACCGGGCGCTCGGCGACCGCATGATCGGCTCGCATCCGAAGGCGGCCCTGCAGGCGATTGCGGCCACCTATCTTCTGGCGCCGCAACTACCCATGCTGTTCATGGGTGAGGAATGGGGGGCACCGGAACCTTTCCCGTTCTTCTGCGACTTCAACGAGGACCTGAACGAGAAGGTGCGCCAGGGGCGCCGCAGGGAATTGTCGCGCCTGCCGGGTTTCGATGCCGACGACCTGCCGGACCCGACTGCGGAGGAAACTTTTCGCAAGGCCAAGCTCGACTGGTCTCGGCTCTCCGGCATGGAGGCCGCCGATATGCTGGCCTTCTATCGCCATCTGCTGACCCTTCGCCGCGAACGGATCATGCCGCTGCTGCGGGATGCCGGGGGCGGGCGCTTTCAAGTCGATGGCCACGGCCTTGCCGTCACCTGGCGCCTGGGTGGCAAACACTTGCAGCTCTGCGCCAATCTTTCTGCCGAAGCCGCGACCGTTCCGGCCCTCCCGTCCGGAGATATTCTCTACCAGCTGGGGAATATCGATGGCGGTAAGGCGCAACCCTGGTCGCTCGTCTGGAGCCTGTCCCATGGCTGAGAAACGTGATCCGCATCCTTCGCCGCTCGATGGGCTGGCACGCAAATACGGTATCGCCTTGACCCGTCCGGAGCCGGATGGGAGCGAGGTCGAAATTTCACAGGACACGAAGCGGAAGATCCTGGCCGCCCTCAACGTGACGGTGGATGGCGAGGGGCTGGAACAGGGGCCGGTGTGCTTCCTGCCGCAGCTTCTGTCGGACGAGCGTGTCTGGGGGCTCTCGCTGCAGCTTTACGAACTGCGCTCCGCCCGCAACTGGGGGATCGGCGATTTCGGCGACCTGAAAACCGTCTGCCGAATGGTTGGACCGCTCGGGGCGGATTTCATCGGGCTCAACCCGCTGCATGCGCCGTTTCTCGCCGATCCGGCCCGCTGCAGCCCGTACGAACCTTCGAACCGGCGCTGGCTGAACCCGCTCTATATCGCGGTGGACGAGTTGCCATGGTTCGAGCCGTCTCCGGATCTTGACGCGGAAATTGCCGCCTTGCGAGAGGCAGAGCTGGTGGATTATCCGGCTGTCGCTGCCGCCAAGCTGCGGGTGCTGCGCGATCTCTTTGGCGCATGGCGCCAGGATGGGAATGTCCGTGCGCCCTACGATGTTACGGCTTTCGAGGATTTTCGTCAGCAAGGCGGCGAGTCCCTGCGGATGCATGCGCTCTTCGAGGTCCTGTCAGGTGAGATGGTGTCGCGCGGTCTTTCTGCCGGCTGGCGCGGCTGGCCCGAGGAGATGCAGGAGCCCGGCAGCACCGAGATTCAGAGCTTTGCCCAGTCGCGGACGGATGAGATCGAGTTCCACATCTGGCTGCAATGGATTGCCCATCAGCAGTTGACGGAGGTCGTGGCGGCGGCCGAAGAGGCCGGCTTGCGGATTGGCCTTTATCTCGATCTGGCCGTTGGCGAAGCGCTGGACGGTTCGGCCACCTGGAGCGAACCGGAGATCTACGTGTCGTCGGCGAGCATCGGCGGGCCTCCGGACCCCTGGGCGATCGACGGACAGGATTGGCGTCTGGCCGCCTTCCTGCCGAACCGCATCGCGCGGGGCGCAGTCTCGCCCTATCGCCGGATGCTCGATGCCGCGATGCGCTATGCCGGTGCGATCCGCATCGATCATGCCGCCGCCCTGCAGCGGCTGTTTCTGGTCCCCTTTGATGGGGCGCCGGATGAAGGGGCCTATGTGGATTATCCGAAGGACGAAATCCTGCGGGTGCTGTCGGAGGCCTCGCACCACCATGATTGCCTGGTGATCGGCGAGGATCTCGGAAATCTGCCCATCGGTCTGCGGGAGGATCTCGCGCGGACCCGCCTGCTCTCCTATCGCATCTTCTCCTATGAGCGGGACGATGATGGGTTCACCCCGCCGGAGGATTATCCGGCCCTGGCGCTCGCCTGTGTTTCCACCCACGACCACCAGACGCTGGGCGGCTGGTGGCATGGCGAGGATATCTTCATGCGGGCCGAACACGGGTTGGTGCCCGAGGAGACGGTTGACGACGATCTAGATGCACGCGCGGTGGAGCTTGTCGATCTCGTGCGGCTGCTGGAGGCGGAGGATCTGCCGGTTCCGGAAGAGGGCGAAGAGGAGTTGAGCGAGGAAAACCTCGACCGCCTCGTCGTCAGCCTGCACCGCCTGCTGGCCCGCACACCCTCCATGCTGCTCGCCGTCCGCCTCGCCGACCTCACCAAGGAAGAGCAGCCGACCAATGTGCCCGGCACCCATCAGAGCTATCCGAACTGGCGACCGAAGCTTCCGGTGACGCTTGAGGAGCTTGGCGATTTGCCGCTTCTGAAAACGGTCACGGACGCGCTGCGGCAGGAGCGACCGCGGGGAAGCGCCTAAGCGCTTGCCACCACGACGTCATCCTCGGCCTTGTGCCGAGGATCTCCGAACATCGAACAAAATCAGATGGTTGTGGATCCTCGGGAAAAGCCCGAGCATGATGGACTAGAGCGGTACGCCCTTCGTCAGAAGTCTGTCGGAAGTCGCTTAAGCGCTTGCCCGTTCCTTGGCAGCCGTGTCCGATCCCTGCGGGACCTGCGCGCGCTGTGCCTTGATGAAGGCATCGCCAATGCCGATCAGCACCGGGTTTTCATAGCCGATATCGGCCATGGCTGCCGGCATGTCGATGAGGGGTCCCGCCCAGCGGCGTTCTTCCTCGCGGGCGATCGAACTGACGATGACTGCCGGTGTTTGCGGGCTCATGCCGTGAGTGATCATTTTCTCGGTAATGGCGCCGGCGGTGCGGCCTCCCATGTAAAAGACGGTAGTGACGCTGGCATCCGCCAGCTTCGACCAGTCGAGATCCGACGGCAGTTCGCCCTTGCGCGAATGACCGGTGACAAAGCGGACCGATTGCGCATGGTCGCGATGGGTCAGCGACACGCCAAGCCGTGAGGCCATGGCAATGGCCGCGGTGACGCCCGGCACGATCTCGACCGGAATGCCCTCGCGTTCCAGGCTTTCGATTTCCTCGCCGGCGCGACCGAAAATCATCGGATCGCCGGATTTCAGCCGTACGACCCGCTTGCCGGCCTTGGCAAGCGCGATCATCGTGGCGTTGATGTCTTCCTGCTTGCAGCTTTCACGGCCACCGCGTTTGCCGACCAGCATGCGTTTTGCCTCGCGGCGTGCCAGTTCCAGCACGTCGGCGGACACGAGATCGTCAAAAAGAATGACATCGGCCGCCTGCAGCGCACGCACCGCTTTCAGCGTCAGGAGCTCCGCATCACCCGGTCCGGCACCGACCAGCGTCACACGCCCGGTCGGGGCTTCGGTGGGCTCGGCGATCTTGTCGGCCGCAGCGATCAGATCGTCGGCCGTCGTCTCCGTCGGCGTCTCGCGGAACACGCGATCGACAAAGCCTTCCCAGAAGTTGCGGCGCTCAGTGCCCGGCTTCAGGCGTTCGTTGATCGCTTCGCGGATCGATTGCGCAATGCCGGCCCAGGCCTTTAGCGTTGGTGGCAGCAGGGTTTCGATGCGCCGGCGGATCGCCTGCGCCAGAATGGGGGCTGCGCCATCCGTCGAGATGGCGATCACCACCGGCGACCGATTGACGATGGAGCCGAACTGGAACTGGCAGAAGGCCGGCTTGTCGATGACATTGACCGGCACGCCCGCCGCCCTGGCCGCGCAGTAGAAGGCTTTTGCCTCCTCACCTGTTTCGCAGTCGGCGAGCGCCATGGCGGCAGTGTCGAAGATGTCGATGGACCAGGGGCGGTTGTGATGAATGATGGTAGCCTCGCCCCTCACCCTAGCCCTCTCCCCGCTTGCGGGGAGAGGGGAGGTGCCCGATGCTACGTTGTCAGGGGCGGAAACAGTGCGGAACTCTCCTTCTCCCCGCGTGCGGGGAGAAGGTCCCGGCAGGGGGATGAGGGGCTGGTCTTCGTTGGCTTCGACGCGGTGCTCGGCGATCAGGCCGCGCATGACCTCGCCGAGTTCCTCGGTGGGACAGTAGACATGCACGGTCGCGCCGCAGGCAACGAGAAGCTCGGCCTTCCAGGCGGCGCCATCGGAACCGCCGGCCAACACGACGCGCTTGCCCTCCAGCCCAAAGAAGACCGGCAGTTTCGCCAGCGGCTCCATGCGGGCCGGCGTCGAGCGGCGCTTGTCATTCTGCAGCGGCTGCAAGGCTTCCATGCATGATCTCCCTGATCTCGGCGCGGCATGAGCCGCAATTGGTTCCCGCCTGTGTTGCCCGGCCGATTGCCTCGACGCTGGCGCATCCGCTGCGGATGGCACCGAGGATCTCGACGATGCCGACATTCATGCAGGAGCAGATGATGGCACCCTTGTCCGGGCTTCCGGCGCCTGCGCGTCCCGCCAGCAGTGCTGCCGGCAAAACGGCGGCGTTCGGCGGGTCACAGAGTTGCGAAACCACGTAACTCCGTGCCACTTCCACCGGCTCTTTCGCAAGAAACAAAACTGCCAAAAGCCGGAGGTTCTTGGAAAATGCCAGTCGTTGGGTGCCTTTTGCATCGTCCTGGTAAAGGATCGGCTCCACATCCGGGCCGATCTGGAAGGTCTTCCGGCACCAGGCGGTCCAGTCTGCAACCTCGTCCGTGCGGGCCATTTCCAGCCGCCAGCCGCCCTTGGCCTTGGCGAGCGCCCAGTAATCCGTGTCGAGACCCAGCGGTTTTTCGATCGAGACGGCAAAACCGTACCAGGCCGCGCGGAAGGGGCGGGCGGTGACCCGCGCCATCTTCGAGGCGGGCTGTCCGGAGTAGGGGTCGGTGACCGCCTCGATCACTCGCCCGATGCGGGCGCTGGAGGCGAACTGATCGTTCCAGTGGATCGGCCCAAACAGGCTGCCGCGCACCTGGCGGGGGCTGAGCAGCGCCCGCAGCAGGACCTTGCCGTGCCGGCTTTCAACCTCGACCAGATCGGCCGCGCGGATACCGAGCGCCTGCGCATCCGCCGGATGGATCTCGACAAAGGGCTCGGCGATATGGCCGGAAAGGCGGGCACTCTTTCCCGTGCGCGTCATCGTGTGCCAGTGGTCGCGCACGCGGCCGGTGTTCAGCGTGAAGGTCTCTCCGCCTTCCTGCTGCTTCGGCGCAGCAACGGCGATGAAACGCGCCTTGCCATCCGCATGATAGAAGCGGCCATCGGCGAAGAAGCGTGTTTCCGTTCGTGGCGTGCCGAGTGGCTGCGGCCACTGCACTGGTGCAAGGTCGTCATAGGCCGCAGCGTCGAGGCTTGCGAGGCCGCCGATATCGAAGTCGCGGCTCCCGTGATTTTCGAAGGTGGACAGGGCAGCATGCTCGGCAAAGATCTCCGCTGCGGACGTCCAGCCGAAGGCCTCGCCAAACCCCATGCGCCGGGCGACGTCCGCCAACTGCCGCCAGTCGGGCCTCGCCGCGCCGGGGGCATTGAGGAAAGCGCGCTGGCGGGAGATGCGGCGCTCGGAATTGGTGACGGTGCCATCCTTCTCCCCCCAGCCGAGCGAGGGCAGGAGCACATGGGCGAAGGCGGTGGTGTCGGTCTTCTCCATGATGTCGGAGACGACGACGAAGGGGCAGGCGGCGAGTGCCGCGCGTACCAGATCGGCTTCCGGCAGCGAGACGACGGGATTGGTCGCCATGATCCAGATGGCCTTGATGCGCCCGTCCGCCACCGCGCGGAACATGTCGACGGCCTTCAGGCCGGGCTTGTCCGCAATGGTCGGAGCGCCCCAGAAGCGCTGGACGCGATCGCGATCCTCGGCATTTTCCAGTGCCATATGCGCGGCCAGCATATTGGCAAGACCGCCCACTTCGCGTCCGCCCATGGCGTTCGGCTGGCCGGTCAGCGAGAACGGCCCCATGCCCGGGCGTCCGATGCGGCCCGTCGCCAGATGACAGTTGATGATGGCGTTCACCTTATCGGTGCCGCTTTGCGACTGGTTGACGCCCTGGCTGTAGCAGGTGACGACCTTGTCCGTGGTCTCGAACAGCCGGAAGAAATCGCGGATCTGCATGGCGGGCAGGCCCGTCGCTTCGATGAGATCGGCGAGCGACAGGGCGGCGGCCTTCTCGAAGGCTTCCGCAAAGCCCAGCGTATGCGCGCCGATATAATTTTGATCGATGCGGCCCGCCTTCACCAGATGCGCCAGCAATCCCATGAACAGCGCCACATCGCCATCGGGGCGGATCGCCAGATGCAGATCGGCGATGTCGCAGGTCATGGTGCGGCGCGGGTCGATCACCACCACCTTCATCTGCGGGCGTGCCTGCTTGGCCGCAGCCAGACGCTGGTAGATGACTGGATGGCACCATGCGAGGTTGGAGCCGGTGAGGATCACGAGGTCCGCGCGTTCGATATCCGCATAGGTGCCCGGCACCGTATCGGCCCCGAAGGCGCGGCGATGGCCGGCGACGGAGGAGGACATGCACAGCCTGGAATTCGTATCGATATTGGCGGAGCCGATAAAACCCTTCATCAGCTTGTTGGCGACGTAATAGTCTTCGGTCAGGATCTGGCCGGAGACGTAGAAGGCCACCGAATCCGGCCCGTATTCGGCAATCGTCTGCGAAAAGCGGAGTGCGACGAGATCGAGCGCCATATCCCAATCGACTGCCTCGCCATCGACCTGCGGGTGGAGCAGCCGTCCGTCCAGGTCCAGCGTTTCGGCCAGCGCCGAGCCTTTCGAGCACAGCCTGCCGAAATTGGCCGGGTGATCCGGGTCGCCGCGGACGCTGACATCGCCCTTCTCATCGACTTTGGCGATGACACCACAGCCAACGCCGCAGTAGGGACAGGTGGTGCGGGTTTCAACGGGCATAGGCTTGCCTTGATTGCTTACGGTGCGTATATATATGCGCATCAAAGGGCTGAGGCATGGAGCGGGACAGCCGAAAGATCATCCAGAGCCTCAAGGACGAAGGCTTCGAACTGGTGGCGGTGCGAGGTTCGCACCACAAGTTCCGCAAGGAGGGGCACACCGTCGTCGTCCCCCATCCGAAGAAGGATTTGCCCGTGGGCACAGCCCGCGCCATTGCCAAACAGACCGGCTGGATCGAGTAGGAAGACATATCATGCGCCATTACATCGCCCTCGTGCACAGGGATGCCGACAGTGCCTTCGGCGTCAGTTTTCCGGATGTGCCAGGCGTCTTTTCGGCGGCGGATGCGGAGGAAGACATCATCGCCAATGCCATCGAGGCGTTGCGGCTCTGGGCGGAGGATGAAACGCTGCCGCAACCCTCCGCCATCGAACGCGTCATCGAACGTGACGATATCCGGGCGGAACTTGCCACTGGTGCCTTCCTGGTGCGGGTTCCCCTGATCGAGGATGACAGCCGTGTCGTGCGTGCCAACGTGACCTTTGAAGCCGGGACGCTGAAGGCCATTGATGCGGAAGCCGCCCGTCGCGGGCTGACGCGGTCGGCCTTTCTCGCCAGCTGTGCGCGCAAGGAAATCGAAGCGGTCGGATAGCTTCGCCCCATCATCCTCATTCCGCCGCCACCATCATCGGGGTTTTCAGCAGGATCGACAGCGCGCCGTTGTCGTTGCGGATCTCGAAGGTCTGCACTTCGCCCTCATCCGCCCCTTGCGCTCTGCCATTTTCCAGCGAAATCACCCAGTTGTGCAACGGGCAGGTGACGGATGTGCCATGCACGATGCCTTCCGACAGCGGGCCTCTCTTATGCGGGCAGCGGTTTTCGATGGCAAAAACCTCGTTCTCGCTGGTGCGGAAGACGGCGATGGTGAGGCCGGGCGTCTTCACGCAACGGGCGCCGCGCAGCGGAATGTCGTCGATGTGGCCGATGTCAGTCCAGTTCATGGGGTATGTCCTCTTCGGGATGTGATCCCCTCTCCCCGTTTGCGGGGAGAGGGTTAGGGTGAAGGGCAGAGATTGACCTGCCCCTCATCCGCCCTTCGGGCACCTTCTCCCCGAGGGGAGAAGGGAAGCCTCATTCCGCAGCCTCGCCGTAACCCACGGTCGCCATCGGCTTGAATTCGTGCTTGTCCTTGCCGGAGACGCGCTCCGACCAGGGGTCAACCTGCGCGAATTTCTGGGAAAAGACGAAGCGGTCGTAAAAGGCCTTGCGGCGTTCGGTATCGGTGAGGATCTGCCGGCGGATCTCGTCATGGCCAATGCGTTTTGCCCATTTGTAGATGCGCTCCAGATAACGGGCCTGCTCGCGGTACATCTGCGTCAGCGCCACGATCACCTCCAGCGCCTCGTCCTCCGTCTTTACCAACCCCAGAACGTCGGTGCCCTTGATGTCGAGACCGGCGGCCCCTGCAAAGTGGATCTCGAAGCCGGAATCGACGCAGATGACGCCGATATCCTTGCAGGTGGCTTCGGCGCAGTTGCGCGGACACCCCGATACGGCAAGCTTCAGCTTGGCAGGCGTCCAGGAGCCCCACATGAATTTCTCGATGCGGATGCCGAGACCGGTCGAATCCTGCGTGCCGAAGCGGCACCAGTCCGAGCCGACGCAGGTTTTGACGGTGCGAAGGCCCTTGGCATAGGCCTGGCCAGAGATGAAACCGGCCTCACCCAGATCGGCCCAGACGGCGGGAAGGTCTTCCTTTTCGACGCCGAGCAAATCGATGCGCTGGCCCCCGGTCACCTTCACCATGGGGATCTGGAACTTGTCGACCACATCAGCGATCGCCCGCAGTTCCTTGGCATTGGTGACGCCGCCCCACATACGGGGCACGACGGAATAGGTGCCGTCCTTCTGGATATTGGCGTGGACGCGTTCGTTGATGAAGCGCGACTGGTAGTCGTCGGCATATTCATCCGGCCAGTCGCAGACGAGATAATAGTTGAGCGCCGGGCGGCATTTGGCGCAGCCGCAGGAGGTCTTCCACTCCAGTTCCTGCATGACGGCCGGAATGCTCTTCAGGCCCTTGGCCTTGATCAGGCGGCGCACATCGTCATGGCCGAGATCGGTGCAGGTGCACATCGGGGTGACGGCGGCGGGATTGTACTTGTCGCCGAGCGTCAGCGTCATCAGCTGCTCGACAAGGCCGGTGCAGGAGCCGCAGGAGGCAGATGCCTTGGTGTGGGCGCGCACCTCGTCCAGCGAGGTCAGGCCTTTGGCTGTGATGGTGGAGGTTATCTTGCCCTTGCACACGCCGTTGCAGCCACAGATTTCCGCGTCATCCGGCAAGGCTGCAACGGCCGCCATAGGGTCCAGCGGAGACCCTCCCTGGTAGGACTGGCCAAAGATCAGCGTGTCGCGCATCGCGGAGATGTCGGTCTGCTTTTTCTTCAGGTCGTTGAACCAGGCGCCGTCAGCGGTTTCGCCGTAGAGCACGGTGCCGATGATGCGGTTGTCCTTCAACACCAGGCGCTTGTAGATGCCGGCGGTCGCATCGCGCAGCACGATCTCCTCGCGGCCCTCACCTTCAGCGAAATCACCCAGCGAATAGAGGTCGATGCCGGTGACCTTGAGCTTGGTCGGCGTGTCCGAATGTTTAAAGGCGGGTGTCTTGTCGCCGGACAGATGCGCGGCGGCAATGCGGGCCATCTCGTAAAGCGGTGCGACGAGACCGTAGACTTGGCCGCCGACTTCGGCGCATTCGCCAAGCGCCATGATATGGCCGTCGGAGGTGAGCATCCCGTCATCCACCACGATGCCACGGTTGACGGCAAGGCCTGCATCCTTCGCCAGCTGAACGCTCGGGCGGATGCCGACCGCCATGACGACGAGCGAGGCGGGAATGGTGCGGCCATCGTCCAGCTCCACGGCCTCCACCTTGCCATTGCCCAGGATCGCCTTGGTGTTGGCCTTGCAGATCACCTGGATGCCGCGGTCTTCCAGCGCCTTCTGCAGGAGATAACCGGCGGCCGGATCGAGCTGGCGCTCCATCAGGTTCGGCATCACATGCAGCACGGTCACATTCATGCCGCGGGCCTTGAGGCCGGCGGCGGCCTCAAGGCCCAGCAGCCCGCCGCCGATGACGATGGCGTCTCCTCCCATCTCGGCAGCGGCAAGCATGGCCCCGACATCATCCAGATCGCGATAGGCGACGACGCCCGGCAGGGTGTGGCCGGGAACGGGGATGATGAAGGGGTTGGAACCGGTGGCGATCACCAGCCGGTCATAGGCAGCCGTGATCCCGTTCTGCGACGTTACTGTCCGGTTGCTCCGGTCGATCGAGACGATCTTTTCGCCGCGATGGAGGGTCACGCCGTGGGTTTCGTACCAGGCATCGCCATGGATGATGATGTCCTCGTAGGTCTTCTCGCCGGAAAGAACCGGCGACAGCATGATGCGGTCGTAGTTCACCCGCGGTTCGGCGTTGAAGATGGTGACGTCGAACCGGCCGGGCGCCTGTTCGAAGAGATGCTCCAGCATACGCCCCGGCGCCATGCCATTGCCGATGATGACGAGCCTTTCCGTCATATCCGTTACTCCGCCGCTTCCACGAAGCGGTGACGCTCGTAGAGGAATTTCAGCACGGCCTCGCGGCACTTCAGGTAGGTGCGGTCGGAGGCGAGCTCGATGCGGTTGCGCGGGCGGGCGATCGGCACGTCCAGCACTTCGCCGATTTTTGCCGCCGGGCCGTTCGTCATCATCACGATGCGGTCGGAGAGCAGCACGGCCTCGTCCACGTCATGGGTGATCATGATCATGGTGTTGCCGAGCCTGGCGTGGATCTCCATTACCGCATCCTGCAGATGGGCGCGGGTCAGCGCGTCGAGCGCGCCGAAGGGTTCGTCGAGCAGCAGAACCTTGGGTTCCATGGAAAGCGCCCGGGCAATGCCGACGCGCTGTTTCATGCCGCCGGAGATTTCCGCCGGGCGTTTGTCCCTGGCATGCGCCATCTGCACGAGATCGAGATTGTGCATGACCCAGTCATGCCGTTCGGCCCTGCTTTTCTTGCCGCGGAAGACTTTTGAGACGGCGAGATCGATGTTTTCGTAGACGGTCAGCCAGGGCAGCAGCGAGTGGTTCTGGAACACGACGGCGCGTTCGGGGCCAGGCGCGTCCACATGCTTGCCGTCCAGGAAGACAGCGCCGGAGGTGGCATTGATCAGGCCGGCAATGATGTTCAGCACCGTCGACTTGCCGCAACCGGAATGGCCGATGATCGAGATGAACTCGCCTTTGTCGACGCCAAGCGAAATCTGCTTCAGCACGTCGCTCTTCGTGCCGTTGCGTTCGAAGGTCTTGTCGATGAATTCCAGCGAAAGGTAGGATTGTGCCATGATCGTTCTCCTCAGGCGTTCGCGGTGCCGCGGGTGACAAGGCGCCCGATGAAGGCGATGAGGCGATCGAGGAAGAAGCCCACGACGCCGACGTAGATGAGCGCGACGATGATGTCGCTGATCAGCGAGGAGTTCCACGCATCCCAGATGAAGAAGCCGATGCCGACGCCGCCGATCAGCATTTCTGCGGCGACGATTGCGAGCCACGAGAGGCCGATGCCGATCCGCAGGCCGGTGAAGATGTAAGGGGCCGCCGCCGGCAGCATGATCTTGCCGAAATACTCAAAGCCATTGAGGCGCAGCACCTTGGCGACGTTCTGGTAATCCTGCGGGATGTTGCGGATGCCGACGGCGGTGTTGATGATGATCGGCCAGATGGCGGTGATGAAGATGACGAAGATCGCCGAGGGATTGCCGTCCCGGAAGGCCGCGAGCGAGAGCGGCAGCCAGGCGAGCGGCGGTACCGTGCGCAGCACCTGAAAGATCGGGTCAAGCCCGCGCATCGCCCATTGGCTCTGACCGACCAGAACGCCAAGGGCAACACCCGCCACGACGGCCATCGCATAACCGATCGCGACGCGCTGGACGCTGGCGAGGATGTGCCAGAACATGCCCTGATCGATCCCCTGACCGACATAGAACGGATCGGAGATGATGCCCCAGCTTTCCTCGATCACACGCGAGGGAGACGGCAGGCTGGATGTGGGAGAGGAACAGATGACCTCCCAGAGCAGGACGATCAGCGCAAGCGTGATGAGGGGCGGCAGAAGCTGCGCCAGCACCTGCCGGGCGCTCTGCATCAGCCGGTTGCCGAGCGGTTTCGTGGCCGGCGAGGGGGTAAACGTGACCACCTGCGCAGTCTGCGCGGGCTTCTTGTCTTCCTTGAGGTTCAACTGGGTGACGGACATTGCCGCTCTCCTTATCGTTCACATCGGGTCTGGGCGGCGTGCATCGGATGCAGCGCCGCCCGCGGTCGCCGAGGGGTCAGGCCATGCGGGTGATGCTGAGGCTCTTCAAGTAGGCGGCCGGATCGGCGGGATCGAAGACCTTGCCGTCGAAGAAGGTTTCCTTGCCGCGTGAGGTGGAGGTCGGGATGTCGGAGACGGACAGCGCCTTGGCGGCTTCGCGCCACAAGTCCTCGCGGTTCACCTTGCCGATCAACGCCTTCATGTCGGTGTCGGGCGCCAGTTTGCCCCAGCGGATGTTCTCGGTCAGGAACCAGAGGTCGTGGCTCTGGTAAGGATAGGAGGCGTTGTTGGCCCAGTATTTCATGATGTGCGGGCTTGCCTCGACAACCTTGCCGTTGCCGTAGTCGAAATTGCCCTTCATCCGCTCCACGACGTCCTTCAGCGGCGCGTTGATCCAGTTGCGGCGGGAGCAGATTTCGGCCACCTCTTCGCGGTTGGCCATGTCCTCGCACCACATCTGGGCTTCCATGACCGCCATCAGCAGGGCCATGGTCGCCTTCGGGTTCTTCTCGACATAATCGGTGCGAAGGGCGAAGGCCTTTTCCGGGTGGTTGTTCCAGAGTTCGCCGGTGGTGAGCGCCGTGTAGCCGATCTTCTGGTTCTTCAGCTGTTCGTTCCACGGCTCGCAGACGCAGAAGCAGTCCATGGTGCCGACCTTCATGTTGGCCACCATCTGGGCCGGCGGCACCACGATGGTCTGAATGTCGGAATCCGGATCGATGCCGCCGGCGGCCAGCCAGTAGCGGATCCAGAGATCATGGGTTCCGCCGGGGAAGGTCATCGCGGCCTTCACCTCCTTGCCGGAGGCCTTCTTGGCCTCAAGCGCGGTCTTGAAGGGCTTGGTATCGACGCCGAGCTTCAGGTCCATGTATTCCTGGCCGACCGAAATGCACTGGCCGTCGAGGTTGAGGCGCGCCAGGATCGACATCGGGGTCGGCTGGTTGTTCTGCGTCACCGTGCCAGCGGTGATCAGGTACGGCATCGGGGTCAGGATATGGCCCCCGTCGATGCCGTTGCCGGCGGAGCCGAGCACGACATTGTCACGGGTGGTGCCCCAGGAGGCCTGCTTGACCACTTCGACATCCGGCATGCCGTATTTGGCAAAAATCCCCTTTTCCTTGGCAACGAACAGAGGGGCGGCATCGGTGAGAGCGATGAAGCCGAGGACGGCCTTGGTGGTTTCAGGCCCTGCCCCTTGCGCGAAGGCGCCGGATGGGAAGGCGGTCTTCACCGCGCCGACCAGAGCCGCCGTGGCGGAGGTCTTCAGCATGGTGCGGCGGGTGAATGCGTTCTGTGTCTTCGTCATGCGCAGGTTCCCCTCTTGCGTCGTGTCCTTGGAATTTTGGGCATAAAAAAACGCCGCTTGGAGATTGCGCATTCGCCGATCCCTTGGGTGGATCGCGAGCTGCAAAAACCTTGCGACGTCGATGTCTTTGAAGAACGCCTATCGCGCGTTCCGGTGCGCCGATCGCCATTGACCTGCGCAGTTCATGTGATGCAACAGGCGTGCCAGATTGAGTTTTGGCGACTATCCTGCTGTTTCTGAAGGATTGTTATGGTTCGAGCTGCTGGTGTTCGCGGAGTGGCAGCTGAAAATCTCTGGCGTTAAAATAGGCGAATGGGTCTCAGTTGGTGCCGAAGCGTTGGGCAAGGCTTGTCGTCAGACGTCTTCTGCGCCGCGATCCTGCGCAAGTCTTGAGCGGACCGGAAATGCCTCGGCATAGGTCTGCAACTGTGCGGGATCGAAGACAAAGCCATCCATGAAGCGGTCGGTTTCCGAGAGGCCTTCGATGCGCAGATCCTCGTCCTGTGGCATGCCGGACGAGGGGAGGGCTGCCCGGTAAAGGTCCGGGCGATAGGCGGCTTCGGCCGCGCGTGCGCCGGCCCTACTGAAGTCCGTCTGGCCCCAACGGATCATCTGGCTGTAGATCCAGAGTGCCTTGCTGGGGCGCGGATAATTGGCATGACCATCGTGAAAGACGAAATAGTTGTCGATCACCCGGCGGTTCCCGCGTGCGTCCAGGCTGAATTCGCCGGACAGAACGTGGCGGATGATGTGGACGGGCGCGTTGATGTAGCGGCTATCCGCCAGCATTTCGGCGAGCGCGTCGTGGTTTTCCGGGCGGTCGCACCAGCGGGCTGCCGCATCCAGCGCGACGATCAGGCGCGAAACGGTCTCCGGATGCGCCTCGGCCCAGTCCGGGCGCATGCCGATCACCTTCTCCGGGGCCGACGGCCAGATATCCTGCTTGGCGGCGACGATGCGGCCGACGCCGCGTTCGGAGGCGACCATGTTCCACGGTGCGCCGACGCAGAAACCGTCGATGGCGCCGGCGGCAAGCGCGTCCGAGGTCAAGGGCGGCGGAACGACGACCATCTTCACGTCGCGATCCGGATCGATGCCGCCGGCGGCCAGCCAATAGCGGAATTCATAATTGTGCGAGGAGAAGGGATAGGTCATGCCGAGCGTCGGCGGCATCTCCTCCGTCTCGCGCATGGCCTTCAGGAGCGTTGCCAAGGCGCGGGCGTTTTCGAGCGCCGATGCTGTTTCCGAGAGGTCCGCCACTTCCTGCATCCGGGTGTAAAGCCGCGTCGAGAGCGTAATCGCGTTGCCGCCACGGCCGAGCGAGAAGGGGGTGATCGTCGGCGACGGATTGGACCCGAGCCCCAGCATCGATGCCACCGGCATGGGGGACAGCATGTGGGCGATGTCGAACTGGCGGAAGGCCAGGCGATCGCGCACATTGGCCCAGGAGACATCCTTCACCAGATCGAGCCTCAACCCCTCACGGGCGGCAAAGCCAAATTCGGCGGCAGCCAGAAGAATGGAGGCATCCACCAGCGGAATGAAGCCGGCCCGCAGAACCTTGGGGCCTTCGCCCTGAACATGCGCCGGTGCGGACAAAGGTGCGCGCGTTTCTGTCACCATCACATCCACTCCGCTTCTCTCCGTGCCGCCATCATCGGGTGCCTCATCACATCAAAAGCCCCGCAGCGGTGACCACGCTCTGCGCGATCTCGGACATCTTCTTCTTTTCGTTCATGGCCGTCTGGCGAAGGAGCGAGAAGGCTTCCTCCTCGGACAGGCCCCGCAGCTTCATCAGAATGCCCTTGGCGCGCTCGATCACCTTGCGCTCTTCCAGCGCCGACCGGGCGTCGGCAAGCTCCCGCTGCAGGCGGCTGAAGGCGTTGAACCGGGAGACGGCCATGTCGAGGATCGGCTTCACCCGCTCTTTCTTCAGCCCGTCGACGATATAGGCGGAGACACCGGCCTCGACAGCCGCCTCGATCGAAGCCGTGTCGGAGCGATCGACGAACATGGCAATCGGCCGGGACACCGTCCGCGTCAGTTGGAACAGGTGCTCCATCATGTCACGATTGGGGTTCTCGATGTCGATGATGATGACGTCCGGCCGGAGCGTCTCGATGATGCGCGCAACGCCATTGACCTCGTGGATGACCGTCACCTTCCGGTGTCCGGCATCGTGCAATCCTTCCTCGATGATCGAGGCGCGGATGGCGTTCTCATCGATGACGAGAATGGTGAGGTCGTTTTGCAGCATGCCCTACTGATGCCGCAGTGCAAAAGACTTGGCAAGACAATGACGCCTAAATTTCGTGCAGAACAAAGACCTGCTCAAGATTTAGTGGATGATCCGGTTTCCCGACTGCGGTATCAGGGTAAGGCTTGGATGATCAATCAGCGTCCAAAGGCGCGATTCCCCCTTGATTAAACGTTTTAGCCTTATTATTGCCTCGGTTCGAATATTCCACACTCTTCCTAAATGCCGGTGTTCTGAGAACGCCTGTCTGCCTGTTTCAGCAGATCGAACATGGCCGGCCCGTATCCCATAAGCGGTGGGATCGGTTCGGTTGCCGCGCGTGACGTTCCTGGTCTCAGGTCCTTTTCCAGGACGTTGCGCGTGGTGCATTCCGCCGAATGGCGGCAGTGAGACATCCCTGGCGATCCTGGGGTCGGGTTGGTGGTTCATCCGCATGCCCGACGTCAGGATCCTGCGCGCCGGGGATGTCTCTCATGCCGGCCTCGCACGATCGGCGGGAAATGAGAAAATTTGCCGCAGTTGATTCTGCTCAATGCCCGACGCACTGTTTGCGGCTAACTCTTCAGACAAACAGACATGCAGGGCTGAAACCGCCTGCGAGCCGGTAAGGGACGACCCTTCCGAGGAACGCCTATGAACGCCGCTTACAACGTTACCGACATGACGGCTGCCCAGGTCGATCGCGCTTTCCCTCTGGTCAATGCGATCGACGCCGTTTCCGACCTTTCCGACTGGCGGCAGATCTGCCAGCGGATCATCGCCTCCCGCAGCCAGGGGGTGGCGAATGAATGGCTGCTCGTCTGTGCCAACGCGTTTGGTTATCTGAAGGGCTTGTGCCTGGCGCGGATCAGCCACACCGAAACCGGCAGCATCCTCGACGTGCCGCTTTACGTGGTGGCAACGGTGGTGGATGAGGAGGGCGTGCAATCCGCCCTGCAGGCCCGGTTGCAGATGCTGGCGGCAACGCTCGGGGCTGCCGTTTCTCCGCTTCCGGCATAACTTCTTGTCGCAACGCCAGCGTCAGGCGTTGCGGGCTTCCGTCTTCTGCGACCCGCCGGTGAAGATGTAACCGACGCCACGGACGGAGCGGATGAAGGTGGGGTGCGCCGGGTTCGGCTCGATCTTCTTGCGCAACCTGGCAATCTGCGCGTCGATGGCGCGATCGAAGGCTTCCAGCTGGCGTCCGCGCGTCTGGTCCATCAGCATTTCGCGGGTGAGGACGCGGCCGGCATTGCGGACCATGACGGCCAGCATGTCGAATTCGCCGGTTGTCAGTTCGATTTCCTCGTCCTGCGGATTGAGGAGGCGCCGCCGGCTGATCTCAAGCTTCCAGCCGTCGAATTCCAGAACCTGGCCAACCTCCTGCGGTGCCGTCTCGACCGGCCGCCTCCGGCGCAGAATGCTGCGCACACGCGCCAGCACCTCGCGCAGGTGAAAGGGCTTCGGGATGTAATCGTCGGCCCCCACTTCAAGGCCGATGATGCGGTCCAGCACATCGTCGCGACCGGTCAGCATGACGATCGGCACGTCGGAGCCGGCGCGGACCTCACGGGCCAGCGCCAACCCGTCCTCGCTGTTCGGCAGCACGAGATCGAGAAGAATGAGATCGATGACGTTGTCGGACAGCGCCTTGCGCATGCCCTGGCCATCCGATGCGCCGTGGACGATAAAACCCTCGTCCTCAAAATAACGGGTCACCATCTGGCGGATACGCGGATCATCATCGACGATAAGAATACGATCCGCCCGCCGTTCCTGTTTCGTCATGCCAATGACCTGATTGAAATTTCTGCTGTTACACACTGTTACACGATTCAACCAACCGTAACATGCGCGGCATCCTTCTGTCACCGCCGACCGCCATAGTTTGGCCATCAAGACAGAGGGACGACCATGCTTTCGACAGGTTCAAACGCACATTCCGCTTTCGCCGCCATGGCGACGATGAAGCCGCCGTTGGCGACACTGGACGAACTCTTTGCGAGCGTCCCGCGGGAGAGCCTTGATGTCGGCGAAGGCCTGTTCTGGCAGGGCGACAAGGCCCAGTACATCTTCGAAGTCACCGAGGGCGTCCTGAGGATTTTCAAGATCATAGCCGATGGGCGCCGGGTCATCACCGGTTTCCTCTATGCCGGCGACATGGTGGGCGTTTCGCTGAAGGACGTCTATCTCTACAGCGCCGAAGCCGTCACGCCGGTCAAGGTTCGCCGGGTGACGAAGCGGGCTTTCCAGGAGGCGATCGAGCATTCGCCGGAGCTTCGCCCGCAGCTTTTCTCGCTCATCTGCGACGAAATGGCCGCCGCGCAGGACCAGATGGTGCTTCTGTCACGCAAGAGCGCCGAGGAGCGCGTTGCAAGCTTCCTGATGCTGATTGCACGGCGCATGTATGGCGAGCGCCAGATGGGCCGCAAGGTCGATCTGCCGATGAGCCGCCAGGACATGGCCGATTATCTCGGCCTCACGATCGAAACTGTGTCGCGCACCATCACCAAGCTCGTTTCGCGCGGCGTCATCACCCCGAACGGCCGTCACGCCTTCGACATTGCCAAGCCCGGAAAACTGCTTGCGCTGTGCGGCGATGGCGATAGTTATGACGACATGGGCAATGGTGCCCCGAAGACCAGGCAGGCTGTCTGGCCGCACTGAGACGAGTGACCCGGCTTTCGGGTACGAGAGGACTGCATGAACGAGACGGCAAAGGTTGGTCTGCGCGGACATGATATTGCGCAGCTTGTTGCTGTTCTCAATCCGATCAATGTGGTCGTGCATGGCGTCGATGGCGTGATCAGCCATTGGAGTGCCGGCAGTGCCGATCTGTTCGGCTGGACGGCGGACGAGGTTGCCGGCCTGCATGTGATCGAACTGCTGCAGCCGGACTCCTCGCTCGATATCGGCGTGATCATCGACGAGATCCGCCGCGACGGCGCCTGGAAAAGCAATCTGGAATACCGTCACAAGGACGGCCACACCATCTCTGTCCTCAGCCGCTGGGTTTTGTCCGAGGCGGACGGGGAGCCGGTGGTGATCCAGCTGAACGAAGATTTCCGCTCTGCGGCTTCGGTGCAGGAAAGTCTTGCCGCGCGCGAGGCGCATTTCCGCTCAATCCTGCAGACCGTGCCCGAAGCGATGGTCGTCATCGACGAGGTGGGAACCATCACCTCCTTTTCCTCCACGGCAGAGGAGTTGTTCGGCTATGAGTCCGAAGAGGTGGAAGGCCGCAATGTCGCGATCCTGATGCCGTCTCCGGATCGCGAGAACCACGATCGTTACATCGTCAATTACCTGACCAGCGGCCAGCGGCGCATCATCGGGCTCGGCCGTGTCGTCAAGGGTTTGCGCAAGGATGGGTCCACCTTCCCGATGGAGCTTGCCGTCGGCGAGGCGATCTCGAACGGCAAGCGCATATTCACGGGCTTCATCCGCGATCTCACCAGCCGGCACAAGATCGAGGAAGAACTGCGCCAGGCACAGAAGATGGAGGCGATCGGCCAGCTGACCGGTGGCCTTGCGCATGATTTCAACAACCTGCTCACCGTCATCAGCGGCAATCTCGAAATGCTGGAGATGCGGGTGACCGAGCCGAAGGCGCTGACGCTTCTGCAGGAGGCGCAGGGTGCGACCGATGACGGTGCCAAGCTGACCGGCCAGTTGCTGGCCTTTGGTCGCCGCCAGCCGCTCAATCCGCGCCTCACCGATCTTGGCCAACTGGTTTCGAGCTTTTCCGAACTGATCCGCCGCACCATCGGCGATCGTGTCGAACTGCGCACCACCATTCGCGGCGGCGGCAATGAAGGTCTGGTCGATGGACCGCAACTGCAGAACGCTCTTCTGAACCTTGCGCTCAATGCGCGCGATGCGATGCCCTCCGGGGGCCTGCTCACCATCGAGGTCAATCGGGTGCATCTCGATTTCGATTATGCGCAGATGTATCCGCAACTGCGGGCCGGCGATTATGTGCTGGTGGCCGTCACGGATACCGGAACCGGCATGACGGAGGAGGTGAAGCAGCGTGCCTTCGAGCCGTTCTTCACCACCAAGACAACCGGCGCCGGCACGGGGCTGGGCCTTTCCATGGTCTATGGTTTCGTGCGGCAGTCCGGCGGACATATCCAGATCTATTCCGAAGCCGGCCAGGGCACCAGCGTACGGCTGTTCCTGCCTGCAGCCGCTGGTGCTGCCGGGGTGGCTGCTGCAGCGGAAGCGGCGCGCAGCCAGCCGGCCGTTCCCGGCGGGAGCGAAACCATTCTGGTCGTCGAGGATGATCCGCGGGTGCGGCGGGTGGCGGTCGCACGCCTGGAAAGCTTCGGCTATACGGTACACGAAGCCGGCAATGGCAACGAGGCGCTGGTTGTCCTGGAGAAACATCCGGAAGTCGCGCTCGTGTTTACCGATATCGCCATGCCCGGCATGTCCGGCGACCAGCTGGCGAAGATCGTCCGGGAACAGCGCCCCGACATCAAGATCCTGTTCACCTCCGGCTATGCCGAGCCGGATGTGGCCGGACGGCAGCTTGCCGCCGATGGCAGCTGGCTGAAAAAACCCTACACGGCCCGCGAACTGGCGGTGGAACTGCGCGCGCTTCTGGACTGAGACACCCGACCATCACTTCAAGGGCTGCAGATGGACCTGCCTCGGAGACAGGCCGAGGAAGGCTTCCGATCGCCCGATATAGAGAATGGCGGCGGTGGCGATCTCATCGATGATCGAGGCGATCTCCCGCTGTGTCGCGGGCTCCAGCGTTTCCAGCGCATCGTCGATAATGATCCATTGCGGGTCCAGCAGGATGGCATTGGCCAGCCTGAGACGCGCCTGGTCTTCTTCGTCCAGCACCCGTTCCCAGCGATCCCGCGTATCGAGCCGGTCGGCGAGGTTGGCAAGACCGACGCGGACGAGCGCCTCCGTCATCTGCACGTCGCCATAGGATGTCGCTCGGTGCGGATAGGCCAGCACTTCGCGCAGGGTGGCATCGGGGAAATAACCCTTCTGCGGAATGAAAAGCATGGACTGCGGTGCCGGCAGACGGATTTCTCCCGATCCGAACTGCCAGAGGCCGGCGAGCGCCATGAACAGGAGATGCCGGTTGGCGTTTGGGTCGCCGTTGATCATCACCCGCTCGCCGGGTGCAATCACGGTTTCCTCCGGCAGATGCAGGCCACGCTCGGTGCCGGTGGAGGCGAGGGCCGGTGTCAGCGTCAGGTCGCGGATCGTCAGATTGCCGTCGTCGCCGACCGTGACCGTCAGGGCGCTCTCCGCTTCGGTAAACGTGTTCAAGGTGCAGAGCGCCCGCCGGAACATCGAGACGCGGTAGAGAGCGGCCTTCCAGTCGGCGATGGGGCGAAAATTGTCGATGTACCAGCGAAGCGCCGTGTTGACCTGGTTGAAGGCGCCGACCGCCATCATCAGGCCGCCGAAGGAGAGGGTGCCGTTGAAATAGACGGGCGCGGCAATCAGGATCGGTGCGATCGTCGTCATCCAGCCGAAGCCGGCAGAAACCCAGGTCAGGTTCGTGGCGGCAAGCGCCATGCGCCGCAGCACCACCAGCACGGCGCTGATCGCGGCCTGGATCCGCTGCCGCTCGCTTTCCTCGCCTTTGGCGAGCGTGATCGCCATCAGATGCTCGTTGGTGTGCATCAGGGCGAAGCGCAGCTCGGCCTCCTTGGAATACCGCTCGGTGTTGAGCCCCGGCAGCTTGCGGCCGACGACCTTGCTGAGCAGCGAGGCGCCGCCGGCATAGATGAGAGCCGCCCAGACCATGTAGCCCGGGATCGCGATCTCGCGTCCTTCCAGCGTGAAGGAAAAATCCGCTGAGAGCACCCAGAGCACGCCGATGAAGCTCATCAGCAGGATGGTCGCATTGACGAGGCCGATGGCGAGCGAGGTGGTCAGTTCAGCGAGGTTGCGGGCATCTTCGTGCAGGCGCTGATCGGGGTTGATGCCGATCGGGCCGGAATTGGCGAGCTTCAGCGCCCGGCCAGGCTTCATCCACTGGTCCACCAGGTCC
This sequence comes from Allorhizobium pseudoryzae, assembly GCF_011046245.1. Classification (NCBI taxonomy): domain Bacteria; kingdom Pseudomonadati; phylum Pseudomonadota; class Alphaproteobacteria; order Hyphomicrobiales; family Rhizobiaceae; genus Affinirhizobium; species Affinirhizobium pseudoryzae. Next base: position 1,762,050 of record NZ_CP049241.1, read on the forward strand.
CGCGTCAAACCCTCGCGCATCCGCAACGCCGTCATCTGGTTCAGCCAGGCCTGCACCACATTGAGGATGAGCAGCGAACCGGCGATGATGAAGAACACCTTCAACTGCTCGAAAAAGGCAGGGGCATCCCGTTGTTCGAGTGCGTTGTAGAAGGGCGTGTTCCAGTGGTTCAGGCGATACTGGGCATAAACGGTGGAGAGGATGACGGTCAGCAGGGCCACGGTCAGAAGCAGAACACGATTGCGCACGCCAGATGTCCAGAAGGCGCCGGCCATCATTTTCAACTGCGCGTAAAACCCGAATTCGCGATTGCCGATATCGAATTCGGTGGGCTGATCCGCCGTCGCATCCGTTTGAGCCATGAGAATACCCGTCATGCATGCCACCGGAAGCCAGGCGGCTTCCCTTGCACGTACTCCTACACCGAAATTCTGAAGGCTTCGCATCAAACATGCCGCGTGCCGCCACTTCAGCCTTGCTGCATCCGCGTCCGGCAAAAAATTATTATAAACTTAAAGTTTCTCTCTTGCATGTCGGCCGGACCGGTGCAATTCTTGGCCGATAAGAGGCGGAAACAGCCTCAGGTGGCGCGCAGGCGGGCGAGGAAACCCGCGTGATGAGCCTTACGGAACAGAAGGGAACAGGGCCATGCTGGGACCGACCAGTCACGTGGATACGTTTACCCGCGACAATCTTCCGCCTCTCGAACATTGGCCGGACATTCTGCTCGACGGCTTCGATTACCCGGACTACCTGAATGCCGCGGTGGAGCTGACCGACCGCATGGTCGAAAAAGGTTTTGGCGATCACACCGCGCTGATCGGCAATGGTCGCCGCCGCACCTATAAGGAACTCGCCGACTGGACCAACCGCATCGCCCGGGCGCTGGTTGAAGATTACGGCTTGAAGCCCGGCAACCGGGTGCTGATCCGCTCCGCCAACAATCCGGCCATGGTGGCCTGCTGGCTGGCGGCGACGAAGGCGGGGGCGGTTGTCGTCAACACCATGCCGATGCTGCGGGCGGGCGAGCTGGCGAAGATCATCGACAAGGCCGAAATTTCCATGGCGCTGTGCGACACGCGCCTGATGGACGAGCTGGTGTCCACCGCCAAGGAAAGCCCCTTCCTCAAACAGGTGATCGGCTTCGATGGCACAGCCAATCACGATGCCGAACTCGACCGCGCGGCGCTCGACAAGCCGGTCCGTTTCGATGCGGTAAAAACGGGACGCGATGATGTGGCGCTTCTCGGTTTCACCTCCGGTTCCACAGGCGTGCCGAAGGCAACGATGCATTTCCACCGCGATCTGCTGATCATCGCGGATGCCTATGCGAAGGAAGTTCTGGCCGTGACGCCGGGGGATGTGTTCGTCGGCTCTCCGCCGCTTGCCTTCACCTTCGGTCTCGGCGGGCTTGCGATTTTCCCGCTGCGGTTTGGCGCCGCCGCGACACTGCTGGAAAACGCCACGCCGCCGAAGATGATGGAAATCATCGAGACCTATCAGGCAACCATCTGTTTCACGGCGCCGACCGCCTATCGCGCCATGCTGGCCGCCATGGACCAGGGCAAGGCGGATCTTTCGTCGCTGCGGATTGCCGTCTCTGCCGGTGAGACGCTGCCGGGTCCGGTCTTCGAGGAATGGACGGCCAAGACCGGCAAGCCGATCCTTGATGGGATCGGCGCCACTGAAATGCTGCACATCTTCATCTCCAACCGCCTGGGAGAGGCGAAACCCTATTGCACCGGACGGCCGCTCGCCGGTTATCAGGCGATGATCGTCGATGAGGCGATGAACGAGGTGCCCCGCGGCCAGATCGGCCGTCTGGCGGTGAAGGGGCCGATCGGTTGCCGCTACATGGCGGACGACCGGCAGGCGGAATATGTCCGCAATGGCTGGAACCTGACCGGCGACAGTTTTACCCAGGACGAGGACGGGTTTTTCCACTTCGCCGCCCGGTCCGACGACATGATCGTGTCGGCGGGATACAATATCGCCGGACCGGAGGTCGAGGCGGCGCTTCTGAAGCACGAGGCGGTGCTGGAATGCGCGGTGATCGGCGTGCCGGATGAAGAGCGCGGCCATATCGTCCAGGCGCATGTGGTGCTGACGGACAGGTCGCAGGCTTGCGATGCGCTGGCAAAACTCCTGCAGGAGCATGTGAAGGCGGTCATCGCGCCCTATAAATATCCGCGCTCCATCATCTTTGCCGAGACATTGCCGAAGACGGAATCGGGAAAAATCCAGCGCTTCCGGCTGAAGCAGGATCGTGCCGCCTGAACCGCAGCATCGTGCATGCGGCGAATGTGTGCTTTCGACTATGAAAAGAGGCTCCCGTAAGGCTATGGTCCGCATCGGGAGATCGGCTGCAAGGCCGCACCAGAACAAGACATGTGGGACAAAAAAACGGGAGTGCATGACATGAAGACAATTCTGAAGGCGGCAACGCTGGCCCTGACGCTTGGTGCCTCCACCATGGCGATGGCCGAACCGATCAAGATCGGTCTGATCACCACCCTGTCCGGCGGTGGCGCCGGGCTCGGCGTCGATACGCGCGATGGCTTCATGCTGGCCGTCAAGCAGTCCGGCAACAAGGACATCACGGTCATCACGGAAGACGATGCGCAGAAGCCGGAACTGGCCGTGCAGATCGCCGACAAGATGATCCAGAGCGACAAGGTGGATATCCTCACCGGCATCGTCTGGTCGAACCTGTTGATGGCGGTGGTGCCGAGCGCGGTGGCGCAGGGCAAGATCTACGTCTCGACCAATGCCGCGCCCGCAGCGCTTGCCGGCGAAAAGTGCGATCCGCTCTACTTCAACGCCGCCTATCAGAACGACAACCTTCATGAGGCCATGGGCGAATATGCCAACAAGGTCTACAAGAAGATGTTCATCATGGCGCCCAACTATCCGGCGGGCAAGGATTCGCTGACCGGCTTCAAGCGCTATTACAAGGGCGAGCTGGCGAACGAAGTCTACACCAAGGTCGGCCAGACGGATTACGCGGCTGAAATCGCCCAGATCCGTGCCTCCGGCGCCGATGCCGCCTTCGTCTTCCTGCCGGGCGGCATGGGCATTGCCTTCATGAAGCAGTATGCCCAGTCGGGCGTGAAGATCCCGGTCATCGGCCCCGGCTTTTCCTTCAGCCAGGACGTGCTGCCGGCGATCGGCGATGCCGCTCTCGGTGCAAAAGCCTCCGGCCAGTGGGCGAAGGACCTCGACAACGCCGCCAACAAGAAGTTCGTGCCGGCCTTCGAGGCCGAATATGGCCGCCTGCCGTCGATCTATGCCGTACAGGCCTATGATGCGGCACAGCTGATCCTGTCGGCAGCCTCCAAGGCCAGCGTCAAGGATGTGAAGGCCTTCACGACCGAACTCAACAAGGCCGACATCCAGTCGCCGCGTGGAAAGTTCAAGTTCAACACGAACCGTCACCCGATCCAGGATATCTACCTGACCGAAGTGGTAAAGGATAACGGCACGCTGACCAACAAGATCGTCGAGAAGATCTTTACCGATCACGGCGATGCCTATGCGAAAGACTGCAAGAAGTAAGGCACGTTCGTGACTTTTGCTCTCCTCATCGAGCAGCTGCTGAACGGGGTTCAGCTCGGCGTCATGCTGTTTCTCATGGCGGCCGGGCTGACCCTGATCTTCGGGGTCATGGGCCTGATCAATCTGGCCCATGGTTCGCTCTACATGGTCGGCGCCTTTGCCTGCGCCAGTGTTGCGGCCCTCACCGGTTCCTTCTGGCTCGGCCTCGTTGCCAGTCTGGCAGCGGCGGCGGCGGCCGGTGCGCTCATTGAGATCACCGTCATCCGAAGGCTTTACCAGCGGGATCACCTCGATCAGGTGCTGGCGACCTTCGCGCTGATCCTGATCTTTTCCGAAGGCACGCGCTGGCTGTTTGGCTCCTTTCCGCTCTATCTCGACATTCCGCCGCTGTTGCAGGGGGCGGTCGGCCTGCCGGGCGGCGGACAATATCCGCTCTATCGGCTGGCCATCATTCTTGCCGGTGCGCTGGTTGCTTTTGGCCTCTATGCCCTGATTTCCAAGACCAGGCTCGGCATGCGCATCCGTGCCGGCGAAAGCGACCGCGAGATGATCGCAGCACTCGGCGTCGATATCCGCACGCTCTACACGCTGGTCTTTGCGCTGGGTGCCGCACTGGCCGGGCTTGCCGGGGCCATGGTCGGCGCGCTGCAATCGGTACAGGTCGGCATGGGCGAACCGGTGCTGATCCTCGCTTTCGTGGTGATCGTCATCGGCGGAATCGGCTCGATCAAGGGAGCGCTGGTCGGTGCGCTGCTGGTCGGCTCCGTCGATACGCTCGGCCGCTTCCTGCTGCCGCAGGCGCTGGCGCTGATGGTGCCGCCGGACCAGGCGGGGCTGATCGGCGGGGCGCTCGCCTCCATGCTCATCTATATCCTGATGGCGATCATCCTGGCGGTCAAACCGCGCGGGCTGTTCCCGGCCCAGGCATGAGGACCTCTGCCATGAAGCGGGAAAATGCCATCAACCTCGTGCTTCTGCTGGCACTGCTGGCGACACCTTTCATCGCCCAGGCAATGGGCGAAACGTTTACGGTGACGCTCGTCACGCGCATCGCGATCCTGGCGCTCGCGGCCGTTGGGCTCAACATCGCGCTCGGCCTCGGCGGGCTGGTGTCCTTCGGTCACGCCGCCTTCTTCGGCATCGGTGGTTATGCAGCCGGCATCCTCGCCTCGCATGCCATGTCCGGCGAGCCGATGCTGTTCGGCTTCGAAGGCTCGAACCAGATGTCCGTCGTGTGGCTGGCCGCCGCCATCGCTGCCGGGGTCGTCAGTCTCGCGATCGGGGCGATCAGCCTTCGGACCTCGGGCGTCTATTTCATCATGATCACGCTCGCCTTTGCCCAGATGGTCTATTACTTTGCCATCTCCTGGCCGGCCTATGGCGGCGAGGACGGGCTGTCCATCGTGCTGCGCAATGCCTTTCCGGGCGTCAACACGATGCGGCCGATGGAGTTCTTCCTCGTCTGTTTCGGCGTGCTCTTGGCAGCCCTGGTCTTCTCCGCGCTGCTACGCACCTCCCGCTTCGGGGCGGCCCTTCAGGCGGTGCGGCAGAACGAGGTGCGCGTCGCCTCGATCGGGATATCGCCGATGCCGATCCGGCTGACGGCCTTTGTGCTCTCGGCGATGATCACCGCGGTGGCGGGCGCGCTCTATGCCGATCTCAACCGCTTCGTCAGCCCCTCGATGCTCTCCTGGCACATGTCGGGCGAATTGATCGTGCTGATCATCCTCGGCGGAACCGGTCGGCTGATGGGACCGGTGGCGGGAGCCGCCCTCTTCGTCGTCCTGGAGTTCTGGCTTGGCGGCATTACCGAACGCTGGCAGTTCTTCCTCGGTCTCATTCTGCTGGCAACGGTTCTGTTTGCCCGTGGCGGCGTGATCGGCCTTCTCGCCGGAAAGGAACGTCATGGCTGATCCGGTCCTTGAAATCCGCGACCTGCGCAAGAGCTTTGGCGCGCTGAAGGCAACCGATGGCGTCTCCATCGATCTTTATCCGGGCGAGATCCACGCGCTGATCGGCCCGAACGGTGCCGGTAAGTCAACCCTGATCCACCAGATCTGCGGCACGCTGCGGCAGGATTCCGGTTCGATCCGGCTGGCGGGTGAGGAAATCGGCAGCCGGACGGTGGCCGAGCGTGCGAGGCTCGGCCTCGGACGGACTTTTCAGATCTCGTCGCTCGCCGGCGAGTTTTCGGCGCTGCGCAATGTCATGCTGGCGGTGCAGGCCGGCCAGGGGTCAAGCTTCCGTTTCTTCAAGCCGGTGATGCGCGACCGTTCGCTGACCGACGCCGCGATGGAACGGCTGGAGCGGGTGGGGCTTGCAGCCCGCGCCCATGTGCCGGCGTCGGAACTGTCGCACGGCGAAAAGCGCCAGCTGGAAATCGCGATCGCCTTGGCGCTCGATGTGAAGGCCTTCCTGCTGGATGAACCCATGGCCGGCATGGGGCCGGAGGGCTCGAAGGTGCTGACCGGTTTTCTCGATCGCCTGCGCCAGGAAGCGCCGATCCTGCTGGTGGAGCACGACATGGACGCCGTTTTCGCGCTCGCCGACCGTATCTCCGTGCTCGTCTACGGCCGGGTGATCGCGACCGGCACGGTGGACGAGATCCGCAACGATCCGGCCGTGCGCACCGCCTATCTGGGAGACCATGCCTGATGCTGCTCGATGTTCAGGACATCCAGACCTTTTACGGCGGCAGCCAGGCGCTGTTCGGCGTTCAACTGACAATGGCGGAAGGCGAAGTCGTGGCGCTGATGGGGCGCAACGGCATGGGCAAATCGACCACCATCAAGTCGATCTGCAATCTGATGCCGCCGAAATCCGGTCGTATCGTCTTTGACGGCAAGCCGACCGACCGGCAGCCGCCGCACAAGGTGGCCCGTCTCGGCATCGGTCTGGTGCCGGAAGGGCGGCGCTGCTTTCCCAATCTCACCGTCTACGAGAACCTGGTGGCCGCCGCCCGGCCGGGGCGCTGGACGCTTGATCGCGTCAATGACCTCTTTCCGCGGCTTGCCGAACGGCGCGACCAGATGGCCCGCTCGCTCTCCGGCGGCGAACAGCAGATGCTGGCGGTCGGGCGGGCGCTCATGACCAATCCGCGGCTGTTGATCCTGGACGAGGCGACCGAAGGCCTGGCGCCGGTGATCCGCCAGGATATCTGGCGGGCGATCCGGACCCTGAAGGCCGACGGCCTGTCCATTCTCGTCGTCGATAAGACGCTGTCCGAACTGCTTCCCGTCGCCGATCGTTGTGTGGTGCTGGAAAACGGTCGCAATGTCTGGGAAGGCACGGCGGATGCGCTGGGCCCCGAGCTCCAGGATCGCTATCTCGGGGTATAAGCGCTTCTAGCAATCGACCGGGCTGCACAGCCAGAGCCGTTCATTCGAGGATAAACGGCTCCAACGGGTATCGTTCAGGCACCCAGCCGTCCGGCAGAGCGCTTCTGGTCGGCGGGGCGGGCGGCGAGCCGGCTGGCGAGATCGGTCATGCGGCGCACCGCCGTTTCCAGGACGTCGTCCGGAACGGTGAGCGAAATGCGGATGAAGCCGGCTGCCTGATGGCCGAAGGAGGCGCCGGGCATGACTGCGACCTTTTCCGTGTTCAGCAGTTCCCAGGCGAAATCTGCGCCGTCGAGGCCGGTCGCGGTCACGTCCACCACCACGAACATGCCGCCTTCCGGCATCATCGGCTTCAGCAGATTGCTGCCGGAGAGGGTGTCCTGCACCACGCTTGCGCGGCGCTGGTAGTTTTCGCGCATGATGCCGGCGGTGGGGAAATCCTGCGACAGGGCCAGCGCCGTCATGTCCGAGATGAACGGCTGCACGCCGAACAGCATGGTTTCGGAGACCGGCAGCAGCTTCAGGCAGAATTCTTCCGGTCCGGCAGCCCAGCCGCTGCGAAAGCCGGGGGCGGCGTGCGACTTGGAGATGGACGAGACGACAATGGTGCGCTCGGCGAGATCGGTCATGTCGAAAGGCGAGGCAAACTCGCCGCCGAACAGCAACTGCTCGTAAACCTCGTCGCAGACGATCCAGAGATCGTGCTTGCGGCAGACCTTGCCGATCGAGGTGATCTCGGCCTCGGTGAGCACCGCGCCCGTCGGATTGTGCGGCGTGTTCAGAAGCAGCACCCGTGCTTCCGGCGTGATCGCCCGTTCCAGATCCTCGGCCTGCAGATGGAACCGGTTTTCCGGGCGCAGCGGCACCGGGATGAGGTGCGCGCCGGTGGAGGCGATGACGCCTTCATAGGTCGCATAGAGCGGATCGCCGACGAGCACGCCGTCTCCGGCCTCCACCAGTCCCGTCATCACGGCATAAAGCGCGGTCTGGGTGCCTGGGAAACAGAGGAAGTTCTTCTCGGTGACGCCTGGGCGGCGCTTTTCGTACTTCGCCACCAGGGCCTTCAGCACGGCCGGTTCGCCGCGCCCGTTCGAATAGCGCGTCCGTCCGGCATACATGGCGCGCGAGCATTCTGCGAGCAGCGCCGGGTCCGGCGGCAGATCCGGCTCGCCAATCGTCAGTTCGATGATCGGTTCGCCGGCGGCCACCATGCGGCGGGCGGCCAGATGCAGGGCCCAGCGGCCAGAACCGAGGTCGGCAAGTCGGTCGGTGATCGTGGCGTAACGCAAGTGCTATCTCCAGTTCAGCTGCCGGCTTCGGCAGTCAGCGCGCCGGGCGTAAGCTCCAGCATGTGTTCGATTGATTGCAGTGCCATACCGGCAATCTCGCCGGTGTCAAACATGTCGTCGATCAGGGAGCCTTCCAGCCACAGACCATCAATCAGCCCGTTGATGGCAACGGCGAGCCTGCGGCTCTGCTTTGCATCCATCAGCCGGCCGAGTTCCTGGAAACAGCGGACGATCAGGAGGTCGAGCGATTCCAGGAAGGCCAGATAATGCTCGCGGTGGATGCTGGCGAGGTCCGGGTTGATCGGAATATGGCCGATGAAGGCGGCCCAGAGGGAAATCGTCCGGGCGTCGGCAATCGGCGGCGTCAGGTTGGCCAGGATCAAACGGCGGAGACAATCCTGCGCCTTGCCCTCTTCGCGGGCTATCGCGTGGCTCGGCGCGCACATGTCGGTCATCAACTGCCGGTACGCCGCCTGCAGCATCTGGTCCTTGCTATCGAAATAGTGGCGGATGAGGCCGCCGGTCACGCCGGCGCGCGCGGCAATCTCACGCACTGTCGCGCCGGCAATGCCGAACGACGCAACGCAATCCAGGGTCGCCGCGATCAGGTCATCGCGACGAACCGCTTCCGGAACCCTTTGATAGGTCCGCCGGCTCACGTGGCCTGCCGCAATATGGGGCGTGTCAGGCAGGTCGGGCCACCTTCGCAGGCAATGCACAAGGCATCCGCCTCGAAGGTCTTCACCTCGCAGCCATGCGCTTCCATGGCGGCCTTGGTGGCCGGAAAGCCCTCGACCATGATCACCTTGCCGGGGGCGGTCGGCAGCACGTTGAGGTTCAATCCGTTGCTGGCGGCGAAATCGGCCTCCGGCGCGTGGATGAGGGTGTAACCCCGCTCGCGCAGCATCAGGTAAAAGGCCGCCGGCATCAGCGGAGCATGAACCAGCGCCATCTTTTCCGCAAGCGGGCTGATCACCGACATCAGGTGCAGGCAGGCTTCTTCGCCCTGCCAGAGCGGCAGGTCGTAACCGAGCACGGTGACGCCGATCGGCGCGAGGATTGCCGAAAGCTGTTCGATGCCGGACTGGTTGGAGCGCACTCCGCGGCCAACGGCCAGCGTCTTGTCATCGACCCAGACGCAATCGCCGCCTTCGACCGTGCCGGGGGCTTCGATGGTGCCAAGGATTGGGATGCCGGCCTGCCGGTAGCGTTCGGCATGCAACTCCGGCTCGCGCATGCGCAGCGGTTTGCCCATGCGCAGGATGACGGCTCCCGCGTCTGTCATCAGCGACGGATCGTGGGTGAACATCGAATCAGCCAGCCCATCGCCATTATCCTCCAGCCAGAGGATCTCGGCGCCGGACTCTGCCACCAGTTCTGCAAAGCGCGCATGCTGGGCAATGGCCTTTTCGGCATCGAAAGTCGGGCCGTAATGCCACTCTTTAGCGTTGGCGGCGCGAAGGCTGGTGCCGGGGCGCCGCATCAGGACACGCATGAGGGGTGTTGCCATTGCCTGGCAGCCGAAACCTTTCATCAGGTCTTCCTTTTATTCATTGTTGAAATGGCCAGAATTCATATTTTTATTATACGCTTGTGCAATGGGCGGACAAGTGCAAAACTCCCCTCAAGGTGTGCGCCGCCAGCACCGCACGCCAATACACAATGCTGGGGGAAAAGTCAGTACAGAAGACCGGCCATGCCAGAGCCGGCGGTGTAGGTCACATGGCAGAATCGGCGCGAGCCATCGAAATTCGGGATCTCCATAAGCGCTTTGGTCCGCTGGAGGTCTTAAAGGGCGTTTCGCTCAGCGCCGCACAAGGCGATGTCATCGCCCTGATCGGTGGCAGCGGATCGGGCAAATCGACCTTCCTGCGTTGCATCAACATGCTCGAGCTGCCGACGGCGGGTCAGGTGACGATCCACGGCGAGACGATTGAGATGAAGCCGGATGGCCAGGGCGGTCTGATGCCCGCCAACCGCAAGCAGATCCAGCGCATCCGCACCAAACTCGGCATGGTGTTCCAGAGCTTCAACCTTTGGCAGCACATGACGGTTCTGCAGAATGTCATCGAAGTGCCGGTGCATGTGCTGGGCCAGCCGCGCGACCAGGCGATTGCGGTGGCGGAAACCTTGCTGCGTCGCGTCGGGCTCTACGAAAAGCGCGACGCCTATCCTTCCTTCATGTCCGGCGGCCAGCAGCAGCGCGCGGCGATTGCGCGTGCGCTCGCCATCCAGCCGCTGGTGATGCTGTTCGACGAGCCGACTTCGGCGCTCGACCCGGAGCTCGTCGGCGAGGTTCTCTCCGTCATCGGCGATCTGGCGCAGGAAAAGCGCACCATGATCCTGGTGACGCATGAAATGAAATTCGCCCGTCAGGTGGCGAGCCATGTGGTGTTTCTGCATGGCGGGGTGATCGAAGAGCAGGGGCCTCCAGAGGCAATCTTCGAAAATCCGCAATCGGAGCGGCTGAAAAAATTCATCAGCTCTATCCACTAAAAAACACACGAAATACCGAAAGGGGAAATCATGAAAAACCTGTTGAAGACTGCCGCCGTGGCGCTGGCAATGAGCGTTGCGGCATTCGGCGCCGCCTCGGCCGAGGATCTGAAGATCGGCGTCGCTGCCGAGCCTTATCCGCCCTTCTCCTCGCCGGATGCGAGCGGCAAGTGGGTTGGCTGGGAAATCGAATTCATCGACGCCGTCTGCGCCGAAGCTAAAGTCACCTGCGTCGTCACGCCGGTCGCCTGGGATGGCATCATTCCGGCGCTGACCTCCAAGAAGATCGACGCCATCATGGGCTCCATGTCGATTACCGACGAGCGCAAGAAGACGATCGATTTCTCCGACAAGTACTACAACACCCCGGCCTCGGTCATCGGTCCGAAGGGCGAGAAATTCGATGCCTCTCCGGAAAGCCTGAAGGGCAAGATCATCGGCGTCCAGGTCTCCACCGTCTCGGCTGACTACGCGAAGAAGTATTTTGCGCCGGTTGCTTCCGAGGTGAAGGAGTACCAGACCCAGGACGAAGCCAACCAGGATCTGGCGGCCGGTCGCGTCGATGCGGTCATCGCCGACCTCATCACACTCGATGCCTTCCTGAAGTCCGACCAGGGCAAGGCCTGCTGCGACCTGAAGGGCAACGTCAAGGATGATCCGGACATCCTCGGCACGGGCATCGGCATCGGCCTGCGCAAGGGCGACACCGAGCTGATGAGCAAGTTCAACGCGGCGATCAAGGCGGTGCGCAGCAACGGGACCTACGACAAGATCTCGAAGAAGTACTTCGACTTCGACATCTACGGCGGCTGATCCGGTCTGGTCCCTGGGGTTTGAGCCGAGCCTTGCCGTGGCAGGGCTCGGCCTTCCTGTTTTGACGAAAGCGTTTTGATGGACGCCACGCTCCAACTTCTATCCATCGGTTCGCCCGGCTGGGGCGGCGTGCTGCTGGCTGGCCTTGCCGCATCGATGCAGGTGGCCTTCGGCGGTTTTCTGCTCGGCCTTGTGATCGGCACCGGGGGTGCTGCCGGCAAGCTCTGGGGCGGCCCGGTTCTGCGTGACCTGCTGGAGGTCTACACGACCGTCGTGCGCGGCGTGCCGGAACTCGTGCTGATCCTCATCCTCTATTATGCCGGCACCGACGCGGTGAACCAGCTGATGGCGCTGCTCGGCCTGCCCTCCGTCGATATCAGTGGCCTTGCCGCCGGCATCTTCGTCATCGGCGTCGTGCAGGGCGCTTATTCCACGGAGGTTTTGCGTGGGGCGATCCAGTCCATTCCGCCGGGCCAGATCGAGGCGGCACGCGCCTATGGCATGTCGCCGCTGCTCGCACTGCGCCGCGTGACGCTGCCGGCCATGCTGCCCTTTGCCCTGCCGGGCCTCTCCAACCTCTGGCTGATTGCGACGAAGGACACGGCCCTTCTCGCTGTGGTCGGTTTTGCCGAACTGACGCTCGTCACCCGCCAGGCCGCGGGCACGACAAAAGCCTACATGACCTTTTTCCTGGCCGCCGGTGCGCTCTATCTGGCGGTGACGCTGATCTCCAACCTCGTCATCGGCATGATTGAAAAACGGGCACTGCGCGGCATGGCGCGCCCGGGAGGTGCCACATGAGCGAGGTGCAGGCCCCCGCGGCCTATGTGGCGCCCAAGGCGCGCAGCCTGTTCGAGCCGCATCGCATCGTGCTGATGCTGATCTTTGCCGGCCTGATCTTCTGTGTGGCCTGGTTCATGCGCTGGGACTGGCTGCCGCGCTACCAGAGCAGATTGCTCTACGGCGTCGGGCAGACGCTGCTGATGCTGTTTTCCACCGCGATCGTCGGTTTCCTGTTTGCCGTGCCGCTCGGTCTCGTGCAGGTCACCGGACCGAAGCCGCTGGCGCTTCTGGCGCGCGGCTTCTGCACGCTGATCCGCGGCACGCCGCTGCTTTTGCAGCTCTGGCTGCTCTATTACGGGCTGGGATCGCTGTTTGCCCAGTTTCCGGAGATCCGCTCGTCCTTCCTGTGGCCCTATCTGCGCCAGGCCTGGCCTTATGGTTTCACCGCGCTGATGATCTCGTTCGCGGCCTATGAAGGCGAGGTGATGCGCGGCGCCTTTGCCGGTGTGCCGAAGGGCGAGTTGGAGGCCGGTCGTGCCTTCGGCATGGGCCGCTTCACGCTGTTCCGGCGCATCTGGCTGCCGCGCGCCATCCACCGGGCCCTGCCGACGCTGACGGGCGAAACCGTGCTGCAGCTGAAATCAACCCCGCTTGTGGCGACGGTGACGGTGGTGGATGTCTATGCCATCATTTCAAGGGTCCGGCAGGAGACGTTCCTGACTTACGAGCCGCTGCTGCTTCTGGCGCTGATCTATCTCTGCCTCACCGGCATGCTGGTCTATGCGTTCCGGCTGCTCGAAAAGCGGATTCCGACGCGCGGTGCCTGAGGCGCTTTTGCACCGTCAGGACAGCCGTCCGCTGCGCCGCAGATGCAGCATGGCCCAGGCCCCGAGGAAGGGGCCGGGCGCGAGGAAGAGAAAACACCAGCGCCAGCTGCCCATCAGCTCCGCGAGTTGCGGCATCAGCCAGATGCTGACGGTGGTCAACGCAAAGCCGAGCCCCATCTGCAGGGAGAGTGCGGTGCCGACCAGATGCTGGTCGGAGAGTTCCGTCGCGGCGGCGGAAAACTGGGCGGAATCGCCGATCACCGTCATGCCCCAGAGAATGACGACGAGCATCAGCAGGATCACCGGTCCGTCGAAGACGAAACCGACCAGCACAGCGCAGGTGCCCGACGCGATCATCATGCCGGCGGTCGTCACGGCGCGCCCGAAGCGATCGGAGAGGATGCCGCCTGCAATGCAGCCGATGACGCCGGCGGTGAGGGCTGCGAAGGTGGCGAGCGAGCCGACGCCCGCGACATTGCCGCTGAAGGCGGTGGGCGAGGCGGCAAGATAGGCGAGCAGCCAGGCCCAGAGCGCATAAAGCTCCCACATGTGGCCGAGATAGCCGGCATTCACCAGCATCAGACTGCGGTTGCGGAACACCTGTCCGATCTGGCGCGGATCGAACATGGCGCGCGAGAAGGGGAAAGGACCCTCCCGCACCACCAGGAGAAACAGGCCGGCGCCGAGAAGGGCGGAGAGGGCCGCGAGCGTCACGACCACCTTCCAGTCAAGCGTGGCAGTGAGTGCCCGGAAGAGATGGGGCAGGGACGATCCTGCTGTCAGCGCGCCAATTACGAAACCCAGCGCCAGGCCACGCCCCTTCTGGAACCAGGTGGCGGCGAGTTTCATCGCCGGGGGATAGACGCCGGCGAGCGCAAAACCGGTGACGAAGCGGCAGGCGACGGCGCCCCCCAGACCCGGTTCGAGCAGAAGCGCGGCATTGGCCAGTCCGGCCAGCGCTGCCGATGCGGCGGCGAGCCGGTTCATCCGCACGATGTCCGGCAGGTTGACGAGGCTGGAGAGGAGCGCGCCGGTGACGAAACCCAGCTGGACGGCGTTCGTCAGCCAGGCGCCGGCACCCGGTTGCAGCGAGAGATCGCGGATCATGTCCGGTGCCACGGCGGTGGCGGAAAACCAGGACGACAGCGACAGAACGACGGCGAGGCACAGCCAACCGAGCATCTGCCATTTACCGGTATCCTTGCTTCTATCCTCCGTCACTTAGCCCGCTTTCTGCCGGAAGCCGGCGGCGATGTGGCGGTCGGGCAGACGCGGCGAGCCGAACAGCTTCTGGCGCAGCGGTCCGTCGGTGTACGCCGTCTTGTAGAGCCCGCGCTCCTGCAGTATCGGGATGACGAGGGAAATGATATCGTCGAAGCATTCCGGCACGACCGTGCGCGACAGGTTGAAGCCGTCGATGCCGGCCTCCCGGCTCCAGGTTGCCAGCTGATCGGCGATCTGTTCCGCCGAGCCGATCATCGGGGCCTGGCGGCTGCCGAGCACCATCTGCTCCAAAAGCTTGCGTTTCGTCCATTGCGGGCCGGCGCTGCGGGTGACCGCCTCCACATTCGAGACGATGGCATTGCTTTTGCCGGTCTCGATCGGCTCATCGAGATCGTATTTCGCAAAATCGATGCCGAGCGAGGCGGCGGCATGCACCAGCGCCGCCTCGGAACTGACGTAACGGCGATAATCCTCGAATTTCTCGCGGGCTTCCGCTTCGGTTTTCCCCGTGACGATGGTTGCGCCCATAAAGACCTTGATATCCTCTGCCTGACGGCCATAGTTCACCGCTTTGGCATGGATGTCATCCACGATCCCCTTCACGCCTTCGATTTTCTGGCCGTTGACGAAGACGCATTCGGCATGGGTGGCGGCGAATTGCCGGCCACGGGTGGAGGAGCCGGCCTGATAGAGCACCGGCGTGCGCTGCGGCGAGGGAGAGGACAGGTGCATGGCGTTCAGCCGGTACTGCTTGCCGGCGTGGCTGATTTTCCGCACGCGGGCGGGATCGGCATAGAGGTGGTTTGCTCGATCCAGCACGACCGCATCATCCGCCCAGCTTTCCTCCCACAGCCGGTAGACGACTTCCATATATTCGTCAGCCAGATCATAGCGGTCGTCATGGGCGGCCTGCGCGTCGAGACCGATGGCTTTCGCGGCGCTGTCGAGATAACCGGTGACGATGTTCCAGCCGATACGGCCACCGGTCAGATGGTCGAGGGTGGACATGCGCCGGGCAAACAGGAAGGGCGGATCGTAGGTGAGGTTGGCGGTCACCCCGAAGCCGAGATGGGTCGTCACCGCCGCCATGGCCGGCACCAGCATCATCGGGTCGTTGACCGGAACCTGCACCGCACCACGGATCGCGGCATCCGGGGAGCCGCCCAGAACATCGTTCACGCCCACCACGTCGGCCAGAAAGATGCCGTCGAACAGGCCCGCCTCCAGACGCTTCGCATAGTCCATCCAGTAGCCGATCTCGTTGAAGCGGTGCGACTGGTCGCGCGGATGCGCCCAGAGCCCGTGCTGGATGTGGCCGACACAGTTCATGTCGAAAGCGTTGAAATGGATCTGGCGCATTGTTCCTCTCCGGTTCTGCCGGTTAAATGATGCGAGCCGATGCTGTTTCTTATAGGCTGCATTTCGTCTACTATAGGAGACGATTTTGAGGAATTGCAAGAATGGATATCATTGCTGACGCCATTGCTGCCCGCCTTCGGCTGGAACGGGAGAGCCGTGGCTGGTCGCTCTCGGAACTTGCCGAGCGTTCCGGCGTGTCGAAGGCGATGATCAGCAAGGTCGAGCGCTGCGAGGCGAGCCCGACGGCCACCGTGCTCGGCCGCCTGTCGGGCGCTTTCGGCCTGCCGCTCTCCGTACTGTTGGCGCTCGCGGAACGGGCGGAGGAGCGACTGGCGCGGGCGGCCGACCAGCCGGTCTGGACCGATCCGGAAACCGGTTATACGCGCCGGGCCGTCTCGCCGGCGAATGGCGGCGGGCTGGAACTGATCGAGGTGACGCTTCCCGCCGGTGTGCGTGTTCCCTATCCGGCCTCGGCCTTTGCCTTCCAGCGCCAGCAGATCCTGCTGCTCGAAGGCCGGCTTGATTTTACCGAAGGCGAGGTCGTGCACGAACTCTCGGCCGGCGACTGTCTGGAGCTCGGCGCGCCGCAGCCTTGTGTGTTCTTCAATCCGTCCGACGTCAGCGCCCGGTATCTCGTGGCGCTGACACGGCGCTGAGCACTATGACCTCTCTGTCAGGCGCCGAGCCAGATCTTGATGATGAGGCCGACGACGCCCACGGCGGCAACGCCGGCGCACCAGAGCAGGACGAACCAGCCGATCTGCCGGACCTTGGTCGGGACCATCAGTGATACCCTTCCTCCGGGTCGATCTTGCCGCGGAACACCCAATAGGCATAGGCGGTATAGGCGAGGATCGCCGGGATCAGCACGGCGGCGCCGATCAGCAGGAAGAGCAGGCTTTCATCCGGCCCGGCGGCCTCCCAGATCGTCACCGAGGTCGGCACGATATAGGGATAGAAGCTGATGCCGATGCCGATATAGGCAATCAGGAAAAGGCCGAGCGAGGCGAGGAAGGGGCGCGTGTCGCGCTTGTTCTGCAGCCCGTTGATGATGACGAGGAAGCAGCCGATCACCATCAACGGTACCATCACCGTGTAAAGCGCAGTTGGATAGCGGAACCAGCGATCCAGATAGTCGGGCTTCAGGAAGGGCGTCCAGAGGCTGACGGCGCCCATGGCGGCAATCGTTGCGACGGCAGCCAGCAGCGCGTAATGGCGTGCGCGCTCGGCGAGTTCGCCCGTGGTGCGCATCACAAGCCAGGTGGCGCCGAGCAGTGCATAACCCACCAGCAGGGCAAGGCCGGTCAACAGGGAAAACGGCGTCAGCCAGTCCCACCAGCCGCCGGCATAGACACGGTTCTGGACGTCGATGCCCTGCACCAGCGCGCCAAGTGAAATGCCCTGCATCAGGGCTGCGACGCTTGATCCGCCGGCAAAGGCCCAGTCCCACAACCGCTCGGCTTTCTTGCTGCGCCAGCGATATTCGAAGGCCACGCCGCGAAAGATCAGCGCCAGAAGCATGGCGATGATCGGCGCATAAAGCGCGGGCAGGATCGTCGCATAAGCGAGCGGAAAGACGGCGAGCAGACCGCCGCCGCCCAGCACCAGCCAGGTTTCGTTGCCATCCCAGACCGGCGCCACCGAATTCATCATCACGTCCCGGTCGGCCTTTTCCCGAAAGAAGGGAAAGAGAATGCCGATGCCGAGATCGAAACCGTCCAGCACCACATAGGCGAGAACCGCAAAGGCGATGAGAGCCGCCCAGATGAAGGGAAGATCAAGCTCCATGATGGGCACCTCCATGGCTGCCGTGGTTATGGGCGCCGCCCGGACTGTCGGGAAGGCCGGGTGCCGGCGTGATGCCCGCGGTGCGGATCGGGCCAAGCCCCAGATGGCCGTGCGGATCCCGCGGCAAGCGGCCCATCAGGCGCAGGATGTAGAAGGTGCCGGCGCCGAAGACGAGGAAATAGACGATGACGAAGGCGATCAGCGACGAGGCGACGGCGGGCGCCGAGATCGGCGAGATGGATTGTGCCGTCAGCAGGTGCCCGTAGACGGTGTAGGGCTGGCGGCCGACTTCGGTGGTGATCCACCCGGCCAGGACGGCGATGAAGCCGGCCGGTCCCATGACGACGGCAAAGCGGTGCAGCCATTCGCTGCGGTAGAGAGTGCCTTTGAACCGACAGTACAGGCTCCAGAGGCCGAGCCCCAGCATGGCAAAGCCAAGCGCCACCATGACGCGGAAGGAGAAGAAGACGATCTCGACCGGCGGCTCCAGCTCGTCCGGCACGGTGTTCAGCCCATTGAGCGGCGCGTTCAGATCATGCTTCAGGATGAGACTCGAAAGCTTCGGCACCTCGATGGCATAATCGACCCGCTTCTCTTCGCTGTTCGGGATGCCGAAGAGGATCAGCGGCGCACCATCCGGATGGCTGTCGAAATGGCCCTCCATGGCCATCACCTTGACCGGCTGGTGTTCCAGCGTGTTGAGACCGTGCGCGTCACCGGCGGCGATCTGCAGCGGCGCGACCACCGTGATCATGCCCATCGCCATCGAAAACATCGTGCCGGCGCGAAGCGGCGCGGTGCGGCGCAGCAGGTGATAGCCTCCCACGGCCCCTACTACGAGCGCGGTCGTCAGATAGGCGGCCAGCACCATATGCGTGAACCGATAGGGGAAGGACGGGTTGAAGATTACCGCCCACCAGTCGGTCGGCACGAACTGGCCGACATCGTTCATGGCAAAACCGGCCGGCGTCTGCATCCAGGAATTCACCGAGAGGATCCAGGTGGCCGACATCAGCGTGCCGAAGGCCACCATCAGGGTCGCGAAGAAGTGCAGGCCGGGGCCGACGCGCTTGCGGCCGAACAGCATGACACCGAGGAAGCCGGCTTCGAGGAAGAAGGCGGACAGCACTTCGTAACCCATCAGCGGGCCGATCACCGGACCGGCCTTGTCGGAAAAGACGCTCCAGTTGGTGCCGAACTGGTAGGACATCACGATGCCCGAGACGACACCCATGCCGAAGGCGAGTGCGAAGATGGTTTTCCAGAAATCGAAAAGCTCGATGTAGACCGGCTTCTTCGTCCACAGATGCAGGCCCTCCAGAACCGCCAGGTAACTGGCGAGACCAATCGAGAAGGCTGGAAAAATGATGTGGAAGGACACCGTGAAGGCGAACTGGATCCGGGCCAGGATCGTGGCGTCGAAACTCTCGAACATGGCGCACTCGCTTTCTCTTGCCGTTCCGGCCGCAGCCGAAACCTTGATGAAAGACAAATCGGCGATCGGCGTGCAATGCACAATGAGGGCGATTGCCGCAGCCGAATATAGAGTAGCAGGCTGATTGTCACAGCACAAAGAAAGGGCGCCTCCTGAGGGCAGGAGACGCCAAGGCGGGGAGGTTCTAGGACGCTGTCGCTGCATTGGCACAGGCTGACAACGAGAGCTCAACATGAGGGGATCGCGATCGTTCCAATCCTTCGCCGGAAATTCGGAACCTTCGTTGCCGTGGCGTGGTTCGACCTTCAGAGAGAAAGGAGGACGGCCATGAGCGAAGCCGTTGAAACGACGGACCACAAGACCATCAAACGCTGGATCGAAGAGCGCGGCGGCCATCCATCACGCGTCAAGGGCGCCAAGGAAGGCGGTATCCTTCGTGTCGATTTCGGCAAGCCGGAGGACAATCTGGAAGCCATCGAATGGGAGGATTTCTTTTCCATCTTCGACGAGAACGATCTGGCTTTCCTGTATCAGGACGAGACCAAGGACGGGAAGACCAGCCGCTTCAACAAGTTCGTTTCGAAGCATTAGCCTGGAGGACACAATGCAAGGCAACAAGACACACCAGCAGCAGCGCAACATTATCGAAAAGCGGATCGACACCAGCAACGCGTCGCCGGATTTTGATGCGCGTGCCGATCTCGACCGCACCCCTCAGGCGCGCGAGGCCTTCCGGGAAGGTGATGCAAGCATCAATCCGCGCGTGGCCGAGGTTTCCCTCCATGACGACGCCTCGATCGTGCGCAGGGTGAACCAGGAGAGCGAACACAACAAGGGCAGCGGCCACTGAGGGCGGGGCCATTCGACCGCGAAGCAGAAACGGCCGGCGTAGGCATCCTGCGCCGGCTTAGAGTTTAACGGTGACCAGCAGAGGCAGATGATCGGACGCGCGGCGCGCCGCCGGCGTCGAAACCGCCTCGGCATTGACGATCTGCGGGCCACCGCCGACAAAGACATGATCCAGCCTTAGAATTGGCCAGCGCGCGGGAAAAGTGGGGGCGGCCAGACGCCCCGTCTGTCGCCTCGCATCAGACAGCCGTTCCAGGATCATCCGGTATGGTGCCGACGAGGGGATGGAGTTGAAATCGCCGATCAGGACCACCGGCTTGCCCTCAAGCTCCGGATGGGTCAGCCAGTCTTCTCCCGTCAGTGCCGCAGCCTGCCGCAGGCGGTCGCGCCGCAGGAGACCGAGATGCGTGTTGAACACCTGGAGCTTTTTTCCAGCCACCTCGATCATCGTCCACAGCGCGCCGCGCGGCTCGCCGATCGAAGGCAGGGCGGCGGATTTCACAAGCCGCATCGGAAAGGCGGTGAGCAGGGCATCGCCATACAGCTCCTCCTCCAGCTTCAGGGCAGGGTGGAAGTGAAAGTCCATCTTCAGCCGACGCGCAATTTCCTCCGCCTGGTCCACACCGCCGCTGCGCCGCCGGCCAACATCCAGCTCCTGCAGGCCGATGACGTCCGGCTCGAGCGCCGCAATCATGTCGGCCACACGGCCAACATCAAGTTTGCGGTCGGTGCCCACACAACTGTGAACGTTGTAGCTGAGAATGCGGATGGTCCGCCCGTCGGGCGAGACCGTAGGAGAGCTAAGTTCGGTCATGAGCGTGGGAACCCCTTATCCTCAACATTCGTTCCCTCGATGATCAGAACATGACCAGCAGCCGGTCAACCGGCTCATTACCATCGGGAGCGCTCGTGACGCGACTTATCATCAGGGTCGGCATTGCCATTATCATCTGCGTGGCGATCGTGCTCGTCTATCGCAGTCTCAGCCGATACAGTCTGGACGAAGTGCAGACGTCGCTCGCGATGATCCCGGGTTTGCGGCTCGTCACGGCGGCGCTCTTCGTCATCGCCTCCTATGCCTGTCTGTCCGGCTTCGATTTCCTGGCGCTGCGTTACGTGGGCAAGCCGCAGGCCTATCCGCGTGCCGCGCTCGCCTCTTTCACGGCGCTGTCGATCGGACACAATGTCGGGGGCGCGGCACTCTCCAGCGGTGCCGTGCGCTACCGGTTCTACACGCGCTGGGGTCTAACGCCGGACGAGGTGGCGAAGGTCATCCTGTTCTGTGGTGCAACGGTTCTGCTCGGTCTCAGCATGCTGGCAGGCATCACCCTCCTCCTGATGCCGCCGACAGGGGAGACCATGCTGCAGCTTGGACCGGAAGCCCGGTTCTGGCTTGGTCTCGCCTTCCTCGCCTATCCGGTGGCCTATGTGATCTGCTCGATCTGGGGACGACCACCGCTGAAATTCCGTTCGTTTAGGATGGAGATGCCGACAACGCCCATGTGCCTGGCGCAGATCGCCGTCGGAACCGTCAACTTCGGCTGTGTTGCCGGTGCGCTGGACCAGTTGCTGACGACGTTTACCGATGTCGGCTACCTGCAGGTCGCCTCGGCCTATGTGACGGCAACGATTGCCGCCATGCTCAGCCATGTACCGGGTGGGCTTGGGGTTCTGGAGGCGACCATGCTGGTGCTGCTGCCGGCCAGCGCCTCCATCGGTGCGCTGGTCGCCTTTCGTGTGCTCTATTACTTCATTCCGCTGATGATCGGTGTGCCGCTGCTTTTGATCAGCGAAGCCTATTTCCGCCGGCAGCCGCCGATGCCGCTACAGGAAGCTTCGCGTCAGGCGTGACATTGCCCAGCGGATCCCGATCCTGAGCTGCCAGTAGGGCCAAAAAGGCCGGCGCGGATCGGCAAGCGACGTGCCGGGAATCGATTCCGTCTCCCCCTTCAGCAGGTCGATCGAAAAGGCCCGCAGACCACGCGGGCGCGTGTTGAAGCGCTCGATCGTGCGGATCAGCGAGCCGGTTTCTGCCATCGAGGCGGCAATCGCCTCCGGTGTCGTTGCCAGATGCTCCGCCAGCAGGTCGTGGCGAAGGTCAAGCAGCGCTTTACGGCCAGCACCGGTCACCGGTTCGAAGGCGAGGTCGGATTCGGTGTCGAGGCCTTCCGAGCGGTTGTTGAGGTTGGAAGAACCGACCCGCACGAAGCGGTCATCGATGATGATCAGCTTGGCGTGGACGACGATCTCGCGCTGGGTGCCGGTCTCATCGCCGTTGACGGCGAAATAGATCTGCAGACGGCCATGACGATCCTGGCGTTTCAGGCGGCGGATCAACCGGTTGCGGTTGCTGCCCATCATAACCTTTTCCAGGAAACCGTGCGATTCCTGGGTAACCAGGATGACGATCTCCGGTCCGTTCTTCTCCTGCAGCCGTTCCAGGATCGTCCGGGCAATGCTGAAGGAGGCGAGGTATTGGGATTCGATGTAGATGTGTTTTTCGGCCGCCCGCAGGGCATCATGCGTCAGCTGAACCGCCTCCCGGCGGCCGCGGCGACCGTTCCATCGCACCGGCTCGGTCAGCGCCAGGGCGCAGGGGCAGTCCACCAATTGCGGAGTCAGATCATGCGGCCAGAGGGCGCTCTCGCCCTCGACCGCCACGCCGCCCAGGACTTCCTTGGTCGCAGCTTTCCAGCGCTTGCGACAGGCATCGCCCACCAGGCGTGCCGCATCACCGGCCACGATGGACTGGATGTCGTGCACAGGTCCGTAGCAGGTACCGTCCGGCGAGCAGCGCAGGTCATTCTGAAGCGCGTGCTGGCGGTCGTCCCACCGCCGGGCCGTGAGGTCGATACCACCGAGAAATGCGACGGCATCATCGACGCAGACCATTTTCTGATGGTGGCTGGCGCGGACGGGATGGCGGAAATCGAACTCCAGCCGGATGCGCGGGTGGTCGCACCAACCACTCTTCTTGAACAGCCTCAGGCTCTTGCCGGAATAGATGGGTCCCATGCCCCACACAAGGATATGCACGAAAAGCTCGCTCTCGGATTCCACCCGCCGGCGCAGGATCTCGCCAAGCGTCGGGGCGTCCGGATCTTCCGGCTTGAGGCGCAGGTCGGGATTAAAATCCCAGCCGACGATCAGGATCGAGCGGCGCGCGGTCGCAAGCACCTGGTCCAATCGACGATAGTAGGCCGCGCCGTCGATCAGAAAGGCGGCCTTGTCGGCGCGCGCCATCCGCCAGCTGTTTCGGCCGGGCTTGATGATCGGCGATCGGTCTGTTCTTGCTGTCGCGGCTGTTTCGTAAACCTGCATATCCACGCGTTCCACCCCTCATCGAATAGGATGAAAGCCAGAACGTTCAACTTGCCCGCCGGTTCCGGCGGTCAGCCGGTCGCTATCGCCTGCATGGGCGGTTCGCGTGTCTCGTCCGGGTTGGGCGTCGGGGTCTCGTCCGGCAGTCTGTCGGGTTCGGGCTCCGTGATCGGCGGTTCGGGTGCCCAGACGGGTGACGGCATGGGTGGCTGTTCGCTTGGTTCCCTCGGTGAGGTCATCGGTAACTCCCTGTTCTTACCTCACCAACATCCCTGAACCGCAAACGTTCCCCATTCTTCCAGTCTCCAGACCAAGGGGAACCTGCATGCCGCGGGCACGTTCGACCAGGGTTGCCATGGAACAAGAGGTCGAAGGAGGCGCACGACATGACCCATTCCGCCGATCATTTTCTCGCCTGGCTGCGCGATGCGCATGCGATGGAGGTGCAGGCGATCAGCCAACTGCGCAGCCAGATCGGGCGTATCGAAAGCTATCCGGATCTCAAGGCGCGCCTGCATCAGCACCTTGGTGAAACGGAAGAGCAGGAACGGGCGCTGAAGGCCTTGCTGGACAGGACGCCGCAGGGACATTCTGCGCTCAAGGATATCACCAGCCGTCTGTCGGCGGCGGCGCAAGGCGTGGGCACTTTATTTTCGGCAGCGGAGGTGGTGAAGGCCAGCATGGCCGCCTATGCGTTCGAACATACGGAAATCGCGACCTACAAGGTTCTCATCGCCGCCGCCGACGAGCTCGGCGACCAGGAGGCGAGACAGGTTTTCGAGCAGATCCTGGCGCAGGAGATTGCCATGGCGAACTGGCTGGAAGAGCAAATCGATACGGTGACGCGTCTCTATCTCATGCGGGACGAGCGCGACCTGCAAGCCAGACGCTGACCGACCGCTGGACTTCGAACGATAAAGATCGCCGACAAGGCCGGCGGTCTGGTGTTCTGATCCATCGTTTCCGTGGCCGGGTTACAGCATGACCCGCTCGCTCAGTTCCCGCGGGTCGCGGATACCGGTCTGGTAGAGCTCGATCATCCGGGCCGCAATGGTCGCGGCCAAGACCTCGTCGTTGATAAGTCCGCTTTTGCGGCGTACGGCATCGAAACATGCCTGCAAGACATCGAGGTCCTGCGGTTCCAATATGATGTCCGTCGTATCAGGCTTCATATTCACCTCCTCATCAGGAGGGCGGAAGTTCTTACGTCTTCCAGCCGCCGGCGCCCCGATCCATGAGCCGACGATAGGTAGAGACTACGCCTCTCAGATCCATTTGCAACCGCCAGGCACCGGAAATGCCTGATATATGAGGCTTTGCTGATTTCGACCCTAAGGGTCGAGATGGTTGGCTTCGTGATCCTGGTACTGGTCGTTCTGCACCATCTTGCCATCCAGGCCGCGCTCTTTGGAATGCTGTGCCTTGTCGCGGTTGGAGAGCACCATGTTGTCGGGAAGCTTGTCCTTGTCGATATCGGTCATCGCGCCCGTTCCGCTCTGCTTGCCCTGTGCTCCGGGTCCCATGTGTTTCGAACTGGCATTGGCCATGAGACATTCTCCTTCGGTCATGTTTACAAAGACAGAACCACGGGCAGGCGATTTTTGATCCCGGCAGCGCGCCGATTAAACGGGTTGCGGCGCTGTCGTAGACCCGGTCGAAAATGTATCGAGCCAGATCTGCGTCGACAGAATACCGACAAAGGCGGCGTTGTCGCGAAAGCCGGTGAGCGGCTGCGTGCGGGCCTTGCGGACGAGTTTTTCCACGGCGCGCGGTTCGAACAGGCCGGCGGCAGCGATCGCCTTTTCGGTCATGTGACTGTCTAGAAGCCGTATACCCTGGCTTCCGAGAAAGGAGGCGCTGTCCGGCGCCCGATAGGGTTGCTTCGGCCGATTGCCGACGACCGGCGGCAGGAGATCGCGGGCAACCTCGCGCAGGATGTGTTTTTCCGTCAGCCCCTTTACCTTGAGGGCCGGTGGCAGGCGGCAGGCGAGCTCCACCAGCCGGTGATCGAGATACGGGAAACGCCCCTCCACCCCATGGGCCATGGCCATGCGGTCGCCCTGGCTGGAGAGGATATAGCCGGGCAGCAGGAAGCGGCTTTCCAGATATTGCGCCTGGTGCAGCGGGTGCCAGCGGCGGAACCTTTCGGGCAGGCGCGAGACGAGATCGTCGGCGGCGTCGTAGCCCTTCAGATCTGCGGCCAGTGCCGCCGAGTAGAAGAGTTTGGTGCCCGCCGTGCTGCGCAGCCGTGGCCTGTGCGAGTGGAGCGGATCATCGAGGCTGTCCTGCCGGATGCCGAAGAAAGCCGCGAGATAATCCGGCGTCTGGGTCTGCAGTCCGGGCAGATAGGGGTAGAGCCTGCGA
This sequence comes from Allorhizobium pseudoryzae, assembly GCF_011046245.1. Classification (NCBI taxonomy): domain Bacteria; kingdom Pseudomonadati; phylum Pseudomonadota; class Alphaproteobacteria; order Hyphomicrobiales; family Rhizobiaceae; genus Affinirhizobium; species Affinirhizobium pseudoryzae. The sequence continues at coordinate 1,787,491 of NZ_CP049241.1, forward strand.
AACAAAAGCGGCCTGCGGTGCGAATGCGGCTGCCGTGCGCAGAAACGGCGCAGTTTCGCCTCCTTGAAAATATCGTAACCGCCGAACACCTCGTCGGCACCTTCGCCGGTCAGCACCACCTTCATGCCATTCTCACGCACCCGTTCCGCCAGGGAATAGAGCGGGGCCGGGGCGGTGCGCAGCACGGGGCGCTCGGCAAAGCGCACGACCTGCGGGAAGACGCGCGCAATGTCATCCGGTCCGCAGGCCGCGGCGTGGTGATGGGTCGCAAGCGCTTCGGCAACCGCGCGCTGGAAGGCGCTCTCGTCATGTTCGGCGCTGTCAAAGGTGACGGAAAAGGTGTTGAGCCCGCCCGCTGCCATGGGGGCTGCAAGCGCGCAGACGAGCGAGGAATCAAGCCCGCCGGACAGATAGGCGCCGACGGGCACATCGGCGCGCATGCGCAGCCGCACGGCATCGGTGAGCAACGCCAGCACCTCCTCGCGCGCCTCGTCCTCGCGCCGCGGCGGTTCCTCGCCTTCGTCGGGAAAATCGAGTTGCCAGTAGGGGCGAATGTCGAGCCGACCCTTCTCGAACACCATCCGGTGGCCGGGTTCCAGTTCCGCGACGTCCTTGAACATCGTGCGCGGCGCGAGCGGCGCCCAGACGGTGAAGATCTGGTCGAGGGCGAGAGGATCGAGTTCCGCTGTCACGCCCGGCAGTTCCAGCAGGGCCTTGACCTCCGAGGCAAAACCCAAGCCGCCGCCGGCGGTTCGGGTATAGAACAACGGGCGCACGCCCATCCGGTCGCGTGCCAGCAGCATGCGGCGTTTGCGAGCGTCCCACAATGCGAAGGCAAAATCGCCGTTCATGTGGGCGAGGCAATCATCGCCATGCATCTCGTAGAGCGCGAGGATCACCTCCGTATCGCTGCCCGTCGCAAAACGACGGCCCCTCGCTTTCAGCTGTTCGCGCAGCTCCACATAGTTGAAGATCTCGCCGTTGAAGACGATCGAGAGGCCGCTGTCTGCGCTGGTCATCGGCTGCTGTCCGTCGCACAGGCCGACGATCGACAGCCTGACATGCGACAGCCCGACATCGCCTTCCAGCCAGACGCCGCGTTCGTCCGGCCCGCGATGATGGATGGCCTCGCCCATGCGGTGGAGCAGACCGCTTGCCTCCGCGGGGCGGATTTTAGTGCTGACAAAGCCGGCAAAACCACACATGCGCTTGTTCCATCATGGACGGGTTGTGTCCTCATCCATAGAGGTTGCATCCTTTCAGCTTCTAAACGGCGCCGGATCAGCCGATGGCATGGTGAATGAAGAGTTATTGCCGCATGGCAGGAAGGGTCAGGCTTGCCACCTGCGACAAGATGGGTTGAACTGGTATCCCGGTGGGGAGGACCTGTGTTTGACGAAGCGGTTTCTGCTGGCTCTTGCCAGTTTCCTGGTGATCGGGGTGACCTTCGCGCTCCACGGCGGCGACGTGATCCTGCGCCGCTACCTGGACGAGGCGGCGAACCAGGGCGGCACGACCCTGCGGCTGGCCGTCTCCGCGCTGGAGGGGCATCTGAGGCGTTTCGAGCCACTGCCGGCGCTGATTGCCGACCAGCCGGCCATCGAGGCGCTGATCCAGTCTCCCAAGGATCCGATCCTGCGCCACGACACCAATCTCTACTTAAGCAGCATCAATGCGCTCTTGAAGTCTTCCGACATCTACATGATGACGATGGACGGCGAGACGATCGCCGCCAGCAACTATGACCTGCCGACCAGCTTCATCGGCCAGAATTTCAGCTACCGGCCTTACTTTCACGAGGCCGCGGCAGGTGCCCAGTCGCGGTTCTACGCTCTCGGGACGACCTCGGCGAAGCGCGGCTATTATTTCTCCTCTCCGATCGAGATCGGCGGCAAGATCCTCGGCGTCATCGTCTTCAAGGTGGATACCGACGTCATCGAAGCGTCGTGGGTGGGTGGGGATGCCCGAATCTTCGTGTCCGATCCCGAAGGCATCATCTTCATGACCGGCACGGCTCAATGGCTTTACCGCGCCATTCTGCCGCTGACGCCCGAGCGACTGGCCCGCACGGAAGCCTCGCGCCGCTATTCCGATGCAAGGCTGAGCGAGTTGCCGATCACGGAGCGGACCGAGGCCGGGCACCGCCTGATGACCGTTTCGGAACGTGCTGGGGTGCTGGAGTATCTCGTCCGTTCGCAACTGATGCCGGAGGCCGGCTGGACGGTCAACGTTCTGATCGACACCGCCTCTGCCCGTGCCCAGGCGCAGACGGTGACGGTGGCGGGCCTGCTGCTGCTCTGCCTTGCGGGGCTGGGATTGGCGATCCTCATGCAACGGCGCGCGCGGCTGGCCGAACGTCTCCAGATGCAGGCCTCCGCCCAGGTGGAGCTGGAGCGGCGCGTCGAGGAACGCACCGCCGACCTCGCCCGGGTCAACCAGCGGATCGAGGAGGAGGTTGCCGAACGGCGCCTCACCGAGCAGCAGTTGCGCCAGACCCAGGCGGATCTGATCCAGGCCGGCAAACTGGCCGGTCTCGGCCAGATGTCGGCGGCGCTGTCGCACGAGTTCAACCAGCCGCTTGCCGCCGCGAAAACTTATACCGACAGCGCCGCCGTGCTGATCGAGCGGGGGCGGCTGGACGAGGCGAACGACAATATCCGCCGGATCTCGGCGCTGATCGACCGCATGGCCTCGATCTCCCGGCACTTGCGCAACTTCGCCCGCAAGCCGAACGAAAAACTCGGGCCGGTGGTGCTGGATGAGGTGATCCGCGACACGATGGAAATCGTCGCCGCCCGGCTGAAAGCCGCCGAGGCCACGGTCACCATCGACATGGAGATGCCGTCGCCCGTGGTCGAGGCGGGTCTGGTGCGCCTGCAGCAGGTGCTGGTCAATATTCTGACCAATGCGGCGGATGCCGTCGAGGGGCTGGAGGACCGCGAGATCATCCTCTCCGTCCGGCAGGAGGCGGACAGAGTTTCGATCCTGATCCGCGATCACGGGCCGGGTGTGCCGCCGTCGATCCGCGAGCGTATCTTCGATCCCTTTTTCACCACGAAAGGTGTGGGCAAGGGGCTGGGGCTCGGCCTCTCGATCTCCTATAATATCGTCAAGGATTTCGGCGGCAGCCTCAGCGTCAGCGATCATCCGGACGGCGGCGCCGTCTTCGTGATCACGTTGCAGGCGGCCTCCGGAGCGATCGGACAGGCGGCGGAGTAGGCATGCAAAGAGTACTGTTGGTGGATGACGAGGAGGAGCTACGCCGCTCCACCGCGCAGGCCCTCGAACTGTCCGGCCTTTCCGTGCAGACGCTGGCGAGTGCCGACCAGGTGCTGGAACTCATCGGCTATGCCTTCGACGGTGTCGTCGTCAGCGATATCCGCATGCCCGGCATCGACGGCATGACGCTGATGCAGCACATCCGCGAACTGGACGCGGAGATCCCCGTGATCCTCGTGACCGGTCATGGCGACGTGCAACTAGCCGTGAAGGCCATGCGCGAAGGCGCCTATGATTTCATCGAAAAGCCCTTTACCACGCCGCATCTGGCCGGCGTGATCCGCAGGGCCATGGATCGCCGCGGGCTGGTGCTGGAAAACCGCCGACTGAGGGCGGTCGCCGGCAAGCGCGACGATCTGGAATCGCGCCTGCCGGGCCGCACGCAGGGCATGGTGGATCTGCGCTACCAGATCCGCGCCATCGGTGCGACGGATGCCGATACGCTGGTGATCGGCGATACGGGCGTCGGCAAGGAGGTCGTGGCGCGCGCGCTGCACGATGTGAGCCCACGTGCCAATCGCCCCTTCATCGCCATCAACTGTGCCGCCCTTCCCGAAACGCTGATCGAAAGCGAGCTCTTCGGCCACGAGGCTGGCGCCTTTCCAGGCGCGCTTCGACCGCGCTATGGCAAGTTCGAACATGGTCGCGGCGGCACCATCCTGCTCGACGAGATCAGTTCGATGCCCGTCGATCTGCAGGCAAAATTCCTGCGCGTACTGCAGGAGCGGGTCATCACGCGGCTCGGCTCCAACGAGACGGTCGGGCTCGATGTCCGGTTCATTGCGACGAGCAAGGTCGATCTCGAAGCTGAGGTGGCGGCGGGACGGTTCCGTGCCGATCTGTTCTACCGGTTGGAAGTCGCGACGCTGAGGGTCCCGTCACTTGCGCAGCGCCGGCCGGATATCCCGCTCCTCTTCCTGCAGTTGGTGCGTGAGGCCTGCGCGCGGTATGGCCGCGAGGACATCGACGTGCCGCAGGAGGTGGTGGCCTCGGTGGCGCAGAAGGATTGGCCGGGCAATGTGCGCGAACTGCGCAATGCCGCCGACCGGCTGGTGCTCGGGCTCGACATGCGTCCCGGAGATGGTGGCGCGCTTGTCAAACCGGACAGCGGGCGGCTGTCCGATCGTGTCGCCGCCTTCGAGCGCAACATCCTGGCAAGTGCCATCGCAGCGCATGGCGGGGCCTTGAAACCCGTCTATGAACAGCTCGGAATCAGCCGGAAGACACTGTACGAGAAGATGCAGAAATACGGCCTCGACAAGAAGCTGCTCTCGCCGGAGAGTTTACGCGAACTTGAGGACTAGATCCCAGAAATGGGAATGGGTGGAATTCCACCCGCGCCAAAATGGCAATGTTTCGATTTCCACCCATGATGCGGCGCAAAACAGGCATGGATGCGGCAGTTGCGTGTCTGGCGCCGTTGCGCAATCTCCTCTGGAAGATGCAGATGAAGCCACCAGGTCGCCCGGGAGGAGCCGCGGCGACTGGCTTGGTTTCATCTGAGGAGGATGTCGATGAAATTCTTCAAGGCTCTTGCCCGCGCGACCGCTTTTGCTGCCGTCGCCCTCTCGTCCACGATCTCGGCCGCGGCCGGTTATCCCGAGCGCTCGATCACCATGGTCGTGCCGTTCTCGGCCGGTGGCCCGACGGATACGGTTGCCCGTCTTGTCGCTGAATCCATGTCGAAGGATCTCGGCCAGCAGATCATCATCGAAAACGTCGGCGGTGCGGGCGGTACGCTCGGTGCCGGACGCGTCGCCAATGCGCAGGGCGACGGTTATACGTTGCTGCTTCATCACATCGGCATGGCAACCAGCGCCACGCTTTACCGCAAACTTGCCTATGACACGCTGAACGCGTTCGAATATGTCGGTCTCGTCACCGACGTGCCGATGACGATCGTTGCCCGCAAGGACATGGAAGCCAAGGACCTGAAGGGCCTGATCGACTACGCCAAGGCCAACAAGGACAAGGTGACGGTGGCCAATGCCGGTATCGGCGCGGCCTCGCATCTCTGCGGCATGCTGTTCATGAGCGCGATCCAGACCCCGCTCGTGACCGTGCCTTACAAGGGCACCGGCCCGGCGATGACCGATCTTCTCGGCGGCCAGGTCGATATCATGTGCGACCAGACCACCAATACGACGAAGCAGATCCAAGGCGGTACGATCAAGGCCTATGCCGTGACCTCGCCGAAGCGCCTCGACGTGATGAAGGACGTGCCGACGGCGGTGGAAGCCGGTCTGTCGGGCTTCGAAGTCGGTATCTGGCACGGCATTTATGCACCGAAGGGCACCCCGGCTGAGGTGACCGAGCGTCTGTCGAAGTCGCTCCAGGTGGCGCTCAAGGATCCGAACGTCGTGGCCCGCTTTGCCGAGCTCGGCACCTCTCCGTCGCCTGAGGCTGATGCCACTCCGGCTGCGCTGAAGACCAAGCTGGAAGGCGAAATCGCGCGCTGGAAGCCGGTTATCCAGGCTGCCGGCCAGTACGCCGACTGATCGGCGAACCGTCGATCAACGGCCAATCCTCCAATCGCCCGGTGCCTGTTTGCCGGGCGATTGTCGAGCCTGACACGTGACGTCTCTACGGCCACGTCGCGCGGTGAGGGACCGCGTCTTCTTCTCTTTTCTTCCGGGGGGAACCCATGAAATCCATTCGCATTGATCACACCAATGCGCTTTGCGGCGCACTGTTTGTCGGTCTCGGCCTGTTCTTTGCTCTCCAGTCACTGGATCTAGATCTCGGCACCACGTTCCGTATGGGACCGGGCTATTTCCCGCTCGTCCTGTCCTGCGTGCTGATCGTGCTTGGGGCGACGATCGTCTTCCATGCCTTCAAGGTCGAACACGAAGCGATCGGCACTATCGCCTGGCGCGGGCTGATCTTCATTCTGCCAGCGCCGATCTTCTTCGGTTTCACCGTGCAGGGGCTTGGCTTCGTTCCCGCGCTGTTCCTGGCCGCGTTTGTCGCATCCTTTGCATCAGCCCGGATGAAACCACTCATGGCCCTGGTGCTGTCCGCTGCCCTGACGGTCTTCTCGCTCCTGGTTTTCACGTATGGCCTGGGACTGCCGTTCCGCACATTTGGCCCCTGGCTCGGTTTCTAGGAGGAAGACATGGATCTGTTCAGCAACCTCGCGCTCGGTTTCTCCACCGCCTCCTCGATCGAGAACCTGTTTTTCTGCCTCATCGGTGTTCTGCTCGGCACCCTGATCGGCGTGCTTCCCGGCATCGGCGCCACGGCGACGATTGCCATGCTTTTGCCGATCACCTTCCAGCTTGAGCCGGTGTCGTCGCTCATCATGCTGGCCGGCATCTATTACGGTGCCCAGTATGGCGGCTCCACCACGGCCATCCTCATCAATATGCCGGGCGAAAGCTCGTCCGCGGTCACCGCCATCGACGGTTACCAGATGGCCCGCAAGGGAAGGGCGGGTGCCGCGCTTGCCATTGCCGCACTCGGCTCCTTCTTCGCCGGCACGGTTTCGACCTTCCTGGTGGCGATTTTCGCGCCGCCGCTCACCAAGATCGCACTGCAATTCGGTGCCGCCGAATACTTCTCGCTGATGGTGGTCGGCCTCGTCTCATCGATTGCGCTTGCCTCCGGCTCCATCGTCAAGGCGCTGGCCATGGTGGTGCTCGGCCTGCTTCTCGGACTGGTGGGCACCGACATCTATTCCGGCACCCCGCGCTTCAACCTCGGCATTACCGAATTTTCCGACGGCTTGAACTTCGTCGCCGTTGCCGTGGGTGTCTTCGGGATTGCAGAGATCCTGCGCAATCTTGAGGGGGAAAAGAACCGGACGGTGCTGATTTCCAAGGTGACCGGGCTGCTTCCGACGAAGGATGATTTCAAGCAGATGATGGCACCGGTGCTGCGTGGCACGATCATCGGCTCGGCCCTTGGTATTCTGCCGGGCGGTGGCGCCATCCTCGCCTCCTTTGCGTCCTACACGGTCGAAAAACGCGTCTCGAAGACGCCGGAAGAGTTCGGCAAGGGTTCGGTTGCGGGTGTCGCCGGTCCGGAATCGGCCAACAATGCCGGTGCGCAAACTTCGTTCATCCCGCTTCTGACCCTCGGCATCCCGGCCAATCCGGTCATGGCGCTGATGGTCGGCGCGATGATCATCCAGGGCATCGTGCCCGGTCCGAACGTCGCCACCGAGCAGCCGGCGCTGTTCTGGGGCATCATCGCCTCGATGTGGATCGGCAACCTGATGCTGGTGGTCTTGAACCTGCCGCTGATCGGGCTCTGGGTGAAGCTTCTGACCATCCCGTATTACGTGCTCTTCCCAATCATCATGGCTTTCTGCTCGATCGGGGTCTACAGCGTCAATTCCAACGTCTATGACCTCTATGCCGTCGCCTTCTTCGGGTTCATCGGCTACGTGCTGGTCAAGCTGCGCTGCGAGCCGGCCCCCCTGCTGCTCGGTTTCGTGCTCGGACCGCTGCTGGAGGAAAACCTGCGCCGCGCCATGATCCTGTCGCGCGGCGATCCGTCGACCTTCGTTACCCGGCCGATCAGCGCCACGCTGCTGGCCATCGCGGTCATCGTTCTGGTCGTCGTCCTGCTGCCCAGCATTCGTGCCAAGCGCGAAGAGGTCTTCCAGGAAGAAGATTGATCGCCTGGAGCGTCACGAAGCCGGCCACCGTCTGCATCGACAGCAGGCGGTGGCCAGCTTTTTCCTGTCCTCGCTCCTGTTTTTATCCTGTCCATTCTGCTGGTCGCACCCCTTCTTCGTCCGGTAGAAGACCGTCGGTTCCCAACCGGAACTCCGGCGTGCAAACTTCATTGATGAAATCCGACCGTGAGTCGGATCTTGGGAGGAGTTGCGAGATGGCTGACAACAAGAAGAATGCCACGCCAGAGGCAGAGGTTCGCAAGGATGCGAAAGGCCAGTTCGCCGGCAGCCAGGCGGATCGTTCCGCCAGTGGCGTCGCCTCCGCCAAGCCCACGGTTGTCACCGGTTCCGAGGACGCGACGGCGCACAAGAAACCGCCGGAACCTGCCTCGGATCGGACGGCGGAGTGACCCGCGCTCGTGCCCGATCAAGATGCGCCTGCGCGCTATGGTGGCGGGACGTACTTATTCGACTTGGTTGAACAAGCGATTTCCGATAGAAGCCGATTGTTACTCCTGTTCCAAGCGAGATGAAGTCGACAACCATGAAGGCAGCCGGAGCCGCTTTGCGAGATCCCTGTTCCGATAGACGGGACGACTAGATGGCTCGTTTTGCGCGCATCTTTCCCACGGCATCTCTCGGCGTTTACCTTGTCGCGCTTGCCGTGCTTACTGCGCTGCCGCTGATCCTCTTTTCGGTGTTTCTGATGCTGCGGCTGGAAGGGCAGCAGCGCGACAGCCTGAACCGCGACACGGAAGAAAACGCGCGGGTGATTGCCCGGGCGATCGATCGCGAACTGAGGGATTCCGCCACCACACTTCGCCTGCTGGCCAGTTCTCCGGAGCTGCGGTCGGGCGATCTGCGGGCATTTCACGAGCGCACCCAGTACAACTTGCGTGGGTCTTCGCGTTACATCCTTCTTGCCGCCGCCGACGGTTCGCAGAAGCTGAATACCCGCTTTTCCTACGGCGAGCCCCTGCAGCAGATGTCGAACATGGACGGACTGCGTTCCGTTCTCACCTCCGGCCGGATCGAGGTCTCGAACGTCTTTTTTGGCAATTCCAGCAAACGGTGGGTTTTCAACCTGCTGATGCCGCTGCCGCCGGAAGTGTCGAGCAGCGGTGCGGCACTGGTTCTGACCCAGAATGCGGAGGATCTGCAGCGGCTGATCAGCACGGATGTGCTGCCGAAAGGCTGGTCGGTGGCCGTCCTCGACCAGCGCGGCCATGTCGTGACCTCGACCAATGCCTGGGCGGGAGAGCCGACGCCCATTCGGGAGAACACGCTGGCACTGATGACGGGTTCCAGCGGCACCATCGAGGATGTCGGGGGAACGCCCCGCCTGATGTATGGTTATGCGGGCGTTCCGGAATGGACGTGGAAAGTCGTTGTGTGGGGCCCGATTTCGGCTGCGCAGAGCAACATCATTGCCGCCTGGCGCATGCTCGTCATCGGCAGCCTCGTCATTCTCGCCGGAAGCGTCGCGATCAGCTATCTGGTGGCCCGCCAGCTGAGGTCACCGATCCGCGCCATCGCCCAGATGGCGGACCGCATCGGTCGCGGGGAAATCGTCGCTCCGATCGAGACCCGGATCACCGAGGCCAACCAGATCTCGATTGCGCTCTCCAATGCTTCCTTCGACCGCAGCGAGGCAGAGGACCGTATTCATCTGGTCATGCACGAACTCGTGCACCGGACGAAGAACATCATGACGCTGATCCAGGCGATGATGCGCCAGCTCGCCCGGCGGGAAACCAGCATGCCCGAGTTCCAGCGGGCGATCGGCGAGCGCCTGCAGGGCCTCGGCAAATCGATCGAGATGCTGGCGCAGGAGCAGTGGGCCGGCGTCCCGATCAACCGGGTGATTGCGCTGCACATGGAAACTTTTGCCGAGACGAAGGACCGGGTGAGGGTGAGCGGCCCGGACTTCACACTGCGTTCGGAGGCGGTGCAAAATCTGGGCCTCGTGCTGCACGAACTGGCGACGAACTCCGTCAAATACGGAGCACTGTCCGTGCCGGAGGGAGAAGTCACCATAAAGTGGACCGACCTTGCCGGCGACGGGGAGGAGCGGCTCCTCCGCATCGAATGGGAAGAACGCGGCGGGCCACCCGTCTCCGAGCCCACTGCGACGGGGTTCGGCACCACCATCATCCAGCGTCACGCGGCAGCCTCCTTCAACGGCACTGTCGAGCTCGATTATCGCGATGAAGGCTTCCGCTGGGTGCTGACGGGGCCGCGGCGTTTGTTCGAGCGTCAGTCCGGCGACGGACACAAGGAGATGGCCTAGGAACGAAGCCTGCTGCCTCTGCGTTCTGCGGCCATGGACGCATCTTCCTCACCCCTCAATCCGGATCTTTCCACGCTTGCCGAGATCGGTCTGACCTATGTTAACGATCGCGTGCCGGGCATCCGCCGCCAGCGCCGCGGCAAGGGCTTCTGCTACCGGATGCCGGATGGCAGCCTCGTCTGCGAGGGGCCGGAGAAAAAACGCATTCTCGGGCTGGGGCTGCCTCCCGCCTATGAGAATGTCTGGATCTGTCTTGATCCGCGCGGGCACCTGCAGGCGACCGGCTTCGACGCGCGGGGGCGCAAGCAGTATCGCTATCACACCGACTGGCAGTCCTTCCGCAGCGAGCTGAAATACGACCAGCTGACGCGGTTCGGCGAGGCCCTGCCGCGCATGCGCAGGCGCGTGCAGCGCGATCTGTCGCTCGGCCTCAACACGCCAGACGCCGTGCTGGCGGCGCTGGTGGCGCTGATGGATGCGACGCATCTGAGAGTGGGCAACGAGGCCTATGCGCGGGAAAACCGGACGTTTGGCGCGACGACGCTTCTCAAACGGCACATGACCCTCTCTGACGACGCCGTGATCCTCAAATTCTCTGCCAAGGGCGGCAAACGCGTGCAGCACACGATCCGCCATCCCCGGCTTCAACGGATCTTCGAGGAAATCGCCGATCTGCCCGGACGCCGCCTGTTTTCCTGGCCGGACGAGGAGGGGCATCTGCGGCCGGTGGATTCCGGCCGGCTGAATGCCTATCTGGCGGAGATTTCCGGGCTGTCGATCTCGGCCAAGACCTTCCGCACCTGGGGCGGCAGTCTGGCGGCCTTCTGTGCCGCGCGGCGCACGCTGGAGGCTTCGGAGAAGATCAAGGTGAAGCTCCTGACCACCGCGGCATCCGAGGAGTTGCAGAACACGCCGGCGGTCTGTCGCAACAGCTATATCCATCCGGCCATCCTGTCGCTGGCCGACGACCCCGAGCCGCTCGCGCGCCTGCTGGAAAAGCCGATGGAGGCCGAGGCGAAGCTGGCCGGTCTGCGGGTGGATGAACAGCGTCTTCTGTCTTTCCTGCACAATACCGTCAGTGCCTGAGCAAGATCGCCTAATCCGGATTGGTCTCAAATCCTGCCCGCCAGATACGACAATGGCCGCCCCTTGCGGAGCGGCCATCGGTCTGGGCAGGAAAGGTGTATCAGGCGGCGCGGCGCTCGTGGCGGCCTTCGCGGACCTCCTCGACGATCTTTGCGACGAAGGCTTGCAGGTCCTTCGGCGAACGCGAGGTGATGATGCCCTGATCGACCACGACTTCCTTGTCTTCCCAGTTCGCGCCGGCATTCTTCACGTCGGTGCGGATGGAATGGTAGGACGTCGCCTTGCGACCACGAAGCGCATCTGCCTCGACCAGAAGCCACGGGCCGTGGCAGATCGCTGCGACCGGCTTGCCACTTTTCACGAACTCGCGCACCACCCGAACCGCATCCTCGCTGGTGCGCAGAATATCCGGGTTGATCTGGCCGCCGGGGATGACCAGCGCGTGGTAGTCGTCGAGCTTCACGTCCGAGAGGGTGAGATCGACAGGAACGCTATCGCCCCAGTCCTTCTCGTCCCAGCTCTTGATCTCGCCGGGCTTCAGAGAGGCGATCTTTACCTCGGCGCCCTGCTTGCGCAGTTCTTCGAGCGGCACGCGCAGTTCGGAACGCTCGTAGCCGTCGGCTGCAATGATCAGGATGCGTGCGGAATTGATGTCAGTCATGAATAGTCCTTTCAGATGGGCCGTCAGAGACGGCCGGTCGAGAGATCGCGCCCGTTGATGGAGGCGGGAACGCTGATCTCTTCTTTTGGCGCCCGCGGCAGCGGCAGTCCCACACTTTCGGGAACGACCACGTGCAGGTCTTGCGGGCGCGGCGAATGAAGGGGAGGCGATGTTCTCTTGCCGTTAAGCAAGCCTCCAAGCACGGTGAGTAAACGGCGCATGTCTTCCTCCGGTTCCTTGGCTCTTGGGCTTTTTGCCCAGGATTGCCATCCCAACCAGCGGAAAGGGGCCTTCGTTCCTCGATGCAAGAAAGAGTTGATCAGGCGGGAACAAACGGCTGCGCCTGCAGTTGACGCTGCGTCGGGATCACGATCGCGTGTTCCCTCTCAACGCCATGGGCAGGGGCCGGAATGCAGGACGACCGCTTGACCGGCCAAAGCCGGCCAGATCGATCACCGTTTTTGCCGTATGCCACGCGGCCATTCCTCTTCCTGTCCGCCCTCTGTCTTCTGTCTTCCTGTGCCGGTGTCCAGTCGGCGCTCGATCCCGCCGGTGCCGAAGCCGATGCGGTCGCGACTCTGTTCTGGGTCATGGTGGCGGGCGGCGGGCTCATCTGGCTCCTGGTCGTCGGCCTCGTCATCTATGCCAGCCGGTTGCAGAAGGCGCCGGTGGCGGAAAGCACGGCCGGCAAGGTCATCCTGTTCGGCGGCGGTATCTTTCCCGTCGTGGTTCTGACGGCGCTTCTGTCCTATGCCGTCTGGCTGATGCCGGCGATGCGCCCCTGGTTCGGCGGTGAGGGCGAGGGCCTGCGCCGGATCGAGATCACGGCCGAGCAGTTCTGGTGGCGCGTCCGCTACCTCGATTCGTCCGGTACCGTGCTGCGCGAGAGCGCCAATGAGGTGCACATGCCCGTGGGCGAGCGGGTGCTGTTCCTGCTGAAGGCGAAGGATGTCATCCACTCCTTCTGGATCCCCTCGATCGGCGGCAAGATGGACGCCATCCCCGGGCGCACGAACGAGTTGCAACTCGAAGCGACGAAGCCCGGCTCCTACCGGGGCGCCTGCGCCGAATTCTGCGGCACCTCGCATGCGCTGATGGCATTCACCGTGCAGGCGATGGAGCCGGCGGAATTTGAGGACTGGCTTGCCTCAGATGGTACGGCGCAGGCTTCCGATGCAGGCTCCACAGATCGGGATCCGGGCCTTTCGGCCTTCCTGCGCAATGGCTGTTCCGCCTGCCACGCGATCAATGGCACGCCTGCCGATGGCAAGATCGGGCCGAACCTCAGCGCCTTTGGCACCCGCCCCACGATCGCCGCCGGGACGCTGCCGAATACCACGGCCAATCTCATCCGCTTCATCCAGTATCCGGATGCCATCAAGCCCGGTGTCCGCATGCCCGGCTTCTCCATGCTGCCCCGTGACGAGGTTGCGTCCATTGCCGACTATCTGAAAGGACTAGAATGACTGAGCTCGGACCGCTCCTTTCCGAAGACGAGCGCGCCGCGCAGGAAAAACGCCTGCGGGATGTCTGGCGCACGCCGTCCGGGTGGCGCTACTGGACCTCGGTCAACAACAGCGAAATCGGCATGTGGTACGGCTGCGCGGCCTTTTCCTTCATGCTGTTTGCCGGTCTGCTCGCACTTCTGGTGCGCCTGCAACTGGCCGTGCCGGACAACGATCTGCTGACGGCCGATTTCTTCAACCAGGCTTTCACCCTGCACGGCACGGTGATGATGTTCCTGTTTGCGGTGCCGATCTTCGAGGCGGTGGCGATCTTCGTCCTGCCGTCCATGCTGGGGTCGCGTGAGCTGCCGTTTCCGCGGCTTTCGGCCTTCGGCTTCTGGAGTTTTGCCATCGGCGGCGTCTTCGTCTGCGGCTCGATCTTCTTTGGTGCGGCGCCCAACAGCGGCTGGTTCATGTATCCGCCGCTCGCCACCGACAAGGACCAGACGGGCATCGGCGCGGACATCTGGCTGCTTGGCCTGTCCTTCATCGAGGTCGCGTCCATTGCGGCGGCCGTGGAACTGATCGTCGGCATCATGAAGTGCCGTGCGCCCGGCATGCGCATCAACATGATGCCGCTGTTTGCCTGGTACCTGCTGGTGGTGGCCGGGATGATCCTGTTTGCCTTCCCGCCGCTGATCGCCGGCGACCTGCTGTTCGAAATGCAGCGCATGTTCGACTGGCCCTTCTTCGACGCGGATCGGGGCGGCGATCCGCTTCTTTGGCAGCATCTGTTCTGGATCTTCGGCCACCCGGAAGTCTACATCATCTTCCTGCCGGCGATCGCGCTGATGGCGATGATCGTGCCGACCTTCGCCCAGCGGCCGATCGTCGGTTATTCGTGGATCGTGCTGGCGGCGGTGGGCACCGGCTTCCTGAGCTTCGGGCTCTGGGTGCACCACATGTTCGCGACGGGCCTGCCGCAGATCTCGCTCGCCTTTTTCTCTGCCGCCTCGGAGGCGGTCGTCATCCCGACCGGGGTGCAGATCTTCGTCTTCATCGCCACCATGCTGGCGGGCCGCGTCGTCTTTTCGGTGCCAATGCTGTTTGGCGCCGGCGGACTTGCGATCTTCATCATCGGCGGCCTGACCGGCGTGATGGTGGCGCTCGTGCCCTTCGACTGGCAGGCGCATGATACCTATTTCATCGTCGCGCATCTGCATTACGTGTTGATCGGCGGCATGCTGTTTCCGGTGACGGCGGGCATCTACTATTTCTACCCGTTCTTTTCCGGCAAGATGCTTTCTGCCCGCATCGGCAAGATCGCCTTCTGGCTGATGTTTATTGGCTTCAACGTCGGCTTCTTCCCGATGCATTTCACCGGCCTGCGGGGCATGCCGCGCCGTGTCTTTACCTATCCGGCCGAGATGGGCTGGGATTGGCTCAACCTCATCTCCACCATCGGCGCCTTCATCTTCGCCGCCGGCTTCGCGCTTGTCGTGATCGATGTCGTGCGGCCGAAGAAGAGCCAGCCGCATGCGCCGCAAAACCCGTGGAATGCCGGCACGCTGGAATGGCTGAACGAGCCGGAGGAAAACTGGGGCCTGCGGTCGATCCCGATCATCAGCAGCCGTTATCCGCTGTGGGATCAGCCTGATCTCAAACAGCACATCAAGGATGGCCGCTTCTATCTGCCCGATGCGGAGACGGGACACCGCGAGACGCTGGTCACCTCGGTGCTGGATGGCGAACCGCTGCAGGTGCTGCGCGTCGGCGGCACCTCGCATGTGACCATGCTGGCGGCGCTTCTGCTCGGCGGCGTCTTCATCGCGCTGACCTTCGAGTGGTGGTGGGTCACGATCGCCTGCGGTTTCGGGACGTTGTTTGCCATCCTCTACTGGCTTTGGACGGGAACGGCACCCATCCCGGAAACGGAATATCGGGACGCGGGCCTGGGGAAGAAATTCCCGCTCTATGTCTCCGGTCCTGCTTCGGTTGGCTGGTGGGCAATGTTCATCACCATGGTCGGCGATGCGACCGCCTTTGCGAGCCTCGCCTTCGGCTACTTCTTCTATTGGACGATCCACGATGATTTTACCGGCGGGCATGGCGGCCCAGGCCTGTTCTGGCCGATGTGGGCGGCCGGGCTGTTCGTTCTGGCCTGGCTCTCGATGGTGGTTGCCCGTTCCATCAACGAACGGAACCTGAAGGGCCTGACGCGCCTGCTTCTGGTGCTCTCCTTTGTCCTGACCCTTTGCGGCACGGCGGCGGGACTGATGGGACCTTACAGTTTCGGCCTCGAGCCGACCGCGCATGTCTATCCTGCCGTCGTCTGGATCCTGGTCATCTGGACATCGGTCCATGCGCTGGTGGCGCTCATCATGCAGCTTTACTGCCTGGCGCGCAGTTTTGCCGGACGGCTGACCGCCGCATACGACCAGGACCTGCACAATGTGGTGCTCTACTGGCACTTCATGCTGTTCACGGCGGTGGTGACCTTCGTCACCATCGGCCTCTTCCCGAGCTTGAGGTAAGCCCATGAAAAGCGTCATCCCGCGCGAGGTCGAAACGCTCTGGACCCTCTTCACCGCACCGGTGGTGTGGGCAGGCCACTTCCTTGTCTGTTACGTGGTCATGGCAGTCTATTGTGCGAAGCCGGGTTTTCTGGGTGTCAGCTTCGACGGGTACCGGCTGGCGCTGGCGGGGTTCACCCTTGCCTGCCTCGCCTTCATCGTTTTCTCCGCCTATCTCGCCTGGCGTCAGTGGGGATTTGGCTCGGCAGAGCCACCGCATGCGAAAGCGACCGATCTGGACCGCCGGCGCTTCCAGGGCTTTGCGACGCTGCTGCTCTCCGGCCTCAGTTTCGTCGCGGTCGTCTTCACCGCCATTCCCCTTCTCTTGCTTGCGGAGTGTCAGGCATGAGACGCATCAGCCTGATCCTGGGTTTCCTGCTGTTGAACCTGGCCTGGACGATTCTGGTCCTGGGGGATCCTGCCTCGTTCTCCATCCACATGATCGTCCACATGGCGGTGGTGACCGGCGTTGCACCGCTCTTGGCGGTGGGGATTTCCGGCACGCGGTATGACCTCGTATCGAAGAGCCCCATCCTGACCCCTTTGGTGGCATCGATGATCGAACTCGTGGCAGTCTGGGGTTGGCATCTGCCCGCCCTTCGGGCGCTGGCCGAAAGCGCACCATTCTTTCGCGTGCTGGAGCAGGTCACGTTCCTTGTTGCCGGCCTCATCCTATGGCTCTCCTGTTTCGGCGGGTCCGGCGTGGGGCAGGAGCAGCGGCGCCTGGGCGGCACGCTGGGGCTGCTGTTCACCTCCATGCACATGACGCTGCTCGGCGCGCTGCTCTCGCTGTCGCCGCGGCCTCTCTACGGCGAAGGGTTCGTGACCTGTTTCGGCGTGCCGCTTTCGGCAGGACAGGATCAGCAGATCGGCGGCGTCGTGATGCTGATGGTGGGTGCCGCCGTTTATCTGGCGGGGGGCGTGACATTGCTCGCCCGCACTCTCAACGCGCCGTTTGCGGCAAAGGCGAGGGAGGGCTGATGATCATCCGCTGGAAATACATCATCGCGGCGGCCGTGGCGGCGCCTCTTCTGGCGCTGCTGGTGGCCTGGTCGGGCCTCATCGGCATCGGCGCGTCGAGCGGCCACTGGGCGGTCACCGACTGGTTCCTGCACTGGGCGATGCGCAGTTCCACCCGCACCGCGGCGATGGGGATCGACGTGCCGCCCTTTGACAATCCCGAAATGCTGCCAATGGCCGCCGGCCATTACGAGCAGGGTTGCTCGATCTGTCACGGCTCTCCGGCGATGGATCGCTCTGCCGTCGTGTTCGGCATGCTGCCGGTTCCGCCGGATCTCAAACCGCGCATCCCGCTTTGGACCGATGCCGAGCTCTTCCAGATCGTCCAGCACGGCGTGCGGTTTACCGGCATGCCCGCCTGGCCAACGCAGGTGCGCAAGGACGAGGTTTGGGCCATGGTCGCGTTCCTGCGGCAATTGCCGGGCATGTCGGCGGAACGCTACAGCGAACTGTCGGGCATTCACGCGGATGAGGGCGGCGCGGATGACACGCTTCTCACCTGCCAATCCTGCCACGACGAGCAGCGCCTGAACGGACGAAGCCTCATTCCCTCGCTTGCCGGTCAGTCCGAGGCCTATCTCAGGGCGAGCCTGATGGCCTATATCCAGCAGGACCGCCACAGCGGCATCATGCAGACCGCCATCCAGGGGCTGGATGCCAATGAAGTTGCGGAGTTTGCCAAATATTATGCGGAGATGGACCGCCTTCCAATCGCAGCGGATGCCGTCAATCCGCGCGGCGCCGATATAGCCGCGGGCCGGCAACTGGCGATGCAGGGGCGGCCGAAGGACCGTATTCCGGCCTGCCTGACCTGCCATGAGAAACCGGATGGCAATCCGCTCTATCCCAGCATCGCCGGCCAGAGTGTTCTCTACCTATCGCGGCAGTTGCATCTCTTCCGCAGCGGAGAACGAGGCGGCACCCGGGCGCATCACCTGATGACGCAGGCCGCCGATCATCTGACGGACGCCGACATCGAAAATCTGGCCGCTTATTTTGCAGGCGGCATGCCCGACACCTGACGCCGGGCCAGTCTACGTATCGTGCCCGTTCAGACGGGAACGATCATCATGTAGCAGGCTGCGATGGTCAGAACGACGGTGGCAGCTTCAACCCATTCTCTGGTCATGTCTCTCTCTCCCGTGGTCTGCGGCAGAAACGGATGAGCCTGCACCCGGTTCCACAGTCTCGCCACACATGTGAAGAATGAGACGCGAATCTGGCGTAGAGATGACGAAGCGTTAAGAATTGCGGGCAGTGGCTCTGGCGCGGGCCCGTGCCGCCTCGAGAATCGCACGGACTTCCGTGGCCGCGGCGGTTTCGATTGCGATGCCTTCGCCCGGAACGGCGCCCGGATCTTCTTCATGGTCCTTGTAGCTGGCATCATCCGCCAGCCGTTTGGTGAAGGCTTTCACGCTTTCCTCCCCGCCCAGCAGGGCGGCGATGAAATCGATCATCAATTCGCGGTGTGCGTTCAGCTTTCCTTCCAGCTGTTCCGGGCTCAGAGCAGTCATCGGCAATCCTCCAGTCGAACAATTCAGACAATGGCGGCGTCAGATAGGGCGCGATCGGGCCGGGGGAACAATGGTGGTGTCGAGAATGTTGTCTTCAGCAAATCGGAAGGAGATGTGAGATGAACCCGATATTCTCCGGAGGACAGAACGGGCCAGGTCGCGACGCCCGTGACCGCCTGATCCTCGCGCTCTATGCGCAGCTGAAGGCCGAACGCGACACCCGCGAAGCACTGGAACATGTGATTCGCAACGGAGCGATTTCTCCGGAAGTCCTGGAAGCGATCGCGTCTGACCCGGTCCCTGTTGCGGCGGAAGCCGATATCGCCGCCGTGGAGCGCGTGGTGGCCTTCGACAGGAGCAAACGCGACCGCCGCGCGGCGATGTCGGTCGAGGAGGCGTCGTCATGAAGCGGGTTGTTCTGGCAGCATGTGTGCTGATCGGCCTCTCGTCCTGCGATTCCGGGCAGGACACCCAGAGCGATCCGATCGACGACACTCAGGAGCAGAACCAGCTGGACGGCAATACAGCGCCGACCACCAGGGACCCCACGCCGCAAACCGGCACCGGTGGGCAGAGCCCCGTCAATTCTCCGTCCGGTACCGTTCGGCAGTAACGGAAAGAGCTGCATCCGCGGCGTCTGAGGGAACGAATCCCGCGCCTGCGCTTTGTCTGCGCAGATTCAGCAACAAGGTGCGGCATGGACGGAAATCTTCAGACACTGACGGTGAGCCCTGGCTCCTGGCTCGAATTGGGTGCCAATTTCGATGGCAAGGGCACCAATTTCGCAATCTTCTCCGCCCATGCGGACCGGATAGAGCTTTGCCTCTTCGATCCGACCGGAAAGACCGAAATCGCCCGGATCGAGATGCCAGAATATACCAACGAAATCTGGCACTGCTATCTGCCGGGCATAAAGCCAGGCCAGCTTTACGGTTATCGGGTGCACGGACCCTTCGATCCCGAGAACGGGCACCGGTTCAACCCGAACAAGCTCCTCATCGATCCTTACGCGCGCGAACTGGTGGGACAGTACGACTGGAACGATGCCCACTTCGCCTACGACATCTATCACGACGACAAGGACCTGACCTTCGACGAGCGGGACAGTGCACCGTTTACGCCGAAATGCCGGGTCATCGACCCCTTCGCCTTCGACTGGAGCTCGGACAAGCGGCCCAATGTGTCCTGGCCGCAGACGATCGTCTACGAGACCCATGTCAAAGGCTTCACGAAGCTCAACCCCGCCATTCCTCAGGACATGCGCGGGACATTCGACGGCATGGGCCACAAAGCGACGGTGGATTACATCAAGAGCCTCGGCATCACCTCCGTCGAACTGATGCCCGTGCACGAATTCCCGGACGACCAGCACCTCCTGGACAAGGGCCTGCACAACTTCTGGGGCTACAACACGATCGGCTTCTTTGCGCCGGCATCGCGTTACTATGGTCCCAAGGGCATCCAGGGTTTCCGCGACATGGTGCGCGCCTTCCATGATGCCAATATCGAGGTGATCCTCGACGTGGTCTATAACCACACGGCGGAAGGCAATGAGCTTGGGCCGACGCTGTCCTTCAAGGGCATCGACAACTTTTCCTATTACCGCACACTCTCCGACAATCATCGTTACTATATCAACGATACCGGAACCGGGAACACCGTGAATACCTCGCATCCGCGCGTGCTGCAGATGGTGATGGATTCACTGCGTTACTGGGTGGAGCACATGCATGTCGATGGCTTCCGCTTCGATCTCGGCACCATTCTAGGCCGCGAGCCGGAAGGGTTCGACGAGCGTGGCGGCTTCTTCGACGCCATCACCCAGTGCCCGATCCTGTCCCGCGTCAAACTCATCGGCGAGCCGTGGGATATCGGTCCGGGCGGTTATCAGGTCGGCGGCTTTCCGCCCGGCTGGGCCGAATGGAACGACAAGTATCGTGATACCACGCGCGAATACTGGAAGGGCGACCAGAATACGGCGCCGGATTTCGCGGCGCGCCTGCTAGGCTCCGGCGACATCTACGACCTGCGCGGCCGTCGCCCGTGGGCCAGCGTCAACTTCCTCGCCGCGCATGACGGCTTCACGCTGAACGATCTCGTTTCCTACAACGAGAAGCACAACGAGGCGAACGGCGAAGACAATAACGACGGCCACAATGACAACCGCAGCTACAACTACGGCGCGGAAGGCCCGACGGAGGACGAGGGCATCAATGCGGTGCGCGAGCGGCAAAAGCGCAACTTCCTTGCTACGCTCTTCCTGTCGCACGGCACGCCGATGCTGCTGGCCGGCGACGAATTCGGTCGCAGCCAGATGGGCAACAACAACGGCTACTGCCAGGACAGCGAGATCTCGTGGATCCAGTGGGAAGATCTGCCGGAGACCAACGAAGCTCTCCGCAGCTTTACCAAGCATATCATCAAGCTGCGCCAGACCCAGCCGATCTTCCACCGCGAGAACTGGCGCGACGGTATGGAGGTGAACTGGTTCAATGCCGGTGGCGGCTATCAGCAGCCGGAGCAGTGGCTGGAAGGCACGACGCTCGGCCTGCATCTCGGCCGCCGGGACCTCGAGGGACAAAAGGGCGTCTGGTCCGATGTCCTCCTGCTGTTCAACCCGTTCGAGGGGCAGGTCCCGTTCAAGATCCCGCCGCTCAACAAGGGCAAATGGATTCTCGAACTGACCACCGCCGACCCCTCCATCCGCGGTCAGGAAATCGACCAGGACGAGGATTTCGATCTGGAAGGCAGAACGCTCGCCGTGTTCCGGCGCGGCTGAAGCTTCGATCTTCGACCTTCATCACCAACAATGGCCGGCGTTTCCGAACGCCGGCCATTGTCGTTCCGGTCTTCTGTGCCTTGCGCCGTAGGGACAAGACGGAAAAACCGCCGCAGCCTTTCCTCCGGGCGGTCGTCACTGAGCTTGATGATGGGACCGGGATCAGGCGCCGATCGAGTGGCGAAGGCCGTCTTCGGTACGGCGCTTGATCAGGCTGAAATAGATCGCGGCGTATTTTTCCGCGCTCCGTTCCCAGGAAAAACGTGTCTTCATGCCCTGGTTCTGCAGGCGTGCCCAGTTGCGCGTATCGGCATAGGTATCGAGCGCACGGCGAAGGGCAAGGCGCAGGCCCTCGGTGTTGACCGGATGGAACTGGAAGCCGGTCGCCACGCGCGCCGACATCGCGGCATCATTGGCGTCGATGATGGTCTCCGAGAGACCGCCGGTGCGGGACACGACGGGCACGCAGCCATAGCGCAGGGCGTAGAGCTGGGTCAGCCCGCAGGGCTCGAAGCGGGACGGCTGGACAATGGCATCCGAGCCGCCATGGATCAGATGCGCGGTCGGTTCGTCATAGCCGACATGTACCGCCATGCGGCCCGGATAACGGGCTGCCGTTGCTCTCAAAGCCCGTTCGATTTCGCCATCGCCCTGGCCGAACACGATCACCT
This sequence comes from Allorhizobium pseudoryzae, assembly GCF_011046245.1. Classification (NCBI taxonomy): domain Bacteria; kingdom Pseudomonadati; phylum Pseudomonadota; class Alphaproteobacteria; order Hyphomicrobiales; family Rhizobiaceae; genus Affinirhizobium; species Affinirhizobium pseudoryzae. The sequence goes on from NZ_CP049241.1 coordinate 1,809,430, forward strand.
TGCCGCCGTTATAAAGCACCTCGTCGGCGGCCTCGGCGAACATGTCCATGCCCTTTTGCCAGGTAAGGCGCGTGACGGCGGAAAAGACGGGACCATTGTCCTGCTCCAGGCCGAAGCGGTCGAGCAGCACGCTGCGGTTCTCCCGCTTGCGTTTGAGGCTGGTGGCATCGTAGTTGCGCGGCAGGTAGGGGTCCGTCAGCGGGTTCCAGACGTCGAGGTCGATGCCGTTGACGATGCCACGCAGCGCCATCACCCGCTCGTTCAAGACGCCGTCCAGCCCCATGCCGAACCGGCTGGTGAGGATCTCGCGCGCATAAGTCGGGCTCACCGTGGTGATGATATCCGCCGTCTGCAGGCCACCCTTCAGGTAGCTGATGTCACCGAAATATTCGAGGCAGTTGGTGGTGAAGACGTGCTCCGGCAGGCCGATGGCCGACAGCCGGTCGCGCTCGAACTGGCCCTGGAAGGCAAGATTGTGGATGGTGAGCACCACGGGCAGGTCGCATCCCATCTCGCGCATGTAGACGGAGGTGAGGGCCGACTGCCAGTCATGGGTGTGGACGAGATCCGGCTGCCAGCCGGGCAGCGCTCCGTTGGCGATCTCCGCCGCGGCGCGCGAGAGCGCGGCAAAACGCTTCCAGTTGTCGGCATGATCGCGGCCTTCGCCATCGACATAGGGACCGCCTGAGCGGTGATAGAGGCTCGGGCAATCCAGGAGGAGAAGATCCAGTCCATGCGCCTTTGCGTGGATCAGCGAGGCGCGTTCGCCGAGGATATCGTCGAAGCTCATCAGGATCGAGGTCTGCCCCACCTTTTCCAAGACAGACGGATAGGCCGGCAGCAGGGTCGTGGTTTCCACACCGCTCAGCGCCAGGGCCTTCGGCAGGGAACCGGTGACGTCGGCAAGGCCGCCCGTCTTCACCAGCGGAAACAGTTCCGACGTCACTGAGAGTACTTTCATCCGCGGCATGTCCCTCTTTCGAAGGTTGGGACCACCGAAGCGCTCACGGCTGGGGCGGCTCCGGCGATCGTCGAAGACAGAGGGCGCGTTCATCATTGCGATCTCCTCCACGCGCTCATCGCGTGATGGCCAACGTCCAGGCCGGGGTCAGCGTTCCAGTCGCACTCGGAAATCGAATCAGCAGAAGATCTAATATACATACCACATCCGGAAAAAACGGATTACGCGCCGACGCGGGCCATGCCCGCGCCGGTCAAATCGATACTCTTTGAGGAGAAACTGGTGTCAGGCGCCCGGCGTTTTCCGGGCCCGCTTTTTCGGAGCAGCCTCGCTTGCGGGTGCTTCCTTGGCTTTCGGCGCGGCCTTGGCGCGTGCGGCAGGTTTTGCCGCGGGTTTGGTCTCGGCGGTGGCTGCAGGTTTTGCATCCGCCGGCTTGGCGTCAGCCGCCTTGGATTTGCGGGCCGCCGGCGCCTTTTTGGCCCCACCGTTCACCGTCTTGTATTCCTGCGCTGCGCGCTCCCAATGTTCGGCGTCCTTGCCATGCGGACGACCTTCTTCTTCCCACAGGGCATAGGCCCGGTTTTTGATCCATTCTTCTGAGACCGCCATCTTCCTCTCCATTCGCCCGAGCATCAAAACGCACATCTACCGAGAAGGTTCCCGCAGGATGCACGGATTGTGTGCGTTGCAGCGGTTCGGCGCAATCCCTTATTTTTTCAGAATTTCGGAAGGGCGCTGGAACTTCTTCTTGATCCGTTCGTTTGGGCGGCGGGCAAGGAGGGCCCACTCCATGGAAAAGCGCTTCGACATCATCCCGCATGAGACCGGCTGGATCTACGTGATCGACGGACAGCCTTCGGCGTCGTTCCCTTGTTATGACCTGGCGCTGAAAGCAGCCAGCGCACATGCCGATCGGGAACTTGAGACGCTGAGGCGGCCGATTTTCCGGCGCCTGGAAGTCAGTGGAGAAATGATCCCGGTCACGCGCCCCACCCATCACCATCCCTGGTGATCCGACACCCACGAATGTCAAAGGGCCCGCGCGAATTACCGCTGCGGGCCCTTTTCGTGTCTCGATCCGATTTCGACCGGACATCTGTCGTGATCGGCGGCCATGCCTGCACCGTGTTGGGGCGCAGGCAAAGCGGATCAGGCAGCCTTCTTGGCTGCAGCGTTCACGGTGTCTTCTGCCAGACCGGTGAGCTTCTCGTCGGTGCGCTCTTCTTCGGCGAGCGTTTCCTCGATCAGGGACACGGCATCCTTCAGGCCAAGCTGCTTGGCCCAGGCGCGCAGCGTGCCGTAGCGGCTGATTTCGTAGTGCTCGACGGCCTGTGCGGCGGCAAGCAGACCGGCGTCAAGAGCAGGCGTGCCCTTGAACTCGTCTATGATCTCTTCACCTTCCTCGATGATGCCTTCGATGGCGGCGCAGGTCTTGCCACGCGCCCGCTTGCCGATCAGTTCAAAGATCTGCTGCAGACGTTCGATCTGACCGTCCGTTTCGTCCTTGTGCATCTGGAAGGCCTGCTTCAGCTCGTCGCTCTGCGCGGCACGTGCCATCTTCGGCAGCGCCTTGGAAATCTTGCGCTCGGCGTAATAGATGTCTTTCAGGGTCTCGTAGAAGAGGTCGTCCAGCGTCTTCGTGGCGGCCATGGTGTTTCTCTCCTTGATGTTCTTCCCGGATCGGCTGATCCGCGCTCCATAACCGTCTCTGTGTCACAAGGTTCCGCGGTTTCAGGTGCGCCGGCTTGGCTTTTCGTAAAGGTCCTGGATCGCCGCATCCTGCCCGACCTCTTCCGACCGCGTCAGCCGGCGGCGGCGCATCATGGAATAGACAAAGGCTGCTCCGAGCAGCACCGGGCCGAGTGCCACGGCGATGAACCAAAGATTGTCAATCATTCCCGCCCTCCTTCGCCTCCGCCCGCTGCCGGGCGGCATCTTCGGCGGGATAATCATTGGCGCGACGCTTCTTCTCGCCGATCGGATCGTCGGCAAAGATATCGGCTTCGCCCTGCACGTAGCCGCTCGGGCGATTTTCGGCTGGACCTTCCCAGCGTGGCCATTGCGAGGTTTCGCCGGGCTTGCCCTGGTCGTGAGGTTGGTGTGTCATGGCTGTCTCCTATCGGTGTGAGCCTCTAAGAACCGAACCCCCTGTTGAGCGGCTTTGTTCCGCCTTCAAGGCCCGGAAGGCCGATCGTTTCAGCGATGCGGAACGATGTGACGATGGCTCGCGTTCTTCGCGCAGGGCGGGCCGGGCGTGAGACACATCGGGAGAAGACCCATGGACGAACAGTTGAAGATCTATCGTCTGGTGCCGAGCGCACCGCTGGATGATCCGCAGTGGATGGACCGGCCGCCGCAGGGCGAAATCGTCGTGCGGGCACGCACCAGCGGTGACGCGCGCGTGGTGGCAAGCGAAGCGGAACTGGATTTCACGGAAATCGATGCCCTGCCGGCGGAGGGCAATTCCACGGAAATGGCCAGCGCCTTCCGCAGCGAAAAACTCTACACCGTCATCGAGGATGTCAGCGGTCGTTTCAGCGGAGAGGGGCCGCGGCAGGTGGTGGATGGGACGGTGCGCATCGATACCATCCTGCCGGTGCAGGTGGACTGATCACTCTTTCGAGGGCTGATCCAGCTTCTCGTTCAGCGCCTTCTGCAATTCAAGGGCAAGCTCCATCAGCCGATCCGGCACCGGCTCCTTTTCGATGGCCGCAAGGAGATGGGCAACCTTGCCACCGACCTTGTTGCCGAGGGCGCCTTTTACGTCCGCATTCAAACTCGTCTCTTCTGCCATTTCGACCTCGTGGAACCTGAAGCTTGCACCGCGGCATGTCGTTTCGATTGCTGCAGTACCTTCTAAACTACTGCAAAAGCAGAACGGTCCCGAAAGTCAATCAGATCTCTGGCAGCAAACAGCCCGGCCGCATGTTCTGCAACCGGGCTGTGTCTTCTCAGCCAGTATCGGCGCGCGGTTTAGCCGCGTCCATTGCGCCCCGGAATGGAGGTAATGGTGGCCGAAACCGGATCGCTTGCCGGAAAACTGTCTTCCAGGCCTTCCTGCAACTGGTCTTCCAGCGTATCCGGCGTTCCCCGGCTGCTCGCGGTCGCTGCACCGCGACCGTCCTGCGCCTCCCCGTCGATCATCTCGTCCGGCAGTTCGCCCGCTGACACGACGCGGCTCAGGAAATCCTTGGCCTTGGCCACGGCGTTGGTCCGGTTGATGTCTTCGGTCTTGGAGCGCAGGCTGACGGAGATCACGTCGCCGTTGTCCTCGATGAACTCGACGGTATAGCCGGCGTTGCCGCTTCCTTCCGCAATCACCTGCGTGCCCACAATGCTCATGATGGATGCCTTTCCGGTTTGTTCTTCGTCGCCCCAACAACGAGACGGATGGTCTCTTTGTTCCCGCCTCTGAAGGCTACGGAACCGGTCGCAGTCTGGCGGGTTTCCTGCGGGAACGGAGGAAGTGACATGGCGCCACGCGTGTTCTGGAAAGGTTATCTGAAGCTCTCGCTGGTGACCTGCCGGGTGACAATGACGCCTGCGGTCTCCGAGGGAGGCAAGGTGCGCTTCCATAACCTCAACAGCCGGACGAAGAACCGCGTTCTCAGCCGCTACGTCGATGCAGTGACGGGAAAGCCGGTCGAGGAAGAGGATCAGGTAAAGGGCTACGAGCGCGGCGAGGATGACTATGTCCTGTTCGAGGACGAGGAATTGGAGGATGTCGGGCTCGAAAGCACACGCACCATTGATATCGAGACCTTCGTTCCGGCCTCGGACATCGGCTGGATCTGGTACGATCGCCCGCATTTTCTGGCGCCCGACGACAAGGTGGGCGAGGAGGCTTTTTCGGTGATCCGCGAGGCGATGCGGGTGACCGGCACGGCGGGCATTGCCCGGCTGGTGATGTACCGCCGCGAGCGGGCGGTGATGCTGGTGCCGCATGACAAGGGGATCGTCGTCTGGACGCTGCGTTACGGCGATGAGGTGCGCGACCCGGCTCCGTATTACGAGACGGTCGATCCGGCCAAACACGATGCCAGGCATCTCACCTTGATGAAGAAGCTGATTGCCGAGCGCACCGAGGATTGGACGCCCGACATGGCGGACGATCCGGTGCAGGAGAGGCTGCTCGACATCATCGACAGCCGCAAGAAGAAGCGCAAGACGCAGAAGAAGGCAACGCCTCCACCAGAGCGCCGCGACAATGTCATTGACATCATGAGCGCGCTGAAGAAAAGCCTGGAAGGGGAGCGCAAGGGCAAGGGGCGTTAGCGGCGCCCGCGTTTCCCCTTCGCCGCGGTCGGAAGAGGCGCCTCGGCCTGGCGGAAATCGGCCCAAGGATCTCCCTCCAGCGCGTGAATCCGGGCAGGTGCATTTTCGACCGTGAAGTGGTTGGGGCCGATGCCGTCGCCAAGCTCGTCCCAGGAGAGCGGCATGGAGACGGGGGCACCGGGCCGGGCGCGGGTGGAGTAGGGAGCAACGGCGGTCGCGCCGCGGCCGTTGCGCAGGTAGTCGATCAGGATCTTGCCGCGGCGCTTCGATTTCGTGATGGTCGAGACGTAGAGGTCGGGGCTGTCGCTGGCCATCGCATCGGCAAGTGCCTTCATCGCCGCCTTCACCTCCGGCCACTCGGCCTTCGGCTTGACCGGCGCCACCACATGCAGACCCTTGCCCCCCGACGTCTTGACGAAACCGGTGAGGCCCATCTCCTGCATCCGCGCGCGCACCTCCTGTGCCGCCTCGATCACCGCCTGCCAGGAGACGCCATCGCCGGGATCGAGGTCGATATTGACCATATCCGGTTTTTCCCAGTCGTTCAGCGTCGAACCCCAGGGGTGGATCTCCAGCGTGCCGCCCTGCACCAGGCCGATCAGCCCGTCGAAATCGCGAATGGCGATGTTCTGCTCACCCGGCTTGGTCGGGTCCTCCACCAGAAGCGCGTGCTTGGTCATGCCGCGCCAGGCGTGTTTCTGGAAAAACAGCGGCTTGTCGATGCCGTCCGGTCCGCGCAGGAGGGCGAGCGGCCGGTTGACGATGAAGGGCGCCATCAGTCGCCAGACGTCGGCGTAATAATCGGCAAGTCCGGCTTTGGTCACGCCGGCATCCGGCCAGTAGACGCGGTCCGGGTGGGTCAGCGTGACCGTGCGTTTCGGGGTCGGGGCAGCCTTTGCAGCGGCGGGTGAAGGCGGGCCGCTCTCGCGGACGATGGTCTCCGCCGGCTTGTCCTCGCGCAGGCCCCGGAAGGCGGCATGGCGGAGGTGAGCGTCGCCGGTCCAGCCGCGAAATTCCACCTCCGCCACCAGCTTCGGCTCCACGAACACCACGTCACGGCGTTCCAGAGCGGTCAGCTTTTCGGCGAACGGGCTCTTGTCACTCTTCAATCCCTGCAGCGTCTTGAACAGGGACTGTGCTGTCCGGTTGGAATAACCGGTGCCGACGCGGCCGGCATGCGTCAACTCGCCGTCCTCGTAATAGCCCATGACCAGCGAGCCGATGGCGGTCTTCGAGACGGAGGAGGGGACATAGCCGGCGATGACGAATTCCTGCCTTGCCGAACATTTCGATTTCACCCAGTCCTTGCCGCGGCCGGACCGATAAGGGGCGGTCGCCACCTTGGAAATGATGCCCTCGAGGCTCAGCCGGCAGGCGTGCTTCAGCACGATCCCACCTTCGTCCGAAAAATGCTCGCTGTAGCGGAGCGGCAGGGCAGCCTCCTTCAGCAGGGCCTCCAGCGCCGCCTTGCGGTCTGTCAACGGAGCGGCGGTCAGGTCCATGCCGTCGCGGTAGAGAAGATCGAAGGCGTAGAAGGTGAAGCGGTCGGCGCGGCCTTCGCTGAGATCCTGCTGCAGCAGGGAAAAATCCGTGGCACCGGATCCCGCCTCCACCGCCACCTCGCCGTCGATGATGGCGCTTTCGGTCGGCAGGGCGGCCAGGGCCCCGACGATCTGGGTTCCGAAGCGGTCCGTCCAGTCGAGACCGGTTCGGGTCAGCAACCGTACGCTCCCCTTGTCGATCCGCGCCTGGAGGCGGTAGCCGTCGAGCTTCACCTCGTGCAGCCAGCGCTTGCCCGTCGGGGCAGACTTCACGAGCGTTGCCAGCTGCGGCTCGACGAAATCCGGTATCTCGGCCGTCTTGGCGCCCTTGATGGCCGGTGTCGCTTTTGCCCTCGGCGGCTTTGCTGCGGTTTTCGCTGGCGCTGCTGTCTTCTGCGGGCTTGCGGATTTGGACGCTGCGGCCTTCTTGCCGGTGCCCAAGTCCTCCACCCGCCGACCGGTCTTGACCGAATTCGGTTGTTCTTCGAGAATATCGGGATCGGTTTCGCTGCGGGCAAACTCATCTTCGGCCTTGATCAGCAGCCAGTTCTCCCGGGCCTCGCCCTCCTTGCCCGCCATGCGCACCAGATGCCAGCGGCCGGACAGCTTTTCGCCGTCCAGCTCGAATTCCAGATGACCCTTGCGATAGGCTTTCTTCAGGTCGCCGATCGGCGTCCACGTGCCGCGATCCCAGACGATGACGCTGCCGGCACCATAATTGCCGGCGGGGATCGTGCCCTCGAAGTCGCCGTAATCGAGCGGATGGTCCTCCACATGCACGGCGAGGCGTTTTTCCCCAGGCACGAGGCTTGGGCCGCGCGTCACGGCCCAGCTTTTCAAGACGCCGTCCATTTCCAGGCGGAAATCGTAATGCAGGCGCCGCGCGGCATGCTTCTGGATGACGAAGCTGTTGCCGGCGTTTTTGCCCTTGCGGCCCTTCGGCTCGGGAGACAGCTTGAAATCGCGTTTCTGGTTGTAGCTCTGCAGGCCCATGGATCAACTCGCCTTGCGCTCGGTGGTGCCGCTCTTGCGACTGCTTGTCTTTGCTGTCTTCTCTGTCTTGGCCTTCGGTTTTGGCGTCGCCTTCGCCTTGGCTTTCGACTTGCCTGCACCGGCGCTCAGCCGCAGAGCGTCCATCAGGCTGGTGACATTGCTTTCCTTGGGCTTCGGCCTCTTCGGCGGCTTGCGGCCTTCGATCTTTGCCTTCACCACCTCCTGCAGCGCCGTTTCATAGCGGTCATCGAATTTGGTCGGGTCGAAATGGCCGCGCTTGGTATCGATGATATGTTGCGCAAGGTCGAGCATCTCGCCCTCGATCTTCAAGTCGCGGATCGGCGCGAAGATCTCGTCCGGCGTGCGCACCTCGTATTCGTAGTTCAGCGTGCTGGCGATCAGGCCGTCGTCGTGCGGACGGATGAGTAGCGTGCGCAGGCGGCGGAAGAGAACGGTGCGGGCGAGCGCTGCCACATTGCGGGCTTTCAGCCCCTGGCGGATCAGGTCGAAAACGTCGGCTGCGGCATCGTCGGTCGGCGCCAGGTAGTAAGGCCGGTCGAGATAGAGCGTGTTGACGTCACCGCAGGTGATGAAGGTTTCGAGTTCCAGTGTCTTGTCGCTGTCCGGCACCGCCGCCTTGATTTCATCCGGCGTGAGGATCACGTATTCGCCGCCGGCGATCTCATAGCCTTTGACGATATCGTCGCGATCCACCTCCTTGTCGGTGTCGCTGTCCACCATCTGGCGATGCACCCGGTTGCCGGTGCGGCGGTTGATGATGTGGAAACTCATCCGATCGGATGTCGAGGCGGCGGTGAACAGCCCGACCGAGCAGCTCAGTTCGCCAAGTGTCAGGAACCCTCTCCAGTTTGCGCGCGGTGCCATCCGATCTTCCCTCCATCAGAGGCGATTCAACCGGAATGCCGGGTTTTTGTTCCTTATCGGACAGAGGCGTGGAATGGTTGAAGAACAACCCCCGATCGTCCTTTTTAAGCGGAACCAAACGGACAAACGCTGCGTTTGCCACCGACATCCACCCAAGGAATTTGGAGAGGTTTGCAACGGTGCCTGATACACAGTTGAGTGTCGACCCTGCACGCGCAGATATCGTCAAGCTCATCCCCGCCCTTCGCGCCTTCGCCCGAACCTTTTGCCGAAACTCGTCCGACGCGGACGATCTCGTGCAGGAGACGTTGATGAAGGCATTGGCCAATCTCGACAAGTTTGAGCCCGGAACCAAGCTGAAGTCTTGGCTCTTCACCATCATGCGCAACACCTTCTATACCCGCGCGAAGGTTCTCGGGCGGGAGGCGCCGGGGCTGGAGGAATGCGTGTCGGGCGACACGCCGATGGAGGCAACCCAGGAGGTACAGGCGCGGGCCCGGGAGGTGCAGCAGGCACTGACGCGGCTGCCACCCCATTACCGCGAGGTCCTCACGCTCGTGGCGATCCTCGGGGAAAGCTACGAATCCGCCGCCGAAATCTGTGATTGTGCCGTCGGCACCGTCAAGAGCCGGCTCAACCGCGCCCGGCACCAGATCCTTCAGGAGCTTGGCGAGGAGTAACCGGATTGTGCCGGTTCGTGTCCCGGCCAGCGCAAAAATGTTCTCGCCCACAGGGCTCCGAACCGCCCCTTCGGCAGGAGGTTCCCGATTTACGGATGAAACGGCCTGGAACAAAAGCCGGCCTGCACGGTTAACCCGCTGGGTTCAGCCGCAGGCCTTGGCAGTTCCCTTCGCTTCTTTTGCCTGAACGTCCGTTTTAGGGATTCCAATATGTCCGTTACCATCACTGCCATCCTGTTCGCTTTGATCGGGATTGCTTTGGCGGCCGGAGGTGCGCAACTGCTGATGCTCGGCGGCAGCGTATATTACCTCATCACCGGCCTCGCCTTCCTCGTTACCGCCATCCTGCTCTACATGCGCCGGTCGATGGCGCTTCTTTTGTATGCCCTCATCGTCATCGGCTCGCTGCTTTGGGCGGTCTGGGAAGTCGGGCTGGACTGGTGGCAGTTGGGGCCGCGGGGCGGCGTCATCATCGTGCTCGGCATCTGGCTGCTGATGCCCTGGATCCGCAGGCCGCTCGGGTTTCAGAGCCCGAATACCGGTTTCCGCTATGCGGCGAGTGCCGTCCCGTTGGCGGCGGCGGTTGTCATTTCCATCGCTGTCGCCCTGCTATCCATGTTCATCAACACCACCGACATGGAAGGCCGTCTGCCGGAAGAGCAGGTGGCCGCGGCGCCGAACCTCGGCGGCGACGTACCTCCCGGCGAATGGCACCAGTATGGACGCACTCCCTATGGCCAGCGTTATTCGCCGCTGGATCAGGTGAACGTGGAGAACGTGTCCAACCTACAGGAGGTCTGGCGCTATCAGACGGGAGACGTGAAGCTTCCGCAGGATGTCGGCGAGACGACCTATCAGGTCACGCCGCTCAAGGTGGGCAACTCGCTCTATCTCTGCACGCCGCATAACTGGGCGATCGCCGTGGATGCGACGACTGGCAAGCAGCAGTGGAAATATGATCCCAATGTCGGACTGAATCCCGACCGTCAGCACCAGACCTGCCGCGGCGTGACCTATTACGCCGATCCGGCCGCCCAGCCAGGCCAGGCCTGTGCGCAGCGCGTCTACCTGCCGACCTCGGATGCCCGCCTGATTGCGCTCGATGCCACCAATGGCGAAGTCTGCACCAATTTTGCCGATAACGGCGTGCTGCACCTCGAACAGGGCATGCCCTACAATCCGGCAGGCTATTACTACTCCACATCGCCCCCGGTGATTGCCGCCGGCAAGATCATCATCGGCGGTGCCGTCAACGACAACTATTCGATCCACTCGCAATCCGGCGTCATCCGCGCCTTCGACGTCAATTCCGGCCAGCTGATCTGGAACTGGGATTCCGGCAATCCGACGCAGACGGAACCGCTGCCGGAAGGCCAGACCTACACGGCCAATTCGCCGAACAGTTGGTCCGTCTTCAGCGTCGATGAAGAACTGGGTCTCGTCTATATTCCGCTCGGCAACCAGGTGCCCGACCAGCTCGGCATGAACCGCTCGGAAAGCGTCGAGAAATACTCTTCCTCGATCGTCGCGCTCGACATCAATACCGGTGCCGACCGCTGGGTGCGCCAGACGGTTCACCACGATCTGTGGGATATGGACGTGCCGGCCCAGCCGGTTCTGATCGACCTCACCCTGCCGGACGGCGCACAGGTTCCCGCGCTCGTTGGTCCGACGAAGCAGGGCGACATCTATGTGCTGGACCGCCGCAACGGCGAGCCGCTGCGGCCGATCCGCGAGATCCCGGCCCCGGGTGGTGCCATTCCGGAAGACAGGACATCGCCGACCCAGCCGATCACGGCGCTCACCTTCCGTCCGCGGACACTGGAAGGCCGGGACATGTGGGGTGTCAGCATGTTCGACCAGATGGTGTGCCGCATCCGGCTGAAGCAGCTGAAATACGAAGGCCAGTACACACCGCCCTCGCTGCAGGGAACGCTCGTCTATCCCGGCAATTTCGGCACCTTCAACTGGGGTTCCGTCGCAGTTGATCCGGAACGGATGGTAATGTTCGGCATGCCGACCTATCTCGCCTTCACCTCGCAGCTGGTGCCGCGTTCGGAAGTTCCGCCGAAGGGTGCCGACGAGAAGGCCTCCGAACAGGGGTTGAACCGGAACGAGGGTGCACCTTACGCTGTAAAGATGGGTCCCTTCCTCGGGCCGCTGCAGATCCCTTGCCAGGCTCCGCCATGGGGTTACGTGGCAGGCGCCAACCTGCGCACGGGCGAGATTGCCTACAAGCAGAAGAACGGCACGGTCTACGACATGACGCCGCTGCCGCTGCCCTTCAAGCTTGGCGTCCCCGGCATCGGCGGGCCGATGATCACCAAGGGCGGCGTCGTCTTCCTCGGTGCGGCGGTCGATGACTATCTGCGGGCCTACAACCTGACGACCGGCGAACAGCTGTGGGAAGCGCGTCTTCCGGCCGGCGGCCAGGCAACCCCGATGACCTATTCGGTGGAGGACGGTCGCCAGTTCGTGGTCATGGTGGCCGGTGGCCACGGCTCGGTCGGCACGAAGCCCGGCGACTATGTCATTGCCTACGCGCTGCCGCGGTAACGCGTCAGCCGCATCGTGAGACAAGAAAAACCCGGGGAAGGCGGCGCCTTCCCCGGGTTTTGTGTATTGGCTGTTTCGCTGGCTTACGGCTGGCGGGCGCGCAGATCGTTGACGGTGGCTGACACGCCGGGAACGGAAAGGGCCACTTCTTCGGCCCGCACCACCTCTCCGGCCCGCAAAACGGTTCCGCGCAACGTGACCACCGAGCCTTCGGCGATCACGCTCACATCGGTTGCGTCCAGTCCGCCGGCGCTGGCGAGCGCCGAGGCGACGCTGCTCTCCAATGTCGCATCCGGCGGAAATTCCTGCTCCACGACGGGCTCTTCCTCATGAAAACTCTGGGGCTTGAACACCATGGCTTGTCCTCCTGCTGTGGGTGTTTTGTCCAACGCTGAAGGGCACACAAAGGTTCTCGCGATGCCCTGCGGTGCTGGCGTCCACCCGAGGCGATCGGATTGACAGCCCTCTCCGTTGAAGTTATGACTGACGAAATTCAAAATTCGTCAGTCATAACTTGGCAGCTTTCATGAATGATGTGACCACGCAGCCGGCCGACGCCGCCAGACAGGACAATGTCGGGAAGATTCTCGATGCGGCGGAGCGTCTCTTCAAGCATTACGGTTATGCCAAGACCAACGTCGCGGACATCGCCCGTGAGCTGTCGATGTCGTCCGCGAATATCTACCGCTTCTTTTCCTCCAAGGCGGAAATCCACCAGGCGCTCGCACGGCGCATGCTGGGTGCGCAATATGCGGTGGTGAAGGACAATGCTTTCGGTCCGGGGTCTGCTGAAGAGCGGTTGAAGAGCCATCTGATCCTCGTGCACCGGATGACCGTTGAGACCATGCTCGACGAGGAAAAGGTGCATGAAATGGTGTTGGTCGCCATCGATCAGCAGTGGCCGGTGATCGAGGAGCATCTTGGCCGCATGCGGATGCTGGTCGCTCACATCATTGAAGATGGCATCCGGGCTGGCGAGTTTCGTGCGCAGGATCCGGTCCTGGCAGCGGAATGCTTTCTCTGTTGCGGCGTGACCCTGTGCCACCCGCAACTGGTGGCCAAGAAGATTTCTCACGATGAAATCGTGACGCCGGACTCGTTGGCGGACTTCGTGATCAGGGCATTGAAATAGTCATCATCGGCCCTGTAGGCCATCGTTTCGGGAAGGAAGCCGCTTATGTCGGTAAAGGGGTTTGCGAACTGGAAGAGCCTTGCGCTCAGTCTTGCCCTCTTGGGGCTTGCCGGCTGCAATCAGGAAAAGACGGAAGCACCGGAGGTGGTCCGTCCGGTCAAGGTGGTCGAGGTCACGAAGCCAGACGAAGGGCGGGTCCTGCAATATTCAGGCTCCATCCGCGCCCGCACCGAAATTGCCATGGGCTTCCGCGTCGATGGCAAGGTCACCAAGCGGCTCGTCGATGTGGGCCAGCGCGTGAAGCCGGGCGATGTTCTCGCCAGGCTCGACCCTATTGATTACGAACTTTCGGTCCAGCAGGCGCAGGCACAGCTCGCTTCGGCGGAAAAGCAGGTGGAGATTTCCAGGCTCGCGCTCAACCGCGCGCAGATCCTGCAGGAAAAAAGCATCACCTCGCAATCGACACTGGAGCAGAGCCAGCTTTCGTATGATCAGGCCGTCGCCTCCCGCGATGCGGCGAAATCCTCTCTCGAACAGGCTCAGAATCGCGTCGCGTATACGGTGCTGACCTCCGATGTCGATGGCATCGTCACGGCTACGAGCGCGGAAGCTGGTCAGGTGGTTGCGGCCGGCGCCTCCGTCGTCACCGTTGCCCAGGACGGTGCCAAGGAGGTGGCGATTGCGGTGCCGGAGACCGATATCGGCGAGTTCCGCGTCGGCAAGACCGTACAGGCCGGGTTCTGGTCTCACTCCAGCCTCGCGCTTCAGGGCAAGGTCCGGGAAATCGCCGGCAGCGCCGACAGCCAGTCACGCACCTTCGCGGTGCGGATCAGCCTGCCCGATGATCCGAGCGTGCTTCTGGGGATGACGGCCAGCATTTCCGTTAAAACAGACGACGCGAAACCGGCGTTCGTATTGCCTATCGCCGCGCTGTCCCGCCAGGGGGACCAGTCGGTGGTGTGGCTGGTGGACCGCCAGACGGAAACGGTGAAGCCACATCCTGTGACCGTTGCCGGCTTTACGGGCGAGGGTGTTCGCGTCACGACAGGAATTTCCACGGGCGACCTGGTGGTTGCCGCCGGCACGCAGTTCATGCGCGAAGACATGAAGGTGCGCCTCTACGAGGGCGACATGCGCAGTGCGCAGGAGCCTCAGGCTCCCGTCTCCTTGACGCAGTCCTGACCCTCGTCGTCCAGCACAGGAAACCGCCGCCATGAGTTCTTCTGACAAGACGGGTTCTTCCGACAAGACGGACCCAAAGAAACAGTCCTTCAACCTTTCCCGCTGGGCGATTGCGCATCCCAGCATCGGTCGTTTCCTGTTCGGGCTGATCATCATCATCGGTGGTCTCGGCATCATGAACATGGGCCAGAAGGAAGATCCTGATTTCACCTTTCGCGTGATGGTGGTGCAGGCCGTCTGGCCGGGCGCCTCCATCGAGGAAATGCAGGACCAGGTCGTCAACAAGATCGAGCGAAAGCTGCAGGAAACCCCGCATCTCGACTGGGTGAAGTCCTATACGCGCGCCGGCGCCTCGATCACGACGATCCAGATCAAGGGCGATACGAACGCTGCCGAGGTGAAGGATGCCTTCTACCAGGTGCGCAAGAAGATCGGCGACATCGAGCAGGACCTGCCGAGCGATCTGCTCGGACCCTATTTCAATGACGAATTCGGCGATACCTACATCACGCTCCACGCCATCACCGGCGACGGGTATTCCTATCCGGAGTTGAAGGATTTCGCCATCAAGGCGCGCGACATGCTGCTCGCCACCAAGGGGGTCGAGAAGGTCTCCATCCTGGGCGACCAGCCGGAACGCATCTACATCGACATCTCCTCCAAGGCACTGGCCGAGCGGAAGCTGACGCTGAACGACATTCGCGACGCGCTCACCGGTCAGAACGAGATCGATCCCGCCGGCAGCGTCCATACCGCGACGCGCTCCGTGCGCATCTCGGTCGAGGGCGGCGTGCGCACGCCGGAAGATGTGCGCGAACTGCGCATCCGCAGCGGCAACCAGGTGTTTCGTCTCGGCGATATTGCCACCGTTTCGCGCGGGCTGATCGAGCCCTACGACCGGAAATTCCGCTTCAACGGCAAGGACGCCGTCGAAGTCGGCGTCGTCATGCAGAACGGCTACAAGGTCACCGATGTTGGCACCTGGGTCGAGGAGACCTATCAGCGCTTCGAAAACGCGCTGCCGGTCGGCGTCTCGGTCGAGCAGATCGCCAACCAGCCGGAAGTGGTGCACGAAGCGATCGGCGAGTTCACGCAGGCGCTCTTGGAAGCGCTCGTCATCGTGCTGGTCGTCTCGTTGCTGTCGATCGGCTGGCGGTCCGGCATCGTGATCGCCATCACCATTCCGCTCGTGCTCGCCGCAACGCTTGCCATCATGTACGAGCTTGGCATTGAATTGCAGCGCATCTCGCTCGGCGCGCTTATCATCGCGCTCGGTCTTTTGGTCGATGACGCGATGATCGTCGTGGAGATGATGGAGCGGAAGCTGGAGGAGGGGCTGGAAAAGCTCGACGCCGCCACCTTCGCCTATTCCTCCACCGCCTTCCCGATGCTGACGGGAACGCTGATCACCACCGCGGGCTTCATTCCCGTCGGTTTTGCGGATTCCACGGCGGGCGAATATGTGCGTTCGCTCTTCTATGTCGTGGGTATCGCGCTGGTCACATCCTGGTTCGTGGCGGTCTACTTCACGCCCTGGCTTGGCTACATGATCCTGAAGCAGCGGGCGCATGCCGGCACGCATCACGATGTCTATGACACCCGCTTCTATCGTGGCCTGAGAGGGACCGTCGCCTGGTGCGTCCGTCACCGGCTCGTCGTGTTGATGGCGACCCTGCTCACCTTTGGCACCAGCCTCTGGGCCTTCCAGTTCATTCCGCAGAGCTTCTTCCCGCAGTCCTCACGCCCGGAAATCCTGGTCGACATGTGGTTGCCGGAGGGTACTGCGATCGAAGAGGTGGAACGCCAGGCGAAGGCGCTGGAAACCCGGATCATGGATGATCCCGACAAGAAGTTCGTCGCCACCTTCATTGGTGAAGGTGCGCCGCGCTTCTTCCTGCCGCTCGACCAGCAGCTGCGCAATCCGAACTTTGCCCAGCTCCTGGTGATGTCGAACGGGCTCGAAGAGCGCGAGCGGATGATCGTCAAGCTGCGGAAGATCCTGGCGGAAGACTTCCCCACGGTCCGCAGCAAGGTGGATCGCCTGTTCCTCGGCCCGCCCGTCGGCTGGGCCGTGCAGATGCGCGTGACCGGTCCGGATCGTGCCGAAGTTCAGAAGATCGCCGATCAGGTGAAGCAGCGTTTCCATGAAAACCCGCTGCTTGGCACGATCCACGACGACTGGCTGGAGCCGGTGACGGTGATGAAGCTGGTCATCGACCAGGACCGCGCCCGGGCGCTGGGTGTCTCCTCGCAGCGTGTCCGCCAGATGCTCTACGCGGCCGTCACCGGTGCCGAGCTTGGCCAGTTCCGCGACGGGGAGGAAACCGTGTCGATCGTCGCCCGTGAGCCGGATCAGACCCGCAAGCTCCTGACGGCGGTGGAAAGCGTCTATATTCCGACCGATAGCGGCGCCTTCGTGCCGGTCTCGCAGATCGCCCGCGTGGTGCCGGTGCAGGAAAACGGGATCGAATGGCGGCGCGACCGCCTGCCGACCGTCACCGTGAAGGCCACCGTGCCGGATGGCATCGAGCCGAACGATCTGGCGATGAAGATGTACCAGGGCATGGCGGATCTGCGCAGCAGCCTGCCGGTCGGCTACAAGGTCGAGATCCAGGGCGGCGCGGAAGATGCTGCCGAGAGCCAGATGTCGATTGCCGCCAAGGCACCGGTCATGCTCTTCGTCATCCTGGTCCTGCTGATGATCCAGCTGCAGCATTTCGGCAAGGCGATGCTGGTGCTCGCCACCGGTCCGCTCGGCATCATCGGGGCGGCGGCAGCGCTGCTGATCACCGGTGCGCCCTTCGGCTTCGTTGCCATCCTCGGCGTGATTGCACTGCTCGGCATCATCATCCGCAACTCGATCATCCTGGTGGACCAGATCGATCAGGATATCGCGACCGGCATGGCGCGGCGGGAGGCGATCGTCGGCGCTGCCGTGCGGCGCTTCCGGCCGATCATGCTGACGGCGCTGGTGGCGGTTCTGGCGCTGATCCCGATCTCGCGCGGGCTGTTCTGGGGGCCGCTCGCCTATGCCATGATGGGCGGCATCCTGGTGGCCACGCTGCTCACCATCCTCGTGCTGCCGGCCGGTTATGCGCTCTTCTTCGGTCGCGAACCGAAAGGTGCCAAGCAGTCCTCCGGAGACAATGACGACCGGCCGCATGAGCAGCCGCCGGTCGGGATGAACCCGGCGGCGGAATGAGCTTGAGCCGGTGGCGGCGCACCCCTGCCGCCTCCCGCTCGGTGCGATGCCCATTCCAGTTACTTGGAATGGGCATCGCCGTTCTCTTGCGGAATGAGTGGAAATTTCCCATTCGGCCATTTGTGGCAGGTTTGTGGTTCCTCGCCTCACGCCGGCGCGGGCACTAGACTCCGGTCAAATGAACTCGACCGGAGAATTCCATGAACCGCTTCCTGATCCTCGGCACCGCGCTTGCGGCCCTCATCACCGGGCCCGCCTTTGCGCAGGAGCCGAACAAGCTGTTGAACGCCTCCTATGATATTGCGCGCGAACTCTTCGCTGCGGAAAACGAAGCCTTCATCAAGGTCCATCCGGGTGTCACCATCGATCAGTCGCATGCCGGCACGTCGAAGCAGGCCCGTG
Source organism: Allorhizobium pseudoryzae (assembly GCF_011046245.1). Taxonomy (NCBI): domain Bacteria; kingdom Pseudomonadati; phylum Pseudomonadota; class Alphaproteobacteria; order Hyphomicrobiales; family Rhizobiaceae; genus Affinirhizobium; species Affinirhizobium pseudoryzae. The sequence continues at coordinate 1,827,239 of NZ_CP049241.1, forward strand.
CCATCGTCGAGGGTCTGGAGGCGGACGTTGTCACCTTCAACCAGGTGACGGATATCGACTTCCTGGTGAAGCAGGGTTTCGTGTCGAAGGACTGGCAGAAGGATTTCCCCAACAGCGCGTCGCCCTTCTATTCCTTCCCGTCCTTTCTGGTGCGTGCGGGCAACCCGAAGAACATCAAGGACTGGAACGATCTCGTTCGTGACGATGTGAAGGTGGTCTTCCCGAACCCGAAGACCTCGGGCAATGCCCGCTACACCTATCTGGCGGCCACCGCCTATGCCCGCGAAGCCTTTGGCGGCGACGAGGAGAAGGTCGAGGCCTTCGTGAAGAAGATTTTTGACAACGTGCCCGTCTTCGACACCGGCGGCCGCGCGGCAACCACGACCTTCGTCGAGCGCCAGATCGGCGACGTGCTGATCACCTTCGAGGCGGAGACCCGCGGGATTGCCAAGCAGTATGGCGCCGACAAGGTGGAGAGCGTCATCCCGTCCGTTTCGCTGCTTGCCGAATTCCCGGTCGCCGTGGTCGACAAGGTTGCCAAGAAGCACGGCACGGAGACGCTCGCCAAGACCTATCTCGATTTCCTCTATTCGGAAGAGGGTCAGCGCGTTGCCGCCCAGTTCGGCCACCGCGTGCATGACGAGAAGGTCAAGGCCGAGTTTTCCAAGGAGTTCCCGGAGATCCGCCTCGTGAAGGTGGATGACGTCTTCGGTGGCTGGGACAAGGTGCAGAAGGAGCATTTTGCTTCGGGTGCCGCGCTCGACAAGCTGTATGGCAGCCGCTAATCGCCACTCCCATGAATGGATTGCAGCCCGGCGGTTGAACGCCGGGCTTCTATGTTGAAGGCGGGAACAGCATCCGTGAAACGCAATGTCCTTCCCGGGCTGCGCCTGTCGCTCGGGGTCACTCTCTTCTATGTCGGCCTGATCGTGCTTTTGCCGCTCGCGGCACTTGCCGTGAAGGCCGCCAGCCTTGGTCCCTCCGAATACTGGGCGATCGTATCGTCGCCGCGTTCCGTGGCGAGCTATAAGGTCACGGTGCTGGCCGCCCTTGGCGCCACCATTTTCAACCTTTTGTTCGGCCTGGCGCTCGCCTGGGTGCTGACGCGCTACCGGTTTCCCGGCCGCCGGCTGGTGGATGCCATGGTGGACCTGCCCTTTGCCCTGCCAACGGCGGTTGCCGGCATTTCGTTGACGGCGCTTTTCTCCGCCAATGGCTGGTTCGGCTCTGTGCTGGCGCATCTCGGCATCACGGTCGCCTACACGCCGCTCGGCATCATGATTGCCATGTGCTTCACCAGCCTGCCCTTCATCGTGCGCACGGTGCAGCCGGTGCTGGAGGATCTCGATCCGGCGCTGGAAGAGGCGGCGCAATCGCTCGGCGGTTCGGACTGGACGATCTTCCGCAAGGTCATCCTGCCCCTGCTGACCCCGGCTTTGCTGGCCGGCACGTCGCTATCCTTTGCCCGCTCGCTCGGCGAGTTCGGCGCCATCATTTTCATTGCCGGCAACCAGCCGATGTCGACGGAAATCACCGCACTCCTGATCTTCATCCGGCTGGAGGAATATGACTACCAGGCGGCGGCGGCGATTGCCTCTGTGCTGTTGATCACCGCCTTCGTGATGCTCGCCATCACCAACTGGATGCAGGCGCGGGCGCTGCGCTATACGGTGAAGGGATAAGCCCATGATTGATACCCACCACCGCCGCAAGCCGCCGCGCGTCGGCGATCAACCACTCTTCCGCCGCACGCTGATCGGCATCGTCCTGATCCTCGGCGCGCTGCTGATCCTCGCGCCGCTCGTCATCATCGGCGTCGAAGCCTTTTCCAAGGGCTGGCAGACCTATATCGCGACACTCGATCATCCCGATACGCGCCATGCGATCATGATGACGGTACTGACGGCGCTGATTGCGGTGCCGATCAACACCGCCTTCGGCATCGCCGCGGCCTGGTCGATCACCAAGTTCGATTTCATCGGCAAACGCCTGCTTCTGGTGCTGATCGAAATCCCCTTTTCGGTGTCGCCGATCGTCGCCGGCGTTGCCTATCTCTTCGTCTACGGCCTGCAGGGCCTGTTCGGCGACTTTTTCGATGCGCATGACATCAAGATCCTGTTCGCCCTGCCGGGCATCGTTCTGGCCTCGATGTTCGTGACCGCCCCCTTCGTGGCGCGCGAGCTCATCCCGCTGATGCAGGCGCAGGGGCGGGATCTGGAGGAGGCGGCCACCTCGCTTGGCGCCTCCGGCTGGCGCACCTTCCTCGCGGTCACGCTGCCGAACGTGAAGTGGGCGCTGCTTTATGGCGTCGTTCTCTGCAATGCGCGCGTGATGGGCGAGTTCGGCGCCGTCTCGATCGTGTCGGGCAATATTCGCGGCCAGACCAATACGCTGCCGCTGCATATCGAACTTCTCTACCATGATTATCAGGCCGCTGGCGCCTTTGCCTCCGCCTCCATTCTGGCGCTGCTCGCCGTCGTCACCATCATTGCCAAGGTGGCGCTGGAGCGCCGCGGCGCCGGCCGCCGTAAGGCCCTCGGCACTGACGCCGTCCCTCAAGGAAACCGTCCATGAAGATCCGCCTCGACAATGTCATCAAGACCTTCGACACCTTCCGCGCCGTGCACGGTGTGTCGCTGGAGATCGAAAGCGGCGAGCTGGTGGCGCTTCTCGGTCCGTCCGGGTCCGGCAAGACGACGATCCTGCGCATGGTCGCCGGTCTCGAATATGCCGATGGCGGGCACATCTATTTCGGCGAGCAGGATGCGACGGACATTCCGGTGCGCGACCGCGGCGTCGGCTTCGTCTTCCAGCACTATGCGCTCTTTCCGCACATGACGGTGGCGGAGAACATCGGCTTCGGCATGAGCGTGTCGAAGGTGAAGCGCAGCAAAGCGGAGATTTTCGAGCGGGTCACACAGCTTTTGAAGCTGGTGCGCCTGGAAGGGCTCGGCGACCGTTTCCCCGGCCAGATCTCCGGCGGCCAGCGGCAGCGCGTGGCGCTCGCCCGTGCGCTCGCCGTCGATCCCAAGGTGCTGCTGCTCGATGAACCCTTCGGCGCGCTCGACGCCAATGTGCGCCACGACCTGCGCCGCTGGTTGCGCGAGATCCACCAGGAACTCGGCATCACCACGATCTTCGTCACCCATGACCAGGAGGAGGCGCTCGATCTTGCCGATCGCGTCGTCATCCTGAAGGAGGGCAAGATCGTCCAGCAGGGGACGCCGCAGGCGGTCTGCCGCGACCCGAAGGATGCCTTCGTGTTGAAGTTCCTCGGCGATGCCAACCGCCTGGCGGGCGAGGTCAAGGGAGGCCGGGCGATCGCCGGCGGTGCCGAGGTCGAGGCTCCAGGCGTGGCCGATGGTCCGGCGGAAATCTTCGCCCGCCCGCGCGATCTCGATTGGTCGCTGCAGGGGCCGGGCGTGTCGGCCACCGTCACGCGGGTGCTGGATCGTCCGGGCGAGCGACGCGTGATCGCCTCTGCTGCCAGTGGCGAGGTGCTGGAATTTGATGTGGAACCCGAGCGGGAGATTGTTGCCGGCGAGGCAGGGTTCGTGACACTGCGCCGGGCCAAGGTGTTTGCGCTGGGGTGAGGGTTGCGGGAAGCCCCTCACCCTAACCCTCTCCCCGCCAAACGGGGAGAGGGGACGTGCTCTCTTGATGCGCTGCCATTTGCCGCAGCGCCACGGGTGTTAGCTTGAGGCGAAGAATCGTCCTGCCGAGGCGGCGTCCACCCTCCATGCTCCACGCTTCCTTGTCTCGCAGGCGGTGCGCCAAGCTCGTCCCCTCTCCCCGCCAAGCGGGGAGAGGGTTAGGGTGAGGGGCAAATCCGGGCACGAAAAAAAAGGCGCCGGTTTCCCGACGCCTTTCTTGATGGTCAGACAGCCTGACATCAGTTCATCTGGCTGACGAAGCGGGTTTCGAGATAGGCTTCCACAGCCTCCGAACCGCCTTCGGTGCCGTAGCCCGAATCCTTGATGCCGCCGAACGGTACTTCCGGAATGGCAAGGCCGTTGTGGTTGATCGTCAGCATGCCGGCTTCCAGGCGCTGGCCGAGTGCATGTGCGGTCTTGACCGAACCGGTGAAGGCGTAGGAGGCCAGACCGAACGGCAGGCGGTTGGATTCCTCCAGCGCCTCGTCCAGCGTCGAGAAGCGGTTGACGATGGCGATCGGGCCAAACGGCTCTTCGTTCATCATCTTGGCCGAGGTCGGAACGTCGGTCAGCACGGTCGGCTCGAAGAAATGGCCCTTGTTGCCGATGCGCTTGCCGCCGGTCTTCAAGGTCGCACCCTTCGAAACGGCGTCGTTGATCATGTCTTCCATGGCCGGGATGCGGCGCTCGTTGGCGAGCGGGCCCATGGTGACGTCAGCCTCCAGGCCGTTGCCGACCTTCAGGTTTTCCGCATACTTGACGATGCCGTCGATGAACTGGTCGGCCACGCCGTCCTGGATCAGGAAGCGGGTCGGCGCAACGCAGACCTGGCCGGCATTGCGGAATTTTGCCGCTGCCGAGACTTCGATGGCCTTGTCGAGATCGGCATCATTGAAGACGACGACCGGGGCATGACCGCCGAGTTCCATCGTGGCGCGCTTCATGTGCTTGCCGGCGAGTGCCGCCAGATGCTTGCCGACCGGCGTGGAGCCGGTGAACGAGATCTTGCGGATGACCGGGTGCGGGATCAGGTATTCCGAAATTTCCGCCGGAACGCCGTAGACCAGGTTCACGACGCCTGCCGGAATGCCGGCATCGGCGAAGGCGCGGATCAGTTCCGCCGGGGAGGCAGGCGTTTCTTCCGGTGCCTTGATGATGATCGAGCAGCCGACGGAAACGGCAGCCGAGAGCTTGCGGACGATCTGGTTGATCGGGAAGTTCCACGGGGTAAACGCGGCTACCGGGCCGACCGGGAACTTGATCGCCATGTTGGACACGCCGCCGAAACGGGCCGGGATGATCTGGCCGTAGGTGCGGCGGGCTTCTTCGGCGAACCAGTCGATCGTATCGGCGGCGTTGATGATCTCACCCTTCGACTGGGCAATCGGCTTGCCCTGTTCGCGCGTCATCAGCCAGGCGATGTAATCGATGCGTTCGCGCAGCAAGTCGGCGGCCTTGCGCATGATCTTGGACCGTTCGAAGGCGGACGTGTTGCGCCAGACCTTGAAACCCTTGTCGGCGGCGTCGAGGGCGAGATCGAGATCGGCCTTCTCCGCATGGGCGATCTTGCCGATGATCTCCTGGGTCGCGGGATCTTCAACCGGGATGGTCTTGCCGCTCTGGGCGTTGCGCCATTCGCCAGCGATGAAGAGTTGAACGTCAGGATAGTTGTACATGGGGACCTCGTTTCAGTCGGAAAGATCGCGAGGCGGGCCGTGTCAAGAAGCCCGGGTCGCGGCTTGAAGGTTCGGCCCCTGACGTAGGACACTTGGCGGCGACAATCAACGGCGGGTTTTGAAAAGTATGATTAAATAAATTTGACGGCGGGAGATCCCGCCGTCGCGTGTTTCGGTTTCGGAAATAGGCTCAGAAAAACGCCTGGATGCCGGTCTGGGCACGGCCAAGGATCAGCGCATGCACGTCATGCGTTCCCTCGTAGGTGTTGACCGTTTCCAGGTTCTGGGCGTGGCGCATCACGTGATATTCAATCTGGATGCCGTTGCCGCCGTGCATGTCGCGCGCCTGGCGGGCGATGTCGAGCGCCTTGCCGCAATTGTTGCGCTTCATGATCGAAATCATTTCCGGCGCCATCTTGTGCTCGTCCATCAGGCGGCCGACGCGAAGCGAACCCTGCAGGCCGAGCGCGATCTCGGTCTGCATGTCGGCGAGCTTCTTCTGGTAAAGCTGGGTGCCGGCGAGCGGCTTGCCGAACTGCTTGCGGTCGAGGCCATACTGGCGAGCGCGGAACCAGCAGTCTTCGGCCGCCCCCATCACACCCCAGGAGATGCCGTAGCGGGCGCGGTTGAGGCAACCGAAGGGACCTTTGAGGCCCGACACGTTCGGCAGCAGCGCATCTTCCGACACTTCGACGCCATCCATGACGATCTCGCCGGTGATCGAGGCGCGCAGCGACAGCTTGCCGCCGATCTTCGGGGCGGAGAGGCCCTTCATGCCCTTTTCCAACACGAAACCGCGGATCTCGTTGTTGTGGGCTTCCGACTTTGCCCAGACGACGAAGACATCGGCGATCGGCGCGTTGGAGATCCACATCTTGGAGCCGCGCAGGCGATAACCGCCGTCGATCTTTTCGGCGCGCGTCTTCATGCCGCCCGGATCGGAGCCGGCATCCGGTTCGGTGAGGCCGAAACAGCCGATGAGTTCACCGGACACGAGGCCCGGCAGGTATTTCTGCTTCTGGGCGTCCGAGCCGTAGGCGAAGATCGGGTAGATGACGAGCGAGGACTGCACGCTCATCATCGAGCGGTAGCCGCTATCGATGCGCTCGACCTCGCGGGCAACAAGGCCGTAGGCGACATAGGAGGCGTTGGCCGCGCCGAATTCCTCCGGCAGCGTCACGCCCAGCAGACCGGCCTGGCCCATCAGCGGAAACAGTTCCGGCGCCGTGGTTTCCGAAAGATACGCCTCGTTGACGCGCGGCAGAAGCTCGGCCTTGGCAAAGGCCGCGGCAGCGTCGCGGATCATCCGCTCGTCTTCGGTCAGCTGGTCGTCGAGCAGGAAGGGATCTTCCCAGGAAAAGGCGGCACGGTCGCTCACGTCAAAAATCCTCCATCGGAAAAGCTGGGCGAACTATCGGCGAAGTGTGGGCCAGCGTAAAGCGCCGTTTACTCACGCCGCTATGAGCGGTAGGAATGCGCCATGAGCAATCTGAGCCGCCGTCTTCTTCCCTCCACCAGTGCGCTGGCCGCCTTCGAATCCGTCGCGCGGCTCGGCAGTTTTTCGGCAGCTGCCGACGAGCTGTCGTTGACGCAAGGGGCGATCAGTCGCCAGATTTCCGGGCTGGAAGAACAGCTTGGCCTCATGCTCTTCGATCGCAGCAGCCGTGGCGTGTCGTTGACGGAGCCCGGTCGCGTCTATGCCAAATCGATCGGCGCCGCACTCTCGCAGATAAGGGCCGCCTCGCTGCAGGCCATGACGAAAAAACATGGCGACACCCTGAACCTTGCCATGCTGCCGACCTTCGGCACTCGCTGGCTGCTGCCGCGCATTCCGCGTTTCGTTGCATCACATCCCGAAATCACGCTCAACTTCGCGACCCGCATCGGCACGTTCGATTTCGAGCAGGACGGGCTGGATGTGGCGATCCATATCGGCCAGCCGAACTGGCCGGGCGCCGATTGCACCTTCCTGATGGACGAGATGGTGGCGCCCGTCTGCAGCCCGGCCTTTCTGGCCGAAAACCCGGTGGCAAAGCCACAGGATCTCCTGTCGCTGCCGCTTTTGCACATGGCCTCGCGGCCGGGCGCCTGGGCGCATTTCTTTGAAACCCAGGGTGTCTCCGGCACGCCATCGCCCGGCATGCGGTTCGAGCAGTTCGCGAGCGTCGGCCAGGCGTGCAGCGCCGGTCTCGGCGTGGCGCTGATGCCGCTTTTCCTTATCGAGGCGGAGCTGAAATCCGGCGATCTTGTCCAGGCGCTGCCGCTGCAGGTCAGAAGCCCGAGTTCCTATTATGTCGTGGCGCCCATCACACGGATGGAATTTCGCCCCGTCGCGCTGTTTCGCAGCTGGCTGATCGAAGAGGTTGGCCGGTGGCGGGACGAACCCTATTACGCCTGATGCCGGAGTTTCTGATGCCGCCTGAGATCGAGCCCCATGCGTTCTGGCAGGAGATCCACGCTGCGGGGACGTTTCCCGCAGAGGGACCATTTTCCGGCTTTTATCCGGCCGAACTGGCCGATGGCCGGCAGATCCGCCTGCCGATCCGCCCGCTGCCCGATGGTCAACACGCACTCGCTTCCCTGATCATCAACCAGGCGAGTTTTGCCGTGGTGGAAGCGCTGGCGGAGGATCTTGCCGCCCGCTTGTCTGCCTTTTCTCCGGATGTGGTGGTGGGATTGCCGACGCTCGGGCTGACGCTTGCCGCCGCGGTTGCCCGCCAGCTTGGCCATACGCGTTACGTGCCGCTCGGGACATCCCGCAAATTCTGGTACGAGGACGGCTTGTCCGTGCCGCTCTCCTCCATCACCACGCCGGATCAGGTGAAGCGGCTTTATGTCGATCCGCGCATGCTGCCGCTCCTCAAGAACCAGCGGGTGGCGCTGGTGGACGACGTGATTTCCAGCGGTACGTCCATTCTGGCGGGCCTGTCGCTCCTGCGGTCCATCGATGTCGAGCCAGTCGCCATCGGTGCGGCGATGCTGCAGTCTGATCGGTGGCAGATTGCGCTCGACGGTTGTAATTTGGAGTGGAGAGAGCGGGTTCGTGGCGCTTTTTGCACGCCTAGGCTGACGAAAGACAATGACGGCAACTGGTCTTTGTGATCAGAAAAATTGCAGCTTGCGGTCTGTTTCCGGATCGGCCTAGGATCGCGCTGCAATATGACTCCTGTCGAAAGTTCGGAAAAGCGTCGCAATGGAATTCGTGTTTGATGGCCACAATGATGTGCTGCTTCGTTTGTGGCGCAATATGCGCAATGGTGCAGACCCCGTGGCGGAGTTTGCCAAGGGAACACGAGAAGGCCATATCGATGGTCCCCGCGCCAAGGCTGGCGGTCTCGCCGGCGGCCTTTGTGCCATCTATATTCCGTCCGGGGATCTCATCCTCAAGGAACCCGATGGGAACGGCCATTATGTGACCCCGCTTGCCTCTCCGCTCGAACGGGCGCCCTCTCTCGACATTGCGATTGAAAAACTGGCGCTGGCCCATCGTCTGGACAAGGCCGGCGCCTGGCGCATCTGCCGCTCGACCGCCGAGATCCGCCGCGCGATGGAGGACGGTATCTTTGCCGCCGTCGTGCACATGGAAGGCTGCGAGGCCCTCGACGCCGACCTGGCCGCGCTCGACGTCTTTTATGCCGCCGGACTGCGGTCCCTCGGTCCCGTCTGGAGCCGCAACAATGCGTTCGGCCACGGTGTTCCCTTTGCATATCCGATGTCGCCAGATGCCGGCCCCGGCCTGACGGATCTCGGCTTCGAACTGGTGAAGGCCTGCGACCGTATGGGCATTGCCATCGACCTTGCCCACATCACCGAGCAGGGCTTCTGGGACGTTGCCAAAACCTCGGAAGCGCCGCTGATCGCCAGCCATTCCAACGTGCATGCACTGACGGCCGTTGCCCGCAACCTGACGGACCGGCAGCTCGACGCGATCCGCGAACGCCGCGGCATCGTCGGGTTGAACTACGCGGTGACCATGCTTCGGCCGGATGCGCGCGACGATGCGAATACGAACCTGAACCTGATGGTGCGACACATCGATTACATGGTCGAGCGTATGGGAATCGATTGCGTCGCGCTCGGTTCGGACTTCGATGGCGCCACCGTGCCGCAGGAAATCGCAGACGCAGCCGGCAATCAGAAACTTGTTGCGGCGCTAAAACACGCGGGCTACGCTTCGGATGATCTCGCCAAGCTGTGCCGGGAAAACTGGCTGAGGGTTCTTTCGAAAACCTGGCACGAGCCGCGCTGACCTGCCCACTTTCTACCTGCTCTGAACACAACAAAAACAGGGAACTCATGACCATGATCACCGCGTTCAATCGCAACCTCCGGATTCTGACGACCAGTGCTGCGCTGTCATTGGTCATGCTTTCGGCACCGCACGCCTTTGCCGCGACGCCCGCCGATACGCTGGTGGAAGGTTTTGCCATCGACGACATCATCTCGCTCGATCCGGGCGAGGCTTTCGAACTGTCGACGGCGGAAGTGACCGGAAACACCTACAGCAAGCTGGTCTCCATCGACATCAACGACACGTCGAAGGTCGTCGGCGATCTCGCCGAGAGCTGGACGACGTCGGAGGATGGCCTCACCTATACGTTCAAGCTGAAGAAGGGCCTGAAGTTCGCCTCCGGCAATCCGGTGACGGCAGACGATGTGGCCTTCTCCTTCGAGCGTGCCGTCAAGCTCGACAAGTCGCCGGCCTTCCTGCTGACCCAGTTTGGCCTCAAGGGCGACAACGTGACGGAAAAGGCCAAGGCGACGGCTCCGGACACTTTCGTGCTGACCATCGACAAGCCTTACGCGCCGAGCTTCGTGCTGAACGTTTTGACCGCAACGGTTGCTTCCGTCGTCGACAAGAAGGCGACGATGGAGAAGGCGAAGGCCGTGACGCCGACCGCCGAATACAAGTGGGATACCGATTTCGGCAACGAGTTCCTGAAGACTGGTTATGCCGGGTCCGGCCCGTACAAGATCCTCGGCTGGAAGGCGAATGAAGCGGTAATTCTTGAAGCCAATCCCAACTATTATGGCGAAAAGCCGAAGCTGAAGCGCGTCGTCTACCGCCACATGAAGGAAAGCTCCGGCCAGCGACTGGCTCTGGAAAACGGTGACATCGACGTTGCCCGCAACCTCGAGCCCGGCGATATGGATGCCGTGGCGAAGAAGGACGGTCTGGCAATCACCTCGGCCCCGAAAGGCACGGTCTATTACTTCAGCCTCAACCAGAAGAACCCCAATCTGGCGAAGCCGGAAGTGGTGGAGGCCATCAAGTATCTGGTCGATTACGATGCGATCGGCGCAACCCTGATCAAGGGCATCGGAGAGATCCACCAGACCTTCCTGCCGAAGGGCCAACTCGGTGCGCTCGATGAAAACCCCTACAAGCTGGACGTGGCCAAGGCCAAGGAGCTTCTCGCCAAGGCCGGGCTGAAGGACGGCTTCACCGTCTCGATGGACGTGCGCAACACGCAGCCGGTGACCGGCATTGCCGAAAGCGTGCAGCAGACGCTGGCGCAGGCCGGCATCAAGCTCGAGATCATTCCGGGTGACGGCAAGCAGACGCTGACCAAGTATCGCGCCCGCCAGCACGATATCTATATCGGCCAGTGGGGTTCGGACTATTTCGACCCGAACTCGAACGCGGAAACCTTCACGATCAACTACGACAACTCGGATGCCGGCAAGAACAAGACGCTTGCCTGGCGCAATGCCTGGGATGTGCCGGAGTTGACGAAGGAAACGCAGTCGGCGCTTCTTGAGAAGGACAGCGCCAAGCGCGCCGAGATCTACAAGAGCCTGCAGAAGAAGGTTCTGGAAAGCGGTCCCTTCGTGCTGATCTTCCAGCAGACAGAAGTGGCCGGTTATTCCAAGAAGCTGAAGGGTCTGAAGCTCGGCCCGAGCTTCGACACCAACTTCGTCTACACGATCTCCAAGGATTGATCCGGTCAGGTCATCCCGGTGAGCACGCTTGACACACAAATGAGGGCAGGGCGCGGCAAACGTCGCGCCCGTCAGCGCCTGCGCGCGACCCTCGGCTTCATCGTGACCGTCATCACCACCTTTTTAGGGTTGATGGCGGTCACCTTCTTCATTGGCCGCGTCATTCCCATCGATCCGGCGCTGGCGATTGTCGGTGACCGCGCACCGGCGCATGTGGTGGAGCGGGTGCGCGAGGAACTCGGGCTGAACCTGCCGCTCTGGCAACAGTTCTTCCTCTATCTTCGCGATGCGCTGACCGGCAATTTCGGCACCTCGGTGCTGACCACCAATCCGGTTATGACGGATATCGCCCGCGTCTTTCCGGCGACGATCGAACTTGCGACACTTGGTACCGTGATTGGCGCCTTTTTCGGCATTCCGCTCGGCGTGCTGGCCGCCGTCCGGCGCGGCAGTTGGGCCGACCAGATCGTGCGCATCATCGGCCTCATCGGCTATTCGGTGCCGATCTTCTGGCTTGGCCTTCTGGCGCTGCTCGTTTTCTATGCGCGGCTGAACTGGGTCGCCTATCCGGGGCGCATGGATATCGTCTACGAATTCACCTTCACGCCGCAGACCGGATTTTTCCTCATCGATGCGATCTGGCAGCGGCAATGGGATGTGCTGTGGGATCTCTTCCGCCACATCATTCTGCCCGCCTCGCTGCTCGGTTATTTCTCACTCGCCTATATCAGCCGCATGACGCGTTCCTTCATGCTGAACGAGCTGTCCCAGGAATACATCGTCGCGGCCCGCGCCAAGGGCCTGTCGGAAACCCGGATCATCTGGTTCCATGCGCTGCGCAATGCCGCGGTGCCGCTGGTGACGGTGATCGCACTCTCTTATGCCGGTCTGCTGGAGGGTTCGGTCCTGACGGAAACAATCTTCGCCTGGCCGGGGCTGGGGCTTTACATCACCAATTCGCTGCAGAATGCCGACATGAATGCCGTCCTTGGTGGCACCATCGTCATCGGTGTCGTGTTCATTGGCATCAACCTGTTTTCCGATGCGCTCTATCGCACGCTTGATCCGAGGACCCGCAGCCGATGAGCACGCTTGCTGATCCGAAGCCCTACAGCCGGGACTGGCTGCTCTCCGACCGTCCGACGTCGCGCCGCCAGGCGCGGCTGGGCCGTGCCTATGTCATCTGGCGGCGGTTTTCCGAAAACCGGCTGGCACTGCTCGGCCTCTGCATCATCCTGGGGCTGCTGTTCGTCGCCCTGTTTGCCGATGTGCTGGCGCCGCACAATCCGGTGCAGGGGGATCTGCGCAATGCCCGTCTCCTGCCGCCCGGCACGGCCGGTTACTGGCTCGGCACCGACGATCAGGGCCGCGATATCCTCTCGCGCCTGATCCACGGTTCGCGGCTGACGCTGATGGTGGTGGTGCTGGTGGCGATCATCGCGGCGCCCATCGGTCTCATCGTCGGCACTGTCTCCGGTTATGCCGGCGGCTGGGTGGATGCGATCCTGATGCGCATCACAGATATCTTTCTCGCCTTTCCGAAGCTCGTTCTGGCGCTGGCGCTGGTGGCAGCCCTTGGCCCCGGCATCGAAAACGCGATCCTTGCCATCGCCGTGACCTCCTGGCCGCCCTATGCGCGCATCGCACGCGCCGAGACGCTCACCTTCCGCAACTCGGAATTCATCGCGGCCGTGAAGCTGATGGGCGCGTCGCCCTTCCGCATCGTGCTGCGCCATGTGATGCCGCTCTGCACCTCCTCGCTGATCGTGCGTGTCACGCTGGATATGGCCGGCATCATCCTGACGGCTGCCGGCCTTGGTTTCCTCGGGCTCGGTGCCCAGCCGCCGCTTCCCGAATGGGGTGCGATGATCGCCTCCGGGCGTCGTTTCATTCTCGATCAATGGTGGGTGGCCGCCATGCCGGGTTTTGCCATCCTCATCGTCAGCCTTGGCTTCAACCTGCTGGGCGACGGTCTGCGTGATGCGCTTGATCCGAAGGAGGCCGGCCAATGAACCCGCTTCTGACAGTCGATGACCTGCGCGTTTCGTTTCCCACCCGCACCGGCACGGTGGAGGCGGTGCGCGGGGTCTCCTTCACGCTTGGCAAGGAACGGCTCGGCATCGTTGGCGAATCCGGATCCGGCAAGTCGCAGACGGGTCGCGCCATCATGGGGCTGACGCCCGGCCACGCGAAGATCACCGCGAAGACGCTGAACTTCGATGGCATCGATCTTCTCTCGGCCTCCGCCGCCAAGCGTCGAAGTCTGCGCGGCAAGCGGGTGGCGATGATCCTGCAGGACCCGAAATATTCGCTGAACCCGGTGATGCCGATCGGCCGGCAGATCATCGAAACCTTGAGGACGCATGAAAGCGTATCCTGGGGCGAAGGGCGGCAGCGGGCGCTTTCCATGCTGGAAGCGGTGCAGATCCGCGACCCGGAACGTGTCTTCGATCTTTATCCGCATGAAGTGTCCGGCGGCATGGGCCAGCGCATCATGATCGCCATGATGCTGGTCTGCGGGCCGGAACTGCTGATCGCCGATGAACCGACCTCGGCGCTCGATGTCACCGTGCAGCTCGAAGTGCTCGCCATTCTCGACCGCCTCGTGGCCGAGCGCGGCATGGGCCTGATCTTCATCAGCCACGACCTGCGCCTCGTCTCCTCCTTCTGCGACCGCGTTCTCGTGATGTATGCGGGCCGTGTGGTGGAGGAACTGCCGTCAGCCAATCTTTCTGCGGCCCAACATCCCTATACGCAAGGACTGCTGAATTGCCTGCCGACGATCGGTTCCCATCGCCATCCGCTGCCCGTGCTGGAGCGCAAGCCGGAGTGGGCGAGATGACGCGCGAGGTGCTTTCCATCCGCGACATGGTCGTGGTGTTTGATGAATTCGTGGCGTTGAATGGCGTCAGTCTCAGCGTTGCCGAGGGCGAATCGTTCGGTCTCGTCGGCGAATCCGGTTCCGGCAAATCTACCCTGCTGCGGGCGGTTGCCGGCCTCAACGTCTTCGAAAGCGGCACGCTGACCGTCTCCGGCAAACGGTATGAAGGCCACCGGCGCGACCGGGATTTTTATCGCACGGTCCAAATGGTGTTCCAGGATCCGTATGGTTCGCTGCATCCGCGCCAGACGGTGGACCGGCTGCTGCTGGAGCCGCTGGCGATCCATGGCTTTACCGATGTCGATGCCCGCATTGCCCGCGCGCTTGATGAAGTGGGGTTGGGCTCCGGCTTCCGGTTCCGCTATTCGCACCAGCTCTCCGGTGGCCAGCGCCAACGCATCGCCATTGCCCGCGCGCTGATCCTCGAGCCAAAAATCCTGCTGCTGGACGAGCCCACCTCGGCGCTCGATGCGTCGATCCAGGCGGAAATCCTCAACCTGCTCGAACAGGCGCGCAAGGATCGCGGGCTGACCTTCGTGATGGTGAGCCACGATCTCGGTGTCGTCTCCCACATGTGCGACCGGCTGGCCGTGATGCGCAAGGGCGAGATGGTGGAGACCGTGTCCGTCGAGGCTCTGGAAAAGCGCGAATTTTCGCAGGATTATACGCGCCAGCTGCTGGTGGCGAGCGAAGGTTTTCGCCGGGCCTGACGATCTGGCCTCTTCGCCTCGGGCAGCCATCGTTTCACCGTGCAGGACCCTTCATGCAGCTTCGCGCCCTCATGTATTTCGACGAACTCGTGCGCACCAATTCGATGCGCGCGGCCGCCGAAAACCTCAACGTGGCTCCGACCGCGGTCAGCCGGCAGATCGAGAATCTCGAGCATTATTTCGGCACGGCGCTGGTCGAACGCTCGAACCGCGGCATCAAGCTGACGGCGGCAGGTGAGCTTCTGGCGGCGCGCGCTGGGCGCACCCTTCGCGAGCTGGAACATGTGCACCAGCTGATCGATGACCTCCAGGGCCTGCAGCGGGGCCGGGTGGTGATCTATGCCAATGGCGCAACGGTCGCCAATCTGCTCGCGCCCGTCCTTGCGCAGTTTTCGCTGCGCTATCCGAAGCTGCGTTTCGAGGTGATGATTACCAGCGCCCGCCAGGCGATCGAAGCGCTGGCGGCGGCGGAGGCCGATCTGGTGGTCACCCTGTTTGCTCCGAAAATGCCAGGCGTGAAGGTGCGGCTACGCTCGGAAATCACCTATGACGTGATCACCTGGGCCAGCCATCCGGCAGCCGAGCGACCGGAGATCACGTTGAAGGAGATCGCGGCGCTGCCGCTGGCGCTGCCGGACAAGAGTTTTGGCGCACGCCAGGCCTTTGAGGAGCAGTTCGCCAAGATCGGCGTCGAGCTCGATCCGGTCTTCATCACCGGCTCGCTGGAAATGCTGAAGGAACTGGTGCTGCAGCAGGCGGCGGTGACGCTTCTGCCGGCGCTGGCCGTGCAGCGCGAGATCCAGTCCGGCCTGATGGCGGCAATCCCGGTGGCCGCTGGCAAGGGCGTCAGAACGGCGATCGACCTCTGTGTGGCGCCGGACCGGCAACTCTCCTTTGCCGCCGGCAAGCTTGTCGATTTCATCGAGGGCTTCATGCGCGGCGCTGACCGGCCGAAGCCGCGCAAGCCAAAGACTTCCGTGTAGCGATTTCGGCTACACAGGGAACACAAAAATGGTAATTGTGTGTGCGCCTGCGAAGTGCCACTCTCTTCGCATAACCACGTGTCGCTCGGGAGTTTCGCCGCCCGGTGACGCGAAAACAAGGGGAATGCCACGTATGGGAAAACCACACATCGGAAGCCAATTCCTTTCCGCAACCACCGCGCTGACGCGCCGAGCCGTGTTTGGCCTTGCCATGGCCGCCGGCCTGGTGCTTGCCACCCAGATGCCGGCAGAGGCCGCGCCGAAGACGGGCCTCACGCTCGGCATGGCGGTGGAGCCGGCCGGACTTGATCCGACGATTGCCGCACCGGTCGCCATCGGCCAGGTGACCTGGCAGAACATTTTCGAAGGTCTCACGACCATCGACCGCAATGGCAAGGTGCAGCCGCAGCTGGCCGAAAGCTGGACGATCTCGCCGGACGGACTGACCTATACCTTCAAGCTGCGCCAGGGCGTGACCTTCCACAATGGCGAAGTTTTCGACTCCTCCGTCGCCAAGTTTTCCATCGACCGGGCGCGCGGTGCCGATTCCGTCAATCCGCAGAAGCGCTATTTCGCCTCGATCGACACGATTGAGACGCCGGATGCCGCGACGCTGGTGCTGAAGCTGAAGCAGCCGGCGGGCAGCCTGCTCTACTGGCTCGGCTGGCCGTCCTCCTCCATCGTCGCGCCGAAATCGGCTGCCGACAACAAGACGACGCCGATCGGCACCGGCCCATTCAAGTTCGTCAACTGGACCAAGGGTGCCTCCGTCGAACTGGCCCGCAACCCGGACTACTGGAACAAGGCGGGCGCCGCCAAGCTCGAAAAGGCCACCTTCCGCTTCATCGCCGATGCGCAGGCGCAGGCCGCGGCGCTGAAGGCCGGTGATGTCGATGCCTTCCCGGAATTCGGTGCGCCGGAACTGATCGACAGCCTGAAGACGGATGCGCGGCTTGCCACCGTCATCGGCAATACCGAGCTCAAGGTCGTGGCCGGCATGAACAATGCCAAGAAGCCGTTCGACGACAAGCGCGTGCGCCAGGCGCTGATGATGGCCATTGACCGCCAAGCCGTCATCGACGGCGCGTGGTCCGGTTTCGGCACGCCGATCGGCAGCCACTACACGCCGAACGATCGTGGTTACGTCGACCTCACGGGCACCTATCCCTATGATCCGCAAAAGGCGAAGGCGCTGCTCGCCGAAGCCGGTTACCCCAACGGCTTTTCCTTCACCATGAAGTCGCCGCAGATGGCCTATGCCCAGCGTTCCTCGCAGATCCTGCAGGCCATGCTGGCGGAAATCGGCGTGACGATGACGATCGAGACCACCGAATTCCCGGCGAAATGGGTGGCGGACGTCTTCAAGGGCGGCAATTTCGACATGACCATCGTCGCCCATGCCGAGCCGATGGACATCGATATCTATGCCCGCGACCCCTACTACTTCGCCTACAAGAACCCGGCCTTCAACGAGATCCTGAAGAAGGTGGAAGCAACGTCTGACGCAGCTGAGCAGGAAAAGCTCTACGGCGAGGCGCAGACGATCCTCGCGACGGATGTGCCGGCGCTCTACCTCTTCGTCATGCCGAAGCTCGGCGTGTGGGACAAGAAGGTGATGGGGCTCTGGGAAAACGAGCCGATCCCGTCGAACGTGCTTTCTGAGGTGCACTGGACGGAGTGAAGTTCTGGTTCGCCGGATCGAGTTAAAGTTGGCTGAAGGGTCGATACCCCCTCTGTCCTGCCGGACATCTCCCCCACAAGGGGGGAGATCGGCAAGAGGCCAGCACGCCGGTTTCCTTTTGCGTCGCGCCTGCCGCAACCGCATCGGGTTGATGGAGGATGGAGAGCGCGCCACGAGTCAATCTCCCCCCTTGTGGGGGAGATGCCCGGCAGGGCAGAGGGGGGTCACCGCTCTGCCGTGACCATTCGGGGAAAGTAGCTGGTCCCGACCCATCGGTGATCGGTCGCCCTCACATTCACATTGCATGCCGGTTTCCGGCACTTCATCCTTCGCTCTTGCGAGCCAGAAGGCACAGGACATGATTGCGCTTATTTTCCGCCGGTTTGCCGGTCTCATCGTTACCCTGCTGCTGGTCTCCGCCATCATCTTTGCGGTCATGGACCTTCTGCCGGGTGATCCTGCCTCGGTCATTCTTGGAACGTCCGCGAGCCCCGATACGCTGGCGGCGCTCCAGAAGGAGATGGGCCTCGATCAGCCACTCGTCGTGCGATACGTCGCCTGGCTCGGCGGCGTGCTGCAGGGCGATTTCGGCAACTCCTATACCTATGGCGTGCCGGTGGCAGGGCTGATCGCCGAGCGGCTGTCGGTGACGGTGCCGCTGGCGCTGATGGCGGTTTTTCTGTCCATCGCGCTCGCCATTCCGCTGGGCGTTCAGGCGGCGCGGCACCAGAACGGCGCGTGGGATGTGTTTTCCGGCCTGTTCTCGCATGTCAGTATCGCGGTTCCTGCCTTCTGGGTCGGGCTGCTGTTGATCATCCTCTTCTCCACCACGCTCGGCTGGCTCCCGGCCGGCGGTTTTCCCGGCTGGGATGCGGGCGTGGTCGAGAGCCTCAAGGCACTGTTCCTGCCGGCGGTGGCGCTGGCCTTGCCGCAGGCGGGTGTGCTGATGCGCGTCACGCGGTCTGCCGTTCTGGAGGTGATGAACGAGGATTTCGTCCGCACCGCCCGCGCCAAGGGCTTGTCCGAGCAGACCGCTCTCTGGCGGCATGCTGTGCCCAATGCGCTGATCCCGGTCGTCACCATGCTCGGCCTGCAGTTCACCTTCCTGATTGCCGGTGCCGTTCTGGTGGAAAACGTCTTCAACCTGCCGGGCGTCGGTCGGCTTGCCTATCAGGCGCTCTCCCAGCGCGATGTCGTCGTCATGCAGGATGTCGTGCTGTTCTTCTCCGGTCTTGTGATCCTCATGAATTTCCTCGTCGATCTTGCCTATCTCGTCATTGATCCCCGGCTTCGGGCGGGAGTGCGCTGATGACTTTCCTCATGCGTCGCCCCACCTTTTCGATCGGCCTTGTGATTACGCTGACGCTGATTGCCATTGCGCTCGTTTCGCTCGTCTGGACGCCCATGTCGCCGACGAAGATGCAGATCGTCCACAAGCTGAAACCGCCCTTGGCGCAGGGCTTTCTTGGAACCGACCAGTTCGGCCGCGATGTCGCCTCCATGCTGATGGTCGGCGCTTGGAATTCGCTCTCCACCTCGCTTCTCGCGGTTGCGATCGGCGCAACGCTCGGTACCGGCGTCGGTGTCATCGTCGCGGCGATCCGGGGCGTGACGGAAACCATCGTCATGCGCGTCTGCGATATCATCTTCGCCGTGCCGCCCATCCTGTCGGCCATGCTGCTCGGGGCCTTCATCGGCTCCGGTCGCTTCACGGCCATCATTGCGATCGCCGTTTTCATGGTGCCGGTCTTTGCCAGGCTGACGCTCGGGGCCGCCCGGCAGATCTGGACGCGCGATTACGTGACGGCTGCCATCGGCATGGGACGCAACCGGGCGAAGATCACCGTCGTGCATGTGCTGCCGAATATCGCCAACCAGATCATCGTGCAGGTGACGATCCAGCTGGGTCTCGCGATCCTGACTGAGGCGGGGCTCAGCTTCCTCGGGCTCGGCATGCCGCTGGGGGCGCCGACCTGGGGCCGCATGCTGTCCGACGCGCAGACCTTCCTCGGCCAGGCGCCGTGGCTGGCGCTCTTGCCGGGCCTTGCCATCGCGCTCGCCGTTATGGGCCTCAACATGCTGGGCGATGGCCTGCGCGACCTGCTCGATCCCCGCGACCAAACCTGAATTTTTCACCAGAACGAAGACATCGCCATGAATGAATTGCTGACGCTGACCATCCGGCAGGTCCGGGACCTCTATGCCCGCAAGAGCCTGTCACCGCTCGAATACTGGCAGGCGGTGGAGGAGCGCATCGCCGCTTTCGAACCGCATGTGCAGGCGCTCTATCTTTATGATCCGGAGAAGGCCCGCGACCAGGCGAAAGCCTCGACCGAGCGCTGGCAGAGCGGCGAGATGCTCGGCATTCTCGACGGCATTCCGTTGACGCTGAAGGAGTTGATCGCCACCAAGGGCGATCCGGTGCCGCTGGGGACAAAGGCGGTCGAACTGGTGCCGGCGGCAGACGATGCGCCGATCGCCGCCCGCTGCCGGGAAGACGGTGCGGTGATCTTTGCCAAGACCACCTGCCCGGATTACGGCATGCTCTCCTCCGGCCTCTCCAGCTTTCACAAGCTGAGCCGCAACCCGTGGGACCTCAGCCAGAACCCTGGCGGATCGAGCGCCGGCGCTTCCGCTGCCGCCGCTGCGGGTTTCGGTCCCTTGCACATCGGCACCGATATCGGCGGGTCGGTGCGGCTTCCCGCCGGTTGGACCGGCATCTTCGGCTTCAAACCCAGCCAGGGCCGCATCCCGGTCGATCCCTATTATGTCGGCCGCTGCGCCGGGCCGATGACCCGCTTCGTCGAGGATGCGGCACTCTCCATGGAACCGCTGTCGCGGCCCGACTGGCGCGACGGCACCTCATTGCCGCCAAACAGTTTTGACTGGCTGGATCTCGATCTCGACCTCACCGGCCTCAAGATCGGCCTGATGCTGGATGCGGGAACCGGGCTTGCCGCGGAAGACGAGGTGAAGGACGCGGTGGTGGCCGCGGCGCGGCTGTTCGAGCAGGCCGGTGCGGAGATCGTGCCCGTCGGGCCGGTGATTACGCGGGCAATGCTGGATGGTCTCGACAACTTCTGGCGCGCGCGCTTCTGGGGCGATATCGCCGGCATGGACCAGGCGCGCCAGAGCCAGATCCTGCCGTACATTTTCGACTGGGCAAAGGGCGGCGAACATGTCTCCGGCGTCGATGCGGTGCGGGGTTTCAACCAGACGATCGAGATGCGCAAGACCTGCGGAAAACTGTTCACCAGCGTTGATGCGGTGATTTCGCCCACCAATCCGGTCGTCTCCTATCCAGCGGAATGGGCCTCTCCGACCAACGATCCGGCGGCTCCGTTCGAACATATCGCCTTCACCGTGCCGTGGAACATGTCGGAACAGCCGGCATCGTCCATCAATTGCGGCTTCTCGAAAAGCGGCATGCCGATCGGCCTGCAGATCGTCGGCCCGCGCTATGCCGATCTGTTCGTGCTGAAACTGTCGAAGGCGTTTGAAACCATGTCGGGCGGTGTGACGCACTGGCCGGAGCCACCGCTGGCTTGATTTCCCTCAACGTCCGACCGCGTTGCTCAGGCTATGGAACAAAATCGTCCGATCCTCGTTGACCGGGCGAATAAGCGACGGGTGGACGGCCCGCGCTTCCCGGCCGGCTCTCGACCGGCCCTGTTCCTCAAGGAGAACGTGATGTCGATGAATTCGCCGAATGATTTTTCGCGGTCCGGTTCGCAGGCAGATGTCGAGCGCCAGTTGCAGCAGTTGCGGGAAGACATCGCGGCGCTCGCCAAGGCTGTTGCCGCAGCGGGCTCGAACAAGGCGGATGACCTGAAGTCGAAGGCACGCCGTGCCTCGAACGATGCGATGGATGCCTCTGCCCAGATGATGGATGCCGCCCGCGCGCAGGCCATGTCGATGGAGAAGGACCTGGAGCGGCAGATCCGCACCAAGCCGCTGCAGTCGGTGGCGATCGCCGCCGGTCTCGGCTTCCTCTTCGCGCTCCTGTCGCGCCGCTAACATGGCGCGCCTGTTGCCAATGCTGGCATCGCTGCTCTCGGTCGATATCAGCCTGATGGTCCAGCGGACGCGTCGCAATGCCATTCTTTATGCGATTGCAGCGCTGTTTCTCCTCACGGCCTACGGTGCGGGTGTTGGAGCGCTGATCGTCTGGCTGAGCACGCGGATGGATGCGGCGGCCGCGTTCGGGGTTGTGGCGGGGATCTCCCTGCTGATCGTCCTCATCGTGCTGCTCATCGTTACGGTGAAGAACCGGGCGGACGAACGCCGTCGGCGCGAGGCTGCGGCCAACAACCGTGCGCTTTTGATGACCACGGCCGTATCGCTGCTGCCGGTGATGATGAAATCGCGCCCACTGATGGCCGCCGCCGTGACCGGCGGGATCGCGCTCTTTGCCCTGCGCATGATGGGTGGGTCCGGCGATGGGGCTGGAACACCCGACGCCTGACCTGAATGAAGATCTCAAAAGGAGAACCGACCATGGCACAAGCTTCTGCTGTCCTGAAGCCGAAATCCCACGATGAGAACATCAATATCGGCCTTGCCAAGGCCTATCGCGAGACCATGGCCGAGAGCCTGTCCGAGATCCTGGCTGCCACCTATCGGCTGACGATCAAGAGCCATGTCTACCATTGGAACGTGGTTGGCCCGCTGTTCAAGCCGCTGCACGAGCTGACCGAAGAGCATTACAACGCGCTGTTCGAAGCCGCCGATATCATTGCGGAGCGTATCCGTGCGCTGGGTCATCTGGCGCCGGCCTCGCTTGGCGAAGCGGCAGGCTTTGCGCCGAAGGCCGCTGATGTGGGCAAGTTTACCGCCGTCTCGATGGTCAATGATCTGGTCGCCGATCATGAAGCGGCCGTGAAGACCATGCGCAAGGCGGCAGGGCAGGCCGATGAGGCAGGCGACGTCGTGACCGCCGACATGCTCACCGACCGCCTGACCTTCCACGAAAAGGCCTTGTGGATGCTGCGCGCCATCATCGCCGAATAAGCTCAGCCGGATTTGCTTGTTATTTTTCGCAGCGCTCTTTCAGATGAAGGGGCGCTGTTCTTCGTTGAGCGGTCGCCAGCCGGCGATGGATTGCAGGCGCTCGCGATTGAGCACTTCGGATCCACGATCCAGCCAGCGCACAGCCCCCATGTCGGCAAGCTTGCGCAATGTCTTGTTGGTGTGCACCAGCGACAGGCCGAGCGTGTCGGCCACGTGCTGCTGGGTCAGCGGCAGGATCGCCGGTCCCTCCTCGCTAAAGACCCCGGTCGAATAGGCGCGGTAATCCAGGAAGGAGAGGAGGTAGGCCGCCCGCTCCAGCGCCGTACGGCGCCCGATGCTGAGGAGGTGTTCGTCCAGCATGGATTCCTCGCGGGAGGCGATCCAGGTCAGATCGTAGGCAAGCGACGGGTGGTTCTGAAACAGCGTCACCAGTTTTTCCCGTTCGAAGATACAGAGCGTCACGCGCGTGAGCGCTTCGACCGAATGCTGCATCTCCCGCATCAGGTTTCCCTGTAGGCCGACGAGATCGCCGGGCAGGATATAATTGAGGATCTGACGGCGTCCGTCTTCCAGAATCTTGTATCGGAAGCTCCAGCCAGCGAGCGCGGTATAGAGCTGAGGATGCTCTTCGCCTTCGGAGATGATCGTGGCGCCTGGATCGACGGCCAATTCGCCGAATTTGAAGCTGCTGACAAAGGCGAGTTGATGATCCGTGAAATCGCGGAATTTCTCTCGCCGCCGCAGCGGGCAGAATTCGCAGGGAACTCTGGGCGGGATCAGTGGTTTGGAAGCTACCATTGTCAATGCGACCCTCGACTGTCCTTCTTACGTTTAGGCCGATGTTATGTCTTTTTTAAATGACCGGTCTTCGTCAAGCTGGTCTACGCCTTGTCAGACCTTTCAACGCGGGACGAACTGTTGCAGATCCTCATCGTCGATGTCGAATATCTTGTCGCGCTGGAGGCTGAACAGGTTCTGGCGGAAGCGACGGGCAGCGCGGTCGAAATTGCGACGCCGCGGGATGCCTCCGACGTCCTCAGCCAAAGATCGTTTGACCTCATTCTTGCGGATGCATCGCTGGCTGCCGGTGCCGCCGGGCCTTCGCTCCGGCGGCATCATGAATCGGGTGGGGCCATCATCTTTTCTTCCGTCAATCGCGGCCATCTGGCTGGCGTCCCGGGATTTGAGGGCGCAGCCGTGATCTCCAAGCCGTTCGATGACGAACTGCTTGTGACCTTGGTTCGCAATGTCAGGATTAGGGAAAAGGACTAGCTACCGAAGGCGCGGGCCGTGATGGCGGCATCACCCGGATCAGGGCCGTAATCGCTTTCACCGGCAACGCCCAGCATTTCCTGCAGACGGGTGCGGGCGCGCGAGACGCGGCTTTTGATCGTTCCGACAGCACATCCGCAGATCGTTGCGGCTTCTTCATAAGCAAATCCGGCAGCACCGACCAGAATGATGGCTTCGCGCTGGTCGTCCGGAAGCGAGTCGAGCGCCTTGCGGAAATCCTGCAGGTCGAGACGGCCGTATTGCTCCGGATGAACGGAGAAACGTTCGCTGAATAGGCCGTCGCTGTCCTGAACTTCCCGGCCACGCTTGCGCATCTGGCTGTAGAATTCGTTGCGCAAAATGGTGAAGAGCCAGGCACGCATGTTGGTGCCGTGCGTGAAGCTTTTCTGGTTCGCCCAGGCCTTCATGATCGTGTCCTGCACCAGATCATCCGCCTTGTCGTGGCGACCGGTGAGCGAAACGGCGAAGGCGCGCAGGTTCGGCAAGGATGCCAAAAGGTCACGCTTGAAAGCGCGATTGACGTCGTCTTCGGATGTTGTCATTTCGCATTCACCGACTTGGCCTGCTTCTCGGCTTCCTCGAGACGCTCCAGAAGCTCAAGAAAGCGATCCGGGATCGCCTCCTCCTGAACCGCGTCATAGAATTCGCGCAGCTTGCGCGAGATCGACGCGTTCGGGAGCGAGTTGCCCGGCCGGACTGTGTTCGATTGTGTTGTGTTCATCTTGTCTTTTTTTCTGGTTTCGTCGTCACTCATCACGCGGGCTGCCCATACGCTCTTGATCGGAGAAATGCTCGGGATCAAAAAAAGTTCCCGGTGGGCGGAACTTTTTTTCTTCGTTATTGTTGATACCACGTTCATTGCCCTCAGGGCATCAGGGGAGATTCTGAATGTCACTTACCACACGCGTTGCGTCCCACCTTCCGTATCTGCGTCGATACGCTCGCGCGGTTACCGGCTCGCAGACCTCGGGAGACGCATATGTTGCTGCGGTCTTGGAAGCGTTGATTGCCGATGTCTCCATCTTTCCGGAAACGTCCAAGGACCGCGTTTCGCTCTACAAACTGTTTGTTGCGATCTTCGGTTCCACCGATATCGAAATCCGTCCGATCGAATCCCCGTTTGCCTGGGAACAGCGCGCGGTGGCCAACCTGGCCAACCTGCCGTCTCAGGCCCGGCATGCCTTCCTCCTGATTTCCGTCGAAGGATTTACGCTGGAAGAAACGGCGGAGATCCTCGACGTCGATATGGGCGAGGTCACCCGCCTACTGGACGAAGCCTCGCGTGAAATTTCCCGCCAGGTCGCGACCGACATCATGATCATCGAGGACGAGCCGCTGATTGCGCTCGACATCGAGCAGATGGTGCAGGATCTCGGCCATCGAGTGACCGGCATTGCCCGCACCCACAAGGAGGCCGTGAGCCTGTTCAACAGCTCGGGCCCGAAGATGGTCCTGGCCGATATCCAGCTCGCCGACGGCAGCTCGGGCATTGATGCCGTCAACGAAATCTTGAAGACCTCCAGCGTGCCGGTGATCTTCATCACGGCCTTCCCGGAGCGCCTGCTCACCGGCGAACGTCCGGAGCCGGCCTTCCTGGTCACCAAGCCGTTCAATCCGGACATGGTCAAGGCCCTGATCAGCCAGGCCCTGTTCTTCAACGAGGCGGTGAAGGCTGCGGCGTAACAATCGCCGCATCCTCGCCTCCCTTCTTTGGGAACATCCTCGACGGCTCATCGTTGGAGGCCTTGAGAAGCGTGAGGCGACCGGCTGATGGTCAGGCATGTGGGTGTGGTCAGCGGAGGCTTTGTGCCGCCGTCCCTCCCCATGGAGCCGCAGTCTGCGCAAGGCGTTAGCATCAAAATGTGTGTTGCCGGGTTGTTAACACGGCTCGCTGCCCTATAACGGTGACAGCGGGGCCGTCTGCGCGTCGGCAGCGTACACAAATCGGTCATCGGAAGGCGGAGTGTATTTCTTGTCGCATCAGCTGACATGGCAACAGGCTGGTGAGGGTGACGACAAGTTGCGTGATTTTTTCATGCCAGCTCTCGTTGATCTCGGTGCAAGCGTCATCATCCAGGATTTTGACCGGAACTATCTGTTTGTCACCAATCTCCCCGTGATCTGGGCCGGTGGTCTGTCCGACCAGCCGGATGATCTTACGCTTTTCGGCGGGGAGATCGCCGAACGACTGGCTGTCCTGAAAAATAGCCTGACCCAGACGGGCCAGAAGGGCCATGTGGAATTCAGCGTCGGTTCGGAAGAGGTCTATGAGTTCCGCATCCAGACGCTCGAGATCGAAGGGCAGGGGCTTTACCTCGTCACCACCATCGTCGATCGTTCGGAAGAGCGCCACCGGGAGCGTCTTCTGCGCGCTCTTCTGCGGGAAGTCAGCCATCGCTCCAAGAACCTGCTCGCCATCATCCAGAGCATTGCGCTGCAGACGGCGCGTTATTCCGTAACCTTGGACATGTTCCTCAACAAGTTTCGCGGCCGCTTGTATTCGCTGTCGCAATCGCAGGATCTGATCACGGACTCCAGTTGGCGCGGCGCCTATTTCTACGATCTCGTGCGACAACAGACGGAAAAATATCTTCCGGAAAATCCGCATCTGGTGCGGGTCAGCGGCGATAACGTGCTGTTGACGCCGAATGCGTCCCTGCATCTCGGGCTTGCCATGCATGAGTTGATCGTCAATGCGGTCAGTCACGGCTCTCTCGTCAAGAACGGCCGCGCGATCAGCGTGAGCTGTCACAGACTGCAGGTGAACGGGCAGGATTCGCTCGAGGTGCGCTGGGAGGAGGGGTTGCCGAGAACCAATGGCCGGCACGAGACCGGGCAGACGGAAGAAACCTTGAAGGCCAATTTTGGCAGCACGGTTCTGGAAAGGGTCGTGCCGGCTTCGGTCAATGGCAAGGGGCGCTACCAGATCTCGTCCGAACGCATCAGCTATAGCCTGGTATTCCCCATCGATCACATCTCCGAATAAGATCCTTCGGCAGGACGAGGATACGACGTCGCCTTCTGGCGCGGAGCGAGGCGCTGGCGTCCTTCGTGCTGGATCCGTGCGAGATGTCTGAGAGCGGTTTCGTCGGGTGGCATGCAACGAGGCACGAAAAAACGGTCTCGATTTCCGAAGAAATCGAGACCGTTGGTCTCTTCGAGGGGGATGAAGAGTTATCTGGAAGCTTTGAAGGGCGGGGGACGGGGGCGCTTCCAGATATGCTAAGAACGAGCGGCAGAGACTTTGGTTCCGCAGGTTCGGAAAAAAGTTCGATTTTTCTGAGAGAGATTTTTGACGCCACCCATGGTGGGGCGTTCCCGCAGGCTTGCCGCGGGAACAGGAGGCGGTCGTTCAGCGCGTCATGCTTCTCGGGTCGAGCGCATCGCGAACCGCATCGCCGACATAGTTGACGCTGAGAACGGTGAGCGAGATGGCAAGGCCCGGCCAAAGCACGCGCGACGGCGTGATCTGCAGGAAGTTCGCCCCGTCGAAGAGCAGGCGTCCCCAGGTCGGGAAGTCCGAAGGGAAGCCCAGTCCGAGAAAGCTGAGCGCCGATTCCGTGATGATGGCCGAGGCAATGCCGAGCGTCGCCGAGACCATGATCGAAGACAGCACGTTCGGCAGGATGTGCCTTAGCACGATGCGGTATTCCCGCATGCCGCTGCTCTGCGCCGCCGTGATGAACTCCTGGCTTTTGACGGCCAGCACGTCACCCCGCACGATGCGGGCGGTGTGCATCCAGCTCGTCACGCCGATGACGAAAACGATCAGGATGAAGATCCCGGTTTCCGGACCGAAGGCCGCCCGCAACGTATCGCGGAACAGCATGATGATCACCAGCAGGAGCGGCAGCAGCGGCAGTGCCAGGAAAAGGTCCGTCAGACGCATCAGCGGGCCGTCGAGCCGGCGGAAATACCCCGAAAGGACACCCACCAGGGTGCCGAGGAACAAGGAGAGCAGCATGGCCGTCATGCCGACGGCAAGCGAGATCTGCCCGCCGGCCATGACCTGCGCCAGCATGTCGTGACCGAGATTGTCGGTGCCGAAGGGATGCACCCAGGACGGTCCCTGGTTCTTGGCGCGGATATCGATCTTGTTCGGGTCGATCGTATGGATGAACGGCCCGACGAAGACGATGAGCAGGATGGCGATGAAGATGGCTAGGCCAGCCACGCCGCCCTTGTGCCGGCGGAATTTTCGCCAGAACAGCATCATCGGCGTTTCCGCATCCGCCTTCTTGATCGCTTGAGCGGTCATGGTTGCATCAGTCATAACGGATCCTCGGGTCCAGGATGCCGTAGAGAACGTCGGCAATCAGGTTGAAAAGCACGATCAGCACCGCGAAGATGAAGGTGAGCGTCTGGACGAGCGGAATGTCTGCGCCCTGGACGGCGGTGATCAGCAACTGGCCGAGACCGTTCACCCGGAAGATCTGCTCGGTGATGATGGCGCCGGAGAAGATCGTCGGCACGCCGAGTGCAATCACGGTGACGACCGGGATCAGGCTGTTGCGCAGCACATGCACGAGCAGGACGACCTTTTCCTTCACGCCCTTGGCGCGCGCGGTGCGGACATAGTCCTGGCTCAAGTTATCCAGCATCGACGCGCGCACGAAGCGGGCGATCTGCGAGGCGTTGTAGAGTGCCAGAACAGTGACCGGCAGCACCATCTGCTTGACCTGCGCCACGAAACTCGACCAGTCGTTCACCACGAGGTTGGTATCGTAGATCGAGGGAAACCACTGCAGGTAGGAGGAGAAGATGACAATCAGCACCACGCCGGTGAAGAAGGTCGGAACCGAATAGCCCACCATGGTCACGAAGGTGCCGATCTGGTCGAAGATCGAGTACTGGCGATAGGCCGAGATCACGCCCACGGGAATGGCAATCAGGATGCCGAAGACATAGGCCATGCCGACGACCCACAGCGTCTGTGGCAGGCGCTGCACGATCAGATCAACGACAGGGCTGCGGGTGGCCCAGGACAGGACGCGCATACGTTCGCCATCGCCGATGGTGATGCCGAAAAGCTGCTCGATAATGTTGAGCGGTTCGTTGACGAAGAATTGCTTCAGCCACAGCAGGTAGCGGATCATGAAGGGCTGGTCGAGGCCCATGGCGGCGCGAATCTGCTCACGCACTTCCGGCGGGATGGTCAGCGGCAGGTCGCCAAGCGGATCGTTCGGTGCCAGGTCGAGCAGCGCGAAAATGACGAAACTTATCACAAGCAGCGTCGGTACGGCGAACATCAGTCGCCGGATCGTATAGGTAAACATCAAGGGGTCTCCGGACGGTCGCCGAGAAGCAAATGCCGGTCCCGCACGGCAAGGTGCGGGACCGGCGTTCAGGACTTACTTCTTGCGAGACCAGTCCGCGACATTCCACAGTTCGGAATCCCAGGCATTCATCTTCACGCCGTTCAGCGTGACGGAATGCGAGGAGATCTGGCCGCGGTGGATGAGCGGAATGTGTGCGCCCTCGGCGGTCAGCATGTCGTTGGCCTTGATGGCAAGCTCAGCGCGCTTCTTGAGATCGGCTGTCTTCGACAGTTCGGCGACGATCTTGTCGTATTCCGGGTTGCAGTAACGCGGAATGTTCTGGCCCTGCCAACCGTTTGCCGGAGACGGGATCTTGTCGCACAGCCACTCTGCCAGGTACTTTTCCGGGTCCGTGCCGTCGAAGTTGTTGGTGTACATTTCGAGGTCGGCATAGAACTTCTGGAAGGTATCCGGGCTTGCCGGGTCACCGCCGAAGAAGACCGATGCCGAGACGTTGCGCAGTTCGGATGCAACGCCGATCTGCTGCCACCAATCCTTGACGAGGGCCTGCGTGCCCTGGCGGACGGAGTTGGTCGAGGTCTGGTAGAGGAAGGAGAGCTTCACGCCATCCTTGGCGCGGATGCCGTCACTGCCCTTCTTCCAGCCGGCTTCGTCGAGCAGCTTGTTGGCGCCTTCGATATCCTGCTTCAGGCACCAGTCGTTGGTGGTGGAGATGTAGACATCGGGAGCCGGTACGATGTTGCAGGTCGGCTTGCCTGCTTCCCCGTAGCCGGCCTCGTCGATGATGTCGCGATCGATGGCCATGGACAGCGCCTTGCGCACCGCCGGATCAGAGAGAGCCGGATGCTTGCCGCCTTCAACCGTTGAGCGCTTGTCGCCAAGCTTCGTATCTGGGTTGGTCCAGTTGACGTTGATACGCTCGACCTGGGTGCCGAACGAGTTGACGAGCACACCCTTGCCGGCCTTCAGCATGGTTTCGAGCACTTCCGGCTCGACCTGCATGTTCCAGCCATAGTCATATTCGCCGGTTTCCAGGACGGCGCGAGCGGCAGAGGCTGCGTCGCCGCCGCCCTTCAGGGTGGCGCTGGCGAAGGCCGGCTTGTCGGCCTCACGGAAGTTCGGGTTTGCGGTGAAGGTGATGACGTCGTTCGGCTTGAATTCCTTCACAACGAACGGGCCGGTGCCGATCGGGCCGAAGTTGGCCGAGGTGCAGCCCGGTGCCTTGGCGCCGACGCAGTCCTTGAACTGTGCTTTCTGAAGGATCGGCTGCTGTGCGCCGACGAAAGCACCGTACGGATAATATTTCGGCTCGCTGAAGGACACCTTCACCGTCTGCTTGTCGACAGCTTCGACATTGGTGATGCCTTCGAACTGGGCCTTCTGGGCGCAGCCGCCATCGGGAGCGGTGCAATACTGCCAGGTGAAGACGACGTCGTCCGCGGTGAAGTCGGAGCCGTCGGACCACTTGACGCCCGGCTTCAGCTTCCAGGTGATGCTCTTCATGTCCTTGGCGACGCCGCCATTGTCGACGGTCGGGATCTCGGTCACGAGCCACGGCACGAGTGCACCCGTTTCATCGTAACGCGCCAGCGGTTCGATGACCATGGAGGAGCTGTAGACCTCCTTGGTGCCGCCGGACAGATACGGATTGAGGGTGGAAACGGCCTGCCAGAACAGGATCTTCAGATCGCCGTCAGTACCACGCTGAGCGTGCGCTGCACCCGACATCGCCAAAGCGGCAACGGTGCCCGCCAGCAGGATTTTGAACTTTCTCATGCTTTTCCCCTTAAGAGACGTTTTTTGCGTTTCGGCCAGCACGGCCATGGTCGCCACACCATATCGCCACCCTCACTGTTTCCTCCCAGTTCGGCAGCGAATCTCTGAAATTAGCTCCTCGGCATACACCCGGCGGACCACTCTTTTTGGCGGTTCCTGCAGAGTATGAACAAATTTTAAGCCATCTAAGCACAAGCCTATTTTGCGTTCAAGATGGAAGTTCCCGCTTTCGGCATCGTGCAGACGATATTCCAGCCGGTGGCCGAAATGAACCTGTAAGGATTTGATTTTACTTACAGGTTCATGGGAGGCAAGTGCCGCTTACTTACCGCGCTTCCAGCTCTCTATGTTCCATAACTGAGTGTCCCACGGATTGATCTTGGCGTCCATCAGGCTGTTGGCGATGGCCGAGGGTTCGCCGCGAACGACCACCGGAATGATGTAGCCGCCGTTGACGAGCATGTCGTTCAGTTGCTTGATGATCGCGCCGCGGCGTTCGCGTCCTGAAACTCCGCTGAGCTCGGTGACCAATGCATCATAGGCCGGATCGCAGAACCGGGCGACGTTGCCGCCCTGCCAGCCGTCTGCCGGCGAAGGGATCTTGTCGCAACGGAAATCCGCCAGGAATTTTGCCGGGTCCGTCGTTTCGTAACCCGAGGCATACATCTCCACATCGGCATAGAACTTCTTGTAGGTGTCCGGGCTTGCCGGATCGCTCCCGAAATAGACGGAAGCCGGGATGTTCCGAAGCTCCGTTTCGACACCGATCTCCTTCCACCATTCCTTGACCAGTTGCTGCGTTCCCTGGCGGACCGAATTGGTCGATGTCTGGTAGAGGAAGGACAGTTTCACGCCGTTCTTGGCGCGGATGCCGTCAGGCCCCTTCTTCCAGCCGGCGTCGTCCAGCAGCTTGTTGGCAGCCTCGATATCCTGCTTCAAGCACCAGTCGACTCCGGTCGAAGCAAAGGCTTCGGGCGTCGGGATCACGTTGCAGGTGGCCTTTCCGCCCGCGCCGTAACCGGCTTCGACGAGGATGTCGCGGTCGATCGCAATCGAGAGTGCACGGCGGACGGCGGGATCGGACAGGGCGGGGTGGGGCCCCGCGTCCTTCGTCGATCGGGTGGCTCCAAGTGCTGAATCAACGGCAAACGGATTGAGATGGATACGCTCCACCGTGGTGCTGAAGGCACTGGCGATGCGCCCCTTTCCCGCCTTCAGCATGGCATCCATCACTTCAGGTTCAATGACGGTGTTCCACGCGAAATCGTATTCGCCGGTCTCGAGAACCGCGCGTGCGGCCGCTGCGGCATCGCCGCCGCCCTTCAACGTGACGGATGCGAAGGCAGGCTTTGCCGGATCGCGGTAGTTGGGATTGGCGGCGAAGGTGACGACGTCGTTCGCCTTGAAATCCTTCACCACGAAAGGACCGGTGCCGATCGGGCCAAAGTTGGCGGCCGTGCACTGTGGTGCCTTTTCGCCCAGGCAATCGCTGAACTGCGTCTTCTGGATGATCGGCGACAGCGCGCCGACAAAGGGACCGTAAGGATAGGAGACCGGCTTCTCGAACGTAATCTTGACGGTCAAGCGGTCCGTGGCTTCAACCTTTGCCACGCCGTCGAACTTAGCCTTCTGCGCACAGCCGCCGCCGGGTGCGGTGCAGTAGCGCCATGTGAACGCGACATCCTCGGCTGTCACGTCGCTGCCGTCGGACCACTTCAAGCCGTCCTTGACTTTCCAGGTGATGGAGAGCCTGTCGGCCGCGACGCCGCCGTTTTCCACTGTCGGAATGTCGGCCGCAAGGCGCGGGAACATGTTGCCGCTTTCATCGAAACCTGCCAGCGGTTCGATGACGATGGACGCGGCATAGACTTCCTTGCTGCCACCCGAAAGATACGGGTTCATGCTGGAGACCGCCTGCCAGAAGAGGATCTTGACGTCGCCGTCGGCAGCGCGCTGCGCCAGCGACGGGGAGCTGGCAAGGCTGAAAGCGGCAACGGTTGCCGTCAGAAGAAACTTCATGTGGGTCACTCACGTAAGCTTGAAATTGAGGGTCGCCGTTCCCGGTTTGCCAGATTTACGACATC
The DNA here is from genome assembly GCF_011046245.1 of Allorhizobium pseudoryzae. Lineage (NCBI taxonomy): Bacteria > Pseudomonadati > Pseudomonadota > Alphaproteobacteria > Hyphomicrobiales > Rhizobiaceae > Affinirhizobium > Affinirhizobium pseudoryzae. Next base: position 1,860,208 of record NZ_CP049241.1, read on the forward strand.
GGAGCTTTGCCTCGAAAGGCGTCTGCCAGGAATGTCCGATCACTGCCCTCTCCCATTCCACCGTATCCGTTCGACCGCGCGGCGAGCGGTCGTCTCAGAGGTTAGTCGAATTATTTGTCACGGTTCAAGAACGAAAATTGAAGCTTGCAAAATCCGTTGGGGGCGGCGCAATATCCCATCCAACAACAAGGGAAACAGCTGAAATATAAGAGGTTGCATCAATGCCAGTACTCAATCGCGCCGCTGAAATGCAGGACGAGGTGGCCGCATGGAGGCGCTATCTGCATGAAAATCCGGAGCTTCTCTACGATGTCCACAACACGGCCGCCTTCGTTGCGGAGAAGTTGAAGGCCTTCGGTTGCGATGTCGTGGAAACCGGCATTGGCAAGACCGGCGTCGTCGGCCTGATCAAGGGGACGCTGGGCGAGGGCCCGGTGATCGGCATGCGTGCGGACATGGATGCCCTGCCGATCCTGGAAGATACTGGCAAGCCCTGGTCGTCGAAGGCGCCCGGCAAGGCGCATTCCTGCGGTCATGACGGGCACACCGCCATGCTGCTCGGTGCGGCGCAGTATCTGTGCGAAACACGCCGTTTCGCCGGCGCCGTTGCGGTGATCTTCCAGCCGGCCGAAGAGGGCGGCGGTGGCGGCCTTGCCATGGTGCAGGACGGCATGATGGAAAAGTTCGGCATCAAGGAAGTCTACGGCATGCACAATGCGCCGGGTCTGGCGCTGGGCGATTTTTCGCTGCGCAAGGGCGGGCTGATGGCAGCGGCCGACAGTTTCGACATCGTCATCAAGGGCAAGGGCAGCCATGCGGCCCAGCCGCATCTGTCCGTCGATCCGGTGCTGACGTCTGCGCATGTGATCATCGCGCTGCAGTCCATCGCCTCGCGCGAAACGGACCCGCTGAAATCCGTCGTCGTGTCGGTCACCACCACGCATGGCGGCGATGCCTATAACGTCATCCCGATGGAGGTGAAGCTGACCGGCACGGTGCGCACGCTTGATCCGGAAATCCGCGAGATGGCGGCCAAGCGGCTCGTCGAAGTGGCGCAGGGCACGGCGCTTGCGCATGGTGCGGTGGCCGAAGTGCACTATCACCGCGGTTATCCGGTCACCGTCAATCATCCGGACCAGACGGATTTTGCCGCCTCCGTTGCCGCCAAGGTGGTGGGCGATACGCGGGTGGAAACCAATGCGCCGCCGAAGATGGGCGCGGAAGATTTCTCCTACATGCTGGAAGCCCGCCCCGGCGCCTTCATCTTCCTCGGTGTCGGTGCGACCGCCAACCTGCATCACCCGGCCTATGACTTCAACGACGAAGCCATTCCCTATGGCATCAGTTATTGGGTCAACCTCGCGGAAACCGCGCTTGCGGCCTGACCCGGCAGCGATAGACAAAGGAGAATACCATGCTTCTTTCCGCTACGCTTTCGGAACAGACGGGGGGCGCGGTCACGCCGGTGCTCTCCGTCGAGAACCTGACCACCTCCTTCCGCGTCAATGACGAGTGGAAGTCGGTCGTCCGCAACATGAGCTTTTCGATCGCGCCGCGCGAAACGGTGGCGATCGTCGGTGAATCCGGTTCCGGCAAGAGCGTCACCTCGCTTTCCATCATGCGGCTCTTGCCAAAGACCACCAGCCGCATTGAAGGCAAGGTCATGCTCGGCGGCCGTGACCTTGTCTCGCTGCCGGAAGAGCAGATGCGTCAGGTGCGCGGCAACGACATCTCGATGATCTTCCAGGAGCCGATGACGAGCCTCAACCCGATCTTCCCGATCGGCAAGCAGATCGCCGAGGCGCTCACCGTGCACCAGAACATTTCCGCCGGCGAGGCCAAGGCCGAGGTGCTGCGGCTTCTGGAAAAGGTGCGCATTCCGAACGCCAAGGGCCGCTTCGACGAATATCCGCACCAGTTCTCCGGCGGCATGCGCCAGCGCGTGATGATCGCCATGGCGCTGGCGTCACGGCCGAAGCTTCTGATCGCCGACGAGCCGACCACCGCACTCGACGTGACGATCCAGGGCCAGATCCTCGATCTGATCAAGGAGTTGCAGGAAGAGGAGGGCATGTCCGTTCTCTTCATCACGCACGACATGGGTGTGGTGGCGGAGATTGCCGACCGTACCATCGTGATGTTCCGTGGCGAGCAGGTGGAAACCGGCGAAACCAGTGACATCTTCCACCGTGGCCAGCACCCTTACACCCGCGCGCTTCTGGCGGCCGTGCCGCGCCTGGGCTCGATGCAGGACAGCAAGCTGCCGCTGCGCTTCCCGATCATCGACGTCCAGTCGGGCGAGGCGCAGGCGCTGGAGGAGGTGACCGATACGGTGGCCAAGGGCAAGACGCCTATCCTCGACGTCAAGGACCTGACCACCCGTTTTGCCATCCGCTCCGGCATTTTCGGCCGGCAGACGGGCGCCGTGCATGCGGTAGAAAACGTCTCCTTCCAACTGTTCGAGGGCGAGACGCTGTCGCTGGTCGGCGAATCCGGTTGCGGCAAGTCCACCACCGGTCGTTCGGTAACGCGCCTGGTGCAGCCCAACAGCGGCAAGGTGACGCTCGACGGCTATGACGTGATGAACCTCGACCGATCAACGTTGCGCACCATGCGCCGTTCGATCCAGATGGTCTTCCAGGATCCCTTCGCCAGCCTCAACCCACGCATGAGCGTCGGTTCGGCGGTGATGGAACCCTTCATCGAACACAGTCTCGGCTCGAAGAAACAGGCCAAGGAGAAGGCAGCCGATCTTCTGGCCAAAGTTGGGCTCTCGCCGGACATGATGCGGCGTTATCCGCATGAGTTCTCCGGCGGTCAGCGCCAGCGCATCGCGATTGCGCGGGCCCTGATGCTCGATCCGAAGGTGATCGTTGCCGATGAGGCGGTCTCGGCGCTCGACGTGTCGATCAAGGCGCAGGTCTGCAATCTGATGCTCGATCTGCAGCAGAGCCTGAACCTCGCCTATCTCTTCATCAGCCATGACATGGCGGTGGTGGAGCGGGTGAGCCACCGGGTGGCGGTCATGTATCTCGGCGAGATCGTCGAGATCGGTCCGCGATCCGCGGTCTTCGACAATCCGCAGCATTCCTACACGAGGAAGCTGATGGCGGCCGTTCCCGTGCCCGACCCGTCGCGCCGGCGGATCAAGCGCAACCTCGCGACCGACGAGATCAAGAGCCCGGTGCGCCCCGCAGGTTACGTGCCGCCGGTGCGCCAGTATCGCGAAGTCTCGCCAGGCCATCTGGTGCAGGCGGAATAGGCGCAGGCCTTTCGGATGTTTTCGGAAGCCGCCAGCCGCAAGGCTTGGCGGCTTTTCTCGTTCAGTCGATATTCCTGCCGCCTTGTGAGCGGTGCCGTCCTCACCTACATCGGGGATCGAACCACCAAGGGAGGCCGGAGCTTTCATGATCCTTGATGCTGCGCGTCAGTCGCTGACCAACCTGTTTGCGCCGGAAACCCGCTCGGTCTTCTGGAAGGTGCTGGGGTTGACGATCCTGGTGCTGATCGGCCTGTGGTTTGCCCTGCGCGGCGTCTTCATCGGCTATGTCTGGCCGTATGTGGCTGATCTTTTGCCGAGCGTGCCGGACTGGGCAGGCTGGCTGGGCTTTGTCTTTGCCATCATCGCCGGCATCGGGCTGGCCCTCGGACTGGCACTACTGATTGCGCCGGTGACGGCGCTGATCGCCGGCCTGTTTCTCGATGATGTCGCCGAGGTGGTCGAAAAGCGTGACTATCCGCGCGACCCGCCCGGTGCTGCGCTACCGCTGGGGCGCGCCATGCTGGAATCGGTGCAGTTTCTTGGCGTGGTGATCGTCGGCAACGTGATTGCGCTTCTGCTGCTGTTCGTGCCGGGCGTCAACATCGTCGCCTTCTTCCTGGTGAACGGCTATCTGCTGGGGCGGGAATTCTTCGAGTTCGCCGCCATGCGATTTCGCCCGCCGCCGGAGGCCAAGGCCTTCCGGCAGAAACATCGAGGCACGGTGTTCCTCGCCGGCCTCCTGATCGCCGGTTTCCTCGCCATTCCCTTCGTCAACCTGTTGACGCCGCTGTTTGCCGCCGGTCTGATGGTGCATCTGCACAAGGCGATCAGCGCGCGGGATGCCTCATTCGTGCTCGGCGAGCGCGGCCGCCCCAATCATCTGCGCGGGTAATTCCGCAAGCGGCGCCGGCACGTCGCAGGTTTTGGCCGGATAGCGACAGAGATCGGCGATGATGCAGTGTTCGCATTCCGGCTTGCGCGCCTTGCAGGTATAGCGCCCATGCAGGATCAGCCAATGATGCGCGTGGAAGAGATACTCCTTCGGGATCACCCGGAGCAGGTTGTCCTCCACCGCATCCGGGGTAGTGCCCGGCGCCATCTTCAGGCGGTTGGCAATGCGGAAGACATGGGTATCCACGGCCAGCGTCGGGATGCCGAAGGCCATGGACATCACCACATTGGCGGTCTTGCGCCCGACGCCTGGCAACCGGATGAGCTCTTCGCGCGTCTTCGGAACTTCGCCGCCGAATTCATCGATCAGCATCTTCGACAGCGCAATGACGTTCTTTGCCTTGTTGCGGTAAAGCCCGATCGTCTTGATGTGTTCGATCACGCCCTCTTCGCCGAGCGCCAGCATCTTTTCTGGTGTGTCGGCGATCTGGAAGAGCTTGCGGGTTGCGCGGTTGACGCCGACATCGGTCGCCTGGGCCGACAGCGCCACCGCCACCACCAGCGTGAATGGGTTCACGTGCTCCAATTCGCCCTTCGGCTCGGGGCGCTGGATGGAGAAGCGGCGGAAGATTTCCACCATCTCGGCCTTGCTATAGGCGCTGCGCGCATGCCTGCGGCCTCTCGCCGCGCCATTTGACTTTTGGGACGTTTGCATGTGGGATTGCGTTTTATCAGTTGCCATATGCACTTCTATGACAAGCCACAGGATGGAAGGCAACGTGGAGAAAGATCTCGAGCCACCGGTTTTCGCCGCCGAACTGACGCCCTATCGGTCGTTGGGGCGGAAGGGATTTCATGTGCTCCTGGCACTCACCGGCTTTTTCTGCCTGTTGCACGCCGTCTTCTTTCTCACCACCGGCGCCTGGCCGATCGTCTTTTTCTTCGGCCTCGATTTCCTTCTCCTCTGGGGCGCCTTCTGGCTGAACTACCGCTCGGGACGCGCTAGGGAGGAAGTCACCGTTTCCCGCACCGATGTGTCGATCCGCAAGTTCTCTCCCGCCGGACGGATGGTGGAACATCACTTCAATCCCTTCTGGGCGCGCTTTCGTGTGCGTCGGCACCAGGAATTCGGCATCACCTCGATGATCGTCACCGGCGAGGGGCGCCTGACCGATGTCGGCTCCTTCCTCAATCCAGATGACCGGGAGAGCTTTGCCAAGGCCTTTCGCGGTGCGCTGGCAACGGTGAAACAGCGGATTTGACGCCATTCGGCGCGTTCGCTTAGCCCCTCACCCTAACCCTCTCCCCGCGGGCGGGGAGAGGGGACGCTGGCAGCGGTAGCCGGATGAGGGGCACAGGAACTCGCAAGAATCGGGTGGCATCTCTTGCCGCATCATGGGAGATTTTCCGCACCACGAGGATCTGCCCATGAATGCCTTCACACCCGCGCCCGATTGCGCGACCGACATTACGCCGGATGGCGAGGATTATGCCATCGTCAGCCGAGTGATCGAACGGATCACGCTCGATTACCGTGACCAGCCCTCGCTGGAGTGGCTTGCTGCCGAACTCGGCCAGTCGCCGACGCAGTTGCAGAAGGTGTTCACCCGCTGGGCGGGGCTTTCCCCCAAGGCCTTCCTGCAGGCGGTGACGCTCGACCATGCCAAGCGGCTTTTAGGCGACGAACAACTGCCGCTGCTCGAAACCTCCTATGAGGTAGGACTGTCGGGGCCTGGCCGCCTGCATGATCTTTTTGTGACCCATGAGGCCATGAGCCCCGGTGAATGGAAGGCCAAGGGCGGCGGACTGACGATCCGCACCGGCTTCCATCCCTCACCCTTCGGGCTGGCGCTGGTGATGGCGACCGACCGTGGTCTCGCCGGCCTTGCCTTTGCCGATGACGAGGGTGGGCGCGAGGCCTGTTTCGAGGACATGGCGAAACGTTGGCCGAATGCGGAATACGTGGCCGACCAGCAGGCCACCGCGCCTTACATAGCAAGAATTTTCGATCCCCACCGTTGGTCTGCGCAAGAGCCGTTGCGCGTGGTGCTGATCGGCTCGGATTTCCAGGTGCGCGTCTGGCAGAGCCTGCTGAAAATCCCCTTCGGCAAGGCGGTGACCTATTCCGACGTGGCGCGCGACATCGGCCAGCCGACGGCGAGCCGGGCGGTGGGGGCCGCGATCGGCCGCAACCCCATCTCCTTCGTCGTGCCCTGCCACCGGGCGCTCGGCAAAAGCGGCGCGCTCACCGGCTATCATTGGGGGCTGACCCGCAAGCGCGCCATTCTCGGATGGGAGGCGGGGAGGGTGTGAGGCGGTGAGAGCTTTGCAAAATGCCGCTTCCATGAGAGGATAAGTCATGCGCAACACAGTTCAACTTCCCGACGACATCAGCCGCCGTATCGACAGCCTGGTCGAATCCGGTCGCTATGGCGGTACCGAGGACGTGCTGCGCGAAGGGCTGCGGCTTGTTGAGGAGAAGGCGACGATTGAAGCCGCCAAGCTCGACGCGCTGCGAGACGCTGCCGGTGCAGGCTTTGCCGATCTCGATCAGGGACGGTTTACGGACGTGCCCTTGGATAAACTATCGGACCACGTTGCCCGCATCGGACGTGACGCTATCCAACACGCTCGCGCGCGGACCAGGGGCGATGGTTGAGATCAGGTTTTCGGCGCAGGGCGATGCCGATATCCTCGATATCTTGACCAAGACTTATATGGACTTTGGTCCGGACGCGTCGCATCGCTACGAACTCCTGATCGTCACCGCACTCTCTGAAATCGCAGTGTCGCTCCGCCGAAACGGTGTTGTTGTGCGGCCTGAACTTGGCCCAGGAATCCACAGTTACCATCTGCGCCATAGCCGTGAGCGCGCTCGCCATGCAAGCGGAATTGTTCGCCGACCCCGGCATTTCATTCTCTACCGGCAGGTCGTGCCTGATGTGATCGGCGTGGGCCGCATTCTGCATGATGCGATGGAAATCGAGCGGCACTTGCCCTCCGCCTATGGGGATGAGTAGTCAGTTTACTCTGACATCCCCCTCAACAACTCCCGGGCCGCGCTCTCATCGGTGATCAGCGTGTTGCAGCCGATGCGGCGGATGGTGGCGCGGATGGCGTTTGCCCGATGCGCGCCGCCGGAGGAGAGCACGATGTGACGCGCCTTCTTCAGCGTGTCGAGATCGATCGACATGACCCGCTCGTTGATCGGATGGTTGATCGTGCGGCCCTCGGCATCGAGAAAGTTGAACATGGTGTCGCAGACACAGCCCCGCTCCACCAGTTCCGACAGCGTCTCATGGCTGATGAAGCCTTCCGACAGCGAGGTCGAGTGCGGGCCGATATCGCCGCAGGAGACGATGGCAAGGTCGAGGTTTTCCGCCAGATCGTAGAGCGTCTTCAAGCCGCATTCCTCGATCAGCGCCCGCTTGGTGGCGACGGAATCGACCAGCAAGGGCGCGAGAAACATGTAGCATTCGGCGCCGAGTTGGCTGGCCAGCCGCCACGTATAGTCGATCGGGTTCGTCTGATGCACGGCGACAATGCCGCCGAGCAGCGAGACCACCTTGCAGTTCTGGCGGCGCGGCGGGCGAAATCCGGAGAGCGAGGCCGTCATGGTGCGGCCCCAGCCGACGCCGATCGTCATATCATCGGTGACAACCTCAGTCAGGAACTGGCCGAGTGCCAGACCGACCGCCTTGGCAATGGCGCCGGCATCCTGGCTCGCCGGCGATGGCACGACGACCGCCTCATCCAGCCCGAACGTCTTTTCGAGCTGGACGGCGAGTGCCACGCAATCCTCGATCCCTTCGCTGATCGAGATCTGCACCTCGGCGCGCTTGACCGCCTCGTCCAGCATGCGGATGACCGTCGAGCGGCTGATGCCGAGTTTTTCCGCAACGTCCTTTTGCGTCAGGCCCTGATTGTAGTAAAGCCAGGCAGCCCTCAGACGCAGCGAGGCGGCTTCGGAATAGGCGATGTGGGTTTCGCGTCTGAGCTTCGCCAAGGCGCATGAATCCTCGTTCTTGATCGGGGATACTATCGGGAGCCGTGCGACAAATGTCAAACGTGATCGGCAAATGTCCTTGACATTCGCGCCGGCGCGCGCAGATATGATGGATAACGGGAGATGAAACCGTCTTCCTGCTGCCCGAACCCTCAAGGAAATTCCGCATGGCCTCCAAGCTTGAACAATTGCGTTCCATGACCACGGTCGTGGCCGATACCGGTGATATCGAGGCGGTTGCGCGCCTGAAGCCGGTGGATTGCACCACCAACCCGACCATCGTCCTGAAGGCGCTCGGTACGCCGGTCTTTGCCGACCGCGTCAAGGAAGCCGTTGCCTGGGGCAAGAGCCAGAGCGGCTCGTCTGAAGCCGTGGTGGCTGCCGTGGCTGACCGTTTGGCAATTTCTGTCGGTGCAGCACTTGCTGAACTGGTTCCGGGCCGTGTGTCCACGGAAGTGGATGCCGATCTCTCCTTTGATACCGAAGCCTCGATTACCAAGGCGCGTGGCATCATTGCCGCCTACAACGAGCGCGGCATCGAGCGCGACCGCATCCTGATCAAGCTTGCCTCCACCTGGGAAGGCATCAAGGCGGCGGAAGTGCTGCAGACCGAAGGCATCGATTGCAACCTGACGCTGCTCTTCTCCAAGGCCCAGGCGATTGCCTGCGCCGATGCCAAGGCTTTCCTCATCTCGCCATTCGTTGGCCGTATCCTCGACTGGTACAAGAAGTCCACCGGTGAGGATTACACCTCCGAGACCGATCCGGGCGTCATCTCGGTGCGGCAGATCTACAACTATTACAAGGCGAACGGCATCAACACGATCGTCATGGGCGCTTCCTTCCGCAATGCCGGCGAGATCGAAGCCCTGGCCGGCTGCGACCGCCTGACGATCAGCCCGGCGCTGCTCGATGAACTGGACAAGGCGGACGGCACGCTGGAGCGCAAGCTTTCGCCCGACAATATCACCGAAGATCCGTTCCAGCCGATCGACGAGAAGACCTTCCGCTGGATGCTGAACGAAGACGCGATGGCGACGGAAAAGCTCTCCGAGGGTATCCGCGCGTTTGCGAAGGATCTGGTCGCTCTGCGCACCATGGTGACCAAGGAACTGGCTGCCGCCTGACCTTCGCGACAGTCACGCATGAGAGAACGGCTCGCTCGACAAGAGCGGGCCGTTTTTTATGGCGATGGTGCGGGTGTTCGTGCTTGCAGCGTCGTGCGGAGAAACGCCACCACGAACACGAGCGTCATCAGAAGTACGATGGTGGGCGCCGGGGCGCTGTCGAGGAAGAAGCTGAGATAGATGCCGAAAAGGCTGCAGCCGGTGGCGATCGCAATTGCGGTCAGCAGCATGGCGTGAAACCGGCGGGTGAGCAGGAAGGCGATGGCGCCGGGGGCGACCAGGAAGGCGACGGAGAGGATGATGCCGATCGCCGTCAGGGCGCCAACCACAGTCAGCGAGAGGACCGTCAGCAGGCCGTAATGCAGGAGGCGCACCGGCAGGCCGATGGCTTGCGCGTGCTGGGCATCGAAGGCGTGCAGCAGCAGGTCCTTGCGCAGGATGCCGAGGAAGAGGGTGCTGGCGAGCGCGATCAGCCCCGTCTCGATCAGATCCTGCGGCGCAATGCCCAGCATGTCGCCGAACAGAATATGGTCGAGATGCACGTCGCTTTGCACGGCGACGAACATCACCAGCCCAAGGCCAAACATGCCGGAAAAGACGATGCCGAGCACCGTGTCTTCCTTGATGCGGCTGTTTTCCTTGAGGTACCCCGTAGCAAGCGCGCAGGTCAGGCCGGCGACGAAGGCGCCGAGGCTGAGCGGCAGGGAGAGCATATAGGCCAGCACGACGCCCGGCAGCACGGCATGCGAGACGGCGTCCCCCATCAGCGACCAGCCCTTCAGTACCAGAAGACAGGAGAGCATCGCCATCGGCACGGCGATCATCAGCGTCACCAGGAAAGCGTTCTGCATGAAGGGAAGCTGGAAGGGCAGGGCCAGAAGTTCTAGGGTCTCGCTCATGCCGGCTCCTCCAGCGCTTGCGCGCGTTTCCGGCGGGCGGCCAGCAGCCCGTGTTTCGGCGCGAAGACGAAGGCTATCAGGAAGATCAGCGTCTGCAGCACGACGATGATGCCGCCGGTTGCGCCGTTGAGGAAATAGCTCGCATAGGCGCCGAAGAAACTGGTGCCGGCCCCGATGGCGGCCGCCATCACGATCAGGCGTTCGAAACGGTCGGTGAGCAAGTAGGCCGTCGCGCCGGGGGTGACGACCATCGCAACCACCAGGAAGGCGCCGACGGTCTGCAGTGCGGCCACCGTGGAGGCGGCGAGCAGCGTGAAGAAGATCGCCTTCAGCACGTCGGGTCTGAGGCCGATGGTGCGAGCATGGTTCTCGTCGAAGAAGGCCACCATCAGGTCCTTCCATTTCAGCGCCAGAACGGCAAGGCTAATGCCGCCGATCAGCACCAGCTGCAGCGTATCCTCCGGGGTAATCGCGAGGATATTGCCAAGAACGATGGTCTGGATGTTCACAGAGGTCGGCGAGAGCGAGACCATGAACAGACCGAGCCCAAAGAAGGAGGTGAAGATCAGCCCGATGATCGCATCTTCCTTCAGCCGCGTGCGCTGGTTGAGGAAAAGCATGGCGCCGGCGGCCAGTCCGCCGGAGAGAAAGGCGCCGAGCGCAAAGGGCAGCCCCAACATGTAGGCACCGGCGACGCCGGGCACGATGGCATGCGAGAGGGCATCGCCGATCAGCGACCAGCCTTTCAGCATCAGATAGGCGGAGAGAAAACCGCAGACGCAGCCGACGAGCGTGCTGACCCAGATGGCGTTCAGCATATAACCATAGGTGAAGGGCTCAAGAAGCATCGGGAGCATCGACCTTTTCCCGCGGCTTTTGCGTCAGAGTGCCTGCGGTGCCGTCGCCATAGGTGACGAAGGGGCGTTCGTCATCGGAAATGACGCGCACGCGGCGGGTATCGTCGTCATCGTGCAGATCGGCGCCGCCGAGGATGAAGTGACGCAACACGCCGCCAAAGGCCTTTTCGAGGTTCTGTTCGTTGAAGGTGTCTTCCGTGCGCCCGTGGGCGATCACTGTGCCCTTAACGAAAACCGTGCGATCGCAGAAATCCGGCACGCTTCCAAGGTTGTGGGTAGAGACCAGCATGACCCGGCCCTCATCGCGCAGCGATTTCAACAGGGTAATGATCTGTTCTTCCGTGGTCACATCGACGCCCGTGAAGGGTTCGTCCAGCAGGATCACCTGCCCCTCCTGGGCGAGCGCCCGAGCGAGGAAGACCCGCTTGCGCTGGCCGCCGGACAGTTCGCCGATCTGGCGTTTGCGGAAGGCCTCCATATTCACGCGGCTGAGGGCTTCCGTGACCATCTGATGGTCGTGGCGAGACGGGATGCGCAGGAAATTCATGTGGCCGTAGCGGCCCATCATCACCACGTCTTCCACCAGAACGGGAAAGTTCCAGTCCACCTCCTCGGCCTGCGGCACATAGGCGACGAGGTTTCTCCTGAGCGCCTCTTTGGCCGGTAATCCAAGAACCTGGACGGAGCCGCCGGAGAGCGGGACGAAGCCCATGATCGCCTTGAAGAGCGTCGATTTTCCGGCACCGTTGACGCCGACGAGTGCGGTGATCGTTCCTTTGGGGACCGTGAAACTTGCGTGTCTGAGCGCGGTGTGCCCGTTGCGGTAGGACACGGTGACGTCCTCGACCTTCAGGCCCAGCGGCTGCGGTTTCACCTTGCCCATCATCATTGTGCCAAGCCCTTTGCGATCGTCTCCGTCGTCACCTTCAACAGATCGAGATACGTGGGCACGGGGCCATCCGGATCGCTGAGACTGTCGACATAAAGAATGCCACCGTATTTTGCGCCGGTTTCACGGGCCACCTGCTTGGCGGGATCGGGCGAAACCGTGCTTTCGGAAAAGATCACGTTCACCTGGTTGGCGCGCATCGCGTCGATCACCGCCTTCACCTGCTGCGGCGTTCCCTGGCTGTCGGCATTCACCGGCCAGAGATAGAGCTCCTTCAGGCCGAAATCGCGTGCAAGGTAGGAGAAGGCGCCTTCGCTCGTCACCAGCCAGCGATGATTGTCCGGCAGCGTCGCGAGCAGGTCACGGATCGGCTGGACCGTGGCGCGGATCTTGTCTGAATAGGCCTTGGCATTCTCGGCGTAGAGATCGGCATGGGCAGGGTCGATTGCGGTCAGCGCCTTGCGGATATTCTCCACGTAGATCAACCCGTTGGTGGGCGACATCCAGGCGTGCGGATTGGGTCTGCCCTGATAGGCACCCCCGGCAATCGCCATGGGCTCCACACCCTCGGACACCGTGACGCTCGGCACCTTGCCCAGGTTGACCAGAAACTTCTCGAACCACTGCTCCAGGTTGAGGCCGTTGCGAAGCACGAGATCGGCATCGCGGGCGCGCAGGATGTCGCGGGGGGTGGGCTGATAGTTGTGGATCTCCGCACCCGGTTTGGTGATGCTTTCCACCTCGGCCGCATCGCCGGCCACGTTCTTGGCCATGTCGGCAATGATGGTGAACGTGGTGACGACCTTGGGCTTCTCCGCGGCAAGGGCCGGCGGAACGGCAAGGCTCGCTAGGGCAAGAGCAAGGATGGCAAGCAGGCGCATTCGCAAGGAATTGATCCTCTATTGCAACTCATTCGCAATCTAAGCTAACGCGCAAAACGTGGTTGTCAATGCTATTGCAAATCATTCGCAATGCAGGGTGCGGGTGCACGCGCTGCGGGCGTCCCATTCTGGAACATAAATAAAGGGTAGCGCAGGGGGGCAAATTAAAGCTTCCTCAAGAGTAATCGCGCAGGATAGCGGCTGTCTCGAGATGTTTTGCGTGGAGTGGGGTTACGTATGCCGGAGTTCCGGGCGTGAAGGGCGTAAAAATACGGCTATCACGGACTCTCGTCATCGTGCTGGGCGGCTTTCTCCTTGTCGGAGCAAGCGGTGCTGTGGCCCTCTACCTCGGTGCAGACAAGCTCCTGGGCCCCTCCTACCAAGAGGTGAATGGCCTGGAATGCACGACACTCCAGCTCGTCAAGATCAAGCGCGACAACGTTTTTTGGGTCCGCAAGTATGTCTTTACCGAGGGCGGTGATGGTTCCGCGCGATTGAAGACAGCGTTGCGGGTCGCAAAAGCGGTCCAGGCTGCAGAACATGCCGACCTGGTACAGATCACCGTTCTCGACAAGGCCGGTCCTACCCAGCGCGCGGCCATGCGTGGGCGGGCGATCGGCGCTCAAGTGGTTTATATTCCCGATCCGAGCAAGGCGCCGGACCCGTCCGATCCGATGTATGCCGCCTTCTATGTGGAGGGGGCTGCCAGTTCAAACGGTGATTTCTACGGATTGCGCATCGACCCGCCTCTCGAAGACGTCAAGGCCATGGCGGCCTCTCTCACCGATTCAGCCGATTGCGTTTCGCCCGTGCTGGATGCGCCGGCCGGCCATGACAATGGCCATGGCGCCAAGACCGACAAGAAGGATGCGCATGGCAGCGGCGACAGCCACGGTAAGAGCGATAGCCATGGCAAGAGCGACGCCCATGGCGAGGAAAAGGCACCGGCAGACGCCAAGGGACATGATGCCGCACCTGCCGCAGAGGGCGCCGAAACCGGTGAGCATGGTGGCGAGAGCGAAGGCCTGATCAGTTCGCTGACAGGCATGATCTTCGGCAAGTCCTCCGCGGCCGCAACGGTTGCCGAGGGACATGCGCCCGCGGACAAGGGTGCGGAGACCGCCGCAGCGGCGGATCATTCCGTTCCCAGTCCGGAGCATACGGCGGTGACCGAGGAGCCCGGTATCTTGACCAAGCTGAAGAGCATGGTCTTTGGAACGGACAAGCCGGAGGTGGCCGAGGGAGCCGGGGTGATGCCCGCGGCGGCATCGGATGGCCATGCGCCGGAACAGCATGGCGCGGCACCAGCCGCGCATGGAGACGGCATCGACCCGATGAAGGTTGCAGCGCCGACGGATGGCAAGGTCCAGACGGATGCGGGTTCGTCGTCCGCGCCGGCCAAAGTGACCCACTGACCTTCCCAGCCTTTCCATGTGTCTGAACGCGAAAACGGCCCGCCGAAGCGGGCCGTCGCAAACCGTGAATTTCCGGGTCTAATCAGTCCGCCTTGTTGCGGCGGGCCGGGAACAGGATGACGTCGCGGATCGACGGGGCATTGGTCAAGAGCATGATCAGGCGGTCGACGCCGATGCCGAGGCCACCGGCCGGCGGCATGCCCTGATCGATCGCATCAAGGAATTCGTCGTCCAGCTGCTTGTCCTTTTCGCCGCGCGAATGGGCCTGCTCAAGCTGTTCCACCATGCGGCGGCGTTGCTCCTCCGGATCGTTGAGTTCGGAGAAGGCATTGCCCACTTCCCAGGCGTTGCAATAGGTCTCGAAGCGCTCGACCAGACGCGGCTCGCCCGGCACTTCCTTGGCAAAGGGCGAAATGTCCTTCGGGAAATGCGTGACGTGGCTTGGCTGGATCAGCGTGCCTTCCAACTTCTCCTCGAAGATGAAGGCCAGGCATTCGCCCCAGGTCCAGTCCTTCTCCACCTCGAAACCGGCGGCCTTGGCGGCAGCGCGGGCTTCTTCGTCGGTCTTGATCGCCAGGAAATCGATGCCGGTCGCTTCCTTCACCGCATCTGGCATCGGTACGCGCTTGAACGGCCCCTTGAAGGAGAGCGTCTTGTCGCCGAAGGTGACGTCCGTCGTGCCGTGGATCGAAACGGCCAGCGTCTCGAACAGGCGCTCGACAAGGCCCATCATGTCCTCGTAGTCGGCATAGGCCCAGTAGCACTCCATCATGGTGAACTCTGGGTTATGCCGGGTCGACACACCTTCGTTGCGGAAGTTGCGGTTGATCTCGAACACCTTGTCGGAGAGGCCGGAGACCAGCGTGCGTTTCAGAAACAGTTCCGGCGCGATGCGCAGGTACATGTCCATCTTCAGCGTATTGTGGAAGGTCTTGAACGGATCGGCGGTCGCTCCGCCATAAACCGTCTGCAGCATCGGGGTTTCCACTTCGAGGAACCCTTCGCCTTCCAGGAAACGGCGGAAGCCGGAGACGATCTTCGAGCGCTGCTGGAAGCGCAGCTTGCTCTCGTCGTTCGACATGATGTCGAGGTGGCGCTTGCGGTAGCGCAGTTCGATATCGGAGACGCCGTGCCACTTTTCCGGCATCGGCAGCAGCGACTTCGTCAGCATGGTGATTTCATGCGCGTTGATCGTCAGTTCGCCGCGCTTGGTCCGACGCACGACACCCGTGACGCCGATGATGTCGCCGATGTCGATCATCGACAGCATGTCGCGGGCGCTCTCCGGCGTCGTGTCCTTGTGGGAAAAGATCTGGATCTTGCCCGAGGCGTCACGGATATCCATGAACATGCCGGAATTGCGCGAGGAATAGACGCGGCCGGCGACCGTCACCACGTCCTGCGTCTCGACGTCCGGCTCCAGGCCTTCGTATTTCTCCGTCAGTTCCGCATTCGTCATCGTCCGGTGGAAATGCGCCGGATAGACGTCGCCGATCTTGTTGCGCAGCAGCGCCAGTTTCTGGCGGCGCACTTCGGTGGCGTCGGAGGAGAGGGCGGTTTCGGTCTTCTGTTCGGTCATCGGTTGTTTCCTGTCGCGGCGTCTCTGCCGGAAGATTAGCCCCTCACCCTAACCCTCTCCCCGCAAGCGGGGCGAGGGGACGGCTGCGGCGCCTCTGGTGCCCTTCTCCCCGCCTGCGGGGAGAAGGTGCCGGCAGGCGGATGAGGGGCACCTTGATAGAATTACTTCTCTGCACCCACCATGGAAGCCACCACGGTTGCGGCGATCTTCAGGCGCTGGCGTACCACGGAGCGGCCGAGCAGCGCCATGCTATCAAACAGCGGCAGCGAGCGCTGGCTGCCCGACATGGCGATGAAGAGCGGCGGGGTGACGACGCGCAGCTTCTTGCCGAGCTTGTCGGCAACGGCGCGCAGTTCCTGGTCGATGCTCTCCACTGTCCATTCCGGCATCTTTTCGAAATCGGCCTGGACGGTATTGATGATCTCGAGGGTCTCGGCCGGCGAGGTCTTCAGGGCGCCGAAGGAGGCGGGCGTCAGGCCGACATCGCTCGAGAGCAGGAAACCGCCGAGGTTCGGCAGGTCGCCGAGCTTCGAAATGCGGCTCTGGGCCAGCTTCAGTCCCTCGGTCAGGCGGTCGTTTTCCATCGCCCAGGTCAGGGTGCGGGCGATGAAGTCCTCCGGCGTCAGCTTTTCGCGCAGCCAGCGACCGTTCAGCCAGTCGAGCTTCTGGATATCGAAGATCGCGCCGGCCTTCGACAGGGCTTCCGGATCGAACTTCGCCGCCAGTTCGTCCATCGACAGCAGTTCCTCGCCCTCGGCGATCTGGATGAAGAACAGGCCGAGGAAGTTCATCAACGCTTCCGGCAGGTAACCGAGCGCCGAATAGTACGAGATCGAGGTCGGGTTCTTGCGCTTCGACAGCTTCGATTTGTCGGCATTGCGCATCAGCGACAGGTGCATGAACACCGGCTGGTCCCAGCCGAAATAGCGGTAGAGCAGGATATGCTTCGGTACCGAGGCCAGCCATTCCTCGCCACGCGCCACGTGGGTAATCTTCATCAGGTGGTCGTCGATGACGTTTGCCATGTGATAGGTCGGCATGCCGTCGCCCTTGATCAGGACCTGCATGTCGACCGAATCCCACGGTATCGACACGTCGCCATAGACGCCGTCGGTGAAATCGCAGGAGCCTTCCGTCGGGATCTTCATGCGGATGACGGAGGTTTCGCCCGCATCCATCTTGGCGGTGACTTCCTCGGCCGTCAGGTTCAGGCAGTGGCCGTCATACTTCGGCGGCTTGCCGGCGGCGCGCTGCGCCTCGCGCATCTGCTCCAGCCGCTCCGGCGTGCAGAAACAGCGGAAGGCATGACCCTTGTCCAGCAGTTCCTGGGCGTAGGGCTGGTACATGTCCTTGCGGTCGGACTGGCGGTAGGGGCCGTAGGGACCGCCGACATCCGGGCCTTCCGCCCAGGTCAGGCCCGTCCAGCGCAGAGCATCAAGCACCTTCTGCTCGAATTCCCGGGTCGAGCGGGTGGCGTCGGTATCCTCAATGCGCAGAATGAACTCGCCGCCGTGTTTCTTGGCGAAGAGATAGTTGAACAGCGCGATGTAGGCCGTGCCGACATGCGGCTCGCCGGTGGGGGAAGGTGCGATACGGACGCGAACGCCGGAAGTGCTCATGAGGGCCTGCTTCAACTCGAAAAGCGCCTTGGACGGCGCTGTTTTTGAACGTCGGGATTGGCAGGCCTTAGCGCATATTCTGCGGGAAGCGTCAAGAATTATGAGGCATATGGCCTATTGCAGTGGCCAGAACCACATCAGCGTCGGCACGCTCACCAGCACGATCAGGAAGGAGAGCGGCAGGCCGAGGCGAGGGTAATCGGAAAACCGGTAGCCGCCCGGGCCCATCACCAGCGTATTGCACTGGTGACCGACAGGGGTGAGGAAATCCGATCCGGCTCCGATCGCGACCGCCATCAAAAAGGCTTCCGGTCGATAGCTGAGCGCCGTCGCAAAGCTGACTGCGATCGGACCCATCACCAGCACGGTTGCCGCGTTGTTGAGGAAGGGCGTGACGGCCATGGCGGTGATCATGATCAGCGCAATTGCGCCAAACGGCGGCAGGCTGTGGGCCACCTGGCCCAGCCAGCCGGCGATCAATTCGCTGCCGCCGGTGGTGCGCAGACTGTCGGAGACCGGGATCAGCGCACCGAGCATTACCAGGATTGGCCCGTCGACGGATTTGTAGAGATCGTTGAGCGGAATGGCGCCGAAAACGGCCATGCCGAGCGCTGCGGCAAAAAAGGCAACGGCCACCGGTGCATAACCGAGCGCCGTCAAGATCATGGCCAGCGCCAGGATGATGATCGGGATCAGTGCCTTGCGCTGGGTGCCGAGCATCACCTCCTGTTGTGCGAGCGGCAGCAGCGCCAGATCCTGCAGCACGATGGGAAGCGTCTTGCGGCCGCCCTGCAGCACGATGACATCGCCCTCCTGCAGCACGAGATCACGCAGGCGTTCCCTCAGCCGCTCGCCGCGGCGGCTGACCGCCAGAAGGTTGACGCCGCGGGTATAGGAGAGCGCCAGATCGCGCACGGAAAGGCCGGCCAGTACCGACTGGCGCGAAATCACCGCTTCGATCGACACCAAATCCTGCTGCGGCTTGCCGTCTTCGCGGATGGCCTTGCCGGAGAGCTTCAGCCTAGCGCCGGAAATCACCCGGTCCAGAACGGACGAGCGTCCCTCCAGCACGATGGAATCATCCTCGCGCAAAACAAGATCGGGAAAGGGCGACATGCGGATCGGGCCGCGAAGCACGGCGGTTGCCACCACTTCCCCATCGCCGAGCTTCAGCAACTCGCTGAGCGGCCTGCCCATCACGGTGGATTGACCGCTGACCGTGGCTTCGGACGCATAATTGGAGATTTCGACCGCTTCTTCGATGTTCAACGCCTGTTTGCGGCGCTCCGGCACCAGCCAGTAGAAGAACATCAGGAAGGTGATGCCGACGAGCGCCAGTACGCCGCCAACCGGGGTGAAGTCGAACATCGTGAAGGGCGTGCCGGTCATTTCGGCGCGAAGGCGGGACACGACGATGTTCGGAGAGGTGCCGATCTGCGTCATCAGCCCGCCGAGCAGCGCCGAAAAAGCCATCGGCATCAGGTAGCGGCTGGGCGAGACACCGGCGCGGCGGGCAAACTGGAAAGCGACCGGCATCATGATGGCGAGCGCGCCGATATTCTTGATGAAGGCCGAGAGCACGGCCACCACGATCATCAGCAGCGCCAGCTGCGCCTTCACCGAACTCAGGTTCGGAAAGAGCCTCTTGATGGCCGTTTCGACGACGCCCGACCGGGCGACGCCTGCGCTGACGACAAGAGCGCTGCCGACGATGATGACGATATCATCCGAAAAGCCGGAAAAGGCATGATCGAAGGGGACCACGCCCACAGCGACGGCGATGACCAGCGCGCAGCAGGCGACGACGTCATACCGGAAGCGGTCCCAGATGAAGACCGCCATCATGCCGGCGATGACCGAAAAAGCGAGGATCTGTTGGGTGGTCATGCCGCTCCGCAAGGGCAGGGCGGCAGGAGGTGCCGCCGGAAAGGATATTACGCCACGCATAAATACAACGCGGCAGACAAAGTTCCAAGCGTCGTTCCAAGCGTACGGCGGCGTTGACCCGCCTTAATGCACGGTTTGACCGCCTGGGCCCTCGCCACGCTTCCGACGGCGGGCGTTGCGGGCGAACATGTTCAGCACCTCGACAAGCGCCGAAAACGCCATGGCGGCGTAGACATATCCCTTCGGTACGTGGAAGCCCATGCCTTCCGCAATCAGCGTGGTGCCGATCATCAGCAGGAAGGCCAGCGCCAGCATGACGATGGTCGGGTTCTTCTCGATGAAATTCGCAAGCGGGGTTGCGGCAACCAACATTACGGTGACGGCGGCAATGACGGCGATGACCATGATTGGCAGGTGCGGCGTCATGCCCACGGCCGTGATGATGCTGTCGATCGAAAAGACGAGATCGAGCAGCAGGATCTGGCCGATGGCGGCCGAAAAGGAGGCCGTGACAGGGCTGCCGACCATGTTGTCCTTGTGGTCTTCCGGATCGACGCTGTGGTGGATCTCCTTGGTTGCCTTCCAGACCAGGAACAGGCCGCCGGCAATCAGGATCATGTCCTTCCAGGAGAAGCCGTGCCCGAAGGCTTCGAAGACGGGTTCCGTCAGCTGCACGATCCAGGCAACCGTGCCGAGCAAGCCGAGCCGCATGAGAAGTGCAAGGCCGATGCCGATCTTGCGGGCCTTTTCCCGGTTCTCCGGTGGCAACTTGTTGGTGAGGATGGAGATGAAGATCAGGTTGTCAATACCAAGGACGATCTCCATCACGACAAGCGTGATGAGTGCCACCCAGGCCGCTGGATCCTGAACGAGCTGTGCAATGCCCTGCATGAAAAAGGCCCCTCAAACCGGACGGATTCCGGCAGTGCCAAACTAGGTCATCGGGTGCAGGATTCAAGCGGCAAGCGGGTTTGAAGGATCGGCGTCACCGCCGTCAGAGACAGGTGTTCACGCCGTATCCGGCCATGAACAACTTCACAGCACTGGCGACATGCCTCTCGATTTCCTCGATCCGGGGCGGCTCTGCCATATGGCCGAACAGTCGCATCTTGATGAAAGTGCCCGTACACAGGTCAATGAAATGGCGGGCGGCCAGATTCACGTCACTCGCCTCAACAGCGCCCCGCGCGATCTGGCGAATGAGAAAACGCTCCAGGAAGAAGCTGATATTCATCGAATCGCCCTGGAAAAAGTGCTGCGACAACAGCGGCATGCGTGACGCCACGCTGATCATGGTGCGCATGGCCGAAATGGTTTCGACACTGGTCACACGCTGCGCAAAGGCGACGCCAAACCGGAAAAGTCCGTCTTCCACCTCTTCGCTGCCGTCAAGCAGATCGCGCATGGACGTCGCGAGGTTCATCCGCTCCCGCTCCATGATCGCGGCGAACAGATCATCCTTGTTCTGGAAATAGACGTAGATGGTTCCCTTGGAAACGCCGGCCTCGCGGGTGATATCGTTCATGCTGGCCGCGTCGAAGCCCAGCCGCATGAAGACGCGCTTGGCGCCATCCAGGATCTGCTCGCGCTTTGCCGGATCCTCGCCCGCGGCGAAGCGGCCCGCTGTGCAGGCAGTCTCGCAAGGGGAGGGCGTGTTCTCAAGCATCTGTGAACCTGTTTTCCAAACTTTTCGAACCGTGCGGTTCGATGGCTCTTGATATGTGGGATCGATCGGACTATGTCAAGCCGAACTGAACCGTTCGGTTCGATGATCTGCCCCCAATTCATCGGTGATCAAGATGACGACTTCACCCAATCAAGGCTCGCTGCGCGTTGTTGCTGCCGACAGCGCCGCGGAAGAGCCTTCACGCGCTCGCACGGATGCGCCTGTCTCGGAAAAACCGGCGGCAGCGCCCCAAGGTGCTGCGGATGTGAAGTCGTCCGAGCCGCCGAAAAAGAAAAAGCGCAGTCCGGTTCTGCCGGTTCTCATCCTCGCTCTTCTCGCGGGTGGCGGCTGGTATGGCTATCACTGGTGGACCGATGGGCGCTTCCTGATCTCAACCGACGACGCTTACGTCGAGGGCGATATTGCCGTCATCTCCCCGAAGGTGTCCGGTTACGTCGATAAGGTGAATGTTGTCGAGAACCAGACGGTCAAGGCGGGCGATCCGCTGGTGACGCTGGACAACGGCGACTATGTGCTGGCGCTCGATCGGGCAAAGGCCAATGTGGAGAGCGCCAAGCTGGCGGTATCCCGCATTGATGCGCAGATCAGCGGTGGCGAAGCGAGCCTGAAGCAGGCGCAGGCGCAGCTTGGCGCCCTGCAGGCTGCTTCGCGTGGTGCCGAAATCACCCAGAAGCGCGCTGCCGAACTGGCGGCCAAATCCGTCGGCACGACGGCCGAGCTGGACAATGCCCAGGTGGCGCTCGAACAGGCGAAGGCGAATGTGGCGGCCGGCGAAGCCTCCGTCACGTCCGCGCAGGCCAATATCGATCTCCTGAAGGCGCAGCGTGCGGAAGCGGTCAGTACCGTTCGGCTGCAGGAGCTGGCTGTCGATCAGGCCGAGCGTGACCTGAGCTTCACGGTCCTGAAGGCCCCTTATGACGGGACCATCGGTAACCTCTCCGTACAGACGGGGGATCTGGTCTCGAGCGGCAAGCGTCTCGCCTCGCTCGTTCCGATGAGCGAGCTTTATGTCGAGGCGAACTTCAAGGAAACGCAGATCGGTCACATCGTGCCCGGCTCGAAGGTGCGCATCCATGTGGATGCCTTCGACGACCAGTCGGTGGAAGGCACCGTCCAGTCGATCGCGCCCGCTTCCGGCTCCGTCTTCTCCCTGCTGCCGCCCGAAAACGCCACCGGCAACTTCACGAAGGTCGTGCAGCGCGTTCCCGTTCGCATTGCGATCCCGAAGGAGGAACTGGAGCGCGGTCATCTGCGCGCCGGCCTCAGCGTCGTGGCGGACGTCGATACACGCACGGCCCCCAATGGACGTGACACCGCTGCCGCCCGTTAAGGCGGCAGGGTCTCGCGAAGGAGCATATCATGGCTGCCACTGCCACGGCCGGCGCCATTCCTGCCGATCCTCCGATGGACAGACGCAAGCTCATCGCGTTCTTCGCGATGGTCGTCGGCATGTTTATGTCGATCCTCGACATCCAGATCGTGTCTGCCTCGCTGTCGGAAATCCAGGCCGGTCTCTCGGCCGGTTCGGATGAGATCGCCTGGGTTCAGACCTCCTACCTGATCGCGGAGGTCATCATGATCCCGCTGTCGGGAACGCTCGCCCGCATCCTGTCGACCCGCGTGCTCTTCACGCTGTGCGCCGGCGGGTTCACGATCGCGTCCGCGCTTTGCGCGACGGCGACCAATATCGAACAGATGATCGTCTACCGCGCCATCCAGGGCTTTATCGGCGGTGGGATGATCCCGTCGGTCTTCGCGGCAGCCTTCACCATCTTTCCGCCCTCCAAGCGTTCGGTCGTCTCGCCGATCATCGGCCTCATCGCCACGCTCGCACCGACCATCGGTCCGACGGTGGGCGGTTATCTCAGCAATGCCTTTTCCTGGCATTGGCTGTTCCTCGTCAACATCGTGCCGGGCATCTTCGTCACCGTGCTCGCCTGGACGTTCATTAATTTCGACAAGCCGCAGCACGAGTTGATGAAGCGCTTCGACTGGTGGGGGCTTGCCTCCATGGCGGTGTTCCTCGGTTCGCTCGAATACGTGCTAGAGGAAGGCAACAACAAGGACTGGTTCAGCGACGAGCATATCGTGCTGGGCACGGTGGCGATGGTCGTGGGCGCCGTGGTGTTTTTCTGGCGCGCCTTCAAGGTGGATTTCCCGGTCGTGGACCTCAAGGCCTTCACCAACCGCAACTTCGCCTTCGGCTCGCTGTTTTCCTTCATCATGGGGGTCGGCCTCTACGGCCTCACCTATATCTACCCGCTCTATCTGGCCCGCATTCGTGGTTATGATGCGCTGATGATCGGCGAGACCATGTTCGTCTCCGGTCTTGCCATGTTCTTCACGGCGCCGGTTGCCGGCATGCTGTCGAGCAGGCTCGATCCGCGGGTGATGATGGGCATCGGTTTCTTCGGTTTCGCGCTCGGAACCTACATGGTGACGGGCCTGACGGCGGACTGGGATTTCTACGAATTGCTCGTGCCGCAAATCCTGCGCGGCTGCTCGCTGATGCTGTGCATGGTGCCGATCAACAATGTGGCGCTCGGCACGCTGCCGCCGCAGCGTATTCAGAACGCGTCCGGGCTCTATAACCTGACCCGTAACCTGGGCGGCGCGGTGGGCCTTGCGATCATCAACACCATGCTGACGCAGCGGGCGGACGAACATTATGCCCGGCTGTCGGAGCATGTGAACTTCGGCAATCCTGCGGCCCTCGACTGGCTGAACAATGTCGGCGCGAACTACAGCGCCTATGGCATCGACGGAACCAGCGCCGCTCTGAGCAAGCTCTCGGGCATGGTGAGCCAGCAGGCCACCATCCTGTCCTTCATCGATGTCTTCATGGCGCTGACGGTGCTGTTCGGTTCGCTGATCCTGCTGGTCAGTCTCATTTCGAAACCGAAGGCGGCCCCGCCCGCCGGAGCCGGTCACTAGTCCTTCTCGTTTCTCCCGAAATCCACCGCCGAGAAGGGCAGTAAGGGGGTCGTCGCAGCCGCGGCGGCCCCTTTTTCCTGTTCTCTTTTCCGATGGCGCACCTTTCTGATTTACGTACCTCAAGATCTGCGCTAAGACTGTCGGCGGAGGAGACATGAAGCCAACCGTTCACGATATCGCCGCCCATGCGGGTGTCAGCCTTGCCACCGTCGACCGCGTGTTGAACGGCCGCGCGGGCGTGCGCCCGGCGATGAAGGCGAAGGTGGAGGCGGCCGTCGAGGCGCTGGGTTTCGTGCGGGATGTGGCGGCAGCAAACCTCGCCAAGGGGCGGGTCTATACGTTTGCCTTCATCCTGCCGGCCAACAACAACTCCTTCATGCAGGCCCTGCGCTCCGAGGTCGAGGCGGCGGCCGAGCGCGGCCAGCGCGAGCGCATGTCGGTGACCCTTCGGGATGTGCCGGCCTTCGACCCTGCAGCGCTGGTGGCGGCGCTGGACAAGGTTCTCGAAGAAGGGCTGGATGGCGTCGCCTTCGTGGCTGTCGATGCGCCGGAGGTTCAGGCGGCGGCCGATCGGTTGGTGGAGGCGGGCATCGCGGTCGTGACGCTGGTCTCCGATCTCAGTGGCTCGCAGCGCACGCATTTCGCCGGGATCGACAATTCCGCAGCAGGCCGGACCGCCGGCACCCTGATGGGCCGGTTTCTGGGGCAACGCCCCGGTCTGGTGCTCCCGATCGCAGGCTCCTTGATGGTGCGCGACCACCGCGAGCGCCTCGAAGCCTTTACGGCGGTGATGGGTGAGCGTTTCGGCAGCCGTGCCATCCTGCCCGTCATCGAAGGACGCGATGACCCTGCCGAGACCGAACGGCTGGTGACGCAGGCGATTGCCGAGCATCGCGGTATTGCCGGAATCTACAGCGCGGGCGCCGGCAATCGCGGTCTTATCCGCGCGCTCTCCCTGCTGTCCCGCGACGCCCGCCCGGTGGTGATCCTGCACGAGTTGACGCCTGCCACGCGCGCGGCGCTGTCGCAGGATCTGATCGATGCGGTGCTGAACCAGGATGCCGGCCACGAGGTGCGCAGTGCCTTGCGCGTGCTCAAAGCCAAAGCGGATGGCGATGCGGTGATCGCCGCGCAGGAGCGCATCCGCATCGACATATTCTTGAAAGACAATCTGCCCTGAGAAACGGGGCGGCAAAGGAGGACACCATGTATCTCGGTCTCGATCTCGGCACGTCCGGCGTCAAAGCGATGCTGATCGATGGCGACCAGCGCGTCATCGGGTCCGCCACCGGCGGTCTCGACGTGTCGCGCCCGCATCCCGGCTGGTCGGAACAGGACCCGGCGCACTGGATCCGCGCCACTGAGGAGGCGGTTGGCGCGCTGAAGGGGGCGCATCCGGCGGAACTCGCAGCGGTTCGCGGCATCGGCCTTTCCGGCCATATGCATGGCGCGACGCTGGTTGATGCGAGCGACCGGGTTCTCCGCCCCTGCATTCTGTGGAACGACACCCGCTCCTTTGCCGAGGCCGCGGCGCTCGATGCCGATCCCCGCTTTCGCGCACTGACCGGCAACATCGTTTTTCCGGGCTTCACGGCGCCCAAACTCGCCTGGGTGAAGAACAACGAGCCGGATGTGTTTGCCAAGGTGGCCAAGGTGCTGCTGCCGAAGGATTATCTCCGCCTCTGGCTATCCGGCGAGCATATTTCGGAAATGTCCGATTCCGCCGGCACGAGCTGGCTGGATACCGGCAAGCGCGCCTGGTCCACCGAGCTTCTCGCGGCAACCGATCTCTCGGAAGATCAGATGCCGCGGCTGGTGGAGGGCACGGAGCAGGGCGGCACGCTGCGCGCCGAACTTGCCGCCGCATGGGGCATGGGCTCCGGCGTGGTGATTGCCGGCGGCGCCGGTGACAATGCGGCGTCTGCCTGTGGCATGGGCACGGTGGCGGAAGGCCAGGCCTTCGTCTCGCTCGGCACCTCCGGCGTTCTGTTTGCGGCGAACGGCTCCTACCTGCCGAAGCCGGAAAGCGCGGTGCACGCCTTCTGCCACGCGCTGCCGAACACCTGGCACCAGATGGGCGTGATCCTGTCCGCCACCGATGCGCTGAACTGGCATGCCAAGGTCACCGGCCGCACGGCGGGCGAACTCTCCGCCGAAGTGGGCGCTATACTCCACGCGCCGACGGGCGTGACCTTCCTGCCCTATCTTTCCGGCGAGCGCACGCCGCACAATGACGCAAAAATCCGCGGTGCCTTCATCGGGCTTGGCCATGAGAGCGGTCGCGCAGAACTGACGCAGGCGGTGATGGAGGGCGTGACCTTTGCCATCCGCGACAGCCTGGAAGCGCTGAAATCCGCCGGCACCAGCATCAGCCGGGTGACGGCGATCGGCGGCGGTTCGCGCTCGCGCTACTGGCTGACCTCGATTGCCACCGCGCTCGACATGCCGGTCGATCTCCCGGCGGACGGCGATTTCGGTGCCGCCTTCGGCGCCGCCCGCCTCGGCCTCGTGGCGGCAACCGGTGCCGATCCGCTGTCGGTCTTCACGGCGCCGCAGACGGCGGAGACGGTGGAGCCGGTTGCGGATCTGACGGCTGCCTATGAGACCGCCTACCACCGCTACCGGGCCCTTTATCCGGCGATCCGGGGGATTTGAGAGAGACGCGGTCCCCTCATCCGCCTGCCGGCACCTTCTCCCCGAGGGGAGAAGGGACAAGCGGCCCGCGCCGGTCTCCCCCTCTCCCCTGGGGGAGAGGGCAGGGTGAGGGGCTTTCCCATTTCCAGGACGTTTTTGAGAAACACGAAACAGCAACCCAAGGAGAAACACCCATGTCGACAGGCTTTTTCGGCGATATCCAGAAGATCAAATATGAAGGCGAAGGCAGCCGCAATCCGCTGGCCTTCCGCCACTACAATCCGGACGAAATGGTCATGGGCAAGCGCATGGAAGACCATCTGCGCTTTGCGATTGCCTACTGGCACACCTTCACCTGGCCGGGCACCGACCCGTTCGGCGGCAACACGTTCGAGCGCCCGTGGTTCAAGGACACGATGGACGCTGCCAAGCTGAAGGCGGACGTGGCGTTCGAATTCTTCCAGCTGCTCGGCACGCCCTATTACTGCTTCCATGATGCCGACGTGCGTCCGGAAGGCGCGAATTTCGCGGAAAACACAAAGAACCTCAACGAGATCGTCGATTACTTTGCAGAAAAGCAGGCCGCCACCGGCGTCAAGCTGCTGTGGGGCACGGCGAACCTCTTCTCGCACCGCCGTTACATGTCGGGTGCGGCGACCAATCCGGATCCGGATGTCTTTGCCTTTGCCGCGGCAACCGTAAAGACCTGCATTGACGCGACCCATAAGCTCGGCGGTGAAAACTACGTGCTCTGGGGCGGACGCGAAGGCTACGAGACCCTGCTCAACACCGACCTCAAGAAGGAACTGGACCAGATGGGCCGCTTCCTGAACCTCGTCGTCGAATACAAGCACAAGATCGGTTTCAAGGGCACGATCCTGATCGAACCGAAGCCGCAGGAGCCCTCCAAGCACCAGTATGATTACGACGTTGCGACCGTCTACGGCTTCCTCAAGAACTACGGTCTCGAGAAGGAAGTGAAGGTCAATATCGAGCAGGGCCACGCGATCCTCGCCGGCCATTCCTTCGAGCACGAACTGGCGCTTGCCAATGCGCTCGGCATCTTTGGTTCGATCGACATGAACCGCAATGACTACCAGTCCGGTTGGGATACCGACCAGTTCCCGAACAACGTGCCGGAAATGGCGCTCGCCTATTACCAGGTGCTTTCCGGCGGCGGCTTCACCACCGGCGGCACGAACTTTGATGCCAAGCTGCGCCGCCAGTCGCTCGATCCGGAAGATCTGCTGATCGGCCATATCGGCGGTATCGATTGCTGCGCCCGTGGCCTGAAGGCGGCGGCGGCCATGCTGGAAGAGAAGGCGCTGTCGGGTCCCCTCAACAGCCGGTATGCCGGCTGGGACAAGCCCGAAAACCAGACGATGCTGCGTGGCGAGGAAGGTCTCGATGCGATTGCGGCCCGCGTGGAAAGCCAGAACGTCAACCCGCAGCCGAAATCCGGCAAGCAGGAGCTTCTGGAAAACGTGGTCAACCGCTACGTCTGATCAATGGTCGGTCGGGATGGGGGAAACCTCATCTCGACCGCATGGCCGAGGTGACGGAGCCGCGGACGATCAGGTCCGGCAGGAGGAGGATTTCTTCCGTGCCGCCGCCGGGCTCTGCCAGTTGCTTCAGCAGCAGCGCCATGGCCTGGCGGCCAATCGCCGAGCGGGGCTGGCGCACTGTGGTGAGCGGCGGGTTGAGATAGGTCGCCTGCGGCACGTCATCGAAGCCGATGACGGAGAAATCGCGCGGCAGGTCATAACCGCGCGCCGCAAGCCCGTTGATGACGCCGACGGCGGTTGCATCATTGACGCACATGAAGGCGCTCGGCAGCGTGTCGCGCATGAACAATTGCTCGACGGCGAGACGGCCCGCTTCGACCGATCCCTCGCCGTCGATGACCATGCGGCGGTTCGTCGGGATGCGGGCGGCATCGAGCGCGATGTCATAGCCCTTGCGCCGCCGGACGTGGCCGAGCTTCGTCTTCGAATCGCCGATGAAGGCGATGTCGCGGTGCCCGGAGGCGAGCAGATATTCCGCGGCCTTGCGGGCGCCTGCGGTGTCATCGACCCCGACATAGGAGACCTTGGTGCCGAACACCGGCTCGAAAACGGCAACCGTCGGCGGCAGGCGTTGCGCCAGTTCCTGGTGGCCGAAAGGTTCGTGGCCGGTAAACAGAACGAGGCCTGCCGCCTGGTTGGAGTTCAAGAACTTGAGATATTCGAGGCCGCGTTCCGGATCGTTCTGGGTGTGGCCGATGAGGACGCCGTATCCGTGGGCGCGGGCCTCGTTCTCGATGCCGATCAGGATGGAGGAGAAGTTCGGGTCGCCGATGTCGGGTGCCAGCACCAGGATCATGTTGGAGCGGCCCATGCGCAGCGACCGCGCCATGGCGTTCGTCGTGTAGCCGGTGATGGCGATCGCCTGATTTACCCGCTGGCGTGTCGATTTCGCCACCTTCTCCGGCGTGTGGATCGCACGGCTCACTGTCGCGATCGAGACTTCCGCCAGGCGGGCAACATCTTCGATCGTGGCAGGCGCTGCATTCGACAATGGCGCAATCCGAGTTTGTGGCCGGGGTGTTCTGGAACAGGCTTCGAATGGCTTGGAATGATCCGGGACCGGCTGCAACAGTCAAATGGTTGTGTACCGCCATAATCCCCAATGATGCAGTGATGTAAACCTTTACATACGCCATGTAAAGGTTTACACAATCCTCATATGCGGTTGAGGAGCCGCGGGAGGATCACATGACCGGGGATGGGGAAGAGGCGCACGAGCCCGTGCTGGCGCCCGTATTGGCGGCTGAGCGTGTCTCGAAAAGCTTTGGCGAAGTGCAGGTTCTGTTCAGCGTCGATTTCGACGTCCTGCCGGGCGAGGTGCATGCGCTGGTCGGCGAAAACGGCGCGGGAAAATCGACGCTGGTGAAGATCCTGTCGGGCTTCGAAAGCCCGAGCTCGGGACGCCTGCTTCTGGACGGCCAGCCGGTCAGCCTGCCGGCGAATGGTGATGCGGAAGCGCTCGGCATCATCCTCATCCACCAGGAATTCAATCTTGCCGAACATCTGACGGTGGCCGAGAGCCTGTTTCTTGGCCGTGAGCTTACCCGGTTCGGCATTCTCGACCGGCGGTCCATGCGCTCCGAGACCCGCCGCATCCTCGACATGCTGGGCTCTGCGGTGGACGAGGACGCGCTGATCAGTTCGCTCGCCGTCGCCGACAAGCAGATGGTGGAAATCGCCAAGGCAATCAGCCGCGATGCCCGGGTGATCTTCATGGACGAACCGACGGCGGTGCTGTCGCGGGAAGAGACCGACATTCTCTTCGATCAGGTGCGCAAGCTGCGTCAGACGGGTACGAGCTTTGTCTTCGTCACGCACAAGCTGAACGAGGTGATGGAACTCAGCGACCGGGTGACCGTGCTGCGCGACGGGCAGTGGATCAAGACCGCGCCGACTTCGCTTCTCGACAGCGATTCCATCGCCCAGTTGATGGTGGGTCGCGAGCTTTCCAGTCTCTACCCCGCCAAACACGAGCCGGATGTCGATGAAGAGGTCGTTCTCTCCGTGCGCGGCCTTTCGACGGGCTACGTCAAGGATGTGAGCTTTGACCTGCGCAAGGGCGAAGTGCTGGGCTTCTCCGGCCTGATCGGCTCCGGTCGGACCGAGATCATGGAGGCGATCATCGGGCTTCGGTCGCGTATCTCGGGCGAGGTGCGGGTGAAGGGCGAACCGCTGGCCGCGCATGACCTGATGGAGGCGACGCGCCGCGGGCTTGCTTACATGACCAAGGACCGCAAGGGCCGCGGCCTGCTGCTAGACGAGGGCATGACGGCGAACCTCACCCTGCAATCGCTGTTCCGTCATGTCCGTTACGGTTATCTCGATCCGGTGAGCGAGGCGGAAGCCATGGCGCGCGCCAAGCGCCGTTTCGACATCCGCGTGCGGGACGACCGGGTCCGCGTCGGGCGCATGTCGGGCGGCAACCAGCAGAAGCTGATGCTGGCGAAGATCATGGAGACCGCGCCCGAAATCGTCATCATCGACGAGCCGACCCGCGGCATCGATGTCGGCACCAAACAGCAGATCTACCATTTCATCGCGGCACTCGCGCGCGACGGCTGCTCCGTCATCGTCGTCTCTTCGGAGATGCCGGAGGTGATCGGGCTGTGCACCCGCGTGATGGTGATGCGCGAAGGGCATCTGGTGGGGCAGTTGGAAGGCGACGACATCAACGAGCAGACGATCATGCGCTACGCCGCTGGCCTGAAACGGCAGATGGCCGGGTAGGCAACTGGGTTTATTGTTGGGGTGTGAACCCCTCATCCGGCCCTTTGGGCCACCTTCTCCCCAAGGGGAGAAGGGGAGAGCCGCACCGCTGGCGATTCTCCTCTCCCCTTGGGGAGAGGTCCGCCGAGCGCAGCGGAGGCGGGGTGAGGGAACGGCTCCACAGGGTGAGAACAAGTTGAAACGGGCCGCCAGAGCCTTGGGGTCGAACGGGAGGAAGTGTTGGATATGGGTGTGGACGGCGGGGGACAGGCAGCGAGAAAGCCTCGCTCATTCCTGAAGGATATCGACTTGCGGGCGGTGGCACCCTTTGCCGCGTTGATCCTGCTCTTGATCATCGGTGCGCTGGTCAATCCGAACTTCATCGGGCTCACCAACCTCGCCAATGTCGCGACGCGCTCGGCATTCATTGCCATCATCGCGGTCGGAGCGACCTTCGTCATTTCCTCCGGCGATCTCGATCTGTCGGTCGGCTCGATGGTGGCCTTCGTCGCCAGCCTGATGATCCTGTTCATGAATTCCGGCGCGATTGCCGATCCGGCGCTGATGCTGGCGGCGGCCGTCGCGCTCGCCGTCGTCATCGGATCGCTCTGCGGCCTCGCCAACGGTCTCATCACCACCGTTGGCCGCATAGAACCCTTCATCGCGACGCTCGGCACCATGGGCATCTATCGCGGGCTCACCACCTGGCTGTCACAGGGCGGCGCCATCACGCTGCGTTCTGCCGAGCAGCAGGCGCTCTACCGCCCGGTCTATTTCGGCTCGATCGCCGGCATTCCGGTGCCGATCCTCGTCATCCTGCTGGTCACGGCGATTGCCGCCTTCGTTCTCTATCGCACCCGGTATGGTCGGCATGTGACCGCCGTCGGTTCCAGCCGCGAAGTGGCGCGCTATTCCGGCATTGCGGTCAACCGCGTGCGCACCATCGCCTTCATCATCCAGGGGCTTTGCGTGGCAATTGCCGTGCTTCTCTACGTGCCGCGCCTTGGCTCCACTTCCGCCACCACCGGCATCCTCTGGGAATTGCAGGCGATCACCGCGGTCGTCGTCGGCGGCACGGCGCTCAAAGGCGGGGCGGGCCGCGTGTGGGGCACGATCTGCGGCGCCTTCATCCTGGAGCTTGTTGGCAACATCATGCTGCTCTCCAACTTCATCAGTGAATATCTGATCGGCGCCATTCAGGGCTCGATCATCATCATCGCCATGCTCGTGCAGCGCTCGCTGACGCGCAAGTCGTAACCTGCGGGGGCCGGGTCGCCCCGCAGGCCAACAGAGACCCACCATTCTTTTGGGAGGAAGAACATGAAGAAGATCCTGAGCCTTGCGCTTGCGATGTCGGCCGTCTTCGGTGCCGCTCATGCGCAGGACACGAAGACGATCGGCGTTTCCATTCCGGCCGCCGACCATGGCTGGACCGCCGGCGTCGTCTACCACGCCAATCGCGTGGCGGACCTTTTGATGAAAGAACATCCGGGCCTCAAGGTGGTCGTCAAGACCTCGCCGGATCCGGCCAGCCAGGCAAACGCGATTCAGGACCTGGAAGTGCAGGGCATCGATGCGCTCGTCATCCTGCCGACCGATCCCGATCCGCTCGTCAATGCCATGAAGGAAGTGAAGGGCAAGGGCACCTTCGTTTCGATCGTCGACCGTGCGCCATCCGTCAATGACAATTCCGTGCGCGATCTCTATGTGGCCGGCAACAACCCGGCGCTTGGCGAAGTGGCCGGCGAATACATCAAGAAGAACACGCCGGATGCGCAGGTGGTGGTCATCCGCGGCCTGCCGATCCCGATCGACCAGCAGCGCCAGGACGGCTTCGACAAGGGTATCGCCGGCTCCAACATCAAGGTGCTCGACCGCCAGTTCGGCAACTGGAACCGCGACGATGCCTTCCGCGTGATGCAGGACTACCTGACGAAATATCCGAAGATCGATGTGGTCTGGTGCCAGGACGATGACATGGCGGTCGGCGTGCTGCAGGCGATCGAACAGGCCAAGCGCACCGACATCAAGTACATCATCGGCGGTGCCGGCTCGAAGGACATGATCAAGAAGGTCATGGACGGCGACAAGATGGTGCCGGTCAACGTTCTCTATCCGCCGTCGATGGTGGGGACCGCCATGGAACTGACGGCTGCCGCGATCTACGACCAGGTTCCGGTCCACGGCACCTATACGCTGGATGCGACGCTGATCACCAAGGACAATGCCAAGAACTACTACTTCCCGAACTCGCCCTTCTGAGGCCGGGTTTCGGTTCTCTCGGAGCATCGATAGGATGTTTCAAATGCTCCGCCCGACCCTTGTGCCGGGCGGGGGTTTTTCCCCGATGCGACCGCTTTTTTGGTCTGTGAGCGAACCTGTCGCAGGCTCTGCGGTTGTATCCTTTCGCAAAGTCCGTTAGCCCTACCTGCAACGTTGCAGAAATTCTCAGGGAGGAGAGATTCATGAAAACGATCAAGGGTCCCGCCATCTTTCTCGGCCAGTTCGCCGGTGATGCCGCGCCATTCAATTCCTGGGACGGAATCACGAAATGGGCGGCAGACAAGGGCTATGTGGGCGTGCAGGTTCCGACCTGGGCCGGTCAGTTGATCGACCTCAAGAAAGCCGCCGAATCCAAGGATTATTGCGACGAGTTCGCCGGCGTGGCGCGCGAGAACGGCATCGAGATCACCGAACTTTCGACCCACCTGCAGGGTCAGCTGGTGGCGGTTCATCCGGCCTATGACGAGGCTTTCGACGGTTTTGCAGCGCCGGAAGTGCGCGGCAACCCGAAGGCCCGCCAGGAATGGGCGGTGGAGCAGGTGAAGATGGCGCTGAAAGCATCGCGGCATCTTGGCATCAAGGCGCATGCCACCTTCTCCGGTGCGCTTGCCTGGCCCTTCATCTATCCCTGGCCGCAGCGCCCCGCCGGTCTTGTCGAGACGGCCTTCGACGAACTTGCCCGCCGCTGGACGCCGATCCTCGACTATGCCGACGAGCAGGGCGTCGATGTCTGCTACGAGATCCATCCGGGCGAGGACCTGCATGACGGCGTGACCTTCGAGATGTTCCTGGAGCGGGTGAAGAACCACCGCCGCGCCAACATGCTCTACGATCCGTCGCATTACGTGCTGCAGTGCCTGGATTATCTCGACAACATCGACATCTATAAGGACCGGATCAAGATGTTCCACGTCAAGGATGCCGAGTTCAACCCGACCGGCCGCCAGGGCGTTTACGGCGGATACCAGGGCTGGGTGGGCCGCGCCGGCCGCTTCCGGTCGCTCGGCGATGGCCAGGTGGATTTCGGCGCGGTCTTCTCCAAGCTGACGGCCAATGATTTCGATGGCTGGGCCGTGGTCGAATGGGAATGCGCGCTGAAGAATTCCGAGGATGGTGCCGCCGAAGGCGCCGAATTCGTCAAAGCCCATATCATCCGGGTGACCGAGAAGGCGTTCGACGACTTCGCCTCCGGCGGCACGGACGAGGCGGCCAACCGGCGCATGCTCGGATTGTAACGCAACCGCAGCCCCTCACCCTAACCCTCTCCCCGCCTGCGGGGAGAGGGGACGAGCACTTCGGCAACGCTGCTGGAGGTGGAGACGGTGCGGCATATCCCTTCTCCCCGTTTCAACGGGGAGAAGGTGGCGGTAGCCGGATGAGGGGCAACGGCATTCACCAAACCTTGTCGAGGAGGAGATTTTTTCATGACCATTGAAGCGAGCAAATCCGAACAGAAATCCGCGCGAATCCGGCTGGGCATGGTCGGCGGTGGGCAGGGGGCTTTCATCGGCGCCGTGCACCGCATGGCCGCAAGGCTCGACGATCATTATGACCTCGTGGCGGGTGCCCTGTCGTCCACGCCGGAAAAATCCATGGCATCCGGCCGCGATCTCGGCCTCGATCCGGCGCGCTGCTACGGTTCCTTCGAGGAAATGGCCGAGAAGGAGGCGCTGAGGCAGGATGGCATCGAGGCCGTCTCGATCGTGACGCCCAACCACGTGCATTTTGCCGCGGCCAAGGCATTTCTCGAGCGCGGCATCCATGTGATCTGCGACAAGCCGCTGACCTCCAACCTCGAAGACGCCAAAAAGCTGAAGGCGGTGGCGGACAAGGCGAAGGCGCTGTTCATCCTCACCCACAATTACACCGGCTACCCCATGGTGCGCCATGCGCGCGAACTGGTGCAGACGGGCGAGCTGGGCGAGATCCGGCTGGTGCAGATGGAATATCCGCAGGACTGGCTGAGCGAACCGGTGGAGCAGACGGGCGCCAAGCAGGCGGTCTGGCGCACCGACCCGGCCCAATCCGGCGCCGGCGGTTCGACGGGCGACATCGGCACGCATGCCTATAATCTCGGTTGCTTCATCTCGGGTCTCGAACTCGACGAACTCGCGGCCGATGTCGATAGCTTCGTGCCGGGTCGGCGCCTCGATGACAATGCGCATGTGATGATGCGCTTCAAGGCGCAGGATGGCGGTCGTCCGGCCAAGGGCCTGCTCTGGTGCAGCCAGGTCGCCGTCGGCCACGAGAACGGCCTGAAGGTCCGCGTCTATGGTACAAAGGCGGGCCTTGAGTGGACGCAGGCCGACCCCAACTA
The DNA here is from genome assembly GCF_011046245.1 of Allorhizobium pseudoryzae. NCBI lineage: Bacteria > Pseudomonadati > Pseudomonadota > Alphaproteobacteria > Hyphomicrobiales > Rhizobiaceae > Affinirhizobium > Affinirhizobium pseudoryzae. The sequence goes on from NZ_CP049241.1 coordinate 1,895,646, forward strand.
CCTGTGGTTCACGCGGCTTGGCGAACCGAAGCAGCTGATCACCCGCGGCGGCGCCGGTGCAGGGGCTGCCGCGGCGCGCGTGACCCGCATCCCGAGTGGCCACCCGGAGGGCTATCTGGAGGCTTTTGCGACGATCTATTCGGAGGCGGCAGCCGCGATCAACGCGGCGCGGGCCGGTACGCCCGTCGATCCCTCCGTCGTCTATCCGACAGTGGATGACGGGGTGAAGGGGGTCACCTTCGTGACCGCCTGCATCGAAAGCGGCAAGCAGAACGGCGCCTGGGTGAAGGTCTGACGCCCAACAGTGCGGAATAGAGGCAGTTTGAGCAAATGGCGTAACATCCTTTCCAAGGTGCTGTGCGAAAGGATGGCAGTCTCACGGAGGTTCTGAATGCCGTTTTACGTCAAGCTGCTGTTCTCCTGCCTGCTGTTTGGCATCGCTCTGGTGAACGCGGGCCATGCGCAGGATGTGGGGGCCGATTATCTCGGCCCCTGGAAGCAGGTGGCTTCCAATGCGGGCCGCTGCGACCGATGTGAAATCCGCTTCGATAGCGCATCGGGCCAGATGATCGTGACCGCCAATAATGGTTGGACGGCCCGTGTCGGAATGGTAAGAAACGGACGAATGACGGAGCTGCAGGGCCAGGGGGCCTGGAGCTCTACCCTCCGGGGCAATCTTCGCGGCCACCGTTTCGACGTGACCTTCAGACTGGTGGGCGATGAGCTCTATCTGTCGATGCGAATGATAGACCCGACGGCGAAACCACGCTTTGTCAAAGGCGTTTTCCAACGGCACTGGCTTGGCTCCTGATGCATGACAGAAGAGAACGATGACCGATCCTAAAATTCTCGCAGACCGCTTTCCCGGTGACTTCCTGTTTGGGGTCGCAACCGCCGCCTACCAGATCGAAGGTGCGGTGAAGGCGGACGGCCGAAAGGCCTCCATCTGGGACTCCTTCTCGCATATGCCGGGCCGGGTCTTCGAGGGCCATACGGGCGATGTGGCCTGTGATCACTACAATCGGCTTGAGGCGGATCTGGACCTGATCAAGGACATGGGCGTCGATGGCTATCGTTTCTCCATTGCCTGGCCGCGCATCATTCCGGACGGCGTCGGCCGCATCAATGAGCCCGGGCTCGATTTCTACGATCGCCTGCTCGATGGCTGCAGGGCGCGCGGCATCAAGACCTACGCGACGCTCTACCACTGGGACCTGCCCCTGGCCTTGATGGGAGACGGCGGCTGGGCCGCGCGCTCCACGGCCTATGCCTTCCAGCGTTATGCCAAGGTGGTGATGGCGCGTCTCGGCGACCGGCTGGATGCGGTGGCCACCTTCAACGAACCCTGGTGCTCGGTCTGGCTCAGCCACCTCTACGGCATCCATGCGCCCGGCGAGCGCAACATGCAGGCGGCGTTGCATGCGCTCCATCACACCAACCTGGCCCATGGTCTGGCGGTGGAAGCCGTTCGCCATGTCACGCCGACGGTGCCGGTCGGGCTGGTGCTGAATGCCCATTCGGTGGTGGCCGGGTCGAGCAGCGAAGCGGACAAGAAGGCAGCCGAGCGTGCCGTCGATTTCCATAACGGTGCCTTCTTCGATCCGGTCTTCAAGGGGCATTATCCGGAAAGCCTGATGTCGGCGCTCGGAGACCGGATGCCGCTGATCGAAGACGGCGACCTTGCCATCATCAGCCAGAAGCTCGACTGGTGGGGCCTCAATTATTACACGCCGATGCGCGTCGCCGACGATGCCACCGCAGGAGCCGAGTTCCCGGCCACGAAGGCGGCGCCCTTCGTCAATCCGGAAAAGACCGATATCGGCTGGGAGATCTTCCCCTCCGCCATGGCTGATCTCGTCGCAGACCTCTACAAGCGTTACGACCTGCCGGAATTCTACATCACCGAAAACGGTGCCGCCTACAATATGGAGGTGGTCAACGGCGAGGTGGATGACCAGCCGCGCCTCGACTATTACGCGGAGCATCTTTCGGTCTGCGCCGACCTGATCCGCGACGGTTTTCCGCTGAAAGGCTATTTTGCCTGGAGCCTGATGGACAATTTCGAATGGGCGGAAGGTTACCGCATGCGCTTCGGCCTCGTGCATGTCGATTACGAGACGCAGGAGCGGACATTCAAGAAAAGCGGCAAATGGTATCGGGAACTCGCAAGCCAGTTTCCAAAGGGTAACCATAAGCTGCGTTAATCTTCCCGTTCTATCCTTTGTGTACGGTAGCGGGGATGGGCGCCGTGGCGTTGCGCCTTAGTTCACTCCGCAACTTGCAACATGGAGAGACTGCAATGGCGGTGGGATGCGCGGGTTGCCGCGACGGTCAGGCGTTCGCGCTGCCGTTTTCGATGGCCTTTCAGCCGATTGTCGATCTCGACAGCGGCAAGACCTTTGCGCATGAGGCTCTGGTGCGCGGCGTGACGGGAGAAGGCGCTTACCACGTCCTCTCTGCCGTGACCGACGAGAACCGCTATGCCTTTGATCAGCAGTGTCGTGTCCGGGCCCTGGAACTGGCCGCTCGGCAGCTGTCGGCCACATCGGATGAGAAGCTCTCGATCAATTTCATGCCGAATGCGGTTTATGAGCCTCGTGCCTGTATTCGGCTGACGCTGGCGACGGCGGAGCGTTTGAACTTCGCGCCGGAGCGGATCATCTTCGAATTCACCGAAAGCGAGCGGGTGGATACCGACCATCTGCTGTCCATCCTGAAGACCTACCGGCAGATCGGCTTCCGGACGGCGATCGATGATTTTGGCGCCGGTCATGCGGGCCTCAACCTGCTCGCTCGCTTCCAGCCTGACATCGTCAAACTCGACATGGACCTGATCCGCGACATCGACCGCGAGCCCGCCAAACAGATTGTCGTGAAACACACGCTCGCCATGCTGCGGGATTTCGACATCATGCCGGTCTGCGAAGGTGTGGAAACGGCGGAGGAACTGAAAGTTCTCCAGGATTTCGGCGTCACCCTGTTCCAGGGCTATCTCTTTGCCAAGCCTGCTTTCGAGGCCTTCGCGCAGCCCGTTCTGCGGTCCGCCTGAGCCAGCGTGCCGCCGGTCGAAATCGGTGGTTACTGAAAAGTGCCTCCTTGTATGGGCTCGTACCATCGCTATCTACGCGCGGTCACACCGGCCGCGCTTTCTTTTTGACCTCCCACTGGAAGCCGGCCATTATCCACCGTCTGAAAGTGAAGAGCTCATGCTTCTCGAAAAACTGAATTGGCGTTACGCCACCAAGAAGATGGACCCGTCGAAGACCGTGTCCGAAGACAAGGTCGAACGCATCATCGAAGCCGCCCGCCTGGCACCGACCTCCAGTGGTCTGCAGCCTTTCGAGGTGATCGTCGTGACGAACAAGGATGTGCTGGCGAAGATCCGCGAGGTTGCCTGGAACCAGGCGCAGATCACCGACGGCTCGCACCTGCTGGTGTTTGCAGCCTGGGACAACTACACGGTCGAGCGCATCAACACGATGTTCGATCTCGTCAATGCCGAGCGCGGTTTCACCAACGAGGGTTGGGAAAACTACCGCCAGATGCTGCTTAACACCTATCCCGGCCGCGATGCCGAAACGAACTTCCAGCACGCCGCGCGCCAGGCCTATATCGGCTTCGGCATGGCCATTGCCCAGGCTGCCTTCGAAGGTGTGGATGCCACGCCGATGGAGGGTTTCGAGCCGGCCAAGGTGGATGAAATCCTCGGCCTGCGCGAACGCGGCCTGCGCTCCGTTACCCTGCTGCCGCTCGGATACCGCCAGACCGAGGGTGACTGGCTGGCCAACCTCAAGAAGGTCCGCCGTGCCCGCGAAGATTTCGTCTCCGTGGTGAAATAAGTGCATCGGCGCTGCCCGACACACCGGGCGGCGCCGCATGTCGCACGATTTTTTCGCATTTTTGCCATATGAAGAATTTCATTTCTATCCATTTGTCTGCTGCGGTGCGATAAGACGGACAGTCATCAGCGGCGAGCACGATTGCCCGCCACGAAAGGGGAACGTCAGGGATGTTGAAACGGCGTACCATGCGTCGAATGTGTCGCTCGATCTGAACCGAGCCACGCCCTGATTGCGCCTCAGAAGGCGCCACCAAAAACGAGTTTTCCATGCTGTCCATTCCCGATACCACGTCACCCGCACGCGCTGGTGCGTCCGGTTTTTCCCCCGCCACTGCCGTCGCCCCGGCCATGGTCTCCTTTGAAGGGGTCACCAAGCGTTTCCCGGATCGCGGTGGTCAGGGGGAATTCACCGCGCTTGCCGGCGTCGATTACACGGTGCCGAAGGGTGCCATCACCGGCATCATCGGTCGCTCCGGTGCCGGCAAGTCAACGCTCATCCGGCTCGTCAACGGCCTGGAACTGCCGACATCCGGCACCGTGCTGGTGGACGGCGTCGATGTGACGGCGCTGTCGGAGCGGGGCCTCCGCGATCTGCGCCGTCAAGTCGGCATGATCTTCCAGCACTTCAATCTGTTGTCGTCCCGCACAGTGTTCGACAATGTGGCGCTGCCGCTCGAAATCGCGGGCCTGACGGCCAAGGCCATCCGGGAACGGGTCGAGCCGCTTCTGGATCTGGTCGGCCTTTCGGACAAGGCCAAACGGTATCCGGCCGAACTCTCCGGCGGCCAGAAACAGCGCGTCGGCATTGCCCGCGCGCTTGCCACCGAACCGAAGCTGCTCCTGTCCGACGAAGCGACGTCTGCACTCGATCCGGAAACAACACAGTCGATCCTCGATCTCATCAAGCGCATCAACCGAGAGCTTGACCTGACCGTGCTTCTGATCACCCACGAGATGGAGGTGGTGAAGTCGATTGCCTCCGAGGTGGCGGTGATCGACAAGGGGCTGATCGTGGAAGCAGGCCGCACCTTCGACGTCTTTACCCGGCCGAAACACGAAACGACGCGGGCGCTGCTTTCCGGTCTCGCCGGAACCAAGCTGCCCGAAGCCATTGCCCGGCGTCTGATGGAAGAGCCGGCCTCCGCCGCGCGCGTCTACACGCGGATCACCTTCTTTGGCGCGACCGCCGAGCAGCCGCTGATCTCCCGGCTGATGAGCGAGCTTGGCGCCGAGGTCAACATCATCACCGGGACGATCGATGAGATTGCCGGCGAACCCTACGGCTCGCTGGTGATCTCCTATCCCGCCGACGCGGCGATCGTTGCCCGCGCCGATGCCTTTTATGCCGAAACCGGCCTTTTGACGGAGGTGCTCGGTTATGGCGCCTGATATGCTCCTCGCCCTTCTCTGGAAGGCGCTCGTCCAGACTGTGCAGATGGTGGCGATTGCCGGCGCGATCGGTACGCTGATCGGCTTGCCGATCGGCGTCTTCCTCGCCACCAGCGGCAAGGGCGAACTGTTCGCCGCCCCCCTCGTCAATCGGGTCGTCGGCCTCATCGTCAATGCGGCGCGCTCAACGCCCTTCATCATTCTCGTCGTGGCGATCATTCCCTTCACGCGGCTCATCGCCGGCACCTCGATCGGCACCAATGCGGCGATCGTGCCGCTGACGATCGCGACCATTCCCTTCGTCGCGCGGCTGATCGAGGCGGCGATCCGCGAGGTGGATCGTGGCCTGATCGAAGCGGCCCGTGCGATGGGCGCCAGCCGCTGGCAGATCGTCACCAAGGTTTTGATTGCCGAGGCGAAACCCGGCATCACGCTGGCACTGACGCTGACCCTCGTCAGCCTGATCGGCTATTCCGCCATGGTGGGCGCCGTCGGTGGCGGCGGGCTCGGTGATCTCGGTATCCGCTACGGCTACCAGCGCTTCATGCCGGAGGTGATGCTTGCCGTCGTCATCGTGCTGATCCTGCTGGTGCAGGCCGTCCAGAGCGCCGGCGATGGGCTCGCCCGCCGTTTCGACAAACGCAGCCGGAAGACCTGAGTCCCGCTGATCTTTTAAACAAGCAGACCCATACCATCCAAGGAGAGACCCCATGAAGACGCTCATCCTCGCGGCCTCGTTTGCCGCCCTTCTGTCCGCCGGCGCGGCCTTCGCCGAAACCATCAAGATCGGCGTCACCCCCGGTCCACATGCGCAGATCATGGAAGAGGTGAAGAAGGTCGCGGCCGAGAAGGGCCTTGATCTCGATGTCCTGGAATTTTCCGATTACGTCGTGCCGAACCAGGCGCTTGCCGATGGCGACCTGCAGGCCAATTCCTTCCAGCACCAGCCTTATCTGGACAACCAGGTGAAGGATCGCGGTTTCGACCTCGTCAGCGTCGTACAGACGGTCAACTTCCCGATGGGCATCTATTCCAAGAAGGTGAAGAGCCTGGATGAGCTGAAGGACGGTGCCTCCATCGCGATCCCGAACGATCCGACGAATGGTGGCCGGGCCCTGCTGATCCTCGCCGACAAGGGCCTGATCAAGCTGCGCGACGGTGCAGGTCTCAAGGTTTCGCCGGCCGATGTCGTCGAAAACCCGAAGAACTTCACCTTTGCCGAACTCGATGCCGCCCAGCTGCCGCGTGCGCTGGATGATGTGGATGCCTCCGTCATCAACACGAACTACGCACTGGAAGCCGGTCTCGACCCGGCCAAGGACCCGATCGCCCGCGAAGGCGAGAAGGCCCCGTACATCAACGTGATCGCGGTGCGTTCGGCAGACAAGGATGCCGCCTGGGTCAAGACGCTGGTCGAATCCTATCACAGTGCGAAGGTGAAGGATTTCGTCGCCAAGCAGTTCAAGGGCGCCGTCATCGCCGCCTGGTAAGCTCTCAATCACCGATCTGAAGGAAAGCCCTTTCTCGCGGAAGGGCTTTTCCTCTTTCGTGCCAAGGCCAATTGTCCTGAAATGTGCCGGCGTTAATCGGATCTGAACATTTTTTCATCATGGTCGGACCGGTAGTCAGGGCTATTGGATGCGGTTTGTCCCCTCTCATTTGCAGCGGTCCGCCGCGACCTTGGACGGTCGCTCGGCTGTCCGATCCATGCTGCTGATCTTTGCCGCCGTGATGATCTGCGTGTCCGCCATGGTCTTCACCGCGCTGGACCGCGTCGGTCATTACGCAAACCAGCTGGATGAGAACCGCTCACGCGAGGCCGTGTCCGGCGCGTTGCAGACGTTTCGCGAACAGCTGGCTGCGACCCTCCATGACTACGCCGCCTGGGACGATGCTGCCGAGAACGCCTATGTGCAGAAGGATACCTCCTGGCTGGACCGCAACTTCGGCGAGATGAGCTTCGACAACCTGCTCTTCGACGTGTCTCTGATCCTCGATCACACCGGCCGACCTATCTCCGCCTATTCCGATGGCGAGCGGATCCAGCCCGCTTTGGTCGATTTCGTGACGCCGGATGTTTGGACCCTCTTCGATCGGGTCCGCAACATGAAGGCGGATGATCGGCTGGAGGACACCGGCTTTGTCTCCACGACAAAGGGTATTGCGGCCGTGGCGATCGGCGTCATCCGCGCAAAGTCCGGCGTGCGCTCGGTTGCGCGGGAAGAGACGCGTTACGCGATCTTCTTTCGCCATCTGAGCCCGGCTACGGTCGAGCGGCTGTCGAAGGCGTATGTGCTGCCGGGCCTCACCCTGATGCCGCCCGCCGACCAGATTTCGCATATGGTGCCGATCATTAGCCCGACGGAGAGTGTGATCGGCGGGCTCTCCTGGGTGCCGCGTTCTCCCGGGGATACCAGCCTTGCCCAGGTGAGACCGCTCGTGTGGTGTGCGGTGGCTATGATCGCGATCTACATGCTGCTTCTGTTCGTCAGCGGCAATCAGGCGCTGGCGCGGCTGAGTGCCGACGAGGCGACAGCCTTCCGTCTGGCGATGACGGACCGTCTCAGCGGGCTTGCCAATCGCTCCGGCCTGTTTGCGGGTCTCAGTGACCTGGTGGTGAAGGCCCAGAGCGAAGGGAAGGACGTGGCGCTTCTCTATCTCGATCTCGACGGCTTCAAGGAAGTCAACGATGCCTATGGCCATGCAACCGGTGATGTGCTGATCCGCAGCGTTTCGGCGGGGCTGCGTGTGCTGGCGGGCGAGGAGAGGGTGCTTGCGCGGCTCGGGGGCGATGAGTTCGCCATCGCCTTTGTCGGCTTCGACGTCCACAAGACGGCGGCCGAACTCTCCGAGCGCGTGCTGGATTTTCTGGGCGAGCCGCTGACGATGGGCGAACGCGTTGCCGTCATTGGCTGCAGCATCGGGCTTTCGGTGTCGCGCCGCGGACTGGTGCCGAGCGAGGAGCTGATCCGGCGCGCCGACATGGCCATGTACCGCTCCAAGGATGATGGCCGCGGCCGCTGGACATTGTACGATCCCTCGATGGATGAGGAGCGTGAGGAACGCAATCTCCTGGAGCTTGATCTGCGGGCGGCGATCGATGCCGAGGAGATCACCGTCGTCTACCAGCCGATTGCCGATTCCCGCAGCTTCCAGATCTACGGTGTCGAGGCGCTGGCACGGTGGACCCGCAAGGGTCACGGTCCCGTTTCACCGGATATCTTCATTCCGATTGCGGAAAGTACCGGGCTGATCGATCTTCTGGGCCTGTGCGTGCTCAAGACGGCGTGCACGACGCTCAAGGACTGGCCCGGTCTTGCGCTGTCGGTCAACGTCTCTCCGGGCCAGTTCCGCGATCCGGCCTTCGTCAGCCGCGTCGGCAAGGTGCTGGAGGAGACGAAGATCGATCCGTCCCGGCTCACCCTCGAGCTCACGGAAACCTATTTCATCCAGAACCCCCAGCGTGCCCGCAAGACGCTCGATCTGCTGCGACAAACGGGGGTCAAGATCGCGCTGGACGATTTCGGCTCGGGCTTCTCAAGCGTCGGGTACCTGCGGCAGTTCGGGTTCGACAGGATCAAGCTCGACAAGTCGCTGGTGGACAGTGTTGGCGAAAACGCCCGTGCGGTCGAGATGCTGCGTGCCACCGTGGCGCTGGCCCGTTCGCTCGACATGCCGGTGACGGCGGAGGGCGTCGAGAGCGAGGCGCAAGCGATTGCCCTGCGCCAGGCTGGGTGCGACCTTCTTCAGGGATTCCTGTTCGGAAAGCCGATGGGCGCCGAAGACATCGCTCATTTGCGACGCACCGGACCGCTGCTGCAACTGTCGAACATCGCCTGAACCGGTTGGCGGGGTCTCAACTGCCGAGATGTTTTTGTCCGCGCTTGCGGGCGAGTTCGATCTGGCGTTGACGCTGGCGGTAACGCTCGCGATCGTCTTCCGTGCGCGTCTCGAAGCAGTGCGGGCAGGACACCCCTTCCTCGAACTTCGGCGAAGCCCGATCCTCTTCGGTCAGCGGTTCGCGGCAGGCATGGCAGAGCTTGTGTTCGCCTTCCTGCAGGCCGTGGGTCACCGACACGCGCTCATCGAAGACGAAGCAGGCCCCTTCCCAGAGGCTTTCCTCTTCCGGCACCTCTTCCAGATATTTCAGGATGCCGCCCTTGAGGTGATAGACCTCGTCGAAACCCTGCTCCTTCATGAAGGCGGTCGCCTTCTCGCAGCGGATGCCGCCGGTGCAGTACATGGCGATCTTCGGCTTGTTGTGCAGGCCGGTATTGTTTTTCACCCAGTCGGGAAACTCGCGGAAGGTCTTCGTCTTCGGGTCAACCGCGCCCTTGAAGATGCCGATGGCCGTTTCGTAATCGTTGCGGGTGTCGATCACGATGGTTTCCGGATCGGTGATCAGCGCGTTCCAGTCCTTCGGATCGACATAGGTGCCGACGATGCGGTTGGGATCGATGTCCTCGACCCCCATCGTGACGATTTCCTTCTTCAGGCGCACCTTCATGCGCAGGAAGGGCATCTTGGAGGCGCGGCTTTCCTTGTGCTCCAAAGCGCCAAATTCCGGCTGTGCCCGAAGATAGGCCAGCACCTTGGCAATGCCCTCGTCGGGGCCGGCGATCGTGCCGTTGATGCCTTCGCGGGCGAGAAGCAGGGTCCCCTTCACGCCGTTCTCCTCGCAAAGCGCCTGCAGCGGCTCGCGCACGGATTGATAGCGATCGAAACGCGCAAAGTGATAGAGCGCGGCAACGAGGAAGGAGCCGGTTTTGGTGCCGGATGCGGAAGCGGTCAGAGTGTCGGTCATGGGCGGGGCAATACTGCCAAACGGCCTGCAACGCAACGGATTTCCGCGCCTCCCGTCACCTTTGACTTTCGTCAAGAGAGACGGCTCGGAGCGACGAAAAACACCCTTCCGCCGGTCTGGCGAAAGGGTGCTTGCGCCTCAAGGAAGAGGAAAGCTTGATCAGGCGGCGCTGGCAAAGCGCGGCGAACGCGTCTGGCCGTCCAGCGTGAACTGCACCATCAGCTCCCGCAGGCGGGCGGCTTCGGCGGCAAGTGCGGAGGAGGATGCGCTGGTTTCCTCCACCATGGCTGCGTTCTTCTGCGTGCTCTGGTCCATGTGGTTGACCGCCGTGTTGATCTCGCCAAGTCCGGTCGATTGCTCGCGGGCCGAGGTGGCAATCGCGCCGACATGCTCGTTGATCGCGATGATCAACTTGCCGATGGTGCTGAGTGCTGCGCCCGTATCGGAGACCAGTTTCACGCCGGCTTCCACCTCGTTGGTCGAGTTCTGGATGAGTGCCTTGATTTCCTTCGCCGCATTCGCCGAGCGCTGGGCCAGTTCGCGGACTTCCTGAGCGACGACGGCAAAACCCTTGCCGGCGTCACCGGCGCGGGCGGCTTCGACACCCGCGTTCAGCGCGAGCAGGTTGGTCTGGAAGGCGATGTCGTCGATGACGCCGATGATCGAGGAGATCTGCGCCGCGGAGTTTTCGATGCGGCTCATGGCTTCGACCGCTTGCGAGACAACGGTGCCGGAGCGCGAGGCGCTGTCATTGGCCTCGGTTGCGACACGGCGAGCCTCTTCCGTCCGCTGCAGCGAGGAGGAGACGTTGGCGGTGATCTCGTCGAGAGCGGCTGCGGTTTCCTCCAGCGAGGCTGCCTGCTGCTCGGTGCGGCGGGACAGGTCGTTGGTATTGCCGGCGATGTTCTGCGTGCCGGCGTCGATGTTCATCGCGGCCGTGACGACCACCGACAGCGTCTGGCGCAACTGGCGCACAGCGTTGTTGAAGTTGGTGCGCAGCTCTTCGTATTCCGGAGCAAAACGATCGTTGAGCTCAATCGTCATGTCGCCGAGCGACAGCGCACGCAGGCCATCGGCAAGCGCATTGTCGGCCTGGGTCATGGCGGACAGGCGCGCGTGGTCTGCCTTTTCCTTCGTCCGGCGCTCGATTTCCAGTTCCTCACGGGACGAATTGGCGTCCTGCTGCAGCTTGGCGGTCTGGGCGACGCTATCCTTGAAATACTGGACCGCGCGGGACATCTCGCCGATTTCGTCAATCCGCTCCTGGTTCGGAACGGGTGTGTCGAGTGCGCCGGACGAGAGCTTGTTCATCACGCCAGACAAGGACGTCAGCGGCTGGGTGATCGAGCGCAGGAGCACGGTGAGTGCGAGCGCCGAGGCCAGCAAAGTGAGGCCGGCGATCGCCGCAAGACCGGTCAGCGAGTTCCAGGTGTTGGCCATGATGGAGCCGGTATCGAAGGCGAGCACCATCGTGCCGATGGTCATCTCCTTGTTCTCTTCCGTATGCTTCAGAGGCACGACGGAGAAGCGCAACTGGGCATTGTCGTCTTCGGGCTGCGCCTTGCCGGCCGCGTTCACGCTGGCGGTGACGGCGGTCGCATCGCCGGAAGAGAAAAAGGCCTTGCCGGTGTTGTCGAGTACGACAGCGCCCTTGAAATCCGGATCCGTCGCAACCGGTTCAAACGTTGCCTGCGCCAGGCCCTTGTCGAACTGCCACATGGCGGTCGCAGCACCTGAGGTCGTCATGGAGGCGGTGAGCCTCACCTTGTTGTCGAACATCTCCTTGGCGGACCCGGCCTGCGACCAGCCTGAATAGACCGACAGCGCGGCGGAGCCGATCAGGATCAGGGCCAGCGATGGCAGCATGACCTGCATGCGGATGGATTTGCTTTTGAACATGGGGATCTTCCCGGATCTTGAATACGGCTGCGTGTTGAAAAGGAGTGGGGGTTATTTCTGCGGATCGAACCAGTATTTCGCATCCATCGCGAGGATATCGTCCGGCAGGTTCGGATTGGGGATCTTGATGATGGTGCGGGTCTTCAGGTCGCCCTTGTCGAAGGCGAGCTTGATGTCGGGGTTGGACAGAAACACCTCCTCGAAGGAACCGTCTCTCCATGCGATCTCGAGGCCCCGCAGAAGATCGTCGCGCAGTTCCGGCTTCGACTTGGAGACGTAAAAGATCGACGCCGAGGGGTGTTGCAGCACAAGCGTCTTTTCCACCGCAAGGCCCGGCACGTCGGTCACCTGCTTGGCTTGTTCATTGAGCGCTTCGTTGACGCCGCGGGCAAAATAATCGCCGCGCTGGCCAAGCGTCATCCGGTAGAGGTTCTTCTGCGGACCGGTGCGGACGGTGAGGCCTGACTTGCGCAGCACATCGACGTCCGCCCATCCGGTGCCCTGCAAGGCAATGAAGTTTTTGAGGTCGGAGAGCGTCTTGACCTTGCTGAGCTCGTTCTGACGGGCGCCGTCGATCAGAAACAGGCGATAGCCGCCCAGTCCGCGGTCGATCGGAAAGGGAACCGACAGGAGCTTACCCGAGACGGCCTTGGCGGCGTTCACCCAGGCAATGTCGATCTCGGCGCCATTGGCAATGGCATCCACCATGCCGGCATTCGAGCTGTAGCCCGTCGGCGACGGCTTCAGCACATAGGGTTTGCCGGATTTTTCGATCGCCAGCTGAAGCACCTGGAAACCAAGGGTCTTTTCCTTGTTGCCGGCGGAATTGTAATAAAGGTCGTATTTCTGATCGGCGGAGGCGGGGCCGGAAAGGCAGAAGGCCGCAACGGCCATGACGCAAAGGCTGAAACGCATCAACACAGGCAATATCCTCGTCAAACACGCAGGAGCTTGGCCGTCGCCGGTTAACAGTACTTGAATCAGATTTGCGAAAAGTAGCACTTTATGGGCGGTGCAACAGGAAGTGGCCTGTGAGGGCGCCGGGCAGGCGTCAGGATGCCTCCGACCAGAGCATTTCGATGATCTTGCCTTCGGTGACCGGATCGTCTCGGAAGACGAACTGCGCGCGCTCCAGGGCCTCCTCCCGCAAGGCCTGCTGGCGCGTGATGATTGCGGCAATCAGGAGCGCCAGCGTGTCGCTGGTGCCGAAACCCTCCGGATCCTCGTTCACCGTCTGCGTCAGAACGCTGAGATCGTGTTCGTGGCCAAGCAGATCGACCAAGAGTTTCGCCTCGTTCCGTTTGGCCGTCATGGCGGAGGGCCACAGGTCGCGCATGAGGGACAGGTGCATCCAGTAAACCTGACCGCGCTTGCGCAATGCGTGAAACGCCTCCGCCTCATGGTTGCTGCGGCAGTGCATCAGCGCAAGCTGGGCCTTCCGCTGCTGTTTCGTCCAGACCTTGCCGAGCCGGCGGGCGGTATGATTGCGGCTGTCTTGGATGTCGAGCCGTTCGAGGGCGGCAATCGCCTCGCCGCAGCTCTCGATCGCACGGGCAATCTTCTGCGGCAGATCCACTTCGCTATCGGCGATGCGGTCGCGCCGCTCCATCAGCGTGCGGGAAGCCTGCGAAAGCGCGGTGAATTCCTCGGCGGAGGCGGCCAGCGTGGCGAGGTAATCGACGGTTTCCACCAGGGCCGTCGCATCCCGCACGGCCGATAGCGAACGGGCGATGTCGCGGATGCGGGCGTTTTCGCACGCCCGAAACTCTTTCGCATCCGGTGAGACCACCCGATAGAGCGCCCGCAGCCGCTTGAAACGCTTGCGGGCGGCATGGATTGCAGCATGCGGGCCATCGGGCTGATCGGAGAGGGCAGCCACCGCTTTTTCGAGCTGCGAGCGACCGACCGAGATGAATTCGTGGGTGAAGCGTTTAGACGGTCGGATGCGAAAGGCCATGCAGCAGCTCCCTCGGCAGGCCTTCCATCGCCATCACCATGTTGGAATAACGACGGTCGCCGGTGACCTCCCGTCCGATCCAGACCGGGATCGGCGGGGTCTCGTCTTCGCTCCCGAGTTCCAGTTCGGCGACCACCAGCCCCTCATAGGCACCGCGGAAGACATCGATCTCCCAGACCAGCCCATCGCGGGGCACATTGTAGCGCACCTTTTCGATGGCGGTTCCGACACCGGCCCTGATCAGCTCCTCGGCATCGCCAACCGGGATCTCGTATTCGTATTCGTCACGCGCCAGAAGGTTCCGGCCGATCTTGACCGTCAACCTGGCCGTCTTGTGATCCAGCAGGCGGACCCGCACACTGCGGTCCTCGCCAACCGCCACGTAAGCCTGGATCAGGTCGGCCGAGGATGTCGCTTCTGTCCGCCACGCATCCGAGCGGACGAGGAATTTCCGTTCGATCTCCTTGGCCATGGCCTCTCCTTACGTCAGCTTTCATGACAGCGACATATACGCATGAGTGCGTTCTTCGTTGCAAGCGGCAGCGTCAGGGCCTTCGTCAAACGCCCCTCGACAGACGGAGTGCGGCACGCTATCTCAGGCGCAGTTTTTCAATCGTTTCAATTCACCACGTGCGGGAGATCGATCATGAACGCGAAGACCCAGAACCTGCTCTCCATCCTGAAGCTGCAGCCGGTCGTGCCGGTTCTGATCGTCGAGGATGCCGCCTCCGCCGTGCCGCTGGCGCGCGCGCTCGTGGCGGGCGGGCTGAAGGCGATCGAGATCACCCTGCGCACGCCGGCAGCACTCGATGCCGTCAAGGCGGTTGCCGCCGAGGTGGAAGGCGCTCATGTCGGTGCCGGCACGATCCTCAACGCCCGGGACTATGAGGCTGCCGTGAAGGCCGGCTCCACCTTCATCGTCAGCCCGGGCGTCGCGCCCGGCGTTCTCTCGGCAGCCAAGGATTCGTCGGTTCCGCTTTTGCCGGGTGCGGCGACCGCAAGCGAAGTCATGACGCTGCGCGAGGCCGGCTACGAGGTGCTGAAATTCTTCCCCGCCGAGCAGGCCGGTGGCGCCGCTTATTTGAAGGCGCTGTCGTCGCCGCTCGCCGGAACCGTGTTCTGCCCGACCGGCGGCATTTCGCTCAAGAACGCGCATGACTATCTGTCGCTGCCGAACGTCGTCTGCGTTGGCGGTTCGTGGGTTGCGCCGAAGGATCTGGTGGCGGCCGGCGATTGGGCGGGCATCACGAAACTGGCATCGGAAGCCGCAGCGCTGAAAGCCTGATTGCCTTTGTAAAACGGCAGAACCTTCCTATCTGTCTCCCTGAGATCAACAGGGAGACAGTTCATGTTCGACGCCAAGAAGCTTCTTGACCAGTTCCTCGGATCGCAGATCCCCGGCCTGTCCGGATCGGTCAAGGACCGCGCCGGGCAGATGAGCGGATATGCTCGCAACAACCCGATGAAGACGAGCGCGCTCGCTGCAGCGATCCTCGGCACCAAGACCGGTCGCAAGCTCGCCGGCAATGTCGCAACGCTGGGGGGCGTTGCTGCGATCGCCGGCCTCGGTTATCTTGCCTACAAGAATTACCAGTCCGGTTCCAAGCCGCAGGGTGTGCCGCAGGATACGGCGGCGCTGGAGCCGCCGACGGATTCGCCGTTCCATCCGCAATCCGCCGCGCTTACCAATGATTTTGCCCTGACGCTGCTGCGCGCAATGATCGCCGCTGCCAAGGCCGATGGTCATATCGATGCCTTCGAGCGGCAGAACATCATGCAGAAGGTGCATGAGGTGGACCTGGGCGCCGAGGCGGAAGCCTTTCTCGCCCGGGAGCTGGCCGATCCGATCGATCTCGACGCGCTGGTGGCCGCGGGCCGCACCGAGGAGCAGCGGGTGGAAATCTACACCGCCTCCCGCCTCGCCATCGATCCCGATACACGGGCCGAGCGGGGGTATCTCGATCTGCTCGCCGGCCGGCTGAAGCTGCCAGATGCGCTGGTCGATCATATCGAGGCGACCGTGTCCTCGGCCAAGGTCTCCCTCTGAGCCCTTTGTGCTTCTCATATCGAGCGCTGACGACATCGATCCTTGCATTATCAATCCTGCGACAAGGCGGCGGTTGCCTTTGCCGGCCGCCTCTCGTAATCCTCGGGATAGAACGAGGGGGAACTCGATGCGTGATTTAGCGACTTTCAAGGGCTGCCCGCCGCCGGCACCCGTGCGGCTGGAAGGCCAGTATGTGATCCTGGAGCCCTATGAGCGCGCCGTGCATATCCAGACGCTCTGGGAGGCACTTGGCGGCGAGGAGGGCATCAACGATCTCATCCACTTCTTTCCGAACCCCATCTACAAGGCGAAGGAAGAATTTGCCGACTGGCTGGAGGGGATGAACCGGGATGGCCGCCTCATCACGCTCGTCTTCCGAGACAAGGAGGACGGCGAGGTCGTCGGCATGGCAAGCTACATGCGACCGGACCCTGCCAACGGTGTCATTGAGGTGGGTTCCGTCGCGCATGGGCCGGCGATGAAGCGCTCGCCGCTTTCCACCGAAGTGCATTACCTGATGGCGCGCCACGTCTTCAAGGATCTCGGCTACCGTCGTTACGAGTGGAAGTGCCACAACGAGAACGAGCCGAGCAAGGCGAGTGCCGCGCGCTACGGCTTCACCTTCGAAGGCGTGTTCCGCCAGCATATGGTCTCCAAGGGCGCGAACCGGGATACCGCCTGGTTCTCGATGATCGACGGCGAGTGGCCGCTGTTGTCGAAGGCCTTTGAAGCCTGGCTTGCGCCGGAGAACTTTGACGATCACGGCCACCAGAAGCGCCGGCTGGAAGAGATCCGTGCCGAACTCAGGGAAGGTTGCGCATGACCAACGGCTCAAGCCGCTCGGCCGCCATCGCTGCGGCCGTCATCATGGGCGGCTTCATGCTGCTGTTCTTCGTGATGCCCAGCATCATGATCTGGCTCGGCAATATCTCGCCCTGGATTGCCGGTCTGTTCGGGCTGGCCGCGGTCTTGTCCTTCTTCCTGGTCTTCTGGCTGAGAGCCCGCCACCAGCGGCGCAAGGGCTGAGCCTACCAGAGCGTCTGCAGGTTGCCGCTCTGCAGGGAGGCGCCCAGCAGGGCAAGTCCGACCAGCAGGATGAAGAGGGCGCCTAAGAGTTCGATCGCCGTCGTCAGCCGCGAGGCGAACTTTGACCTCGGACCGGCAAGCCTGACTGCGACATCCTTGGCGGTGACGGCCAGGATGGCGAGGATCGACACGGTGATGGCGGTGCCGAGCGACATGGCAAGCACCGAGAGCCCGCCGGCCAGATAAAGTCCGTTCAGGATCGAAAAGCTCATCACCAGGATGGCGCCGGAGCAGGGGCGCAGGCCGACCGCGATGATCGCCGACCAGGCCTCCCGGACGCTGAAATCCTTCGACTTGAGCGTCGACGGGTCCGGAATGTGCAATTCGCCGCAATCGGCGCAGTAGCTGCCGGGTGCGAGATCGTTGTGATTGTGGTCCACCTCGATCGCCTGGAAACGCAGGCCCGTCGGCCCGGCGCCGGGTGCTGCATTGGCGAACACAGGAAGCGAGGAGAAACGCGGGCGGATCTCATAGAGCTTGCGGCCAAGCAGCCAGGCGCCGAAGAGCGCGACGAGACCGAAGCTCGCGATTTCCATCGCCCAGGTGGCACGGGTCATGGTGATGCCCGAGCCGCGCAGGATGTAGAAGGCGGCGGCGACCAGCAGGATCGCCATCGCACCCTGCACCAGCGCGGAGAGAAGAGAGATCACGATGCCGCGCTTCAGCGCCGTCTCGTTGGCAATCATGTAGGATGAGATGACCGCCTTGCCGTGGCCGGGACCTGCAGCGTGGAAGACGCCATAGGCAAAAGACAGCCAGACCAGAGTATTGAGCGCGGAGGGGTCCTGCCGCATGGCGCGCAGCGCCGCCGTCAGGGAGCGGTAGAAGGACTGCTGGTAGGCGTTGATCCAACTGAGGAAGGGCCCGAGGAAACCGGACGTATCGAAGGAGGGCTCGGCAGCACCCACGCCAAGCGGCGACTGGGCATGGGCCGCGGCGGCCACAGCAAGCGTTGCCAGAAGGCCGAGGGTGAGGGTGCGGCGGTTCAGCATGTCACCTCAAGGCGCGTCGCGAACAGCTTGGTCATGTCCGTTCCCGTCGGATCATTGAAAAAGGCATCGGTGAGCGTGTTCTTGTTCTGCGAAATCACCTCATCGGGATCCGGCCGCACCACCTTGTGCTTGCAGGCGGCAATTGCCTTGCCCTCCGGCACCAGATCAGTGTCGGTCGGGAAATCGATCGCGGTATAGAGCGACGGATCGTAGATGCCGAAGGTGAGCCTGCCCTTCAGATGCAGCGGCTTTTCCGGTTTGACGGCGAAGAAGGCGAGGATCTGCTGGTCCTGGTAGCTCACGTGGATCACGTCCGGCTTGGCAATCGGGATCGTCTTGCCGTCCTGGGTGATCGTCGTGAAATAGTGAAAATCGGCAAGCGAGGTGCGCATGGTCTCGCCGAGTTCCGCCAGTTCGTGTTCGTCGAGCTTCAGATCGGTGTTCTTGTCGAAATCCAGAAGCACACTGGAGGAAAACATCTCGTCGAAGCGCCAGACATTGCGCAGTTCGGTCACGTTTCCATGGTCGTCGGAGAGCACTTCCAGCCGTGCATCGACGAAAATATGCGGATGGGCCAGCGCCGGCAGAGGCGCGAGGCCGAGAAGGGCTGCAAGCAGCCATGGTTTCATGCGCATCGGCGAATCCTGACCCCGTTCTTGCCCCGGTCTGTCCTGAAAATGGGACGGAAATTCGACCTCGGTCAATCTCTCCTCACTCCGATGGCGGCGGTGTGCGGCGAAACCAGCTGGACAGGAAGTCGACAAACACGCGGACCTTGGCCGGAAGATAGCGCCGATGCGGGTAGACCGCATAGATGCCGCGATCCTTGATGATGTAGTCGTCGAAGAGGGTCACCAGTTCGCCCGAGCGGATGAAGGGCAGGGCGAGAAAATCCGGTACCATAGCAACGCCCAGCCCGGCGCGCGAGGCTCTGAGCGTCGCCTGCGGCGTATTGACTTCGATCGGTCCGGTGACCGGCACGCTGATCAGTCCTCCGCCGTCGCCGTCCTGGAAGCGCAGGTTGTTGTGGGACCGCAGGTTGGTGTCGATGATGACGGGTTTGCCGGCGAGATCCTGCGGGTGGGAGAGGGGCGCGTACTGCGCCACATAATCCGGTGTCGCGCAGGCATAGACGCGAAAGTCGCAGAGCTTGCGGGCGATCATGCCCGAATCTTCAAGCTTGGTGATTCGGATCGCGAGGTCGAAACCCTCCTCGATCAGGTCGACAAACCGGTCTTCGGCGACGATGTCGAGCGAAACATCCGGATGGGCCTTGGCAAAATCGATCAGCGACTGGCCGACCTCGGCATCGATGAAGGTGCGTGGCACGGAAACCCGGAGGCGGCCTTTCAGTTCGGCGTTGTTCTCGCGCACCAGATCGGCGAGGTTGTCGATCTCCTTCAGGATGTCAGACGCGGTCCGAAAATAGGTATGTCCCGCTTCCGTCAGGGAAAATTGCCGCGTGGTGCGGTTCAAAAGCAGGGCGCCGAGATCATCTTCCAGCTCCCGGACATATTTCGACAGAAGCGCCTTGGAGCGTCCCGTGCGCCTTGCCGCGGCCGAAAACCCCTCGGCTTCCACCACGTCGATAAAGGCACGCATGCGCGTCAAAGTATCCACCGGAAAGTCCCTTTTCTGGTTGCCGTTCCTAGGTGGAGGCTTGCCGGCGGATGCGCAATCCAAAATTTGCGGTTCATCCAAAAAAACGCTTGATTATGACGGGCGGAAACCCTATCTCCCGCTTGCCCAAAGTCGCACGTGCCTGTGGGTGTCCGCCGACCCTCGAATTGGGATCTTATCCCTAAGGTGAGGTTATCGGTAAGGTACCTGGAATTAACCCCTCCAGTCGCTATTCCGGCCAACCGGGAAATGCGAGGACATCTTGAAGCAACGACGGTGCGGGCCTTTCTGGTCTCTGCAGGCTTTCCATCAGCTTGCAATACTGAAGAGGCACACCATCATTGCCGGAAGTGCGGTTGGGTAAATCCCTCCAATCCATGGCAGACAAAGCCGGATCAATGCTCTTGGCAGGGCGTTGACCCATACTATGCGCTCTCAGGCGTGATCGTCGCTCCGGGATTTCCACCGGCCGGGCAACGACCACCTGTCGACGCGCCTTTGTCCTCCGGTCCGCCGGAATACGCTAGAGGGATTGAACCAATGACCACTGCTCGTATCCTTGACTTCCTCCGCACCGAGCGCCCCGAAGGCCCTTGCCTGGTCGTGGACCTCGACGTCGTGCGCGGCAACTACAACGCCTTCCGTCACGCCCTGCCGGACAGCGCGATCTACTATGCCGTGAAGGCAAATCCGGAGCCGGAAATCCTCAAGCTGCTCGCCTCGCTGGGCTCGAGCTTCGATTGCGCTTCCGTCGCCGAAATCCAGATGGCGCTTGCCGCCGGTGCGACCGCTGACCGTATCTCCTTCGGCAACACGATCAAGAAGGAGCGCGATGTTGCGCGTGCCTTCGAACTCGGTGTTCGCCTGTTTGCCGTCGATAGTCACGAGGAAGTCGAAAAGGTTGCCCGTGCAGCTCCCGGCGCCCGCGTGTTCTGCCGCGTGCTGACCGATGGCGAAGGCGCCGAATGGCCGCTGTCGCGCAAGTTCGGCTGCGTGCCGCAGATGGCCGTCGATGTTCTGGTCTACGCCCATCAGCTGGGTCTCGAATCCTACGGCGTCTCGTTCCATGTCGGCTCGCAGATGACCAAGGTCGATGCCTGGGATTCGGCTCTTGCCGATGCCAAGCGCGTCTTCGCACAGCTCGCCAAGCAGGGCATCGTCCTGCAGATGGTGAACATGGGCGGCGGCTTCCCGACCAAGTACCTGCGCGACATTCCGTCTGCCGAAGAATATGGCCAGGCCATCTTTGCGGCGCTTCGCAAGCATTTCGGCAACAACCTGCCGAAGACGATCATCGAGCCGGGTCGCGGCATGGTCGGCAATGCGGGTGTCATCAAGGCGGAAGTCGTTCTGGTGTCGAAGAAGTCTGACAATGACGAACACCGCTGGGTCTTCCTCGACATCGGCAAGTTCGGCGGTCTGGCCGAAACCATGGACGAGGCCATTCGCTACCCGATCCGCACCCCGCGCGACGGCGATGCGATGCAGCCCTGCGTGATCGCCGGTCCGACCTGCGATTCGGCAGACGTTCTGTATGAGAAGAACATGTACCCGCTGCCGATCACGCTGACGGTGGGCGACGAGGTTCTGATCGAAGGCACCGGCGCCTACACGACGACCTACTCGGCCGTCGCCTTCAACGGCTTCGACCCGCTGAAGGCCTACGTAATCTGACGAACGGACGGTTCCGGTTGTAAGGCCGGAGCCGCACTTCACCCTTTTTTTCTCGTGCCGCTTGAACGGTTTTGAGCTTCGGAGGCCAAGATGGCCGCTGTTCTTGACGCTGTGCGCGCTTTGTTTGCGCCGAACACCTTTACCATTGCCCACGAAACGCCGGCCGATGTGGTCGCGCGTGAGGCACTGCTCGATCGCGCCATGGGCCGCGATCGCCGCAAGAAGTCATCCGAAAAGATCCGCCGCGGCCGTGTGCCGGCGGAAGGGCTGGCGCTGGTTGCGCGCGATCCGGCCGGCCACGTGATCGGCACGGTCCGTCTGTGGAACGTCGAAGCCGGCGTCTCCGCTTCCGGCGTGCCGGTGGATGCGCTGCTGCTCGGACCGCTGGCGGTCGATTCAGCCTATGAAGGCAAGGGAATCGGCTCGGCGCTGATGCGGGCGGCGATTGCCGAAGCGCACCAGCGTGGCCACGGCGCCATCCTGCTCGTCGGTGACGCGCCCTATTACGAGCGCTTCGGCTTCTTCGCCGAAAAGGCGCAGCACCTGGTGATGCCGGGTCCGTTTGCCCGTGACCGCTTCCTCGGCCTCGAACTGAAGCCCGGCTGGCTCTCCGGCGCTGCCGGCATGCTGGTGGCAAGCGGGCGCAAGCTCTCACGCCCGACGCTTCGCCGGGCCGCCTGATACGCTTTCATCGACCTCTCCAGTCGTCGCCCTCCTTCCGCATCCACGCGGGGGAGGGTTTTTATTAAGTCATTGCTGAAGTGTGGCTTTTCTGCACTCTGCCGACGCAAATTGCACGCGGAGCTTGCCCGGGCTGACCAACGTCAAACGGGTTTGATCGAGATCAACTGCCTCTGCCGCCTCGATGGTACTCCTTCGGACATCAATTGCTGACGATGTTTCAAGGAGAGTGACATGATCAAGAACGGGCCAGCTTTCGCCGCCATCCTGGGTGCGGCTTCGGTCCTTCTTTCGGGGGCTGTTCAGGCTGCCGATCTGACGCCGGTTGCACCGGCTCCAGCTGCCGAAGAAGCGGTGGCCGCGGCCAAGAGCCCGTGGCAGATCCGCGTGCGTGCGCTGGGCGTGATCCCGAACGATGAGGGTTCGGTCAACGGCGTTGCGGGTTCCGACCTGCAGTATTCGAACTCCGTGACCCCGGAACTCGATATCTCCTATTACTTCACCGACAACATCGCTGCCGAACTCATCCTCGGCACGACCAGTTCGAAGATTTCCGGCGCCGGCTCTCTGGCAGGCGTCGAGGTGGGCAAGACCTGGATCCTGCCGCCGACGCTGACGCTGCAGTATCACTTCACCGATTTCGGCGCCTTCAAGCCCTATGTCGGCGCGGGCATCAACTACACCTTCTTCTACAACGAATCGGAGAAGGCCGGCTTCAGCAACCTGAAGGTCGACCACCATGTGGGTGCGGCTCTGCAGGTGGGCTTCGATTACATGATCGACCAGCACTGGGGCTTCAACTTCGACGTCAAGAAGCTCTTCCTGGAAACCGACTGGAGCGCCACCCATTCGACGCTCGGCCCGCTCTCCGGCAAGGCCAAGCTTGATCCTTGGCTGGTCGGCGCCGGTGTGACCTACCGCTTCTAAGAGGCTTGCACATACCTCTTCGAGGAATCGTCCGGATGGGGGCATCCGGCACCGTGGCAGGTTTCTTCGAATGAGGAGAAGAGACGGGGATCAGCGCCTCGACCGCGCTGGTCCCCGTTTCCTATTGGCGGCACCATCTGTCACAAGGGCGTGACCTTGCGCTCGAAGGTGTGGTGTCGCGCACAGACGACTCTATCTTGCAGGCATGCTGACACGCCGGACCTTTGCCCTTTGCCTGCCGATCACCCTTGCCGCGCTTTCCGTGCGGGCTCAAGGCGCTGCCGATGCGGCATCACCGAGCGCAGAGGCCGGCGCTCTTCCACCGTCCGGTTCCGCGCCGTCCCTTCCGGAGATCCTGGAGCGCGGCGAACGCCTGCCGCCGCTCAAAGCCGTCATCGTTTCGCAAGACGGCGCGCAACTCGCCGAGCGCGGTTATCATGGCTACGCAGCGACGGACTCCACCAACATCAAGTCGGCGTCGAAATCGATCGTCTCGGCCATGGTCGGGATTGCGATCGACAAGGGGCTGCTCGATGGCGTGGATCAGCCGATCGCACCGCTGTTGATATCCGACCTGCCGGAAAACCCCGATCCGCGGCTCGCCCGCATCACCATTGGCCAGTTGTTGTCGATGCAATCCGGCCTCGGGCCGAGCTACGCGCGGATGATCGCCAGCCGCAACTGGGTGCGCTTCACGCTGGCCGATGATTTCGTCGAGGACCCGGGTGGCGACATGGTCTATTCCACCGCCTCGACCCATCTTCTCTCCGCCATCCTCGCGAAAGTCGGCGGAAAACCGACGCTGGAACTGGCGCAAGACTGGTTCGATCCGCTCGATGGATTTCGCATCGGCTCCTGGTCACGCGACCGGCAGGGCATCCATATCGGCGGCAACCAGATGGCCATGACCACGCGTTCCCTGCATGCCTTCGGAGAACTGTACCGGCGCGGCGGCCGCACGGAAGATGGCGTGCAGGTGGTGCCGGAGGCGTGGGTCAAGACCTCCTGGGAACAGCGGACCACCTCCCGCTATTCCGGCGATGGCTACGGTTACTGCTGGTTCCTGAAAGAGATCGGCGGCGAGGACGTGCGCTTCGCCTGGGGGTATGGCGGACAGATGCTCTACATCGTGCCGCGCCTGGCACTCACCGTCACCATGACCTCCGAATCCGATTCGCCCTCGGCCGCCAACGGCTACCGCGACCGGCTGCACGCGCTGCTGGCGGATATTGTTGGGGCTGTGCGAACGACCTAACGAGAGTGGACAGAACGATGCGCGATCCTATCTCTTTCGACATGAAACATGCGATCATTACAGGCGGTGCCGGCCTCATCGGCACGGGGATCTGCCGGGCCTTGCTGGACGCCGGCTGGCGGGTGGCGTCCTTCGACATGAAGGATACGGATGAGGATCTGCAGGCCGCCGGCGTGCGGCACATCTTCTGCGATGTCGGCGACGAAGCCTCGGTTGCCGGAGCGTTTGCCGAACTCGGCTGGGACAGCCTCGATCTGCTGGTCAACAATGCCGGCGTGGCGGGGCCGGTCAATGGCCCGATCCAGGATCTCTCGCTCGAGGACTGGCGGCGTGTGACCGACAGCCATCTGACCGCCGCCTTCCTGATGACGCGGTCCGCTGTGCCGCTGATGGGGGAGGGGACAAACATCATCAACATGGCCTCCACGCGCGCCTTTATGTCGGAGCCGCAGACGGAGGCCTATGCGGCGTCCAAGGGCGGGCTTGTGGCGCTGACGCATGCGCTGGCCGTCAGCCTTGGGCCGAAGATCCGCGTCAATGCCATTGCGCCCGGCTGGATATCCGGTGACGCGGAGCTTCGGACAGAGGATCACGCGCAGCATCCCGTGGGTCGGGTCGGGCACCCGCAGGATGTTGCCGAGGCGGTGCTGTATCTGACCGGCGCCGGCTTCATGACCGGACAGGTTCTAATGCTGGATGGTGGCATGACAAGGAAGATGATCTACGCGGAATAGGTGCGTCTGAGGGGCTTTGCCCCTCTGGGCGCCGCCATCTCCCCCACAGAGGGGCAGAATGGCAGGACCTTCGCCCGGTCAGCAGTGTTTGGCCCGCAAAAATTTGGATGGTATTCCGTCTTCACCGCCCTGATGGCAACTGTGGCTGCCGCTGTCGAGATGGGGCAGGAAGCAAGCTCCATCGGTCTCCCCCCTTGTGGGGGAGATGGCGGCAGTCAGAGGGGGACGCTCCACCCGCGAAGGCAGCCGGATGGGACTTCCGCCCGTCGGCCGAAATCTGTTACGCCGAAATGTCGATGACGCCGCAATCGCCGGCTTCGGAGCCGAAGGCGACCAGCTTGCCGTTGCCACTCCAGCTCATCGCGGTAATCGCGCCCTTGCCGGGTCGGCGCAGCAGCGCTTCCTTGCCGTCGGCAACGCGCACGCCAAGGATCATGCCGTCGATGAAGCCGATGGCGAGCACCTCTTCCATTGGATGGAAGGCAACGCAGGTGACCATGATATTGGCACGGGTCCCGAGTTCCAGCGGCGCCTTGCCCATCGGGCCATCCTTGGCCGAGAAGGGCCAGACAATGGCGGCGGGTGCACCGGAGGTGGCAAGCCATTTGCCCTTCGGCGACCATGAATAGGACTTCACCTTGGCCGGGTAACCGGTCATGCGCATGTGGCGGGCATCACCCGCCTTGCCATCCAGTTTCCAGCCGTGCAGGGCGTTTTCCTGCATCGTTGTGACCAGAAAGCGTCCATCCGGCGAAAAGGTGACGCCGTTATGCGCGCCCTTCCAGTCCAGATCGGCGACCGGCGAACTGGTATTCACCCAATGCAGGGACACGCCATTATAACGCGCGGCGGCGATCCGGAGACCCTTCGGCGCGAAGGCCAGCGCCTCGACCGTGCGTTCCTCAGTGAATTCCTTCACCGTGCCATCGGCCAGCACCACGAAACTGGTCTTGCCATGCGCATAGGCGACCGCGCCCTGCGGACCGCCGGCGACGACGTTGATCCATTTGCGTGGCGCTTCGGCGATATGTGTCGTGCTGCCATCGGCGGCAATCCGCATCACCTTGCCATCTTCGCCGCCGGTCAGCAGCGAAGTGCTGAAAGGGTCCTTGACGCAGGTCAGCAGGCCGTCATGCGCTTCGGTCACCTTCTCGCCGCCCTCCAGCCGGCGGATCTCGCCGGCGGCGGTGGCGAAGAAGGGAACGTCGCCGAGGAACTGCACGGCGACGACATGACCGTCGAGGTCGAGGGGGGCAACCGTCGGCATCAGGTCTGGTCTGCCTGGCAGGCGAGGAAGCTCTTTTCGATCTTCTCGCGGTCGAGATCGCGGCCGATGAAGACGAGGCGGCTTTCGCGCTTCTCGCCCTCCTTCCACGGACGCTGGTGATCGCCCTCGATGATCATGTGGACACCCTGAACGACATACCGTTCCTCGTCGCCCTTGAAGGCGATAATGCCCTTGAGGCGCAGGATATTCGGCCCGTCCGTCTGTGTCACCTTCTGGATCCAGGGGAAGAAGCGGTCCGGGTTCATCACGCCGCCGCGCAGCGAGATGGATTTGACGGTCACATCATGGATCGCCGACGGCGCGGCATGGTGATGATGATCATGCCCGTGGTCGTGATCATGGTCATGATGATGGTGATCGTGACCATGATGGTGATGATCATGATCGTGGTGGTGATGGTCGCAATCCGGGCCGCAGATATGGTCTTCGTGGCCGTGTTCCAGGAAATGCGGATCGTTTTCCAGCGCGCGCTCCAGGTTGAAGGCGCCCTGATCCAAAACGCGGGCCAGATCGACGCCGGAGCGGGTGGTCTTGTAGATGCGGGCGGCCGGGTTGATGGCGCGCACGATCTCCTCGATCGTGGCGAGTTCTTCCGGCGTCACCAAGTCGGTCTTGTTGACGACGACCACATCGGCAAAGGCGATCTGGTCTTCGGCCTCTCGGCTGTCCTTCAGGCGCAGCGGCAGGTGCTTGGCATCGACGAGGGCCACGACCGCATCGAGTTCGGTCTTGGCGCGGACGTCGTCATCCATGAAGAAGGTCTGGGCCACCGGCACCGGATCGGCAAGGCCGGTGGTTTCCACGATGATGCCATCGAAGCGGCCGGGACGGCGCATCAGGCCTTCCACCACACGGATCAGGTCGCCGCGCACGGTGCAGCAGATGCAGCCATTGTTCATCTCGTAGATTTCTTCGTCCGACTCGACGATCAGATCGTTGTCGATGCCGATCTCGCCGAACTCGTTGACAATGACGGCATATTTCTTGCCGTGGCTTTCGGTCAGGATGCGGTTCAGAAGCGTCGTCTTGCCGGCACCGAGATAACCGGTGAGAACGGTCACGGGAACGGGCTTCTGCGGGGCTGTATCGGCCATGGGAACCTCCGGGAGTGGGCGCGCTCGGCGAATGGAGCGACAGCGGTTGGCG
Organism: Allorhizobium pseudoryzae; assembly: GCF_011046245.1. NCBI lineage: Bacteria > Pseudomonadati > Pseudomonadota > Alphaproteobacteria > Hyphomicrobiales > Rhizobiaceae > Affinirhizobium > Affinirhizobium pseudoryzae. Next base: position 1,922,986 of record NZ_CP049241.1, read on the forward strand.
ATCATATAAGGCCAAGGCCGCGGCAGTTCAAAGGGCTTTTGTATGTTATAAGATCACGTCTGACCTGCAGGGATGGCGCTGGCGATATCGGTGCGCGCAAAATCCTGGCCGACATACAGAAGCGGACAGCCGAATTCCTTGGCGGTCGCATAGGCGAAACAATCGCCGAAGTTGAGGCTGGCGGGGTGAAAATTCTTCCCGAATTGGCGGTAGGCAGCCGCGGCCAGTGCTGCACGGTCGGCAGTGACGTCGATGACCTGTGGGGAGAAGAGTGAAAGGAGATCTTTCATTTCATCATCAAAGCCTCGTCCTGCCGCGACAATCAGGGCTTCCGTCAGCGTCGCGGCCGAGATCAGGCGATGAGTCGCATGGCGCATTGCCTGCTGACAGTCCGCTGCTCCAGGCTCCGTTTTGAGGATGGCCATGAGTGCGGAGGTGTCGACAACGATCATTTTGGCAGGCCGAGCTCGTCGTAGAGAAAATCCTGGCTTCGGGCGGCGGATGTCTCTTCAAAAGCATCGATCTTGGCACGAACGCGCGCCTGAATTTCCTCAAGCGAGGGCTGACCAGCGTGGCCTCTCGCTGGCAAGGTGTCAGAGCGCATTGACACGATCCTCGCAACGGCGGTGCCATCTCGTGTCAACAGAATGTCTTCGCCGCTTTCGACACGGTCGAGAAGTTGGCTCAGGTTTTCCTGTGCATCCTTGACGGAAATTTGCATGGCCTCATGCCTCCGATGGTTTAAGCAAGATAGGCCTTTGCAGGGCGAGGCGCAAGCTCACGCCAGCGTTGCAACGTCAAACCGATGCACGTCATCCAGCAGGTCCAAGATGCCGCGGACGGCGTGGGCGACCAGTTGCTCGCCTCGCTCGGCGGTGGCCGCGGCGGCATTGCCGGCCACGCCGATAGGGTTGAGGTCGGCCATCTTCCAGCCGAAGGCGTGCGGGCCATAGGCGCGCAAATGCCTGAAGTTGGTGGCAAACTCGGCTTGACGGGAAGAGAAGGCGGCGGCCTTCGTCATGTCCACCCTCTCCGGAGAAAGCGCCAGCATCACGGACGTCTCGATATCGCCGCCATGGATGTCGATCGCCTTCTCCTCGGGCGCGATCCAGCCCTCCGGCTGGCCGAAACGGGTCCAGCTGGTGGCAACAGCCAGCATGTTGAAACGCACGCGGGCTTCCGTTGCGACGATTGTCATCAGTGGGGAGTTGCCGCCATGCGCGTTCAGCATCACGAGCTTGCGGATGCCTTGTTTGGACAGGGTTTCAGCGATCCCCAGCCAGCGAATTATGGCCTCGTCGAAGGCAAGGCTCTGCGTGCCCGCCACATCCAAATGCTCGATGGAGTAGCCGATCCGTTCGACCGGCAGAAAAGTAGCGGGCAGGTCTGCCGGCTTTGTCGCGATCAGGCGCTCCACGAGGCTCTCGGCGATCAGGCTGTCGGTGTCGAAGGGCAGGTGGGGGCCGTGCTGTTCATGGGCGCCGAGCGGCAGGACGGCGATCCAACCGGCGCGCTCCGATGGAGCAAGAGCGGGGTCATTGTCGTTAAACCTAGGGCTTGGGCACTGCATCTGGCGATCATGTCCTGTTTTGGCTATGGATAGCCGAAGCGAAGCGTATAGCGATAAACATAAGGTCGCAAAACCAGGCGGGTGGGGATGAGCAAGAAGAAGGGCGACAAAAAGGACAAGGCCGGGAAGAAAAAGGATCCTGTCTCGCTGTCGGAGCTCTCCCCCGTGCTGACGCAGGCTGCCCGTTCGCTGCGGACCGCGCTGTCGCGGAACCTGGCCGAAGCGGGTCTCTATGCCGGTCAGGACGGAGTGATCCTGCAACTCGATACGGAGCCGGGGCTGACGCCCGGCCAATTGGCGCAGCGCCTGGGCGTCAAGGCACCCACCATGACCCGCACGATCGGGCGGATGGAAAGCCAGGGGTTCCTGGAGCGACGTGCCGACGGAGCGGATGCGCGTCTCACCAAGATCTATCTCTCGGAAACCGGGCGCCTGAGCGTGGCGCGAATCCATCAGGCCATCAGCGATTGCAGTGGTGAGGCGATCCGGGGATTTTCCGACAAGGACCTGCGCAATCTCGTGAAGCTTCTGAAGGCGTTGGACCGAAATCTGCACGGGATCGAAGCGGTTGACGAGGGCGAGGACTAAAACAAGACGGGTGTGTGTCTAAAGATTGCCTGTTCGGATTAAATTGTTTAGATCAGTTTAATCGGAGTTTGTAACTGCGCCTTCGGGGAGGGGACGTGGCACAAAAGGTCAAGCTTTCCACCATTGCCGAAAGTCTCGGGCTTTCCACGGCAACCATTTCCCTCGCGCTGCGCGACAGTCCACTCGTGGCTGTCGATACGCGGGAGAAGATCAAGGAACAGGCCCGCGCGCTGGGGTATATCTATAACCGCCGCGCTGCCAGCCTCAGAACATCCCGCTCGGGCATCATCGGCGTCGTGGTGCACGACATCATGAACCCTTTTTACGGCGAAATCCTGAAGGCGATCGAAAGCGAACTCGACCGCAGCCGCCAGACCTTCATATTGTCCAACCATTACGATTCGGTCGAGAAGCAGCGGACCTTCATCGAAACGCTGCTGCAGCTTGGCGGCGATGGCGTCATCATGTCGCCGGCCATCGGGACCCCGATCGAGGACGTGAAACTGGCCGAGGCCAATGGCATGCCAGCAATCCTGGTTGCCCGTTCCATGGATGGCGTCGATCTGCCGACCTATCGCGGCGATGACAGTTACGGCATCTCGCTCGCCACCAATCACCTGATCGGTCTCGGGCACCGCACGATCGCGATGATCGGCGGAACGGACCAGACCTCCACCGGCCGCGATCGCTACCAGGGTTATGTCAATGCGTTGCGCAAGGCCGGCATTGAGGTGGATCCGAACCTGCGCATTCCGGGGCCGCGCACCAAGCAGGGTGGTTTCGAGGCGGCGGTGCATTTCCTGTCTCTGCCCGAAAAACCGACCGCTGCCGTCTGCTGGAACGATCTCGTCGCCATCGGCCTGATGAACGGGGTTGCCCGTGCGGGCCTGGTGCCGGGCCGCGACATCTCCGTCACCGGTTACGACGACCTGGAGGAGGCCTCCATTGCCACGCCGTCGCTCACGACGGTCTGGAACGGGCAAACGGAAGTCGGGCGTCTTGCCGCGCGTGCACTTCTGGATAGATTGGCAGGTAGCCACGAACCCGATGGCATCCATCTCATCAAGCCGGAAATGCGCATCCGCCAGTCCACCGGCCCCTACCAGCCTCGCGCCTGAGCAAGACAGGAAACCGATCATGACCGAAAGCCAGACCACCGTGCTCGTTCCGGGCCGCATCCACCCCCGTGCCCTGGAGCGTCTGAAGTCCGCCTTCACCGTCATCCAGACGGAACCCGGCGCGGAAATGGCGCTGTCGGAGGACGACAAGGCGAAGATCACCGGGGTGGCGACGACCAATCGCATGCCCGCCCACTGGATCGGCGAACTGCCGAACCTGAAGGTGATCTCCAATTTCGGCGTCGGGTATGATGGCGTCGATGCAGCCTTCGCCGCCAGCCGCGGCATCATCGTCACCCATACGCCGGATGTGCTGAACGACGAGGTGGCGGATACGACAATCGGCCTCCTGATCAACACGGTGCGGCGCCTGCCGGTGGCGGAAACCTATCTGCGGGAAGGGCGCTGGGAGAAGGAGGGGGCGTTTGCGCTCTCGCCGCTCTCGCTCAAGAACCGGCATGTCGGCCTGCTCGGCCTCGGGCGCATCGGGATCGAGATTGCCAGGCGCCTCGAACCCTTCAAGGTGAAGATCAGCTATCACACCCGCAATCCGCGCGAGGGTGTGCCTTATACCTATGTGCCGACGCTGATCGAGCTCGCGCAGTCCGTCGATACGCTGATCTCGATCATTCCGGCCACACCAGAGACGCACAAGATCATCAATGCGGATGTGCTCTCCGCGCTGGGGTCAAACGGCGTCTTCATCAATGTCGGGCGTGGTACAAGCGTCGATGAGGATGCGCTGATGGCGGCGCTGAAGAGTGGCACCATCGCCGCGGCGGGTCTCGACGTCTTCTACGACGAACCGCGCATTCCGGCCGGATTCTTCGACCTGCCGAACCTCTCCATGCTGCCGCATGTCGCCTCTGCCTCGGTGCCGACGCGCAACGACATGGCCGATCTCGTGGTGAACAATCTGATCGGCTGGTTCCGCGACGGCAAGGTCCTGACGCCGGTGCCGGAAACGCCGGTCAAGGGCTGAGCGGCTGGGCCAGAGAATGAGGTCTTAGCGGCTCGCCGCGTAGTCGCGCACCGCTGTGCCAAACGCTTCGAAGAGGGCGCGGGACGGGCTGTCTGTCTCCGCCCAATATTCCGGATGCCATTGGACGCCAACGGCAAAGCCCTTGGCATCGATCACTGAGACGGCCTCGATCGTGCCGTCTGCGGCGGTCGCCTCCACTTGAAGCCGTGGTGCCGTCTCGGCGATCGCCTGGCGGTGCAGCGAGTTCACCTGGATCTCGCCGGCAAGCCCCAGATGCTGTGCGATGCAGGAGCCTTCGCGCACATGCACCGGCTGGCGGATGGCAAACATCTCGTCGCGGCTTTCCACCGGCGGTTTGCGGTGATCCCAGACGCCCGGCTGTTCCTGAATTTCGCTTGCCAGCGTTCCGCCCAGCGCCACGTTGAGTTCCTGGATGCCGCGGCAGATGGCGAGCAGCGGAATGCCGCGCTCCAGCGCCTTGCGGATCAGCGGCAGGGACGTCGCATCACGGGCAGGATCGAACGGGCCATCAGCCTCCGTTGCGGCTTTGCCGTAGAGCCAGGGATGCACGTTGCTCGCCGAACCGGAAACCAGCACGCCATCCACCCGGTCCAGAACCGCATCCAGATCATGGCCGCTCTTCAGCGCCGGCACGATCAGCGGAATGACCTTCGATACCTTGACGGCGGCATTGATGTACTGGGTTTGCGCCGCGTGCCATTCGGTGTTGTCGAGCAGGCGGATATCGGCTGGGATTGCAACGAGGGGCGTCGTCATCATCATCTCCGGAAGGGGCGGGGCGTTCTTGATCCTGCTTGCCGCCCAAGTCAAGGGCAAGGCTGCGCGTCCGGGTCCGGCCTGCGTGCGGGCAAGGCTTCGTCAAGCAAAGCACGCTCTATCCCTTCGCCTGTGCAGTCATATTAGACGAAAGTCTTGTCATCTGCCGCCCCTGTCAGAGGCAGGAATATTATCCGTGCCGCTTGCATGCGGATTGCCGGCATGGTTACTTCGTCTCAAGGCCGGGGAAAGGGGAAATAAGGACTTCCCGCGGCTTTTAACAACGGGAGGTTATTTATGGATCGTCGTTCATTCTTCAAGAAAGCGGCCGTGACGGGTGCCGGTGCTGCCGCCGCCACCACGCTCGCCGCTCCGGCCATCGCCCAGTCGATGCCGAAGATCACCTGGCGCCTGACATCGTCGTTCCCGAAGTCACTCGACACGATTTACGGCGGCGCGGAAGACATTGCCAAGCGCGTGGCGGCTGCCACCGATGGCAACTTCACTATCCAGACCTTTGCCGCCGGTGAAATCGTGCCCGGCCTGCAGGCGGCCGATGCGGTGTCTGCCGGCACCGTCGAAATGTGCCACACCTGCTCCTATTACTACGTGGGCAAGGACCCGACCTTTGCGATCGGTACGGCCATTCCCTTCGGCCTCAACGCCCGCCTCACCAATGGGTGGTTCTACCAGGGCAACGGCAACAAGCTCTTGAACGAGTTCTACGCCACGCACGGTCTTGTCGGTTACATCGCCGGCAATACGGGTGCCCAGATGGGCGGCTGGTTCCGCAAGGAAATCAATACCGTCGATGACTTCAAGGGCGTCAAGATGCGCATCGCGGGTCTTGCCGGTCGCGTCGTCGAAAAGCTCGGCGTCGTGCCGCAGCAGATCGCCGGCGGCGACATCTATCCGTCGCTCGAAAAGGGCACGATCGATGCTGCCGAATGGGTCGGCCCCTATGACGACCAGAAGCTTGGCTTCTACAAGGTCGCCAAGTACTACTACTACCCGGCCTTCTGGGAAGGCGGCCCGGTCATCCATGCCTTCATGAACAAGGCGAAGTTCGAGGCGCTGCCGAAGGCCTATCAGGCCGTGCTGGAAGATGCCTGCGCCTTTGCCAACACCAACATGATGGCGAAATACGACACGAAGAACCCGATTGCGATCAAGGAACTGGTCGCTCAGGGCACGATCCTGCGTCCGTTCAGCCAGGAGATCCTGGATGCCTGCTTCAAGGCCGCGATGGAACTCTATGGTGAGATCACCGCCAAGAACGAATGGTTCAAGAAGATCTACGAAGACCAGGTGGCCTACAAACGCGAGGGTTATCTTTGGACCCAGCTGTCTGAATACACCTACGATACTTTCATGATGATCCAGCAGCGCAACGGCAAGCTCTAAGCTTCGAAGCCTGTCATCCGCTTGATCGAGACCCCCGGCGTTGGCTCCAGCGCCGGGGGTCTTTTTTTGTCTCGCATTCTGCCAAAGGAAAACCCCGCCCGACGGAGTCGGACGGGGCTACGGGTCATCCGCGTTTTCAATCGCCTCAGAATTTGGGCGGCTGGCTGAGGTCCGGCTGGCTTGGTGCCGGGGCAGCGGGTGCTGCCGGCGCCGTCGTTCCGGCCGGCGCCGGGCCACCGAGATTGAGGGGCGGGAGGCCCAGCTGCGGGGCCGCCGGCGCAGCGGCTCCCGATGGCGCAGGGCCGCCGAGGTTCAACGGTGGCAGTCCCATCGACGGGGCGGAGCCGCCGCCGGAGCTTCCGGGATTGAGCGGCGGCAGCCCGAGAGGATTGTTGTTGTTGCCACCGCCCTGCAGCTGGATCTGCACATCGGCCGGCTTCACCGTTGGCTGCTCGTCCTTGTAGTGCATGACGAGACCCGGGAAGGCGATCACCACGATGATCATGATGAACTGGATGATGATGTAGGGGAAAACCCCACGATAGATCTCGGTCGTCTTCACCGGCGGCATCGTCTTGCCGGTCACTTTGTCGACCCAGTTGCTCGTCGGCGCGATCGAGCGCAGGAAGAACAGCGAGAAGCCGAAGGGTGGCGTCAGGAACGAGGTCTGCAGGTTGATGCCGAGAATGATGCCGAACCAGACGAGATCGATGCCGAGCTTGTCTGCCACCGGTGCCAGAAGCGGCACCATGATGAAGGCGATTTCGAAGAAATCGAGGAAGCAGCCGAGAATGAAGACGATGATCGTGACGACGATCAGGAAGCCGTATTCGCCGCCCGGCAGGGCCAGCATCAGGTCCTCGATCCAGACATTGCCGTTGATGCCGTAGAAGGTGAGGCCGAAGACGCGCGCACCGATCAGGATCATCATGACGAAGGCGGAGAGGCGCGTTGTGGAGTCGAGCGCCGTCTTGATCGAGGTGAGTGTCAGGCGGCCCTTGGCGAGCGCCAGGATCAGGGCGCCGGTCGCGCCCATGGCGCCGCCTTCGGTCGGCGTTGCGATGCCGAGGAAGATGGTGCCAAGCACGAGGAAGATCAGCGCCAGCGGCGGGATCAGAACGATGATCACCTGCTCGGCAAGCCGCGAGATGATCTTCTTTTCCATCCGGCTGTTGGCGAGCGCGACGCCGTAGCAGGCCACCACGCTGAAGGCGAGGGCTGCGACGAGGCGCCATTCTTCGCTGGCAATGCCGGTGAACAGGATCTCGATGCCGAGGAAATAAAGACCGACGGAGATGGCGATCATGACGATCAGCGAGGTGACGCCGTTGCCGAGCGTGCGCGCCTCCTGCGGCAGGGCAGGCGCCCATTCCGGCTTCACCAGGGTGACGGCAAAGATATAGAGGCAGTAGGCGGCAATGATTAGCAAGGCGGGGTAGAGCGCGCCGACATACATGTCGCCGACGGACCGGCCGAGCTGGTCGGCCATGACGATGAGGACGAGCGACGGCGGAACGATCTGTGCCAGCGTGCCGGAGGCGGCGATCGTGCCGGAGACCAGCGGGCGATTGTAGCCGTAACGCATCATGATCGGCAGGGATATCAGGCCCATGGCCATGACGGAGGCCGCGACCACGCCGGTCGTCGCCCCCAGCAGCGCGCCAACGAGAATGACGGCATAGGCAAGACCGCCGCGGATCGGGCCGAACAGCTGGCCGATCGTATCGAGCAGGTCTTCGGCCATGCGCGACCGCTCCAGAATGATCCCCATGAAGGTGAAGAATGGGATCGACAGCAGCGTATCGTTATACATGATCCCGTAGATACGTTCGGGATGGGATTGCAGCAGCGGCCAGAACAGCCGGATATCCGGCGAGATATGCGACAGTTCGACGCCGAAGACGAAGAAGATGAGCCCGCCGGCCGCCAGCGTGAAGGCAACGGGGTAACCGAGCAGCAGCATGACCATCACGCTGGTGAACATCACCAGGGGCAGGTTGTGCGCGACGAGATGAATGATTTCCGCCAGCATCTCAGACCTCCGACGCCGCTTTGACTTCCGCCGAAACCTCATCGCGAGGATCGGGGATGCGGCCGATGATGACCGCGAAGCGCTTGATGATTTCGGAGATGGCCTGCGCCAAAAGCAGCGCAAAACCGACCAGGACGACGAGCTTGGCCGGCCAGATGATCAGGCCGCCGGCATTGGAAGAGATTTCGCCGGACTGGTAGGAGAGCCAGAACCAGGGCAGGGCGAGATAGGTCATGAGTGAGGCAAAGGGCAGCAGGAAGAGAATGTGCAGCGTCAAATCGACGATGTCGCGGGTGCGTTTCGACCAGGACGAGGACAGGATGTCGATGCGTACATGTTCGTTCTTCAGAAGTGCATAGGCCGCGGCCAGCATGAAGACGGTGCCGTACAGGTACCATTGAACTTCCAGCCAGGCGTTCGACGAGATGTCGAAGGCCTTGCGCATGACGGCATTGCCGGCACTGATGAGAACGGCAGCGAGAAGCAGCCATGCAACCCAACGCCCGATGAAACCGGTCACCGCGTCGATCGCGCGGCTCACCGCAAGCAGGATGTTCATTGATTATCCCCCAAGCATTTTTATTGTTGTATCTTCTCTATGGCTAAAACGCCCGGCGTGGCAACGCTCCAAAAGTCGCGGGCAGCCGATCGTTTCGACTTTTCTGTCGCCAAACCCTCTAGGCGCGCAAGGAAAGAAAAGCAATCGCCGCCGTGTCGCGCATTTATCAGCGTTTGGTACCACACGAAACTTGCCGCGTTTGGCTTGCGTTTGGTCAAGTGTCGGCACGCCTTGTCGCATTGCGCGAGGCGCCGATTTTGTGTAGCTCTATAGTATAGAGGCAGGCAGGATTTGCGCAGTCACCCACCGGGATGGGATGCTGCGGTTTACGGGAGAGAATGAGCATGGACAATCATCAGGCGGGACCGGTCGAAACGGGCGCATCGATGGATTATCGCGAACATGAAAAGACCTACGACCTGTTCCTGGCCGGAGCCAAGTGGGGAACGATGATGGTCGTGGTCCTGCTGCTCGCCATGGTCGGCGGTTTCTTTGCCGGTGGCGGTCTTTTGGGCGGCCTGCTGCTGTTCGTCATCTTGAATGCCGCCGGGTTTTACCTGCTGCGCTGATGGAGCGCCGCGCCCAGCGCGGTTGACGTCCTTGTAAGACACGAGATCACATGAAAAAGGCGGGTCCGCTTCGGCAGGCCCGCCTTTTTCATGTCGATTTTAACGTCGATGTTTTGTCGATCAGGTGCCGGAATTGCCGCGCGTGCGGGCTGCGCCGTCCTGTGCCGGCTTGTAGTTCGGATCGAGCCGCACCGCGTGGCTGTAGGACTTGTAGGCGCGGGCCATATCGCCCTTGCGCTCGTAGACCAGCGCCTGGTTCGCCCAGGATTCCGCCAGCTTGTCGTTCAACTCGATGGCGTGGTTGAAATCGGCAAAGGCGTTATCGTCGTCGTTCAGTGCGACGTAGGAGACGCCGCGGCCGTTATAGGGTTCCGGCGAGGAGGGTGACAGCGAGATTGCCTTGGAGAAGTCCTCGATGGCCTGGGCATGCTGGCCGCGCAGCTGATAGATCAGGCCGCGATTGTGCCAGGCGCGACCGTCGGTGGTTTCCTGCTGGATCGCCTTGTTGAAGTCGTTGAAGGCTTCGTTGGTGCGACCGGCCTGCCGGTAGATATTGCCGCGCCCGATGAGGGCGACGTCATAATTCGGATTGATTTGCAGTGCCGTATTGTAATCGTTCACGGCTTCCGACGGCTTGCCCATGTTGCGGTAGACCAGCGCGCGGTTGGCATAGGCCTGGTAGAGGCGCGGGTTCAGCTGGATGGCGCGGTTGAAATCGTCAAGCGCCCTGCGGAAGTCGCCCGCGCGGCCATAGGCGGAGCCACGCACGTTGTAGCCTTCCGGATCCTGCGGATTGGCCGCAATGACCGCCGACAGCGAGGCGATGTTCTGCTCGGAACCCTGGGCGCGATCCAGGCGGATCAGGTCCGTGCTCGCCGGTCCGGTCTGGCAACCGGCCAGTGCAAGGCCGGCAAAGAACAAGACGGCGCCCGACAGCTTCATGCCGAAGCGTCGGCCAGTCATGGTGTGCTCGGCAGGCGAAAGGTCATCCAGCGAAGGGACATGGGGCATGCTTGCGGCGGTCTTGGCGGCCATCAGGCGCAGATCCTCGTACTGTGACGAACGGGTGTCGGGCAGGGCAAATCAAAAAAGCGGTGGCGAACATTCGCCCCCGCTTAAAAGCACGCAAAAACGTCCAAAAGACGGCCAATTAACGGGCGGCAGTGCGACCGCCGGGAATGAGGCCTTCGCGCTGTGCACGCTTGCGAGCAAGCTTGCGGACGCGGCGAACGGCTTCTGCCTTTTCGCGAGCGCGCTTCTGCGAGGGCTTCTCGTAGTAGTCACGCATTTTCATTTCCCGGAAAATGCCTTCGCGCTGCATCTTCTTCTTCAGAGCGCGGAGAGCCTGATCGACGTTATTGTCGCGGACAAGTACCTGCACGTGAATCCCGTTCCTTTGGTTTTCGAGTTGACCGTTCCGACTCTGTCCAGGTCGGACGAAACAATAGCTGAAAGCCGGGCGTCTCGTCCGGCAATTGGGGAAGGCACATAACAGAAGGTTTTTGCGAAGTCCAGCGGGCTCCGAAGCGCTCGATTGAAAAATGCGGTAAAAGTGCTGCGTCCCTTGTTTTGCAGGGGCTCCAGCCCGTTTGCGCCGCCCGTATTGTCCCATTTTTGGGCCTTCGGTCGGGGCCTTGCTGGATGCATCGGTCGCGCATCCCAGACTCGCTCGATCTCTCCTTTCGTCATCACGAAATCGCGCGTGTCGATAGAAGGGAGGCAATGCGTCGCAAAGCAGCCATTGCGACGCTCAGCGATTTGCGATTTGTATGGCTCCGCCCACAGGTTTGGGTTCCAGGGAGCATTTGGCACTATGCGCAAGTATTCGGTTTTTGCGCTGGCCCGTGAGGCCATGCGCAGCCACAAGGGATGGGAGCCGCAATGGATCTCTCCCGAACCGCGTCCGTCCTACGATGTCATCATCATCGGCGGCGGCGGCCACGGGCTTGGTGCTGCCTATTATCTGGCCAAGGAACACGGCATCACGAATGTGGCGGTGATCGAAAAGGGGTGGCTCGGCGGCGGCAATACCGGCCGCAATACCACCATCATTCGGTCAAACTACCTCTATGAAGAGAGCATGGACATCTACGAGCATTCCCTGAAGCTGTGGGAAGGCCTGAGCCAGGATCTCAACTACAACGTCATGTATTCGCCGCGCGGCGTGATGATGCTGTCGCACAACACGCATGACCAGCAGAGCTTCAAGCGGCACATCAATGCCAACCGGCTCTACGGCATCGACAATGAATGGCTGACGCCGGAACAGGCGAAGAAATTCTGTCCGCCGCTCGATATCTCGAAGACGGCACGCTATCCCATCAACGGCGCAGCCCTGCAGAAGCGTGGCGGCACCGCCCGCCACGATGCGGTCGCCTGGGGTTATGCCCGCGGCGCGTCCGATCGCGGCGTGCACATTATCCAGAACTGCGAGGTCACCGGCATCCGCCGCGGGCCGAACGGCGAGGTGACCGGCGTCGAGACAAGCCGCGGCTTCATCGGCGCGAAGAAGATCGGTGTGTCCGCTGCCGGCCATTCCTCTGTCGTCATGCAGATGGCCGGGGTTCGCGTGCCGCTGACCAGCAATCCGCTGCAGGCGTTGGTTTCGGAACCGCTGAAGCCCATCTTCCCCTGCGTCGTCATGTCGAACACCGTGCACGCCTACATCTCGCAGTCCGACAAGGGCGAGCTCGTCATCGGCGCCGGCACCGATCAGTACCATTCCTATTCCCAGACCGGCGGGCTGCAGATTATCACCCATACGCTGGACGCGATCTGCGAGCTGTTCCCGATCTTCCGCCGCGTGAAGATGATGCGCCAGTGGGGTGGCATCACCGACAATACGCCGGACCGTTCGGCGATCCAGAGTGTGACGCCGGTCAAGAACCTGTTCGTCAATTGCGGCTGGGGCACCGGCGGCTTCAAGGCGACACCGGGGTCTGCGCACCTCTTTGCCTGGCTGATCGCCAAGGGTGAACCGCACCGCCTGGCGGAAGGCCTGACGCTCGACCGCTTCCGCACCGGCCGCCTGATCGACGAGGCGGCCGCCGCCGCCGTCGCGCATTGACAAGGGGACGACCATGCTTCTGATCCACTGCCCCTATTGCGGCGACGACCGCTCCGAGCTCGAATTCCGCTGGGCGGGCGAGGCGCATATCGCCCGGCCAGAGGTCATCTCGGAGATCTCCGACGAGGATTTCGCCGAATACTTCTTCCTGCGCGACAATACCAAAGGGATTGCCTGGGAACGCTGGCGCCACATCCATGGCTGCGGGCGCTTCTTCAATGCGATCCGCGACACGGTGAGCGACAAGTTTCTCCTGACCTACAAGGCCGGCCTGCCGCGCCAGCCGGTGCCGGGAACCGAGCCGGTCAGTGCCGGCGGCGCTCAAGGAGGTGCCGCATGAGCAACCACCGCATCAAGGGCGCTGGTCGCCTGACGCCGGCCCGCACGGCGCGCTTCACCTTCGATGGCAAGATCTATACGGCGCTGGAAGGCGATACGGTTGCCTCCGCGCTGCTGGCCAACGGCGTCCACCTGATGGGCCGCTCGTTCAAGTATCACCGTCCGCGCGGCATTCTCTCCGCCGGGCCGGAGGAGCCGAACGCGCTCATCGACGTGGCGCGCGATGCCGCCCGCCGCCAGCCGAATGTGCGCGCCAGCGTGCAGGAAGTGTTCGACGGCGCGATCATCCGCTCGCAGAACCGCTGGCCGACGCTCGGTTTCGATATCGGTTCGCTGAATAACCTGCTCTCGCCCTTCTTTGCAGCGGGTTTCTACTACAAGACCTTCATGTGGCCGCGCGAGGCCTGGGCGAAGCTCTACGAACCGATCATCCGCCGTGCCGCCGGCCTCGGTGTTGCACCGACGGAAACCGATCCGGATCATTATGCCAACCGCTTTGCCCATTGCGACGTGCTGGTGGCGGGTGCCGGTGTAGCCGGCCTAACGGCGGCGCTCTCTGCCGCAAAGACCGGCGCCGAGGTCATCCTCGTCGATGAGCGGGCCGACGTCGGTGGCGCGCTCCTCTTCGACACCTCGACCATGATCGACGGCAGACCGGGCTATGACTGGGCTCAGGGCGTGCTGGCCCAGTTGAAGGCCATGCCAAATGTGCGGGTGCTGACGCGCACGACCGTGTTCGGCTACTACAACCACAATTTCCTCGGCCTCGTGGAGCGGGTGACGGATCACCTGCCGAACCCGAACCGGTCGCTGCCGCGCGAACGGCTGTGGCAGGTGCGGGCGAAGAAGGTGGTGCTCGCCACCGGCGCCATCGAACGCCACATGGTGTTTGCCAACAATGACCGCCCCGGCATCATGCTGGCCTCGGCGGCCCGGCTCTACCTCAATCATTACGGCGTCGCCGTCGGCTCGAAGATCGGCGTCTACACCGCGCATGATTCCGCCTATGAGGCGGCCATCGACCTGAAGAAGGCGGGTGTCGAGATCGCGGCAATTGTCGATTGCCGTGCCAAGCCCGGCGAGGCGCTGGTCTCCGCCGCCCGCAATCTTGGCATCGAGGTGCTGACCGGTTATTCCGTCGTGGATACGGCAGGCCGCTTGCGCATCTCCTCGATGACGGTGGCGCGCAACGGCTCCACCAACCACCGCAAGATCCCGGTGGATGCGCTTTTGATGTCCGGCGGCTGGACGCCCTCGGTGCATCTCTTCTCGCAATCGCGCGGCAAGCTGAAGTTCGATGCGCAGAACCAACGGTTCCTGCCGAACATCTATGCGGAAAACTGTGTCTCGGTCGGCGCCTGCAACGGAACCGACGAGCTCGGCGCCCTTCTCGCCGAAGCGGCAGAGGCCGGTGGCGGTTCGCTGTCCGTCTCGAGTGAAGCGGCCTATGGCTGGACCGGCGGCATGATCGGCGCTGCCGAAGGGGCCGGCAAGGAGACGGCGGTCAAGGCCTTCGTCGATTTCCAGCATGACGTGACGGCGAAGGACATCCGCCTCGCCGTGCGCGAGGGCATGCATTCGATCGAGCACATCAAGCGCTTCACCACCAACGGCATGGCCTCCGACCAGGGCAAGCTCTCCAACATGCATGGCCTGGCGATTGCTGCGGAAGTGCTGGGCAAGGAGATCCCGCAGGTCGGCCTCACCACCTTCCGTGCACCCTATACGCCGGTGACCTATGGCACGCTGATTGCCCATTCGCGGGGCGACCTGTTCGACCCGGCGCGCAAGACGCCACTGCATGGCGAACTGGTGAAACAGGGTGCCGAGTTCGAGGATGTCGGCAATTGGAAACGCGCTTGGTATTTCCCCCGCCGCGGCGAGGACATGCATGCCGCCGTCAACCGCGAGTGCAAAACCGCGCGCGAGGTGGCCGGGATTTTCGATGCCTCGACGCTCGGCAAGATCGAGGTGGTCGGCCCGGATGCGGCGAAATTCCTGAACCTCCTCTACACCAATGCCTGGGACACGCTGAAGCCCGGCAAATGCCGCTATGGCATCATGACCCGCGAGGACGGCTTCGTCTATGACGACGGCGTTGTCGGGCGTCTGGCGGAAGATCGGTTCCATGTGACGACGACGACCGGCGGTGCGCCGCGCGTGCTGCATCATATGGAGGACTATCTCCAGACCGAATTTCCGGATTTGAAGGTCTGGCTCACCTCCACCACAGAACAGTGGGCGGTCATTGCCGTGCAGGGACCGAAGGCGCGCGAGATCATCGCGCCGCTGGTGGAGGGGCTCGACCTCTCCAACGAGGCCTTCCCGCATATGAGTGTCGCCGAATGCACGGTGATGGGCGTACCCGCCCGTCTGTTCCGCGTCTCGTTCACCGGTGAAGTGGGCTTCGAGGTCAACGTGCCGGCCGATTACGGTGCGGCTGTCTGGAAAGCCATCTGGGAGCGTGGCCAAGCGCTGGGCGCCTGCCTCTATGGCACCGAGACCATGCACGTGCTGCGCGCTGAAAAGGGCTATATCATCGTCGGCCAGGATACCGACGGCACGGTAACGCCGGACGATGCCGGTTATGGCTGGGCGGTCTCCAAGAAGAAGCCGGACTTTGTCGGCATCCGCGGCCTGAAACGCCCGGACCTGATGCGCGAGGGCCGCAAGCAACTGGTCGGCCTGCTGACCGCCGATCCGACCGAGGTGCTGGAGGAGGGCGGCCAGATCGTCGCCAATCCCAACCAGGCAAAGCCGATGACCATGCTTGGCCATGTGACCTCCGCCTACTGGTCGGAAAATCTCGGCCGGTCGATTGCGATTGCGCTCGTCGCCGGCGGCCGGGCGCGCATGGGCGAAACGGTCTACATTCCGATGAAAGACAAGACGATTGCCGCCACCGTGACCGACATGGTGTTCTTCGACAAGGAAGGAGGCCGTATCCATGGCTGAGCTTGCTACCCGCACCCTGCCGCTGGCCGGCGCCCATGGCGGCACCGCCGGCGTGCGCCTGCAGCCGGCAGAACCGGCCAACCGCATCTCGCTGCGTGCGCGAGCCGAGGATGTCGCGGCCCTGTCGTCGGCACTCAGACTTGCGCTGCCGACCGCGCCGAGAACGTCCGCCACGCAAGGAAGCCGCACAGCGCTCTGGCTCGGCCCGGATGAATGGCTCGTGATCGATGACAGCGAGGGCGGACTGGTCGAGGCGGCGGCCTCATCCGGCGCGCTGCATTCGGCAACCGATGTCTCCCATCGCAACACCGCGATCCTGGTCTCCGGCCCCGGTGCCGTGGCAACCCTGAACGGCGGCTGCCCGCTCGATCTTTCCCTGAAGGCCTTCCCGGTAGGGGCCTGCGCCCGCACCCTGTTCGGCAAGATCGAGGTGGTGCTGCTGCGCACCGGCGAAGACAGTTTCCGGCTGGAATGCTGGCGGTCGTTTTCCGAGTATGCGTTCGGCCTCTTGGCAGAGGCAGCGGAAGACGCTGGCCTCTGACCCGCGGCTGCGACCGTCCTCACTCGCCGGGCTGGTGCTGCCTGTGTTTGCGGTCCAGATCCCGTTCATGCAGGCGCATGCCAATATAGGCGATCAGCACGATCACACCCGGCAGGACAAACGAATAGTAGAACCAGAAATCCATCAGGCCAATCCCCTGAGAACTTGCCTTGGGATGGAATGTAAAAGAATACCGCCGATTAGCCAACCGATGACGCTGCCCACCATCTGTGTGCCTGAAATGGTATCGAAAGCTGCAACGTTGTAGAGGTTGCCCGCCATCAGGATCGCTATTCCAACGGTGAAACAGGCGGTGGATGCCTGGTCAATCGCGTTAGCCAGGTTTGTTCGATTTGGGCTGGATCAGATCTGTCATGATCATCTCAGATTGACAGATCAAGCTGCCGTTCCCGCTCGATATAGGCGCGCTGCTGGTCCGTCACATAGTCGCGCACGATCGGGGCTGCATCGCGGGAGCGCGAGAGCTGCATGTGAAAGACCAACTGGCTGCCGGTGCGGAACATCATCTCGGCGCTGATCAGGTAGAACTCCCACATGCGCGCGAACCGCTCGTCATAGAGGGCTATGACCTGGTCCCGGTTCGCCTCGAAGCGTTCCGTCCAGTGGCGCAGCGTTTCGGCGTAGTGCAGCCGCAGGAATTCCAGGTCGGTGACCCAGAGACTGTTCTGCTCCACGACTTCGAAGACTTCCGACAGCGCCGGCGAGTAGGCGCCGGGGAAGATGTATTTCCTCAGCCACGGGCTTGCCATGCCGGGCGGGCTCATGTGGCCGATGGAGTGGATCACGGCCAGCCCGTCATCCGGCATCAGGGCGTTCAGCTTCTTGAAGAACTCGTCGTAATGGTGGACGCCCACATGTTCGAACATGCCGACCGAGACAATGCGGTCGAACTTGTCCTCGACATCACGGTAGTCTCTCAGTTCGAAGCGGACGCGGTCCGCCACCCCTGCTTTTCTCGCCCGTTCGGAGGCAAGCGCCTGCTGTTCCTTCGACAGCGTGACGCCGGTAACCGTCACGTCCTCGAGCGTCGCGAGGTAGAGTGCGAGGTCGCCCCAGCCGCAGCCGATATCGAGCACCTTCATGCCGGGCTTCAGGCAGAGTTTTGCAGCGAGCAGCCTCAGCTTGTTGCGTTGCGCCTGTTCCAGCGTCTCGTCCGGCGCGCGAAAATAGGCGCAGGAATAGAGCATGTTCTCGTCGAGGAAGAGTTTGTAGAAGTCGTTGCCGAGATCATAGTGATGCGCGACGTTCTGCTGCGCCTGGCCCTTGCGGTTCGACTGCTGGCGTTTACGGAAGCGCATCTTGATGGCGCGCAGCACCTTCTGCAGCGGATAGGAGCCGAGCGACAGGCGGTTGACCGAAAACAGCCGCAGGAAATCCTTGAGCGTCGAGCCGTCCTCGAAGCGCATGGTGCCATCCATATAGGCTTCGCCGGCGGCCAGTTCCGGGTTTAAAACGAGGCTCTTGTAAAGCTTCGGGTCGCTCAGCCGCATGGTGACCGAGATGCCCGTTGTGCCTTCGAAGACGTGCCGCCTCCCGTCTGCATCGATGACCGTCAAACGGCCCTTGCGGATGAAGGATTTCATCATGTGGGAGAGTGGGAACATCAGGCAAACTCCGAAAATCAAACAGTCATGGTGGCATGCTCATTTCAGTCATCTGCAGTCTGCCGGGCCTTGTATCCCGGGTAGTCTTCGGCCGGGTGGCCGTTCGAGAGGCTCAATCCCAGTCGTCCGGCCGATCCTTCGGGTCGAACTGTACGATCGTGGTCCAGGTCGCGACAAGCGCCGGCTTGCGCTCGTTCTCGATATCGACCGTCACCTCATAGGTGGTCATCAACATGCCGGCGCCGCGCAGGCGCGCCTCCGTCAGGGTAAAGCGACCGCGAATGCGCCGGCCGCAGCGCACGGGCGAGCCGAAGCGGATCTTGTCGAATCCATAGTTCAAACCCATGGTCTGCTCGCGGATGTGCGGCAGGGAATTGTAGTTCATCGCCGAGAGCAGCGAGAGCGTCAGGAAGCCGTGGGCGATGGTTCCGCCGAAGGGGCTGTCCGTCGCGGCCTTTTCCGGATCCGTATGGATGAACTGATGGTCGTGGGTGGCATCGGCGAACTGATCGATCATGGTCTGATCCACCACGATCCAGTCGGAGACGCCGATTTCCTGGCCAACCAGATCCTTTACCTCTCGCAGTGCGATTTCACGCGGCATCGAAACTCCTGATTCGCCACCAGAGATTTTGGAAATCTTACAGGCTTTCCGTGACTTTGGTACCGGTTCCGGCACCTTCGACCTGCCAGGAAACGCTGCGTGCGGGCAACCGAAAGCGGCTGGCGCGGCCGCCCGTCAAAAGGTCATGCCAGGGGCCGCCCGGCAGCATGACATGGATCGGTGACGCATGCCGGTTGAAGAGGATAGCAATCCGGGTGTCGCGCTGCGTTTCCCGGTCATGCGTCTTGAGAAGCATGGTCAACTGGCCCCGATCCGGCGTTTCCCATTCGGCGACGGTCATCGGTGCACCGTGTTCGTTCAGCCATTCGACGTCGCCCTGCCGCCCGGTGAAGAAGGCGGTTTCGGAGAAGACGGAGAAGCGGCGGCGAAGCGCAGCCAGCGTTGCCGTGTGCTGGATCAGTTCCTCATCCAGCGCCGACCAGTCGAGCCAGGTGATGCGGTTGTCCTGCGCATAGGCATTGTTATTGCCGCCCTGCGAGCGCCCGCCTTCGTCACCCGCCGTCAGCATGATCGTGCCGCGGGTGGCAAAGAGGGTCGCAAGCAGCGCCTTCACATCCCGCCAACGGGCCGCGACCACCGCCGGCTCGTCGCTCGGGCCTTCGATGCCATTGTTCCAGGAATGGTTCTCGTTGTGGCCGTCGCGGTTCTCCTCGCCATTCGCCTCGTTGTGCTTGTGCGCGTAGGAGACGAGGTCCATCAGGGTGAAACCGTCGTGGGCCGCGAGAAAATTGACGCTGCGGGTTTCGCTCACGCCGTGGCGGGCAAAGCTTTCCGAGGAGCCGGCCAACGCATGGGCAAGCCGCCCCGTCTTCCAGTCATCACCGCGCCAGTAACAACGCAGGTCGTCGCGCGTGCGATCGTTCCATTCGAGGAACGGAGGGGGGAAGTTCCCGAGTTGGTAGCCGCCCGGCCCGATATCCCAGGGCTCGGCGATCATCACCCGGTCGCGGAGCACGTCGTCGGAGAGGATGGCAGCGAGCGTCTCGCTCTCGCGCGAAAACCCGTCGGCGCTGCGGCCGATGACGGGGGCGAGATCGAAGCGGAACCCATCGACGCCGGCCTGGAGGACGAAGTGCCGGAGCGTATCCAGGATCAGCCGGCGCACCACCGGATGATCGCAGGCGACTGTATTGCCGGTGCCGGTATCGTTGACCAGATGGCCGGGCTCACCCGGTACATGGCGAGAATAGGTGAGGTTGTCGAGGCCGCGCAGCGAAAGGGTCGCACCAAACCGGTCGCTTTCGCCGGTATGGTTGAAGACGAGATCGAGGATCACGCCGATGCCGTTGTCCTGCAGCGTCTTCACCGTCTCGGCAAGCTCCGGCACACCGCCCGGCACGAGACGCGGATCGAGCGCCATGAAGGCGACGGGATTATAGCCCCAGCCATTTGTGAGGCCGAGGCCTGGCAGATGCCGCTCATCGATCCAGGCAGTGATCGGCATTAGTTCGACCGCATCGACGCCGAGCCGTTTCAGATGGTCGAGCACAGCCGGATGGGCGAGCGCTGCGGCAGTGCCGCGGATCTCCTCCGGCACGTCCGGATGCAGCATCGTGAAGGGGCGGACCGCGACCTCGTAGATGAAACCGCCCTTTGGCAGCAGCGGTTTCGCAAGCGCCACCGGCCGGTCACGCGTCACGATCGCCTTCGGCACCAGCGAGGCGGTATCCTTGCCCTGCAGCCAGAGGCGGGAATCATGGCGGAAGGGCCGATCGAGCTGCTTTGCGTAAGGATCGACCAGAAGCTTTGAAGGATCGAACCAGAGACCACGGTCGGGATCATAGGCACCATGGGCGCGAAAACCGTAGCGCGCCCCTTCGCCGACGCCCTCGACATCGATCTCGAAGCGGCCCTCCCCAACGTTCTGCATCGCAAGGCGCGCCGTTTCCTGCGCGCCATCCTCATGGAAGAGGCAGAGATCGATGGCCGAAGCATGGGCAGAGGAGACGGAAAAGCGCGCCCCCGTCTCATGAAGCGTCACACCCAACGAATCGTCGTTCATGCTGTGTCCCCGCCCGCTGATCTGTCTCCCAACTCTTAGTTCAGAAATGGGTGGGAGGGCAGAGGAGCATGAGCAATTTCTTGCGACCATAACGGGGAGACGACGGCCTCCCCGTTGAAATGCATCACGTAATCACCGTCGGAGCATTGCGCCCCGTGCGGGCCTTGATCTCGGCAATCGCATCGGCGGCGGCGATCAGGTCGGCGAGCGCTTCCTGGGTCTCGATGCCGTGGCGGCTGGCGTCCGGCTCGTAGCGTTCGACGTAGACGCGCAACGTCGCGCCGGAGGTGCCGGTGCCGGACAGGCGGAAGACGACGCGGCTGCCGCCCTTGAAGAGTACGCGGATGCCCTGGTTCTTCGAGACGGAGCCATCGACCGGATCGTTATAGGCAAAATCATCGGCGCTTTCGACGGTGAGTGCGCCGAAGGACTGGCCGGGCAGGGTGGCGAGCTTGTCGCGCAGGTTGGCAACGAGACCATTGGCGGCGTCGGTATCGACTTCTTCGTAATCGTGGCGCGAATAGTAGTTGCGGCCATACTCCGCCCAATGCGCCTCGACGATCTCCTTCACGCTCTGCTTGCGTGCGGCAACGATGTTCAGCCAGAAGAGCACCGCCCACAGGCCGTCCTTTTCACGCACGTGGTTCGAGCCGGTGCCAAAACTTTCCTCGCCGCAGACGGTGGCCTTGCCGGCATCCAAGAGGTTGCCGAAGAACTTCCAGCCGGTCGGCGTCTCGTACATGCCGATGCCGAGCTTTTCCGCCACGCGGTCGGCGGCGGCACTCGTGGGCATGGAGCGGGCGATCCCGGCGATGCCAGCCTTGTAACCGGGCGCGCAGGTGGCGTTTGCCGCAATCACCGCCAGGCTATCGGAGGGGGTGACGAACATGCCCTTGCCGACGACCATGTTACGGTCTCCGTCGCCATCGGAGGCGGCGCCGAAATCGGGGCCGTCCGGGCTCATCACGTCGTCATAGAGCTCCTTGGCATGCACCAGGTTGGGGTCCGGGTGGTGGTGGCCGAAATCCGGCAGCGGTTCGGCATTGCGCACCGAACCTGCCGGAGCACCAAGCCGCTTTTCGATGATCTCGACCGCATAGGGGCCGGTGACGGCGCTCATGGAGTCGATGGCAACGCGGAAGCCGGAGCCGATCAGGTCGCGGATCGCGCCGAAATCGAACAGGTTTTCCATCAGGTCGGCATAATCCTTGACCGGATCGATGATCTCGACCGCCATCGCACCGAGCTTGACGGTGCCGGTGCTATCCAGATCGACGTCGGCGGCGTCGATGATCTTGTAGCTTTCGATCGCCTTCGACCTGGCATAGATGGCATCGGTGATCTTTTCCGGTGCCGGGCCGCCATTGCCGATATTGTATTTGATGCCGAAATCTTCCGTGGGGCCGCCGGGATTGTGGCTCGCCGACAGAATGATGCCGCCGAAGGCGCCGTATTTGCGGATGACATGCGAAGCGGCGGGCGTCGAGAGAATGCCGCCCTTGCCGACCATGACCTTGCCGAAGCCCGCGGCGGCCGCCATCTTCAGCGCCACCTGGATGACCTCGCGGTTGTAGTAGCGCCCGTCGCCACCGATCACCAGCGTCTTGCCTTCAAACCCGTCCAGGCTGTCGAAGATCGACTGGATGAAGTTCTCGGCATAGTTTTGCTGCTGGAATACCGGCACCTTCTTGCGCAGGCCAGACGTGCCCGGCTTCTGGTCAAGGTAAGGCGTGGTGGAAACGGTCTTGATCATCAATGAGAACCTTTCGGTAGAAGGCTGGAATAGAGTTTTTGATAGAGGGCGGCGCTCTTGTCCCACGAAACGTCGGATTTCATGCCCTGCTTCTGGATCTGGGCCCAGGTTTTTGTGTCGCCATAAAGGCGGACGGTGCGGCGGATGGCGCGCTTCAGACTGTCGAGCGTGATGGGACCGAAGGAAACGCCGGTGGCGACCTTCGCCGCCAGCGCCGCCGGATTGGCGTCGATCACCGTATCGTTGAGCCCGCCGGTACGCGACACGACCGGCACGCAGCCATAACGAAGGCCATAGAGCTGCGTCAGCCCGCAGGGCTCGAAGCGGGATGGGATGAGGATGGCATCGGAGCCTGCCTGCATCAGGTGCGACAGCGGCTCGTTATAGCCGACGGTGATGGCAACGCGGCCCGGATGGCGGGCGGCAGCCGCCTGAAGCGCTCCCACAAGCGCTGCATCGCCCGAGCCCAGAACCGCAAGCTTGCCGCCGAGGGAGACGATTTCATCGACCGCTTCGGCGACCAGATCCATGCCCTTCTGCCAGGTCAGGCGCGAGATCACGCAGAAGAGTGGCCCGTCATCCTCGATGAGGCCGAAATGCGCTTCCACGGCGCGCTTGTTTTCCAGGCGTGCCTTCATGTCGCCGGCACCGTAGGGGCGGGCAATGGAGGCGTCGGTTTCAGGGTTCCAGACGTCGATATCGATGCCGTTGACGATGCCGTGCAGTTCGGAGGCCCGCCGGTTCAACAGGCCTTCGAGGCCCATGCCGAAGTCCGGCGTCAGGATTTCCTCGGCATAGGAGGGGCTGACGGTGCTGACGGCCCAGGCAGTCTGGATGCCGGCCTTCAGGTACCCCACCTGGCCGTAATATTCGACGCCGTCTATGCCGAAGGCGTGGTCCGGAAGGCCGAGATAGGGGAAGATACCGGCAGAAAAATTGCCCTGGAAGGCGATGTTGTGAATGGTCATCACGCTCGGCAGGGCGGGCTTTTCACCGAAACGCATATAGGCGGGCACGAGGCCCGTCTGCCAGTCGTGCACATGCACGAGATCCGGCTGCCAGCCGGAAATCCGGCCGCCGGCAATTTCGGCGCCGGCGAGAGAGAGGGCGGCAAAGCGGCGCCAGTTGTCCGGATGGTCCTTGCCCTGCTGATCGACATAAGGACCGCCCGGGCGGTCGAAGAGCGCCGGCGCGTCGAGGATCAGAAGGTCGAGGCCCGCCACCTTGGCTGCGAGGATGTCTCCCCGCACGCCGAGCAGGTCCTCGAAGCTTGCCACGATCGACATCTCGTCAAGAGCCGCCATGACGGACGGATAGCCGGGGATGAGGCTTCGCGTTTCCACGCCGTGCGCGGCAAGCGCCAAGGGCAGGGCGCCTGCAACATCGGCAAGCCCCCCGGTCTTGATCAGCGGGTAGATTTCGGAGGCGACCGAAAGAACCTTCATGCGTTTCCCTTTATCCCCTCGGCGGGCGCTTGGTTTAAAGATCGAGCTTGTCGATCATCGGCTGGGTGATCAGGCAGATGCCGCTCTCACTGCGCCGGAAGCGCTTGGCGTCCAGTTCCGGATCTTCGCCCACGACCAGGCCTTCCGGAATGGTTACACCGGCATCGATGACGACATTGCGAAGCTGCGCGCGCCGTCCCACCCGGACATTGGGAAGAATGACGGCGCCTTCCAGACGCGAATAGGAATTGGCCCGGACACCGGTGAACAGTAGGCTGTTGTAGAGCGAGGAGCCGGAGATGATGCAATCGCCGGAGACGACGGAGGAGACAGCCGAACCGCGGCGATCTTCGTCGTCATGCACGAACTTGGCGGGCGGGGTGATTTCGGCATAGGTCCAGATCGGCCAGGATTTGTCGTAGATATCGAGCTCCGGCACGATGCCCGTAAGGTCGATATTGGCCTGCCAGTAGGCGTCGATCGTGCCCACGTCGCGCCAGTAGGCCTCCTTCTCGAAGTCGGAGCGGACGCAGGACTGGGTGAAGCGGTGGGCGACGGCTTTTCCGTTCGCCACGATCCACGGAATGATGTCCTTGCCGAAATCGCGGCTGGAATTCGGATCGGCGGCGTCTTTCCGCAGGCACTCCATCAGGAAGCGGGTGTGGAACACATAGATGCCCATGGAGGCGAGCGCAAAATCCGGCTTGCCGGGAATGCCCGGCGGGTCGGCGGGCTTTTCGACGAAATTTATGATCTCGTCCTTTTCATTGACATGCATGACGCCGAAGCCGGTCGCTTCCATGCGCGGCACTTCGAGGCAGCCGACGGTCACGTCCGCGCCGGAATCGACGTGCTGCTGCAGCATCAGCTCGTAGTCCATCTTGTAGATGTGGTCGCCGGCGAGGATGACCATGTATTCCGGATTGTAAGCTTCGATGATGTCGATGTTCTGGTAGACGGCGTCGGCCGTGCCTTCATACCACTGCGTTTCGGAGACGCGCTGGGAGGCGGGCAGGATGTCGAAGCTTTCGTTACGCTCCGGGCGCAGGAAGTTCCAGCCGCGCTGCAGGTGGCGGATCAGCGAATGGGCCTTGTATTGGGTCGCCACGCCAAAGCGGCGGATACCGGAGTTCAACGCGTTGGACAGGGCGAAATCGATGATGCGGGCCTTGCCGCCGAAATAGACGGCCGGCTTGGCACGGCGATCGGTCAGTTCCTTCAGGCGGCTGCCGCGGCCTCCGGCCAGGACATAGGCCATGGCATCACGGGCGAGCGGTTGGCTTCTCTTTATTGTTGTCATGAATGGTCCCTCCCTTTACGCAATCAATGTTCCAGTTGAAGCATGATGGTGGCAAGCGGCGGCAGTGTCACTTCGGCGTGGATGCTTCCCCCGGCGGAAACCGCCTGCACCCTGCCGCCATTGCCCTTGCCGCTGCCGCCGTAGATTTCCGCATCGGTATTCAGGATCTCACGCCAGCGTCCGGCCACCGGCAACGGCACCCGGTAGCTCTCCCGATAGACGGGCGTGAAATTGGTGATGACCGCCACGGGTTTTTCGCCCGGTGCCTTGCGCAGCCAGGCATAAACGGAGGCTTCCGCGTCGTCGGCCAGCAGCCACTCGAAACCCTCCGGCTCGCAATCGCGGGCGTGCAGCGCCGGCTTCGAGCGGTAGGTGAAGTTCAGATCGCGCACCAGGCGGCGCATGCCTTCGTGCGGATGGTAATGCAGCAGGTTCCAGTCGAGCGATCGTTCCTCGCTCCATTCGCTCCACTGGGCGAACTCCTGGCCCATGAACAGCAGCTTCTTGCCGGGATAACCCCACATGAAGGCATAATAGGCGCGCAGGTTGGCAAACTTCTGCCAGTCGTCGCCGGCCATCTTGGCAATCAACGAGCCTTTTCCATGCACCACCTCGTCATGGCTGAGCGGCAGGACGAAATTTTCGGTAAAGGCGTAGAGCAGGCCGAAGGTCAGTTCGTTGTGGTGGAACTTGCGATGCACCGGCTCCCGCTTCAGGTAGCTCAGCGTGTCGTGCATGAAGCCCATGTTCCACTTGAAGCCGAAGCCGAGACCGCCTTCATGCACCGGGTGCGAAACCTTTGGCCAGGAGGTGCTTTCCTCGGCAATGGTCATGACGCCCGGGTGGGTGCCATAGTTGATGGCGTTCAGCTTCTGCAGGAAGCGGACGGCCTCCAGGTTTTCACGCCCACCGTATTCGTTCGGGATCCACTCGCCTTCCTTGCGGGAATAATCGAGGTAGAGCATCGAGGCGACCGCATCGACGCGCAGGCCGTCCAGGTGGAATTTCTCCGACCAGTAGAGGGCGTTGTTGACGAGGTAGGAGAGAACCTCGATGCGGCCGAAATTGTAGATCGCCGTGTTCCAGTCCGGGTGATAGCCCTGGCGCGGATCGGCATGTTCGTAAAGCGCGGTGCCATCGAATTCCCGGAGGCCATGGGCATCGGTCGGAAAATGCGCCGGTACCCAGTCGAGGATGACGCCGATGCCCACCTTGTGGCAGCCGTTGACGAAGCGGGCAAAACCTTCCGGTTCGCCGAAGCGGGCGGTCGGCGCATAAAGCCCGGTCGTCTGGTAACCCCAGGAGGGATCATAGGGGTGTTCGGTGATCGGCAGGAACTCGATATGAGTGAAACCCATATCGACGACGTAGGGGATCAGTTCCGCCGCAAGTTCGTCCCAGCTCAGGAACGTGCCGTCGCTGCGGCGACGCCAGGAGCCGGCATGGACCTCGTAGATGGAAATCGGTTGCCGGCGGTGATCCGCCTTCGCCCAGAACTCCCGGTGAGCGGTGTCATCCCAGGCCTGGTCGAGTTCCGCCGCCGCAATGGAGGCGGTTTGCGGGCGAAGCTCGGCGCGTCGGGCGTAAGGGTCTGCCTTCAGCGGCAGGATGGTCCCTGCTTTGTCGACGATCTCGAACTTGTAGGTCGCACCGGGGCGGACATCCGGGGCAAAGATCTCCCAGATGCCGGTATCCTGGCGCAGCCGCATCACGTGCCGGCGGCCGTCCCAACTGTTGAAATCTCCGACGACGGAGACACGTGCCGCATTGGGTGCCCAGACCGCGAAGTGGAAACCCTCGGCCCCTTCATGTTTGAGCGGATGGGCGCCCATCTTGTCGAAGAGCCTCAGATGCGAGCCTTCGCGCAAAAGATAGTCGTCCATCGGGCCGAGCACGGGACCGAAGCTGTAGGGGTCGGTAAGCGCCCATTCCACATCGCCACGGCGGGCGCGGTATCGCAGCGGGCGCGGCTGTGTGATCGAGACGAGGCCTTCGAAAAAGCCGTCCTCGTGACGGCAGGCGAGTTCGCCCACCGCCTGCCCATCGAGCGTGAGCGCGGTGACCGCCTCGGCGCCGGGAACGAAGCAGCGGGCGATGACGCCGCCGCCGATCTTGTGGGGGCCGAGGACAGCGAAAGGATTGCCGTGCGAACCGCGGGTTATCGCCTCAATCTCGGAAAGTGGAAGTTCACCGCTACTCTTCTGTCCGTCCTTGCCGAGGGTCTTGGGCGTATGGTTCATCAGGCTCTCCAGATCTCCGTCGCATACTGACGGATGGTGCGGTCTGACGAGAACCATCCCATACGTGCGGTGTTGTAGATCGTCTTTTCGAACCATTGCGATGGTTCGCTCCAGATCTGGTCGACGTCACGCTGGGCCTTGGCATAGGCGTCGAAATCGGCCGCCACCATGAACCAGTCGTGATTGTACAGCCCATCGATCAATCCGGAGAAACGCGAGCGATCATCCGGCGAGAACACACCCGAAGCAATGGCCGACAGCGCCTGCGACAGTTCCCGCGAACCCTCGATGATGGCGCGTGGATTGTGACCGTCCGCGCGCGTGCGGGCGACTTCCTCGGCCGTCATGCCGAAGATCACGATGTTATCGGCGCCCACGTGGTCGCGCATCTCGACGTTTGCGCCGTCGAGCGTGCCGATCGTCAATGCGCCGTTCAGCGCAAACTTCATGTTGCCGGTCCCGGATGCTTCCATGCCGGCCGTCGAGATCTGTTCCGAGAGGTCTGCTGCGGGCGCCATGATTTCGGCGAGCGAGACATTGTAGTTCGGCACGAACACGACCTTCAGCAGGCCGCGGACGGCGGGATCGTTGTTGATCACGCGGGCCACGTCGTTCGCCAGTTTGATGATCAGCTTGGCGTTGTGATAGCTCGGCGCCGCCTTGCCGGCGAAGAACTTGACCCGCGGCACCCAGTCGAGTTCCGGATGCGAGCGGATCTGGTCGTAGAGCGCGACTGCTTCGATGATGTTCAAAAGCTGGCGCTTGTATTCGTGGATGCGCTTGATCTGGATGTCGAACATCGCCGACGGATCGAGCCGGATGCCCATGCGGCTGCCGACGAGGTTGGCAAGCTGCACCTTGTTGGCGCGCTTCACCGCGGCAAACTTTTCCTGGAAGGAGGCGTCCTTGGCGAAGGCATCGAGCGCCGTCAGCTTTTCGGTGTCATCCTCGAAGGCATCACCGACCGCTTCGCGCAACAGGTTGGTGAGGCCGGGATTGCACTGCATCAGCCAGCGGCGCGGCGTGATCCCGTTCGTCTTGTTGTTGATGCGGGCGGGGTAGAGCGCATGAAGATCGGCAAACACCGTTTCCTTCATCAGTTCCGTGTGCAGGGCTGAAACGCCGTTGACGGAGTGCGACCCGACAAAGGCGAGATTGCCCATACGCACGCGGCGGTCGCCGTTTTCGTCGATCAGCGAGATGGCGCGGATCTGTGCATCGCCGAATTTCTTTTCCTTGCGGGCCTCGAGCAGGATCTTGGTGTTTACTGCATAGACGATCTGCATGTGGCGCGGCAGAAGGCGCTCGAAGAGCGGCACCGGCCAGCTTTCCAGTGCCTCCGGCAGAAGCGTGTGGTTGGTGTAGGAGAAGGTCTGGCGGGTGATCTCCCAGGCTTCGTCGAAATCCATGCCGTGCACATCGGTCAACAGGCGCATGAGTTCGGCGATTGAGACGGCCGGATGCGTGTCGTTCAGCTGGATCGACACCTTGTCGTGCAGATTGGTGAAGTCCGGATACTGCTGAAGATGGCGGCGCAGGATGTCCTGCAGCGAGGCGGACGAGAAGAAATATTCCTGGCGCAGGCGCAGTTCCTGGCCGGCCGGGTTGGCGTCGGCCGGGTAGAGCACGCGGGTCAGCGCTTCGGCCTTGTTGCTTTCGCGCAGTGCGCCGATGTGATCGCCGGCGTTGAAGGCGTCGAGCAGGATCGGGTCGATCGGCTGGGCCGACCAGAGGCGCAGCGTGTTGACGCGCTTGCCGCGCCAGCCGACGATCGGCGTGTCGTAGGCCATGGCGATGACGCGCTCGGCCGGTTTCCAGACGTAGCGCGGCGCCTCGTCATAACCGCCGACACTTTCGACCGAACCGCCATAGCCGATTTCGTAGGAGCTTTCGCGGCGCTCGAATTCCCAGGGGTTGCCGTGGGCAAGCCAGGTTTCCGGCAGTTCCACCTGCCAGCCATCCGCCATCTGCTGGCGGAAGAGGCCGTGCACATAGCGGATGCCATAACCGTAGGCCGGAATGTCGACGGTCGCCATGCTTTCCATGAAACAGGCGGCCAGGCGGCCGAGACCGCCATTGCCCAGCGCGGCATCCGGCTCGAGCCCGGCGATCACGTCGATATCGACGCCGAGCGACTTCAGCGCGTCGCGCATCTCCGACATCAGACCGAGATTGGTGACGGCATCGCGCATCAGGCGGCCGATCAGAAACTCCAGCGACAGATAATAGACCCGCTTGTCGCCCGTCCGGTACACCTTGCGGGTGGAGTCCATCCACTTGTCGATGATGCGGTCGCGCACCACCAAAATGGAGGCCGTCAGCCAGTCATGCGGCTTGGCAACCTTGGCATCCTTGCCGATGCGGTAGGTCAGGCGTTCAATGATTTCTTCCGCAAGAACCTTGGGATTGGAACTGCGCGGAGCGGGCTGGGGGATGTCTACCGGGGAGAGGGTATTGTTCATTCGGCCGCCAACTTTTCTGTTCTGAACGAGATCGAGCTAGGTTCAAATTATCCGGTACAATGTCTGGCGACAGTTTATGCACCGTTGCGGGACACATGCAATCTTCCTGGTGCGATGTTCTTTGCTGCTATGCGAAATTCATCCGTGAACATGTGACAAGTATTTGGAAAAAAACGCGAAGCGCCCGCACTGGTTCCAGTGCGGGCGCTTGTTGGATCGGAAAAATGGCGGCGTCAGTTGGTCAGGCGGACTGCGGTCTTTGCCGCCTTGCGACCAATGTCCCCGAAGGCTTTGACGAGTTCTGTCATGTCGTTCGACTCGTAGTAGTTTTCCTCGCCGCTCGCACAGGCCTTCAGCAGTGATTTGCCGCGGTCTGGCGCCATGAAGGCGACGGTAAACACCGTGATCTTGTCGTCCTTTGCGGTCTGGCACTGGGCCCGGACCTTGGTGTCCAGCGCCTGGTTCCAGTTTGCGCTGTTGCCGGTCATCTCGCCGTCCGTCATCAATACGATGAAGCGGCCGAAATTGTCGTTACCCTTCGTCTTGTGCTGAGCTGCCTCATTGCCGTTGGCACTCTTGAACGCGGCAAAGGCAATGTCGAGCGCGCCGGTGGCGTCGGTGCCGCCGGTCGGCTGTTCAGGCAGCGCCTGGACATAGTCCGAAGCCTTTGTCGTGCCCCATGCCGGTGGCTCTTCCTTTTGGGTCTGATGCGTATAGGACACCGCGCCCACGCGGATCAGTTTCTTGGCTTCTTCCTGCTGCAGGTTGGCGCTTGCCACATCCGGAGCGGACGCCTTCAGAAGCTCGGTGAACATGACGGAGGCGGCGGCCTTTAGTGCGGCGATCTTGGTCACGTAATTGGTGACCGTTTTTGTCTCCGTGTACCAACCGTAACATGTCGCCGGACGACCTCTCCAGTCCGTGCACGCGTAATATCCGTACGCATCTTGTGTCACTGTCTTCGTCGGCGAGACCGGATCCACCGTCGTCGTGTCCCACGCCATTGAGCCCGACCGGTCAAGAACCAGATACATCGACAGTGCATTTCCCTCACGGGCGCTGTTGGCAACGCTGGCAATGCTCACCGGAACCGTCTTGAAGCCCAGCATCTGCGTCAGCGGATTGAGCTGGATCGCGTAGGTCGAGTTCATCTTCACGACGAAGGCCTTGCTGGAGCCGCCGGTCGAAGTGATCGTTGCCTCGGCCTCGGTCGACTTCAGCAATTCCGCCTTGGCTTCGGCCAGCTGTTCCTTCGTCAGGCCCTGTTGTTCCAGTTCCTGAAGTTTCTGGCCAATCAGATAGTCCTTGGCCATCTCTTCGGCCTGTTCCTCGGTCATGGCGTCGGTCGTCGACAGCTTGGCGGCGGCGGCCAGTGTCGCAGCGTCAGCCATGGATTGCAGATCGGACTTCTGCTGCATGACATTGGTGAGGTCGATCGCCATGCCGCCCACACCGATCGACAGTGGCAACAAAAGCGCGGTCATCATGCCGAAGTTGCCGCCACGATCCTTTATCAGGCGCGGGAGTGAGAAGCTGATCATTGTCGCCATCCGTGTCTGTCCATCAGAACTGACTTATCAATACCGGTGGGCGATGGAGGAAGCGCTAATGGAAATGGTGCAATTTTAGCCAATCGACCGAAAGCGAGGCGACTTTACCGAAATTAACTATTGTTTCAGCGGAATAACATCGACCGCCTGCACCGTCTGGTGGCTTCCGTAGCTCTTCAAGACGCCAATCACGGGCGCAACGTCGGAATAATCGCGGCCGTAGCCGACCACGATGTGGTCCGAGCCAGCGGGAATGTTGTTGGTCGGGTCGAGTTCGATATAGCCGGCGGCCTTGCCGCACCAGACGCGGACCCAGGCATGCATGGCATCCGCGCCTTCGAGGCGTTCCTTGCCGGGTGGCGGAATGGTGCGCAGGAACCCGCTGACATAACCGGCGGGAATGCCGAGACTGCGCAGGCCGACGATCATGACATGCGAGAAATCCTGGCAGACGCCGCGCTTCAGCTTGAAGGCCTCCTCCGGCGTGGTATCGACCGTCGTCGCCTCCGCATCGTATTTGAAGTCCTTGTGGATGCGCTGGCAGAAGGCGGTTGCGATTTCGCGCACGGTCTGTCCGGGCTTCACCACGTCGCGGGCATAGGCGGCGATCTTGCCGTTGGCCGGCAGGCGCGGGCTGGTGCCGATCAGGTGATGCGGTGAGTCGGGATCGACGGAGCGCAGATCCGAGAGTTCGGCCTGCAGTTTCACCAGTTCCGGCGACAGATCGGCCGTCAGCGGCAGCACTTCCACCTGCACGCGCGCCTGCATGCGGATGTCGAGCCTTTCATGCGGGGAGCGGAACGCAACCGATGTGGCCGGCTGGCCGAAGAAATCGGTGAAGCTTCCGCGCTCATCGGCATTCGGAGAGACGGTGAGCGAACCGGCAATCAGGCGCTGGCGGTTGGCAATCGACAGCGGCATGACCCTGAGGATGTGACGCGCCCCCGAAGCAGGGACGTCGTAGATGTAGCCCATGTGCAGCGAGAGATCGTAAAGCATCAGGCTTTCTTATCCAAAATAGGTCTGGCCAATGAGGTCAGAGAGCTTTTCCATCTCCGTCTCCAGCTTCTGGTAGATGTCTGCGGTCATGGTTTCCGGCGTCATCACCGCGAGCCCGGAATGCAGGCGCATGGATTCGCGCTCCAGCGCCGACATCTGGCCGGTTCCATGCGGGTGGGGAAGTTGTTCCACCTCGGTGCGGATCTCGTTCAGCTGGAAGAGGATCGAGCGCGGATTGAGTGGGTCGAGTGCCAGAAGATCGGTCACCGTCAGCCGCGCCGTGTTGACATTGTAGCGGCGGCGGTGGGTCATCACGCTGTCGCCGATCTCGAGCAGCATGTCGAGCGAACCATCCGGCGCGTCGGGGCCGGACATATGGCCGAGCAGCCGGGTCATGTGCAGGCCGCGTTCCAGGTAACGGCCGATGGAGAGGAAACGCCAGCCAGTGAAGCGGTACATGTTTTCATGCACCAGACCGGCAAAGCCCGCGAGCTTGCGCAGGAGCACGGTCATGGCATGCGCCGCATCGTCGCCGTGCTGCACGGCCTCATGGAAGCGCTTGGCGGTTTTGGCCAGATCGTTCAGCGCCAGCCAGCCATCCGGAGAGAACCGATCACGGATATTGCTGGCGGAATAGATGGCGCTGTCGATGTTGCGGATCAGCGGCGCGGGCACGGCTTTCGCCATGTCCATGTCGATGCTCTTCATGTAGCGCGTCACATCGGCCAGCAGCGGCTGTTCGGGATCGGCGCTTTCGGCAAAACGCATGTGCCAGGAGCGCAGGATGCGCAGCGCGCCTTCCGCCCGCTCGATGTAGCGGCCCAGCCAGAACAGGTTGTCTGCGGCGCGGCTCGGCAGGCTTCCCGGCATGTTGCGGGAGAAGATCTCTTCCGGTGGCAGAAGCGTCTGGCGCTCGACCGGCTTGTCGGAGACGATCCAAACATCCGCCGCACTGCCGCCCGCCTGCATGGCAATCGCTGCAACGTCGTCGCCGGAACCGATGCGGGCAAAGCCGCCGGGCATGATCTGCCAGCCGTTTTCCGTGCGGGCGGCAAAGACGCGCAGCGACATCGGCCGCGGCGTCAGCTTGCCGTTGACGAAGGCCGGCGTGGTCGACAGCGTCACCACTTCCTGGCCGACGAGACGGTTGCCTTCCGCGGCAAGCCAGGCCTCGATCTCGGCCTTGGTGCCGGCGCGCTTTTCGCCCAGCACCGACTGGCCGTTGTCGTCGAAGAAGGGGGCGCGGGAATAGGCCGGACCGATGACCATCTTCTTGATGTTTTCCGCCACGTGCTGGCGTTCATCCTTCTGGCCGCACCACCAGGTGGCGATGGAGGGCAGGATGAGTTCCTCGCCCAGCAGGCGGCGACAGATGGTGGGCGTAAAGGCAAGCAGCGCGCGGGTTTCCAGAATGCCGGAGCCGAGCGCGTTGACGATGGTGACGGAGCCGGCGCGCAGGGCCTGCACCATGCCCGCGGTGCCGATATGCGAATTCTGGTTCAGCTCCAGCGGGTCGGCATACGAGGCATCGAGGCGCCGCCACAACACGCCGATCGGCTTCAGGCCGGCAACGGTGCGCACCATGACCCGGTCGTTGACGACCGCCAGATCCTCGCCCTCCAGCAGCATGAAGCCGAGATAGCGGGCGATATAGGCGTGCTCGAAATAGGTCTCGTTGGCCGGCCCCGGCGTCAGAACCGCGATCCTGTCATCCGGATAGCGCTTGTGGGCCTGCAGCGCATCGCGGAAGGCGCCGAAGAAGGAGGCAAGGCGGTGCACATGGGTTTCGCCGTAGATATCGGAGAAGGCGCGGGTGGTGGCGACGCGGTTTTCCAGGGCAAAGCCGGCGCCGGAGGGGGCCTGGGTGCGGTCTGTCAACACCCACCAGTTGCCATCCGGCCCGCGGCCGATCTCGAAGGAGCAGAAGTGCAGGTAATGGCCGCGGGCGGGCTTCACGCCGACCAGCGGCCGCAGGAATTCCGGATTGGATGCCACAAGCGCCGGCGGCAGGATGCCCTCCTTCACCAGCGTATTGTCGCTGTAGATGTCGGCGACGATCTTTTCGAGAAGCTCGGCGCGCTGGACGAGACCGGCGGAGACCTTTTCCCATTCCTTGCCGTCGATCAGCACCGGCACATGCGAGATCGGCCAGCTGCGCTCGGCATTGCCCTGCGCACCGTAGGCGCGGTAAAACACGCCGGCATCGCGCAGGTAACGGTCGGCACGGGCAAAACGCTCGTGCAGTTCGCCCTCCGACATATGGCCCAGCGCATCGATGAGGTTCTGCCAGACGGGACGGATCTGGCCGTCCCGGTCCAGCATTTCGTCGGAAACGCCCGGCAATGCGCGATAGCCGAGGATCGGATCGTCGCCGATCGCCTCGTTCTGCGCGCTGATCTCGCTTGCCGGGTTTATTGCCACGTCAGACTCCTATCGGCCGGCGCAAGTCGAGTGTCAGCGGAAATTCCGGCGACACCTGCTCCGGCATCAATACATACCGGCCAGCCGTATGCCCCCAAGGTTCGAAGCGCGCAAGCCTTCGGGCTTCGGCCTCGTTGCCA
Organism: Allorhizobium pseudoryzae; assembly: GCF_011046245.1. Taxonomy (NCBI): domain Bacteria; kingdom Pseudomonadati; phylum Pseudomonadota; class Alphaproteobacteria; order Hyphomicrobiales; family Rhizobiaceae; genus Affinirhizobium; species Affinirhizobium pseudoryzae. The sequence goes on from NZ_CP049241.1 coordinate 1,958,049, forward strand.
TTGACGGGGAAAGTCTCGTAGTTGCGTCCACCGGGATGGGCAACGTGATAGACGCAGCCGCCAATCGAGCGTTCGGACCAGCTATCATAGATGTCAAAGGTGAGCGGCGAATTAACCGGCAGCACCGGATGCAGGCCGGAGGCCGGCTGCCAGGCCTTGAAGCGCACGCCGGCGACGGCCGCACCCTGTTCGCCGGTCTTAGCCAGGGGAACGGCGCGCCCGTTGCAGGCCACGCGGTAACGCTCCGGATTGCTCGTCTCCAGCTTCACCTGCAGGCGCTCGACGGAGGAATCGACGTAGCGCACGGTACCGCCGATGGCGCCCTGTTCGCCCATCACGTGCCAGGGTTCCAGTGCCTGGCGCAGTTCGAGCCTCGCTCCCTCGTATTCCACCTCGCCAAAGAAGGGGAAGCGGAATTCCAGCTGTGCCGCAAACCATTCCGGGCGGAAGTCGAAGCCGTTCTGGCGCAGGTCCGAGAGCACATCCATGAAATCGGCCCAGACGAAATGCGGCAGCATGAAGCGGTCGGCGAGCGCCGTTCCCCAGCGCACGAAGGAGCCTTGCACCGGGTTCTTCCAGAAACGGGCGATGAGCGCGCGGACCAGAAGCTGCTGGGCGAGCGACATGCGGGCATTCGGCGGCATCTCGAAACCGCGGAACTCGATGAGACCAAGCCTCCCCGTCGGCCCGTCCGGCGAAAACAGCTTGTCGATGCAGATTTCCGAGCGGTGCGTGTTGCCGGTGACATCGGTCAAAAGGTTGCGGAACAGGCGGTCGACCAACCAGGGCAGGGGGGGAAGACCCTGGCCGGGTGCGGGCACCTGGGCAAGGGCGATCTCCAGTTCGTACAGGCTGTCGTGACGGGCCTCGTCGATGCGCGGCGCCTGGCTTGTCGGGCCGATGAACAGGCCGGAAAAGAGATAGGACAGCGACGGATGCCGCTGCCAGTGCAGGACGATGCTTTTCAGCACGTCCGGGCGGCGCAGGAAGGGGCTGTCGTTCGGGTTTGCCCCGCCGACGACGACGTGGTTGCCGCCGCCGGTGCCGGTGTGGCGGCCGTCGATCATGAACTTGTCGGCGCCGAGGCGGCTTAGGCGGGCTTCTTCGTAGATCGCCGTGGTGATTTCCACGCATTCCTGCCAGTTCGAGGCCGGATGGATGTTCACCTCGATGACGCCCGGATCGGGTGCGACGCGGATGACGTTCAGCCGTTCGTCATGCGGCGGCGTGTAGCCTTCGATATGGACCGGCAGGTTCAGCGCCTTGGCGGCCCGTTCTGCCGACGCGATCAGATCGAGATATTCCTCGAGCGCTGCCGTCGGCGGCATGAAGATGCAGAGGCGTCCGTCTCGCACTTCGATGGAAATCGCGGTGCGCACGCGCCCGCCGATCTCCTCGTAGGACTGACCCATCTGGGTCTGCTGGGCGATGTCCGGACGCAGCGAATGCTCCGGCATCACGCGGCCCTTTTCCGTCGAAAAATCCGGCAGCGGCGGGCGTTCCACGGTCGGATCGACCGGGTTGATGTAGGGATACCAGGAGGGCGAGATGTAGGGCAGCGAGTTCAGCGGCAGGCGGAAGCCGACCGGGCTGTCGCCGGGGATCAGGTAAAGCCGGCCGCGGCGGGTGCGCCATTTTTCGCTGACCCAGGTGCGGCCGGAGGCGCGCGTCTGCCAGGCCTGCACCGGCAGCACATAGCCGGCCGGCGTTGTCAGCCCGTGCGAAAAGACTTTGGCGATGCGGTTGCGCTCTTCCGGGTCCTTCAGCTTGGAATTCGACGGATCGACGTTTTCCGGCAGATTGGCTTCCTTGACGATCCATTCGGCGGGATCCTCATAGGCGGGGGTCACGTTTTCCGGTGTCAGGTCGAGCTCGATCGCAATCGCCTGCAGCAGGCGGGCCGCATCGGTATGATCGACTTCGTGATTGCGGCTTTCGACCGCAATCAGATCCGGGTCGGTCCAGATCGGCCGCCCATCCTTGCGCCAGTAGAGCGAGAAGGTCCAGCGCGGCAGGCTTTCGCCCGGATACCACTTGCCCTGGCCGTAATGCAGGAAGCCGCCAGGCGCGAAGCGTTCGCGCAGCTTGCGGATCAAGACATCGGCGCGGTCGCGTTTGGTCGGGCCGACGGCGGCGGTGTTCCACTCGTCGGACTGGAAGTCGTCGATCGAGACGAAGGTCGGCTCGCCGCCCATGGTGAGGCGCACATCCTGCGCCTTCAGGAGGTCGTCCACCCGTTCGCCGAGCGCGTTCAGCGCCTCCCAGCTCTCGTCGGAAAACGGCTTGGTGATGCGCGGATGTTCGGCAACGCGCGTGACCTTCATGACAAAGTCGAATTCGGTCTCGGCCTCGCCAAAGTAACCGCCGGAAATCGGTGCGGCATTCTTGTAATGCGGGGTGGCGGCGAGCGGAATATGGCTTTCACCGGTCAGGAGACCGGAGGTCGGGTCAAGGCCGATCCAGCCGGCGCCCGGCAGGTAGACCTCCGCCCAGGCATGCAGGTCGGTGAAATCCACCTCCGTGCCCGACGGGCCGTCCAGCGCCTTCAAGTCCGGGGTGAGCTGGATCAGGTAACCGGAGACGAAACGGGCGGCAAGACCGAGGTGCCTGAGGATCTGCACCAGCAGCCAGCTGGTGTCGCGGCAGGAGCCCTTGGCCCGCTCCAGCGTTTCCTCCGGCGTCTGCACGCCGGGCTCCAGGCGGATGACATAACCGATCTCCTGCTGCAGGCGGGCGTTGAGGCCCACCACCATATCGACCGTCGGCTGGCCGCTGCTATGGTCGAGGGTTTTGAGGAAAGCGTCCAGCAGCGGGCCGGTCGGCTCCGGCTTGCGGTAGATCGACAGGTCCTCGTCGAGCGTTTCCGGATAGGCGAAGGGCCATTTGGTCGCCTCCTCCTCGACGAAGAAATCGAACGGATTGTAGACCGTCATGTCGGCGACGAGATCGACCTCGATCTTGAACTCCGTCACCGGGTCGGGAAAGACGAAACGCGCAAGATAGTTTCCGTAGGGATCCTGCTGCAGGTTCACGAAATGATTGGAGGGGGTCACCTTCAGCGCGTGGCTGATCACTCTGGTGCGGGAATGGGCCGCCGGCTTCAACCGTATGATCTGGGGTCCAAGGCGAACCGGCTTGTCATATTTGTAATGGGTCAGGTGATAGATACTGGCCTTGATCGACATGGAACTCCTTGCCGGACCGTTGAAGTGAGCCCGCACTGAAACGAAGGAGGCGAGTTTGTGCAATGCAGGACAATAAAGCAAGGTTGTTTTGCCCATGCTCCACGGTCTCGCAAGCTTGTTCGCAAGATGTTTCTAATAGAAATCAAGGCTCTACGGGGCTGTTCACCGCCCGCGTCTTGGGCGGCGGCGGCCGCTGTCTTCGCGTTCTCAGCGTCTGTCTTGGCGCTGCTCGTTTATGTTTCGAATGCCGTAATCGCAGGCGTTTCGGCGTGGCCGTCATAAAGCCTAAACAAAAAGCCTGCGTGGTGGTGCACACCAAGCAGGCTTTCGCCTAACAATTCACCTTGTCTGCTTATTTTGTATGCAGATCGATCAGCTGGGCTTGCCCGTCGAATCGGGGCCCGCCTGGATCGCATTGTCGTGATACCAGCCGCCTCCGAAGGCGAGATCGCTGTAGCGTCCGGTCTCGACCTCGACTTTCGCCTCCGCGCGATCGCTGCGCACACGCCGTCCGCGGATGCCGCCGACGGGGAACTGGATAATGGTGGCAGTCTGTCTTTCGGTTGCTGCGTTCATGGCCTTATCCTTCGTTCATTCATCCATTTCAGAAGATGACATGATCAATTTTTGTGCATGATGCATTAAATTGCAGCGATTTTACTGCTTTCTTTGTGTGCATTATGCACAATTTCTGGACTTCATGCAACTGCCATCAATGGGGCCTGACTTCGTTCCGGCAGGTGCGTCGCGCCTTGCTCCTACAACGGGCGCAGCGCGGCCCTGTTCCGTCCGGGACTGTCCGGCGGCCCGGAAAACAAGCGGTTCCTCCGGCGCGTCATCGGTCCCCTTTCGTACGTCGATGCCGCCTTGCTTAAACTGGCACGCAAAATGCATTTCACCTGTCAGTCCCGGAGGTGGCGCCATGATCGGTGTCACGGGTCGGGATCTGCTCACACCTCGCAGCGTAGAAACGAGAGAGACCTATGACAAAGTACAAGCTCGAGTATATCTGGCTCGACGGCTACAAGCCGGTGCCGAACCTTCGTGGGAAGACCCAGATCAAGGAATTCGACGAATTCCCGACGCTGGAGCAGCTGCCGCTGTGGGGCTTCGACGGTTCGTCCACGATGCAGGCCGAAGGTCATAGCTCGGATTGCGTTCTGAAGCCGGTTGCGATCTATCCGGATCCGGCCCGCACCAACGGCGCCCTCGTGATGTGCGAAGTCATGATGCCGGACGGTGTCACGCCGCATGCTTCGAACAGCCGCGCCACGATCCTTGACGACGAAGGCGCCTGGTTCGGTTTCGAACAGGAATACTTCTTCTACGAAAACGGCCGTCCGCTCGGCTTCCCGGAACAGGGCTACCCGGCTCCGCAGGGTCCGTACTACACGGGCGTTGGCTTCAAGAACGTCGGTTCGATTGCCCGCGAAATCGTTGAAGAGCACCTCGACCTCTGCCTCGCTGCCGGAATCAACCACGAAGGCATCAACGCCGAAGTGGCCAAGGGCCAGTGGGAATTCCAGGTATTCGGCAAGGGCTCCAAGAAGGCGGCCGACCAGATCTGGATGGCACGCTACCTGCTGCTCCGTCTCTGCGAAAAGTACGGCATCGACGTCGAATTCCATTGCAAGCCGCTCGGCGATACCGACTGGAACGGCTCGGGCATGCACTGCAACTTCTCCACCACCTACATGCGTGAAGTGGGCGGCAAGGAGTACTTCGAAGCACTCATGGCAGCGTTTGCGAAGAACTGGAAGGAGCACATCGACGTTTACGGTCCGGACAACCACCTGCGCCTGACCGGCAAGCACGAAACCGCTCCGTGGAACAAGTTCTCCTACGGCGTTGCCGACCGTGGCGCCTCGGTCCGCGTTCCGCACTCCTTCGTCAACAACGGCTACCGCGGTTACCTCGAAGACCGCCGCCCGAACTCGCAGGGCGACCCCTACGCGATCGCTTCGCGCGTTCTGGCCACGATCGCCGAAGTTCCGACGGCTGCTTCTGCTGCCGCCTGATCGATCGGGTCATTCTAATATCGACGGCACCGGAGCAATCCGGTGCCGTTTTGCGTTAGGGGGTGTCTGCGCTGGGAGGGCAGGCGTGTCCGCCTCCTTGAGCCATCAGATCAGGCGACCTCGCCCACCGCTTCGCGCCGCTGGCGGTCCAGCTCTTCGCTGTAGCGGCGCAGCGTGTGCGCCTCGCTAAGCTGGCCGATCACCTTGCGCTCGATCAAATTGTTGACCACGGCCAGCGCCTCCGCATGGCTCTGGTCGAAGATGGCGGCGGCCTGACGGGCATTCATCTGCGGCAGCAGGAAATCGTTCTGGTGGCTGAGGAAATCGGCAAGCGCGGTGCGTGGCCGGGTCGCCTCAACCTCGTCGGCATAGATGTCCGGCAATGAGATGATGCCGGCATACCGCTCGTCATTGTCGAGCAGGATGACGCGCTTGGCCGAACCAAGGGGGAAGGTCTCGCGGAAGGCCTCCAGTTCCGTGCCGAGCCGTGCGCATTTGACGTCGGCGCGCATCATCTTGTCCACCGTCAGGTTTCGGATCCACCCAACGTCGTGGGCGCTGCGAATGCTCTCGCCGCGCAGATGGAAGCGCCAGGTGGCGAAGGAGTAGCCGAAGGTTGTGCGCACCACCACCGAGGAGGTGATGACGGCGGCGAGCACCAGCGCGGTGATCGGGAAATCGGCGGTGATTTCGAGTGCCAGGAAGGTCATCGTCAGCGGTCCGCCGATGATGGCAACGGCGAGCGCGCTCATGCCGACGACGGCAAGCACCGTCGGTGTGAGCGATCCGGTGGTGATGAGATCCGCCGGGGTTCCGAAGATCTTGCCGATCAGCGAGCCCATGAACAGCGAGGCAAAGAACAGGCCGCCGCGGAAGCCGGAGCCGATCGAGACGGCGGAGGCGAGCGATTTCAACAGGAAGATGCCGATCAGGATCTTCACCGGAGCATCGCTGTCGAGATTGAGGTGCAGAGCGCCATGGCCGGCCGACAGCACCTGTGGGGTAACCATGCCGAGCAGGCCGACGATGATGCCGCCGAGCGCTGGCCGCACATAGGGGGGAACCGAGCTTTTACGCGCCATTTCCTCGATGAAGGCGACACCTTGCATGATCACGATGCCGATCGCGGCGCAGATCGCGCCAAGCAGGATCGCGGGGAGGTAATCAGCCGGCGTGATGGTGCCGATCTCGCCCACTTCGATGACGAAACTGTTGCCGGAGAGGGCGCGCGCCACGAAGGTGGCGATGATGGCGGAGATCACCACGGGCGCGAGCGCCACCATGCTGTAGGTGCCAATGATCAGCTCGAAGGCGTAGAAGGCGCCGGTGAGGGGGGCATTGAAGGCGGCAGCGATGGCGCCCGCAGCGCCGCAGCCGACGAGGATGCGCATGTCCTCGCGGCGCAACTTCAGTTTCGTGCCGATCTTCGAGCCGATGCCGGCCGACAGCTGGGTATAGCCGGCCTCCAGTCCGACCGACGCGCCAAAGCCGTTGGAGATCAGGTTCTGGGCTGCCACGATGAAACTGTCGGTCAGGGAAATGCGACCGCCATAGAGGGCGTTCGCCTCGATGGGGTCGACGATCTGGCGTTTGCGCCGCCGTGCCAGGATATAGAGAAAAAGCCCGAGAAGGGCGCCACCGCACACCGGTGCCACCAGCACGACCGTCTTGTTCTCGATCTCTGATGCGCTCAACCACTCGGACATCTCGATGCCGTAGATCAGGTTGTGCATGGCGCGCGAGATCCAGCTCATGCCGCTGACGGCGGCACCCGCGGCAATGCCGATCGCGACGCTGGATAGAATGAGACCGATTTCGCTGCCACGCGCGAAGGCCTTTTTCTTCACCAGTTTCGCCCGGGCCTGCAGCGCCTTGAGCAGTGATACCGGTGATAGGGTCTGAACCGAACGCATTCTCAATCCGAACATCTGCCATGGCCAAAACCCGGGCCACCCCTTTCACAGGATCAAGCCCGGTCGCCCGTTGCGTTTTCAATGCCACGTTTGGGCCCCGTCTGGAAGCAGACTTGGACGTCTCGTGCAAGGCCGGACATGGGCCAGAACGCACATGTTTCAAGGCGCGGCATCGGGTGGCGATGACCAAGGATAACGCGAGACGCCCTTCTTCTTCATGAACGGCGGATTCAGCCACCGTTCAGGCGCAGCCGCGCAGGATCAGCGCATCAAACACGTTGAGGTCTGACCATGAAGGCTCTTCTGATTGCCGCTGCCGTGCTGGTCACGGGTGCGTTTTCGGCCAACGCCCAGCCCATTCCAGGACGGATGGCTGTTCCGTCCCCCGTACAGGACCGGCTGACACAGCAGGTCGATTGGGCCTGCGGACCCGGCTGGCGAGTGAACCGCTGGGGCGACTGCGTGCCGCGGCGCGGTCCGCCGCCGCGCCATTTCCATCGGGATCGCGACTGGGGCTGGGGTCCGCCTCCGCCGCGTTACCGCCCGCCACCGCCGCCGCCGCGCGGCTGGGGCCCGCCGCCGCGGCACTGGGGCCCGCGGGATCGCTGGTAACATCAAAAGGCTGGGTGGTCCTGAGGGTCACCCAGCCTTGACGTTTTTCTCTATCGGCAGATGCCGGTTGCAAGCGCGCGCTGAATGCCGCGCACATCGCTGCCTTTGCCAAGCGTGCGCTGGATGGGCGTCGAGCTGCCCGAGATCCAGATCTTCAGCTCCGAATCAAGATCGAAGGTCCCCGCCGTTTCCACCGAAAAGCGGGTGATCGCGCGGTAGGGGATCGTCGTGTATTCCACCTTGCTGCCGGTCATGCCCTGGATATCGACGAGGATCAGCCGGTGCTGGGTGAAGACGAAGAAGTCGCGCACGATCCGGAAGGCGAGTTGCGGCGCTTCGCCCTCGATCAGAACGCCGTCGAGGCGCTTTTTCAGATCCGCCGGATCGACGCTCGATCCGTGCCCGAGCAGGCTGTCAAAAAGTCCCATGTGGATTCTCCCGGTTGGCCAGACTGGACCGGAGATAGGAAAGGCCGCGCGATATTCCATCGCCTGGAGACTGATTCGTGTGTGGCTAAGGGGAGGGATGACCGTGCGCCAGACGTGGCGAAGGCCCTAAAACGGAGAAATCCGCCGAAGCGGATTTCTCAACGTTTAGAATGGAATGGTGGGCGTGACAGGGATTGAACCTGTGACCCCTACGATGTCAACGTAGTGCTCTCCCGCTGAGCTACACGCCCTTCCGTGGCGGCGGATAGACCATAAAAGCGGCCGACCCGTCAACCGGTTTTTTCTCTCATGTGACGCTTTTTTTAAAGTCGCATGAGGAAGCCCGGAAAACCGGGCTCAAGCCGCAAGAAGCTTGTTCACTTCATCCACAAGGTCGCGCAGGTGGAAGGGCTTGGAGAGCACCTTTGCGTCCTTCGGAGCCTTCGAATCGGCATTCAATGCCACGGCGGCAAAGCCGGTGATGAACATCACCTTCAGGTCCGGATCGAGTTCGGTGGCGCGGCGCGCGAGTTCGATGCCGTCCATTTCGGGCATCACGATATCGGTCAGCAGCAGGGAGAAGGGCTCCTCGCGCAGGCGGTCATAGGCGCTTGCTCCGTTGTCGAAGGACGTCACCTTGTAACCGGCCTTTTCCAGCGCCTTCACCAGGAAGCGGCGCATATCGTTGTCATCTTCGGCGAGAAGGATTTTTTGCATCATCAGGACCGTTTTTGGGTTTTCATGGTTCCGGAGGCTCTCACACTAGCCATGTCGCAGTAAAAAACAGGTGAATGGCACGCGTGCGGCGTCCTTTGTAGGGCTTGAGATAGTATGGACTTCGAAGCCTGCAACTGGCAACATGGACAATCAATGAGTTCGCGACATGGTAAAGGCCGCATGGATTGGGTGACGGGCGATTTTGATCCCTTTGAGGTGCGGGAGCCTGATACGCAGACCATCCCCTTTGTTTTCAACTCGCCGCATAGCGGCCGATCTTATCCACAGGCCTTCCTCGATTCGTCGCGTCTCGATGCACTCGGCATCCGCCGCTCGGAAGATCATTTCGTCGATGAACTGTTTGGCGATGCGCCGCTCTTTGGCGCGCCGCTGCTTGTCGCCCATTTTCCGCGCGCCTATCTCGACGTCAACCGCGAACCTTACGAACTCGATCCGCGGATGTTCGACAGCGCGCTGCCATCCTATGCCAATATCGGGTCCATGCGGGTCGCCGGCGGGCTCGGCACCGTTCCGCGCATCGTCGCGGAAAACATGGAGATCTATCGACATCGCCTGCCGGTCAGCGAGGCGCTCGACCGGATCGAGACGATCTACAAACCCTATCACGCCTGCCTTCGGCGGCTGATTGCCCGCACCCATGCCCGCTTCGGGCTCGCCATCCTCATCGATTGCCACTCGATGCCCGGTAACATCCGCCTCTCCGGTTCAGATCTCAGGCCCGATTTCATCATCGGTGACCGTTACGGCACCAGTGCTTCGGCGGAGCTTTCGCGCGCGGCGCTGCATTTCCTCGAAGACATGGGCTTCAATGCGGTGCGCAACAAGCCCTATGCCGGCGGCTTCATCACCGAACATTACGGCCGTCCGGTGCGCGGTCTGCATGCGCTGCAGATCGAGGTCAATCGTGGGCTTTATGTGGACGAGATGACGCTGGACAAGAAGCCGGAATTCGATCTGGTGGCGGCAGCGCTCTCCACCTTCATGCGCCAGATGGTGGATTTTGCCGCCGATTTCAGCCTGGACGCGACGCTGGCGGCGGAATAGCCGCTCATTTCTCACCAATGCCCTTTGTGACCGAGGCCTCTTGAGGCGTCGGATCGCCTTGTCTCGGCTGATCTATGGGCAAAAAAAACCGCGCCTATGGCGCGGCTAAGTCTAGGGAGGAAACACCCAAGGAGGGTATTTACAGTCAAAAGACTGTAGGTTGACCCTACGACCGCACTGCACAAATGTCAAGCAGTGAATCGAGTTGATTATTCTTCAGGCATAATCTTCTTGGTGTGCCCGGCTTGCCCATCCATGCCGATCAGCTAGAAAGAGCGAAGCTTGCCAACAGGATGGACCCGATGCTGCCAGATCGCGCCTTTTTCGACCGCCTCGCTGATGCCGCCAAGCGGGAGACGCTGTCGCGGTTTCGAACCGGGACGTCGGTCACCAACAAGCTCGCGTCGGGCTTCGATCCGGTGACGGAAGCGGACCGGGCGGCGGAACTGGCGATTCGCGACCTGGTGACGGCCGCGTTTCCCGATCACGGAATGCTCGGCGAAGAGCACGAGAGTTTCGGTCTCGACAAGCAGCATGTCTGGGTGATCGATCCGATCGACGGGACGCGCGCCTTTATTTCCGGCGTTCCGGTCTGGGGAACGCTGATCGGCTTCTACACGGAGGGCCGCGGACATATGGGCATGATGGACCAGCCCTTCACCGGCGAGCGCTATTTTGCCGATGGGTCCGCCTCCTGGTATGGCGGGCCGGATGGCGAACGGCAGCTTCGGGTGCGCGACTGCGCCTCGCTGTCGGATGCGGTCCTGTTCACCACCTCGCCGCATATCTTCGAGGGCGGGGATCTGGCCCGTTACCGCTCGGTCGAAGAGAAGGTGCGGCTGTTCCGCTATGGCGTCGATTGTTACGCCTATGCGCTGCTTGCCGGCGGACATGTCGATCTGGTGATCGAGAACAACCTGAAGCCCTATGACGTCGGGGCACTGATCCCACTCATCGAACAGGCCGGCGGCATCATCACCACCTGGGACGGCGGGCGCCCGGAGCAGGGCGGCCATATCATCGCCGCCGGCTGCCGTGCCGTTTACGAGGAGGCGAGGGCGCTTCTCGCCTGAACCGGCGTTTGCGCGGTCACGCCGCCGATTCTTCGACGTCCGGCATCGGGTCGGTGCCCGGCATGAAGGCCTCGATCGCGGCCAGCACCTGCGCGCGGTACACATCGCGTTCCTGCAAGAGTTCGTGGCGGGCGCCGGTGATGGTGATCAACTGGCCGGCGCGGAAATTCCGCGACAGCGCCTCCTGGGCGACATAGGGCACCACGCCATCCAGCATGGGGGCCAGAATGAGTGTCGGGATGGTGATCTGCGTCAGATGCGCCTGCTGCGTGATGCGTGTTGCCGCCGTCAGCGTCTCATGGAGCCAGCGGGCTGTCGGCGCACCGATGGTCAGATCAGGACGGGCGGCGATGACCTCGCCATTGCGCTGAAAGCGCGTCAGGTCACTCGTCAGCGGATTACCCTCGAAGGGGCGCAGGCCGCGATCCTCCCCCATGGCTTTTTGTCCAAGGCCGGTGAAGGAGAAGAAGGCCGACAGCTTGCGGATCGAGGCTTCCGACATCGCTTGTTGGGTGAGGCCGACAAAGGGGGCGGCGAGCGCCATGCGATCGATGCGGTTGGCAAGCCGGGGCGCGACCGAGAGCGCGATCAGCGCGCCGGTGGAATGGGCGAGGATGAAGAAGGGCAGGCGCGCATCCGGCAGCACGACCTTTTCGAGAAACAGTTCGAGATCGCGTTCGTAATCGGCAAAACGGCGGACATGACCCTTGCGGCGGTCCTTCAGCAACCGCTCGGAACCGCCCTGGCCGCGCAAATCATATGTCGCGACCCAGAGGCCCATGGCATTCAAGTCGCGGATCGTCTCATAATATTTCTCGATGAACTCGTTGCGGCCCTGCAGCAGCACGATGGTGCCCCGCGCCGGTGAGGTCTCCGACCGGAAAATAGCGTAGCGCAGCTTCGTTTTCCGCGCGCCTTCGAAATACCCTGCCGTGTGGTTTTCCGGTACGGGGTTTCCCGGTGTCGAGAAAAGGATGTCGTCCATGGATCAGCCGCGCTCCCTGAAGGACCCAAGCGATAGGGTCTGGCTCGCACCTCGTCAAAGAAAAAAGCGACGAGGAAAAAAGCCGGCAGGGCGGTTTGCCTCTGCCGGCCAAGGATGGTGAACCGGAGCGAAGGGACCTGCCCCGGCTGCCGGCGGCAGATCCGACCGGCTGGCACGATTCCTACACCGGGTGGCCTGAATGCGGATGGAATTGCCGGTTCAGCCGCGGTTCATGGGGGAAGACAATTGGCAGGCCGCTTCTTCATCAAGGGGTCTTGAACGCGGAATTTCGAACTCCCATCTCACGGTCACGGACGCCGAAAGGGTCCGCATGACAGGAGCCGGTGTCGCCAAACGGGGCACGGGCTTCAGATGACAAAACCGCACACGTCGCTTCAAGGAGGACACCATGCGTCACATCGATTTTTCGCCGCTCTATCGTTCGACCGTCGGCTTCGACCGTCTCTTTTCCATGCTGGACGGCGTCGGCCAGCCGGAGCAGGCGCAGACCTACCCGCCCTACAACATCGAGCGGACCGGCGAGACCACCTACCGCATCACCATGGCGGTGGCCGGTTTCGATGAAAAGGAACTCAGCATCGAGGCACATGCCCATGTGCTGACCGTCAAGGGCGAGAAGTCCGAAGACGAGACCGCAGAAAAGACCGAATTCCTCTATCGCGGCATTGCCAAGCGCGCCTTCGAGCGCCGCTTCCAACTGGCCGACCATGTGGAGGTTCAAGCGGCCTCGCTGAAGAACGGCCTGCTGCATATCGATCTGCTGCGCAACATTCCCGAAACGCTGAAGCCGCGCCGCATCTCGATTGCCGCCGATGTGGTGAGCACGCCGAAGACCATCGAGGCGCAGCCGGATCCGCAGAAGGTCAACTGACCTTTCTCTTGTCGGATGTTCGTATCGAAGGCCTCTCCCGATCGGGAGGGGCCTTTTTCATGCTCCTCAGGCGGCGGCCGGGGCCGGCAGCGGTTCCTTGGCAAGCCGTTTTGCATATTTCTGGGCAATCACGGCGCAGACCATCAACTGGATCTGGTGGAAGAGCATCAGCGGCAGAACGATGGCGCCGATGCTCTGGCCGGCGAAGATCGCGCCGGCCATCGGCACGCCGGAGGCAAGGCTCTTCTTTGAGCCGCAGAAAGTGATGGTGATCTCGTCTTCCTTGTTGAAGCCCAGGAGACGGCTGCCGAACATGGTGATGACCAGGAGCATGGCAAGAAGCAGCGCATCAAGCACGATCACCACGCCGATATCGCGCAGCGAAAAGGTCTGCCACAGGCCTTCATTCACGGATTCCGAAAATGCGAGATAAACCACCATCAGGATCGAACCGCGGTCGACAGGGGTCAGAAGCTTCTTTTTCGAACGGATCCACTTGCCGATCCAGGGTTCCAGGATCTGGCCGAGGATGAAGGGGGCGAGCAGTTGAAGCAGGATGGTTTCCAGCGCATCCAGCGAAAAACCGCTGCTGCCGCTCGTCGTCATCAGCAATCCGACCAGAAGCGGGGTCAGGAACATGCCGAACAGATTGGAGGCGGATGCCGCGCAGATGGCCCCCGGCACATTGCCGCCGGCAATGGATGTGAAGGCGATCGACGACTGGACCGTGGAGGGCAGAACGCAGAGGAACAGGATGCCGACATAGAGTTCCGGCTTCAGGATCGCCTCCGGAATATATCCGAAGCCGAGGCCAAGAAGCGGGAAGATGGCATAGGTGACGGCGAGGATGGTCAGATGCAGGCGCCAGTGCAGCGCACCCGCCACCACCACGTGACGCGACAGCCTTGCCCCGTGCAGGAAGAACAATAAGGCGATGGCGCAATCCGTTGCATCCTCGAAATAGTCCTCGAAAGTGCCGCTGGCGGGCAAAATCGATGCGATCAGAACGGTGCAGAGCAACAGAAGCGTAAAGGTATCGGGCAAAAAGCGGCGCATGGCGGGTCCAGTCCAGAATATCCGCCTTGTTGACTGCCTCATCATGAAGCAGAATGCAAAGACTAACAGTTATCGGGAAGCTTGATGAATGCTGAACCTGACGCATCTTGCGACCTTTCTGCGGCTGCATGATACCGGCAATTTCACGCTGGCGGGGGAGCAGCTCGGTATCGGCCAGTCCACGGTCACGCACCACATCCAGCGGCTGGAGCGCAGTCTCGGCCGACAGCTGATTGACCGCACCACGCATCGCGTCAAGCTGACGACGGAGGGCGAGGCGCTTCTGAGCTATGCGCGGGCCATGCTGGAGATGAACGGCAAGGTGATGTCGCTGTTCGGCGAGACGCGCCTGCGCGGTCGCCTGAGGCTGGGGGTCTCGGAGGATGTGGTGGCCAACCGGCTGACCGGAATTCTCGAGGATTTCATCCGGCTTTACCCGCTGGTCGATCTGGAATTGACCGTGGCGCTGAGTGCCACGCTCTACCAGATGCAGGATGTCGGCGAACTGGATCTGGTGCTTGCCAAGCGCCATCTTGGCGAGACGCATGGCCGGCTTCTCTACCGCGAGCCGCTGGTGTGGCTGGCGCGCGATCCGGATCTCTTCGGCGTCGGTCCGGATACGCCGGTGCCCCTAATCGCGTTTCCGCAGCCGAGCATTACCCGCAAGGTGGCGCAGGATGCGCTGGACCGGGCAAAGCTGCCGTGGCGGATCGTCTGCACCTGCGGCAATCTTGCGGGGCTGACCGCGGCGGCACGTGCCGGCATGGGCGTGCTGGTGCAGCCGCGCAGCATGGCCCCGGAGGGGCTTCGCGAGGTGGCGGGCGAACGGCTGCCGGTGCTGGAGGATGTGGAGTTCGTGCTGGTGTCGCGGCGCGGTGCGGATGCTGCGCTAACCGAGGCGCTGTCCAGCCTGATTGTCCAGCGCATCACCCCGCAGGGCTGACGGTCACGGCAAGACGCGTTGCCCTTGCCGTGACCCGTGCCGTGACCCTCGCACCTGTTAGCCAGCCGCGATCACGTCGAGGAAGGCATCCACATCCTGCGGCTCCGTCGCAAAGCTCGTGACGAGACGGATGAGCATATGGCCTTCGGCCACCGGTTCTGCCATGTCGTGCGGCTCCAGCCAGTCGTAGAACTTCGCACCCTTTTCATACGCGGCCTTCATCGTCTCGACCGGAATGACGGCAAACACCTCGTTCGATGTCGTCGGCCAGGCCTGGCGGGCGCTGTTGGAGGCATCGAGGCCGGCGCGCAGGCGGTCGGCCATGGCATTGGCATGGCGGGCAAGATCGAGCCACAGCCCGTCCTGCAGATAGGCCTCGAACTGGGCGGCAATGAAGCGCGATTTGGAAAACAGTTGCGCCGAGCGCTTGCGGATAAAGGGCAGTTCCTTCGCCATCTCCGGATCGAAGAAGACAATGGCTTCCGCGCACCAGCAGCCGTTCTTCGTGCCGCCGAAGGAGAGAACGTCCACGCCGCGTTTCCAGGTCATCTCCGCCGGTGTGGCGTCCAGATTGACGAGCGCATTGGCAAAACGTGCGCCGTCCATATGCAGCGGCAGGCTGTGTTCGCGGGCAATCGCCGCAATCGTGTCGATCTCGTCGAGGCTGTAGATGGTGCCGGTTTCGGTCGCCTGGGTCATGGTGACCGCGGTCGCCCGGCCGTGATGGACCGCATCCTGCGGATAGCGCGCGATGCGGCTTTTGAGGTGCTTCGGGTCCATCTTGCCGAGCGGCCCTTCGACCGGCGACATGCGCATGCCGCTGAAGAAATCCGGCGCGCCGCATTCGTCCTCGATCACATGCGCTTCGGAATGGGCAAACACCACACCGCCCGGCTTGGCAAGGCTTGCGAGCGCCAGCGAGTTGGCGGCGGTGCCGGTGGCGACGAAGAAGACCGAGACCTCCCGTTCGAAAATCTCATTGAAGCGTTGTTCGATCTGGCGGTCGAGTTCGCTCGTGCCATAGGCGGCGGCGAAGCGGGTGGATTCCTTCAGCAGGCGTTCATTGATGGCCGGGTGGGCGCCGGCCCAGTTGTCCGAGGCAAAAAACATGGGAATTGACTCTCGAGAGGATGGGAGCAGGAGGCTCAGAGCTTAAGCGGATCGGGCGCCTGATCAATAGCCAACCGACAATCGCCGCCGCGGCCCTGGTTCTGCCGCAGCAAAAGTGACAAGTTCTCCGACATTGAGACATTTTGTTTCGCCTTCGCATTCTCTTACGACAGAATGCGTCTCCGGCGCGTTTCTTTTTCCTGTTGCGGACCTTGCGTCCAGCGACGATTTCTGTCATAGAAAACCAGGAACTAGGACAGCCTTCCTGTCCTAATCCGGAGAAAAACACCGCAGAAACCGTTAACCTTCTCCTTGAAGGTAACTGTCGTCTGCGGTTCACTTGCGATGTGTAGAGACGTGGGGTGCCTTGCGCACCCTGTTCTGAAACCCTTTGCCCGCCCCGGCGGCCGATAAGGAGACTGACTGATGACGAAGAGACACCATGGCGCCGAAGGCGAGACCGTGAAAGCCGTCATTCCGGCTCGTCCGTCCTTCCCCGGTCTGCCGATGGCGCAGGGTCTCTATGATCCGCGCAACGAACACGATGCTTGCGGCGTCGGTTTCATTGCCCATATGAAGGGCCAGAAGTCGCACCAGATCGTCAAGGACGGGTTGTTCATCCTGGAAAACCTGACGCATCGTGGTGCCGTCGGCGCCGATCCGCTGATGGGCGATGGCGCGGGCATCCTCGTGCAAATCCCGGACCGCTTCTTCCGTGAGGAAATGGCCAAGCAGGGCGTGACCCTGCCGAAGGCCGGCGAATATGCCGTCGGTCACATCTTCATGCCGCGCGACCCGGAGCAGATCGAACACTTCAAGAAGGTGATGATCGAGGTGATCGCGGAGGAGGGGCAGCAGTTCCTCGGCTTCCGCGATGTGCCGGTCGACAATGCTTCGCTCTCCAAGGCGCCGGATATCGCCGCGACCGAACCTTATCACTGTCAGATCTTCATCGGTGCGGGCCGCGATGCGGCGACCAACCATGATTTCGAGCGCAAGCTGTTCCTGCTGCGCAAGGTGATCTCCAACCGCATCTACGACCAGTTCGGCGGCCAGGAAACCGGCTTCTACCCGGTCTCGCTGTCGTCCTCGACCATCGTCTACAAGGGCATGTTCCTGGCCTACCAGGTCGGCGCCTATTATAAGGACCTGTCGGACCCGCGCTTTGAATCAGCGGTTGCCCTCGTGCACCAGCGTTTCTCCACCAACACCTTCCCGTCCTGGAAGCTGGCGCACCCGTACCGCATGGTCGCCCATAACGGCGAAATCAACACGCTGCGCGGCAACGTCAACTGGATGGCGGCGCGTCAGGCGTCGGTCTCTTCGCCCTTCTTCGGCGATGACATCTCCAAGCTCTGGCCGATCTCCTATGAGGGCCAGTCGGATACCGCCTGCTTCGACAACGCGCTCGAATTCCTCGTGCGTGGCGGCTATTCCATGGCCCATGCGGTGATGATGCTGATCCCGGAAGCCTGGGCCGGCAACCAGTCGATGAGCCCAGAACGCAAGGCATTCTACGAATACCATGCGGCGCTGATGGAGCCGTGGGATGGTCCGGCCGCCGTTGCCTTCACCGATGGCCGCCAAATCGGTGCGACGCTCGACCGCAACGGCTTGCGGCCGGCGCGTTATGTCGTGACCGATGACGACCGCATCATCATGGCCTCCGAAGCCGGCGTTCTGCCGGTGCCGGAAGAGACGATCGTCAAGAAGTGGCGCCTGCAGCCCGGCAAGATGCTTCTGATCGACATGGAGAAGGGCCGCATCATTTCCGACGAGGAAGTGAAGAGCGAGCTTGCCACGAAGCACCCCTACCGCAACTGGCTGGACCGCACGCAGATCATCCTGGAAGACCTGAAGCCGGTGGAGCCGCGCGCGCTGCGCCGCGACGTGTCGCTGCTCGATCGCCAGCAGGCCTTCGGCTACACCTCGGAAGACACCAAGATCCTGATGTCGCCGATGGCGACCACCGGCCAGGAAGCCGTCGGCTCCATGGGCACCGATACGCCGATTTCGGCCATGTCGGCGAAGTCGAAGCTGCTCTATACCTATTTCAAGCAGAACTTCGCCCAGGTGACGAACCCGCCGATCGATCCGATCCGAGAAGAACTCGTCATGAGCCTCGTCTCGTTCATCGGCCCGCGTCCGAACATTCTCGACCATGAGGGCATGGCGAAGGCCAAGCGCATGGAAGTGCGCCAGCCGATCCTGACCAATGGCGATCTCGAAAAGATCCGTTCCATCGGCCACATGGAAGATCATTTCGACACCAAGACGCTCGACTTCACCTACGATGTGGAGCGCGGCGCCGAAGGCATGCCGGAGATGCTCGACCGCCTGTGCGAACGGGCCGAAGCGGCGGTGCGCGGTGGCTACAACATCATCGTGCTCTCCGACCGCCAGATCGGCCCGGACCGCATCGCCATCCCGGCGTTGCTCGCGACCGCTGCCGTGCATCACCACCTGATCCGCAAGGGCCTGCGCACCTCGGTCGGCCTCGTCGTCGAATCCGGCGAACCGCGCGAGATCCATCACTTCTGCTGCCTCGCCGGCTTCGGCGCGGAAGCCATCAACCCCTATCTCGCCTTTGACACGCTGACGGACATGCATGCCCGCGGCGAGTTCCCGAAGGAGGTCGATGCAAGCGAAGTGGTTTACCGCTACATCAAGGCCGTCGGTAAGGGCATCCTGAAGGTCATGTCCAAGATGGGCATCTCGACCTACCAGTCCTATTGCGGCGCGCAGATCTTCGATGCGATTGGTCTCGCTTCGGATCTGGTCAACAAGTATTTCTTCGGCACGGCCACCACCATCGAAGGTGTCGGCCTCAAGGAAATCGCCGAGGAAACCGTTGCCCGCCACATGGCAGCCTTCGGCAAGGACCCGATCCTCGCTTCGACGCTCGATATTGGCGGCGAATATGCCTACCGCATGCGCGGCGAAAGCCATGCCTGGACGCCGGATGCGGTGGCCTCGCTGCAGCACGCGGTGCGTGGCAACAGCCAGGACCGTTACCGCGAGTTCTCCGCCATGATGAACGAGACGGCGCTGCGGATGAACACCATCCGTGGTCTGTTCAAGGTCAAGTCTGCCGAGCAGCTGGGCCGCAAGCCGGTCTCCGTCGATGAGGTCGAGCCGGCGGTCGATATCGTCAAGCGCTTCTCGACGGGCGCCATGTCCTTCGGCTCGATTAGCCGCGAGGCCCACACGACGCTCGCCGTTGCCATGAACCGGATCGGCGGCAAGTCGAACACCGGCGAAGGTGGCGAAGAAAGCGACCGTTACCTGCCGCTGGCAGACGGTTCGCAGAACCCGGAACGCTCGGCCATCAAGCAGATCGCGTCCGGCCGCTTCGGTGTCACGACAGAATATCTCGTCAACGCCGACATGCTGCAGATCAAGGTGGCGCAGGGTGCCAAGCCCGGCGAGGGTGGTCAGTTGCCCGGCCACAAGGTGGACGCGACGGTGGCCAAGACCCGTCACTCGACGCCGGGCGTGGGTCTCATCTCGCCGCCGCCGCACCACGACATCTATTCGATCGAAGACCTGGCGCAGCTGATCTTCGACCTGAAGAACGTCAACCCGACCTCGGACATCTCGGTCAAGCTGGTGTCGGAAGTGGGCGTCGGCACGGTTGCCGCCGGTGTCGCCAAGGCCCGCGCTGACCATATCACCGTTGCCGGCTTCGATGGCGGCACGGGGGCATCCCCGCTCACCTCGCTGAAGCACGCGGGCAGCCCTTGGGAAATTGGCCTTGCCGAAACCCAGCAGACGCTTGTGCTGAACGGCCTGCGTTCGCGCATCGCCCTGCAGGTGGATGGCGGCCTGAAGACCGGCCGCGACGTCATCATCGGGGCGCTGCTCGGCGCCGACGAGTTCGGTTTCGCGACCGCGCCGCTGATCGCCGCCGGCTGCATCATGATGCGCAAGTGCCACCTGAACACCTGCCCGGTCGGCGTTGCCACGCAGGATCCGGTCCTGCGCAAGCGCTTCAAGGGCACGCCGGAGCATGTCATCAACTACTTCTTCTTCGTGGCGGAAGAGGTGCGCGAAATCCTGGCCTCGCTCGGCTTCACCAAGCTCGACCAGATCATCGGCGCCTCGGAACTGCTCGAGAAGGATGAGATGCTGGCGCACTGGAAGGCCAAGGGGCTCGACTTCTCCAAGATCTTCCACAAGGTGGAGGCCCCCAAGGAAGCGACCTACTGGACCGAGCGCCAGAAGCACCCGATCGACGACATTCTTGACCGCAAGCTGATCGAAAAGTCGATGCCGGCGCTGGAAAGCAAGGAATCGGTCGCCTTCGACGTGTCGATCAAGAACGTCGACCGCTCCGCCGGCGCGATGCTCTCCGGGGCGCTTGCCAAGCGCTGGGGCCATAAGGGTCTGAAGGACGACACGATCCATGTCACGCTGCGTGGCACGGCCGGCCAGTCCTTCGGCGCCTTCCTCGCCCGCGGTATCACCTTCGACCTGGTGGGTGACGGCAACGACTATGTCGGCAAGGGGCTCTCGGGTGGCCGCATCATCGTGCGCCCGCCGGAAAACTCAAAGCTTGCTGCCGAGAACGCGATCATCGTCGGCAACACGGTGCTCTACGGTGCGATCACCGGCGAGTGCTATTTCCGCGGCGTGGCCGGCGAACGCTTTGCCGTGCGCAACTCCGGTGCGATTGCCGTTGTCGAGGGCGTGGGTGACCACGGCTGCGAATACATGACGGGCGGCATCGTGGTGGTTCTCGGCGAAACGGGCCGCAACTTCGCAGCCGGCATGTCGGGCGGCGTCGCCTATGTGCTGGACGAGAGCGGCGATTTCGCCAAGCGCTGCAACATGGCGATGGTGGAACTGGAGCCGGTGCCGGAAGAGGATGAACTGCTGGAGAAGCTGCATCACCATGGCGGCGACATCATGCACAAGGGACGTGTGGACGTTTCCGAAGACATGACCCGCCACGATGAGGAGCGCCTCTACCAGCTGATCTCCAACCATCTTCACTACACGGGCTCCAACCGTGCCAAGGAGATCCTCGATCGCTGGAGCGAGTACCGTCCGAAGTTCCGCAAGGTCATGCCGGTCGAATACCGCCGTGCGCTGGAGGAAATGGAACGCATGCGCATGGGTGTTGCGGCGGAATAGTTCGACATGTCCCACCGTTGTGATATGCTGTTAGCATATGCCAACGATGGAGGCGGACATGAACGAGCATGTGAAAGACGCAAGTGTAGATGGCGAGGTTGCAGCCGCCATCTTCAAAAACGGTCGAAGCCGGGCGGTTCGCATACCGAAGGAATTCGAGTTCGATGGTGATCGTGCCGTCTTGGTGCAGCAGCCAGACGGCTCGATACTGATGCGAACCGCTGTGACTGCCGGCCTTATCGAGTATCTGAAACAGGCGGAGGCCTGGAGCGGAGAAGAATTCGTTGGCAATGACGACGAATTGGAACCGCTCCGCGAGGTCGAGATCTGATGCGGTACATGCTTGATACCAACATCGTCTCGGCGATCGTCAGGCATCCGCGTGGACAGATTCTCGAACGACTTCTTGAGATCGGGGAAGAGAATGCCTTCATCAGCATCATCACCCATGGTGAGATCTGGTACGGCGTGCAGAAAAACGGCTCCGAGGAGTTGGCGCGCAAGGTGTCGGCGGTGACGCGGCGGCTCTATGTGGCTCCGCTGCAGCTTCCGAGTGATCAGCGGTATGCCGAGGTCCGGCTGGCGTTGAGGCAAGGAATGAACATCGGTCCAAATGACCTTTGGATCGCGGCACATGCACTGGCACTGGACGCTGTGCTGGTGACGAACAATGAGAGTGAGTTTTCCCGCGTGCCGGGATTGAAGGTTGAAAATTGGCTGCGCTAGCGGCGAAGATTGAGGGATGAAAGATGGGCAAGGTTACGGGTTTCATGGAAATCGACCGGCAGGTGGCGAAGTATCAGCCGGCCTCTGACCGTATTCGCCATTTCCGCGAGTTTCTCATCCCGATGTCGGATGCGGAAGTCACCAAGCAGGCGGCGCGCTGCATGGACTGCGGCATTCCGTATTGCCACGGCCCGACCGGCTGCCCGGTGCATAACCAGATCCCGGACTGGAACGACCTCGTCTACAACAACAAGTGGGAAGAGGCGATCCGCAACCTGCATTCCACCAACAATTTCCCGGAATTCACCGGTCGCGTCTGTCCGGCGCCGTGCGAGGAAGCCTGCACGCTGAACCTCGAAGATGCGCCGGTGGCGATCAAGACGGTCGAGCAGGCAATTGCCGACAAGGCCTATGAGCTCGGCTACATCGTGCCGCAGCCGGCCACGGTAAAGACCGGCAAGAAGGTGGCCGTGATCGGTTCGGGTCCGGCGGGCATGGCAGCCGCGCAGCAGCTCGCGCGTGCCGGTCACGAGGTGCATGTCTACGAGCGCGAGAGCAAGGCCGGCGGCCTGCTGCGCTATGGCATTCCCGACTTCAAGATGGAGAAGAACTTCATTGATCGCCGCGTCGAGCAGATGACCGGCGAAGGCGTGACCTTCCACTACGGCGCCAATATCGGCGTCGATATCAAGATGCAGACGCTGCTCGACGAGCATGATGCCGTGATCTATTGCGGCGGCTCGGAAACCCCGCGCCCGGCCGGCATTCCCGGCGTCGAGCTGCACGGCGTCTATGATGCGATGCCCTATCTGGTGCAGCAAAACCGCCGCGTCGGTCGCGAGAACATCGACAGCGTCGGCTGGCCGGCGGAACCAATCCTTGCCGGTGCCAAGCATGTCGTCGTCGTTGGCGGTGGCGATACCGCGTCCGACTGCGTCGGCACGGCCTTCCGCCAGGGTGCGGTCAAGGTCACCCAGCTCGACATCCGTCCGATGCCGCCGGAGAAGGAAGACAAGCTCGCCGTCTGGCCGTTCTGGGCCACCAAGATGCGCACCTCGTCCTCGCAGGCGGAAGGTGCCGTGCGCGAGTTCCAGGTGGCAACGCTGGAATTCGTCGGTGACGAGGATGGTCAGCTGACCGGCGTGCGCTGCTGCCAGGTGGATGAACGCCGCAAGCCGATCGCCGGCACGGATTTCATCATCAAGGCCGATCTCGCCTTCATCGCCATCGGCTTCTCCGGTCCGGCCCAGGACGGCGTTCTGAAGGATCTGGGCGACAAGCTCCAGCTCAACGTCGACCGCCGTGGCTCCACCAACGTGGTCGCCAACGAGAAGGACTACAAGACCTCGGTCGACAAGCTGTGGACAGCCGGCGACGTGCGCCGTGGCCAGTCGCTGGTCGTCTGGGCGATCCGCGAAGGCCGGCAGGTGGCCCGTGCCGTCGATGAGGCGCTGATGGGAAGCACCGTTCTTCCCGCCTGATGGAAAGACACAGACCTCGGCCCGGGAAACCGGGCCGATCCATTTTCGACAATCGCATTTTACCGGACCAACGGCCCATGACTTTGAAACTCTATCTTGCGGGGCCGGAGGTGTTCTTGCCCAATGCGCGCGTCATCCTGGATGCCAAGGCGGAGCTGACCCGCGCGCACGGTTTCGAGCCGATCTGCCCCGGCGACATCTTCATTGAGCCCGCACCGACCCGCCACGAATTCGGCCTGAAGATCAGCGCCGTGGACGAGGGCATGATGAACCGCGCCGATGGCGTGATCGCCAACCTCACGCCCTTCCGCGGCATCGCGGCGGATGTCGGCACGGCCTTCGAGCTCGGCTACATGTGCGCGCAGGGGAAGCTGGTGGCGGCCTATACGAATGTCACGGCAAATCACTACGCCCGCACCGCAGAGTTCTATGGTGGTGATGTGCGCGAAGGTGCCGATGGCCGCAAGCGCGGGCCGGATGGAATGTCGCTCGAGGATTTCGACATGATCGAGAACCTGATGCTGCACGGTGGCATCGAGCGGCGCGGTGGGTTCATCGCCATTCACGATGCGGCCGCTGCCGAACGTTACACCGATCTCACGGCCTTCAAGACCTGCCTCTCGGCGCTCGCCGAGCGCGCCGCCGCCTGAGGTTTACTTTAGCTCACGGCTGGCTGGCGGTGGTCGCCGGCGTCAGCCTGTAATTGTCGATCCGTCCGGCGGGCGGGTCCGGCAACTGGCCGCGGGTGAGCAGCAGATTTCGCGGCGAATCCGACGCCGTCGTCGGCGGTAAGCTGCCGCCGAGGAGACTGTCGCCCCCATCCAGCTGCGGATCGGACAGGCTGATCGGCTGGCTCGGAACGCTGGCTGCGGCCTCCGGCGGCAGGCTGGTGATGAGCGGCAGATTGCCGGCATCGAGGCGGATGAGTGCCCCGGGATCGAGACCGCCGAGATGCCGCTTGACCACCTTTTCCACGTAGAAGGCGAGCTTGCGCTTGCCGGCATCCGTAAAGCCAATACCGTCCGGACTTCTCAATCGCACCTGCTGGCCGTTGATATCCGAACCGGTGATGATGAACTGGCCGTCTTCGTTGACGAAACCGTCCCAGATGTCGATGAACTCACCGCCGGCCTTTTCGATCGTCGGACGATAGATGCCGTTCAGCGTCACCGCATCCGCCGTCAGCGAAGACGACTGGAAGGCCGGCAGGCCCACCCACAGAAGCGGCAGTTTCCGCTCGGTGACGATCTCTGCAAGCTCGGCCACCCGGCGTTCGTATTCTTCGAACCAGGCCTCGGTCCTGAACTTTTCGCTTCCCTCGCCAACGGCCATGGTCTGTCGGTCATTCGCGCCGATCATCAGGACCACCACGGCCGGTTTTACCTCATCGAGCAGGCCGGGGAGTTTGTCCGGCCAGTTGAAGTAATCCTGGCGCACGAGACCGGACGAGCCGGACCCTTCCTTGACGACGAGAACCGATGGATCCTCCGCAAACGCCATTTCGAGACCGGTGCCGATGCTGACGGCCGTGAAATCGCCGACGACCAGCACCTTGCGGGCGTTTTCCAGTTTCTCGACCGTCGTGGTCTCCGCCGCCGGTGCGGCGGTTCCGGCCGGGCGGGGCGCGCGTGGCGTGGCGGCGGTGGGCTGCCGGCTTCGTGTCCGCTGCGGCTCAATCTGGATGATCGAGCGGTCGGCGCGTTGCGGACGACGCTCTCCGAACATCATGTCGAACAGCGTGCGGCGTTCCTGGGCAAAGGCAGACGCGGCATCCCCAAAGATGACCAAGAGGGCGCAGAGGACTACCGCTACGCTGCGCATTCCCAGCCGTGCGGCCGCCATGGTCTGCCTCTTCCTGTCTTCATCTGCGTGCGACCCATCATGTGTCGCGCATTTCGACATCGTCAATTGCGCAGGGCTCTCAACAGGGTCTTCGACGGTTCACCGGTGTTGTCCATGCCGAGACGCGACTGGATCGCGCTGATCGCCGCCTTCGAGCCGGAGCCGAAATTGCCGTCGATTTCGCCGTCATAGTAGCCGAGCTCCTTGAGACGGCTCTGCAACTCGAACTTCTCGCGGATGTCGAGCGTGCCGTTCGGTCTTGGCCAGGCTTGGGTCATGCCGCCGAAGCCGGCAATCTCGTCCGCCAGAAGGCCAACGGCGAGCGCGTAGGAATCGGCCGCGTTATAACGCTTGATGACGAAGAAATTCTTCAACATCAGGAAGGCGGGGCCATTGCTGCCAGCCATCAGCTTCAACTCCGCCCGGTCGGAGGGACGCGGAAAATCCTTGCCGTTCGGCCGGGTGAAGCCTAGCGCGGCCCATTGCGCCAAGGTCTTGGTCTGGCCAGAATAGCGCGCCGCGCCGGACGGCAGGACGGCCTCGTAGCCCCAGGTCTTTCCACCCTCCCAGCCGTTCTTCGCGAGAAGATTGGCGGAGGTTGCCAGCGCATCCGGGATCGAACTCCAGATGTCGCGCCGGCCATCGCCGTCCGCATCCACGGCATAGAGCAGGTAGCTTGTCGGGATGAACTGGGTGTGGCCCATGGCGCCGGCCCAGGAGCCGGTGAGGTGACTGGGGGTCACGTCGCCGCTTTGCAGGATCTTCAGCGCCGCAATCAGCTGCTTGCGGGCAAAATTGGCGCGCTTGGGATCAGCCCAGGCAAGCGTTGCCAGAGCCTGCGGCACATGATGCAGCCGGTCCCGGTTCTCGAGAACCGCCCCGTAATTCGATTCCATCGACCAGATGGCCAGCAGAATGTGTTTATCGACGCCGAAATGGTTTTCCAGGGCCGCAAGCGTGCGGCCATGGCGGGCCAGCATCTCGCGGCCGATACGCACGGTGTAGGGGTTAACGCGCGAATCGAGGTAATCCCAGATCTGAGATTTGAACTCCGGCTGGTAGCGTGCCTTCTCCAGGACGTCAGAATCCGGACCGGAAATTCCGGCAAAAGCCTTGTTGTAGGTCGAGCGGCTGATGCCGCTTGCCGAGGCTGTGTCATAGAATTTGGCGACCCACGTCTTGAAACCCGTATCCGCGCGGGCATCTATCGGACTGGTCGCAACCATCATGGCGGCGATCGCGGAGAGCGCGAAGCGATGCGAATGGAAAAACTTCATCAGCAGTCGTGTCCCTGGTTCTTTCCGTCTCAACATTGCCAGGATCGCAAACGACATCCCTGGCGTCACGACAGGGTAGACCGGAGTTGTCAACAATCTCTTTACCATAAGGACACGCTTCTGTCATTGTTTGTGAATTGGTAGTGATTTGTCGCTTAGCGACGGTGGTGCAACGCACCACAATGATTGTTTGTGCTTAGGAGGCATGAGTGGGACAGAAGATCCGTAAAGCCGTTTTTCCTGTTGCAGGTTTGGGAACCCGCTTCCTGCCTGCGACCAAGGCAGTTCCGAAGGAAATGCTGACGGTCGTTGACAAGCCCGTGATTCAATATGTTGTCGATGAGGCCGCTGCTGCCGGCATCCAGCATTTCGTTTTCGTGACCGGCCGCGGCAAGGGTGTCATCGAAGACTATTTCGACATTCAGTACGAGCTTGAGCAGATGCTGCGCGAGCGCAACAAGAACGCCGAGCTGACGCTTCTCGCCGATCTTCTGCCGACAGCGGGCACGGCAAGCTTCACGCGCCAGCAGGTTCCGCTCGGCCTCGGCCATGCGGTCTGGTGCGCGCGCGATATCGTCGGCAACGAGCCCTTCGCCGTTCTTCTGCCCGACATGATCATGGCGTCGGAGAAGAGCTGCCTCAAGGGCATGGTCGAACTCTATGAAAAGACCGGCGGCAACGTGCTGGCCGTCGAAGAGTGCGATCCCGCGCTGGCCCACAAATATGGTATCGTCGGCGTCGGCGAGAAAGTCGGATCCGAAGGCTTCAAGATCACCGAAATGGTGGAAAAGCCGGCCAAGGGCACCGCACCGTCCAACTTCTTCATCAACGGCCGCTACATTCTGCAGCCGGAAATCTTCAAGATCCTGGAAACCCAGGAGCGCGGCGCCGGCAACGAAATCCAGCTGACCGACGGCATGCTGGCGCTGGCCAAGAGCCAGGATTTCGCCGGTTACCACTTCAAGGGCGAGACTTTCGACTGTGGTGCAAAGGATGGCTTCATCCTCGCCAACCTCGCTTTTGCGCTGAAGCGCGACGATATCCGTCCGCTGATCGAAGGTCCGCTGAAGGACATCACCTCGAAGCTCTAAGCGCTTTCAGAGCCGAACGACATCAAGCCCCGCGGATTTCCGTGGGGCTTTTTGCCTGCGCCGACGACCTCAGCGGCGCAGCGTCAGACCGATGCCGGCGCGGATGACCTTGCTGTCCTCGCCGCTTGCATTGTCGGTATGTTCGTACCCGACATTGGCGGTCACGTCGAAATAGCGGTTGATGTTCCAGATCAGGCCGGCGCCCAGCTGCCAGTTCAACTCGTTGGTGGTGGTCGGGAAGTCCCGCAACGTTGTCGATCCGGTCAGGCGGCCGGTCAGTTGATCGAGGATCTGCTGCGAGACGCCCGTGGTCAACTGGTACTCCACCCAGCCGTTCGCGCCGGCGGAGGTCGCATCCTGAACCGTCGTGCGCAGGGTCGAATCGATGGTCGTGCCGCGTCTCGGCGACCAGGCGAGGTTGCCGTCCACGGTGAAGGCATCGATAGAAGCGAGGCGGGAATCCTCGTAATCGACGACGGCGTAACCGAGACCCAGTTCGCCGCGCAGCTTTTCGCCGAGATCGAGCTGGATGCCGCCGCGTCCGCCATAGCTGTTGGAGGAACGGGCGTAACCGGACGCATCGCGATCGGAATCGTAGATGGCACGGCCAAGCGTTGCCTCGATGAACGGGATCAGGGCCGGAGAGAGTTCGTAGCCCAGCCGTACCCGTCCCTGGTAGGCGGTGCGGTCGCGGTCGGCGAGACTGAGGGTTCTGCCGTCACTCAGGCGGACATCGCCGTACGTGGTCCGGGTGAGCGCCAGAGCGGCGGTGCCGCGCAGCAGGCCGGCATCCCGTTCGATGGCGGCACCTGCCGTATAGCGATCGACATCCGCCTGGTTCAGCGCATTGGCAATCGCGTTCGGATCATTGGCGTCTTCGCGTTCGAAGGCATAGCCGGCGGTCAGGTTGGCGATCGTGTCGTCGGCGAGATCAAGGCGCAGATCACCGTTGATGTTGGCCTGCGGCTCGGTCACGCCGCTGCCGCTGATGTTTTTCTGCCAGGTGCCTTCGCCGGTGACGGTCAGCGCGTGACGGGCCCAGTCGGAGCGCAGTTCCCAGTTGCCGGTGGTCGCGAGGTAGCTGCGCCGCGTTTCGGTGCCGCCGCGCCGGGTCGTCTCGGTGTTGACGCTCTGGTTGACGCTTGGGCGCAGGGTGAACGAGCCGAAACGAAGCCCAAGACCATCGTCCGTGCGGGTGAGGGCGGCTTCACCGGCATCGATCGGCGCTTCCGCTTCGTTCTGCGGCGCTTCCGTCAGGCGGCCGAGATCATCCGCGTCCAGGCTGTCGGCGTCATTGAGCGGTGTTCCCTGCAGCATGCTTGTGCCGCGCAGGGCGGTGGAGCCTGCCGTGGTCTGGGTGGTGCGGCTGCTCGCCGTGCCATACGGATCGGTGGTCGCATCGGCGCTGTCGTCCGCACCGTAACCCGAAGCCGCGCCACTGGTGGCGGCGCTGCCATAGGTATTGGCGGTGGTCGCGCCATAGGTGGTCGCCGGAGTGGTGCTGGAGCCGGACGTGCGGGTGCTGCCGGTGACCGCGCCGGCCGTGGACGCCGTCGAGGCGGGATAAGGGTTGGCGGTCGAGGTGCCGGAGGACAGGGTCTGGGCCAGCAGCGTTTGCGGCAGCAGGGCTGCGGAGGCCAAAAGCAGGGCGACCGGCCCGAAGTGCCGGGCAGAGCGTCTGCCGGTGATGATCGTCTTGTTCATTCGGTTTGCCTGGCCGCGCGAAAATGCTTACCCAAACGTAAAGCAGGCTGGTTAATGATTGGTTGAAGAGCCTGCGGCGGTTGGTGCGATGGACTTTTGCGCGGTTGCAGGCTATCGCTCCGCGCATGACAAACACGGCCCTTTCAACTGAACCTTTCGACCCGGTCTCGTCTGCGCTCCGCACGCTTGCCATGGAAAAGCGCGGCCTTGAGGCGCTCGAAGCTGCGTTGCAGAACGGACTTGGCGATATCCTGCGCCAGGCTGTCGAGATCATTTCCGGCATCACTGGCCGTGTGATCGTCACCGGCGTCGGCAAAAGCGGTCATATCGGCGTCAAGCTCGCGGCGACCTTTGCCTCGACAGGCACGCCGGCCTCCTTCGTGCATGCGGCAGAAGCCAATCACGGCGATCTCGGCATGATCGCCGGCAACGACCTCGTCATTGCGCTTTCGAAAGGCGGCGAAAGTGCCGAGCTCCGCAGCATCGTCGCCTATACGCGGCGTTTCTCGATCCCGCTCTTGTCACTGACCTGTGCTGCGGATTCAACGCTTGCGCGCGCGTCCGACCTTGTCTTCCTGCTGCCGAACGAGCAGGAGGCCTGTCCGCATGGACTGGCGCCGACCACCTCGACGCTGATGCAGCTTGCCATCGGCGACGCGCTGGCGATAGCGCTTCTGGAAGCCCGCGGGTTTTCTGCCACCGACTTCCACACCTTCCATCCGGGCGGCAAGCTGGGCGCCAGCCTGACGCATGTGAAGGATATCATGCATACCGGTGACCGGCTGCCGATCGTCGCGCGCGGCACGGCGATGCCTGAGGCCGTCTCGACGCTGTCGCACAAGCATTTCGGCTGCGTGCTGGTCCTGGAGGAGGATGGCACACTGGCCGGCATCATCACCGAAGGCGATCTGGCCCGCAACCTGACCCGCAATCTCGGCGAACTGGTTGTGGACGATGTGATGACGAAGACGCCGAAGACGATCGGGCCGGAGACGCTGGCAACGGTGGCGCTGGCCTTCCTGCAGAAGAACAGCATTGGCGCGCTCGTCGTCGTGGATGAGACGAAGCGGCCGCTCGGTCTCGTGCATTTCCACGATCTGCTCAGAATCGGGGTTGCCTGAACCACGTCAGGCGACTGGCTCGACGATGAGTTCGCTGCCGGTCCATTCCGCAACACGGACTTTCATGCCGGCCGGTAGATCCGGCCCGCTGACCGACCACCAGGTATCATCGAGCCTGATGCGGCCGCGGCCATTGCTGATCGGCTCGGCCAGCACGGCGGTGCGCCCGACCAGGCTTTCGCCGCGGCGGTTGAGGAGCGGCTGGTCACTCTCCGCGTCGGGCCTGCCGAAGTAGCGGCGTCCTGCCAGCGTGATGACGACCGACAGGACGGCGAAGACGAGCAGTTGCAACTGCCAGCTCCAGACCGGAAGGTCCCAGATGAGGAGCGAGACGGCGCCGACGACCAGGGCCGCAACGCCGATCCAGATCAGGAACACGCCGGGCGCTGCCAGTTCCGCCGCGAGCAGCAGCAGGCCGACGATCCACCAGCTCCAGGGGCCGAGGTTTCTGGCTAGGTCCGCGATCATCGCTCAGCTTTCGGTGCGGTTCTGGTCGAACGGATTGAGGACCGGTGTCGTTCGCGCCGGCGTGCTGCGAGGAGGGGTGACGCGACGGGTGGAAGGGGCGGCGGCATCGCCGCCATCGCCGAAGACGTCGCGGGCGAGGGCGCCGATGCCGCCGAGCGAGCCGATCAGCGATGAGGCCTCCATCGGCATCAGCACGATCTTCGAATTGCCGGCGGTGCCGATCGCTGCCATGGCTTCGGTATATTTTTGCGCCACGAAGTAGTTGATCGCATTCACGTCGCCGGAGGCGATGGCGTCTGAGACCAACCGTGTTGCATTGGCTTCCGCCTCGGCCAGTCGTTCCCGGGCTTCCGCCTGCCGGAAAGCTGCTTCCCGTTCGCCTTCGGCCTGCAGGACCGCGGCCTGCTTGGCGCCTTCGGCGCGCAGGATGGCGGCGTTGCGTGATCCTTCCGCTTCCAGAACCTGGGCGCGCTTTTCGCGCTCGGCCTTCATCTGGCGGGCCATGGCCTGCACCAGATCGGTCGGCGGCTGGATGTCCTTGATCTCGACGCGGGTGACCTTGATGCCCCAGGGCTGGACGGCCTCGTCCACCACCCGCAGCAGGCGTTCGTTGATCACTTCGCGATTGGAGAGGAGTTCGTCGAGATCCATCGAACCCATCACCGAGCGGATATTCGTCATGGTGAGGTTCTGAATGGCGTTTTCCAGGTTGGCGATCTGATAGGCCGCCTGGGCGGGGTTCAGCACCTGGTAGAAGGCCACCGCATCGGCCGAAACGCTGGCATTGTCCTTGGTGATCACCTCCTGCGTCGGCACGTCCAGAACCTGTTCCATGACATTCATGCGGGAGCCGACCCGTTCAATGAAGGGCACAATGAGGTTGAGACCCGGGTCAAGGGTTCGGGTGTAGCGGCCAAATCGCTCGACCGTGTAGCGGTATCCCTGTGGCACCGTCTTGATCCCGGCAAACAGGACCAGAATGACAAAGGCCACAAGGGCGATGACGACGATATCGAGACCTGCAAGCATGACTTCCTCCGCATCGGGCAAGCCGTTTCGCCTGCCCTTCTTAACATCGGAGGTCAAGGGCTTGATGACAAGGGTCACTCAACGAAGACGGCGCGGGGATGCCGCGCCGTCCGTGTTCTGAGGAAGGAGAGGGGGCTTAGAATTCTTCCCAGTTGTCGCGGGAAACCGCGGCATTGCCGACAGCACGTGCCGGTGCGGCGGGGCGCACGCTGCGCGGCGGGGCCGCCGTCGCATGGGCCGGTGGTGCGGCCATGGCGCGTGCCGTCTGGCGCAGAGCCGAGGCTTGGGCGGTCGCTGTGCCATCGATGCGGAACTGGGAAACCAGTTCGCGCAGCTTGGCGGCTTCGTTGGCAAGCGCTGCGGAGGCCGCGTTCGATTCCTCCACCATCGCCGCATTCTGCTGCGTCGTCTGGTCCATGGCGTTGACGGCCTGGTTGACTTCCGACAGGCCGGTTGCCTGCTCCTTGGCGGAGATGGCGATGGCATCCATGTGGGTGTTCATCTCGATGATGAAGGTGCCGATGGTGCGTAGCGCCGTGCTGGCCTGACGGACGAGATCGACGCCGCCGGCAACTTCCGAGCTGGAGTTCTGGATGAGGGCCTTGATCTCCTTGGCGGCGTTGGCGGAGCGTTGCGCCAGTTCGCGCACTTCCTGGGCGACGACGGCAAAACCCTTGCCGGCTTCACCGGCGCGTGCGGCCTCGACGCCTGCGTTCAGCGCAAGCAGGTTGGTCTGGAAGGCGATTTCGTCGATGACGCCGATGATGTTGGAGATCTGCTGAGAGCTGTTCTCGATCTTCTTCATCGCCTCTTCGGCGCGGCCGACGACCTCGGAGGAAGCATTGGCGGACGAGTTTGCCTGCGAGGCGACGCGGCGGGCTTCTTCGGTCCGTTTGGTGGAGTTCTGCACGTTCGCCGTGATCTCTTCGACCGCGGCGGCGGTTTCCTCAAGGGCTGCGGCCTGCTGTTCGGTGCGTTTCGACAGGTGGTCGGAGCCGTTGGCGATTTCGCGAGTGCCCGTCTCCATCGTCTCGATGCTGTTGTTGATGGCAGACAGCGTCTGGTTCAGCTGGCGGATGGACTGGTTGAAGTCGTGGCGCAGCGGCTCGAAGTCCGGTGCGAACGTGTCCGTCAGCTGGAAGGCGAGGTCACCATCAGCCAGCCGCTTCAGGCCCTGGGCGAGGCCGGAGGTGGCAACCCGCAGGCGATCCGCCGCATCGGCTTCGGCGCGCTGCTGGGCGGCAATCCGGTCGGCTTCCGCCTGGGCCCGGTTTTCTTCGGCTTCCGCCTGCAGACGCTGATTGGCGACGGCCGCTTCGCGGAAGATCTGCATGGCATCGGCCATGCGGCCGATCTCGTCCTTGCCGTGCTTGTCGATGACCACGTTCAGTTCGCCGTTTGCGAGACGGGTCGTTGCGCTGGCCAGGCGGCCGAGCGGACGGGAAACCAGCTGGAAGTTCAGAAGGCCAAGGGCAGCCGCTGCCGCCGCCACGACGAAGGACGCAAACAGGGAGATGAACTCGACGGCGCCCAAAGCGGTCATCTGTTCGCGGTAGGCATTGGATGCGTTGGCCTGGATGTCAGCCTTGACAGCCTGGATGGAGGCATTGAAGTTCTCGAGCAGGCGGGTGCCCGTATCCGTCAGTTCGAGTGCCCGGGCCATATCGACGGTCATCGGGTCACGCATCAGCTCGATCTGTCGTGCGATGACCTGCGTACGCCAGGACGAAATGGCGGCCAGTGCTTCCTTGAGCTTCGGCAGATCGTTCGGCATTTCCTTCGTAACGAGAGGCTCAAGCGCTGCGGCCTGCTGATCGATGGAGGTGCTGACTTTCTGGTACTCGCTGAGGAAGTCACGGTTGCCGGTTAGCAGGAAGCTCTTCACCGCCAGATTGGCTTTCGTGATGGAATCAACAAGCGTCGCAGTTTCACCGACGACCACCGTCAGTCGCTGGTTCTGCTCGACCAGCGCCGTTGCCGCCGTCGACCGCATGTAGATAAAGCCTGAAGCGACGATGGCGATGATCGCCAGAATACCGAAGGCCACAAAACCCTTAGCGCTGACGGACATGTTCTTGAGCATGGTTGGCCCTACCTTGGAAAAATGATGCGCTGGAGACCGGATGCCCCCGATCCGGTGATCCGCTGCAGGTCGTTGTTAGGTACCCGGTGTTGTGCGCCGAGCCAGTTCGGTCAGGTTCATTTCAACGGTGACGGCGCCAATCGACTTCTTCGTCTGCGGATCGACCACCGTAAAGCTGACCTGGCCACGCCAGATCTTGGAGCCCTTGTCCCATTCGGCCTCGTCGATGAAAACGGCGTCCCCCGAGACGTTGTACGTCTTCTGGAACTTGGCCTCGTCACCCTGCCAGAAGTCGCTCGTGACGGAACTCTGGCCAACATTGAGACCATTCTGGTCCATCACGAAGATTTCCGCATAAAGGCCAAGTGAGCGCCCCTGAATGCGCGAAAGGTAGACCGAGAGCGGATTGGACAATGTTGCCGCGATCAGAGGTTTGTCGGCGTTTTCGCGTTCGGCGCGCCACTGCTTGTCCAGTGCGTCGATCTGGCTCTGCTTCAGGTCGGTCAGCCGGGCGTTCTGCGCTTCGATCGACAGCCGCACGATGTCGCTGTCGATGAAGCTGCGGATGTCCTTGATGACGTTCTGAGTAATGAGCGCGGCGGGATCGAGCTTTGCCGGTTCTGCCTGCGCAACAGTCGTACTCAAGCCTGCCACGACAGCAGCCACACATAGTAACCTGTTGTTCATCATTTTTCTCCCTTCGTCAGTTACTTTAGAGTGGCCTGATTAATTTAGCGTGAATGTATAAAATGAGGGGTGTATTTTTGTATTGAAATACAATTGCTTAGGAGAATTTGCCTGCTATTTGGGCAAGGATCTTCAATCCTTGAGAGAAGAGTTGCCATTGCCTTCGGCGTGGCAAGCCTCTGAAAATGCAATTGTTCTCATGTTGCCGCGCTGGTTTTGGTGCGGTGGGCCAAGACACGCCGCCAGACCTCTGCGACTTTTGCGCGAGTTCGTTCACCCGTGGGGATTGGCTTCCTTTATCGCGTCGGATGGGGCGTTCAGGGGGACAGTCGCGTCAGATGGTTGTTGCTTCGATGATGCGTGACATGTTTTCCGTCCGCACCGTGTCCAGTGTTCAACCGCCATCTGGACCAGGTGCTTCCGCTGCTGTTCTTTGTTTGCTTTCGCATCGGTCCTCGGGTTTCTTTTGAGGATCTTTGCTATAAAAGACGGCTGAAGAACCCGGTCGCAGCCTACCCGGTCAAAACAAGGATGCCTGAACGATGAAAACGCTCGTCGTCTGCTCCGGCGGACTGAACTCCGTCTCGCTGGCCTACAAGATTGCCGCGGAGGCGGATCTTGTCGGCCTCATTTCCTTCGACTATGGCCAGCGCCACAAGAAGGAACTGCAGTTTGCGGCACTGGCGGCCGCGCGTCTTTCCGTGCCGCACCACGTCATCGACATCACCACCATCGGCAAGCATCTGACCGGATCTGCGCTGACGGATGATGTCGCGGTGCCGGATGGGCATTATGCGGAGGAGACGATGAAGATCACCGTCGTTCCCAACCGCAACGCCATCATGCTGACCATCGCCTTCGGGCTTGCTGCGGCGCAAGGGGCCGATGCGGTGGCCATTGCGGTGCACGGCGGCGACCACTTCATCTATCCGGATTGCCGACCGGGCTTCATCGACAGCTTCCAGGTCATGCAGAACCATGCGCTGGAGGGGTATGCCAGCGTTCAACTTCTGTCGCCCTTCGTCACCATCTCGAAGGCCGATATCGTTACGGAAGGCGCGCGGCATGCCACGCCCTTTGCCGAGACCTGGTCCTGCTACAAGGGGGGCGAGCGGCATTGCGGGCGGTGCGGAACCTGCGTCGAACGGCGCGAGGCCTTCCATCTGGCCGGTGTCGCCGATCCGACCGAGTACGAGGACGCGGACTTCTGGAAGACGGCGACGGCCACGTTCAAGGCCGAGGCTGTCTGAGCCGTCTGATCGTCACCAACGGGCCACGATCCATTTCGTCTCTTGATTGGACCATCACCGGTCCTTCCGTCAGTCTTTGCCAGTTGCGAAGGCGGTTTAGCGGGTGACGGTGATGGACAAGGCGAGGGACTACCTGAACCGGGACAGGTTGCGGAGCATTTCGCTGCTGAAATATCTGCAGGCCTTCCCCGCGGATACCCGGCTGTTTCATACGCAAGGAGCAGAAGGGGAGGCGGTAATGCTTCTACTCGTCGCCGCCGTCAGCGATTACGACCGCCACGCCTATCCCGGTGTCCGCCACGTCTGCTTCATCGCCAGCGACCATGCCGACCTGACGCTGCGGTTGGTGGCGCAAGTGCCGGCGGACGGCCCCTGCGTCTTCAAGCTGCCGACGCCGGCAGACGAGACGGCCGTTGCTCAGCGCTTTCGTCTTCGCCGCACGACCGCCTTTCATTCGTTCCGGTTGGCGGACGAACCGGGATGGACAGCGGCCACCGCTCTGGTGCGGTGCCAACCGAGCGAGGCCGGCTGGGCGCTCTTTAACGAACGTGGCTATGGGCGGGACTGGCTGCTGCCGCTTCTCGACAGCGGCCGGGCTTTTGTCGTCGAGGCACCGGAAGAGGGGATTGGCCTGTCGGTGTGCTTCGCCTTCGAGAACAGCCCGGGCCTCTGGGAGATCGGCGGGCTTGTAACCCATGCCTCAGCGCGCCGGCAGGGATTGGCGCGCCGTGTTGTCCAGGCCGCGTTTCTGGAGGTGGCGCGGCGCGGCCTTGTTACCCGTTATGTGGTCGAGGAGACCAATACGGCCTCGCTTGCGCTTGCGCGTTCACTGGATCTTTTCGAATTCCAGTGCCTGACGCATTTTCTGTCGTTGGACTGAAGCGGCGCAAAGCCATGGTCCGGAGACGTACGCAAGCTGTGAACATGTCGCGTTTTAACGATTGGCTTAACGTTTCGTTGGTGTCGCGTTCCTAGCTTAAGCGCTGTCTGAAATACTCAGAGGAGAGCTCGGAATGATTCCGACACCGGCGACGTCACTCGGTGCCATGCGGCACTCGCTCCTGGCCAAGATCTTCGGCACCTGCTTTTTTGCCATCCACCTCCCGTTGATCGCCATCATCCTTTATCTCGGCAGCGGGTTTTCCACCCACCATCCCGGTCCGGTGCTGGGTGTTCTGCTTGGCGCAACGCTTGCCGGAACCATTGCCTGCCTGTGGCTGCTCTGGCGCTTCTTTGCGCCGCTGAG
The DNA here is from genome assembly GCF_011046245.1 of Allorhizobium pseudoryzae. Lineage (NCBI taxonomy): Bacteria > Pseudomonadati > Pseudomonadota > Alphaproteobacteria > Hyphomicrobiales > Rhizobiaceae > Affinirhizobium > Affinirhizobium pseudoryzae. The sequence continues at coordinate 1,995,187 of NZ_CP049241.1, forward strand.
ACACCTTGCCCGCGCGATCGAGCACTATCAGGCCGAGGGCGCTCCCATCCGCCTCCAGATCAGCCGCAAGGACGAGATCGGCACCGTGACGCGTGCCGTCGTCAGCATGGTGGCGGAGGTCGAAAGCCTGATGAAGTCGCTGCGCCACCAGGCCTCCAGCGACCCCTTGACCGGACTTCACAATCGCCGCTGGCTGGCGGAGCGCATCCCCGTGGAGCAGGCGCGCGCGGCCCGCGAGAAGAGCCCGCTGTCGGCCATCCTGTTCGATCTCGACCACTTCAAGCAGATCAACGACCGGCATGGCCACGATACGGGCGACCACGTGCTGATGGCCGTTTCCGAAGCGGTGCGCGACAGCTTGCGCCGCTACGATATCGCCGCGCGCATCGGGGGCGAGGAGTTCTGCCTGATCCTGCCGCGCACCAGCAAACAGGAAGCCACGGCGATTGCCGAGCGTCTGCGGCAGACCTTCGAGGTTCTGGTGGTGAAGCCTTTACCGCACGGCCGGGTGACTGCCAGCTTCGGCGTCTATGAGGCAGCATCGTCCGACAGCATGCAACAGATCCTGTTGCATGCGGACCAGGCGCTTTATGCGGCCAAGGAGGGTGGGCGCAACCGCGTGTTCGCCCTGGACAGAACGCCGGTGTGAGTGCCACGACGGCGTTGCGTCAGATGGCGCGTGGCGACGGGCGGCCATCGCCACGCGCCTCACGCCAGAGCAGGATGCGTCACACCCAGCCCATCAGTTCCCGGCGGGTGATGTGCTCCAGAACCCGCATGCCGTCCTCGCTGTCGTTGAGGCAGGGAATGTGGGAAAATTTTTCGCCGCCATTATGGAGGAAGTCTTCGCCGGCCTCCTCGGCAATTTCCTCCAGCGTTTCGAGGCAGTCGGAGACGAAGCCTGGATTGAGGATGGCGATGCGCTTGACGCCCTCCTGGGCAAGCTTTTCCACCGTCTTGTCCGTGTAGGGCTGCAGCCATTCCTCCGGCCCGAAGCGGGACTGGAAGGTGACCATCAGCTTCTCCTTCGGCCAGCCCAGGCGGTCGCGCAGCAGGCGTGTCGTCTTGTAGCATTGGCAGTGATAGGGATCGCCCTTCTTGAAATAGGACATCGGGATGCCGTGATAGGAGGTGATCACCAGTTCCGGTTCCCAATCCAGCGTCGCCAGATGCTTTTCGATCGAGCAGGCGAGCGCATCAATATAGACAGGGTCGTCGTGATAGCGCGGCACGGTGCGCAGCGCCGGCTGCCAGCGCATCTTCAGAAGCGCCTTGAAGGCCTCGTCGGCAACGGTTGCCGTCGTCGCCGCGGCATATTGCGGGTAAAGCGGGAAGACGAGGATCTTCTCGCAGCCCGCCTTCTGCATTTCATTCATCTTGGCCTGAATCGCCGGCTGGCCGTAGCGCATCGCCCAATCCACATGCACATGCGGCATGTCCTTGAACCGTTCGGCAAGAATTTCCGCCTGGTTGCGGGTGTAGGTGCGCAGGTAGCTTTCGTCGAGATCCTTGTTCCAGATCGACTCGTAGGCCTTGCCGACCTTCTGTGGCCGCTTGTTCAGCACGATGCCGTAGAGGATCGGGTACCAGAACAGCCGTGACCACTCGATGACGCGTTTATCGGTCAGGAACTCCGCCAGGTAGCGCCGCATCGACCAGTAATCTGTGCCGTCCGGCGTGCCGAGATTGACGAGCAGGACACCGACCTTGCCGAAGCGGACCTCCGGATGATCGGCTGGCAGGTGGATGGCGGGAGCATTCATCATTGCGGTTTCCTGGGACATTGAACGGGGCCAGTTTTCACTACGTGTGCCGGGCACTGCTGGTTCTATGTAGAAACAAAAAACGACCCGGGGAAGCCCCCGGGTCGTACCTCAATCGTGACAAAAGGTCCTGATGGCTCAGTTGGCCGGCAGTTCCAGTTCGGCGCCGATCTCGATCAGGTTCGGGCGGCGCAGTTTGTTGGCGTCGGCAATCTTCTTCCAGTCCTCGCCCTTGCCATAGGTGGCTTCGGCGATCTTCCAGAGCGAGTCGCCCTTCATGACCGTGTACATCTTCGGGCCTGCGGGTGCGGCAGCCGGGGCTGCTGCGGGCGCTGCCGGAGCAACGGGGGCTGCAGCGGGTGCCTGGGCCGTGACGGCCGGAGCAGCAGTCGGAGCCGCCGGGGCAGGGGCAGCAGCCGTTGCCGGAGCGGGTGCTGCCGGAGCAGCCGCTGCTGCGGGTGCCGGAGCCGGGGCCTTCGGCGGCGCGACGTAATCTGCCGGTGTTGCGTCCTTGATGCGACCGTCGGTGTAGGGCTTGTAGGGCGAGTTGGCGCTGATGTAATCGGCCACGGCCTGTTCCAGGTTCGGCCCGAAGTCATAGGCGTTCACGGCATTGGTCGCGAACATCTTGAAGCCGTCGCCGCCGCCACGCACGTAGTTGTTGGTGACGACGCCATAGGTCTTGGCCGGATCGAGCGGAACGAAGGCATCGCCTTCCTTGACCATAACGTCGCTGACGCGCGAGCCGACCGGCTTGGAGCGGTCGAAGGTGTACTTCATGCCGCCAACCTGGGCAAAACGACCGGCGCCGTCCTCGATCTGGCTCACGCCGTTTTCAAGCGCGGCCTTCAGGTCCGCCCCCTTGATCTGGAAGGTGGCAATCGTGTTCTGGAACGGCAGCACCGTCAGCACTTCACCCATGGTCACGTCGCCCTGGTCGATCGAAGCACGCAGGCCACCGCCGTTGACGATGGCGATCGTGATGCCCTGGTCCTTGACGCGGGCGAGCGAGGCATCGGCGACGAGGTTGCCCATCGAGCATTCGACGGCACGGCAGGCCTTGCGGTCGCCGTTGATTTCGCCTTCCGAGGTGCCGACGACCTTCTTCTTCAGGTCTTCGAGCGGAGCGCCCAGTTCCTTCACCTTGGCGGCATAGGCCTCATCGGGCTTCACCGAGGCATCCAGCAGCTTCGGTGCGCCACCGGCCGATTTCACCACGCCGTTATCGTCGAAGGTGACGGTGAGCTCGCCGAGATACTTCGAATAGGCATAGGCGGTGACGACCGGGATCTCGGCGCCCGACGGGTTCTTCACCATGGTCGGGTAGGGACCGGAGGACTTCGCATCGGTCGAGGAGAGGTAGGTATGGCTGTGACCGCCGACCACCACGTCGATGCCATCCACGGCAGCGGCGATTTCCTTGTCCTTGTTGTAGCCGACATGCGTCAGCGCAATGATTTTGTTGACGCCCTGGCCCTGCAGTTCCGCGACCGCCTTCTTCAGGTAGGTGATTTCGTCCTCGAAGGAGATGTCCGGGCCAGGCGACGAGGTTTCGCCGCTGTCGGTGGCCAGAACGGAGACGACGCCGACTTTCTGGCCGCCGATCTCCTTGACGACGTAGCCCTTGTATTTGCCGTCGAGCAGGCTGCCGGCCTTGGCAATGGTGTTGCCGGAAATGATCGGGAACTTCAGCGCGGCGATGAATTTGTTGAGTTCTTCCGGGCCATCGTCAAACTCGTGGTTGCCGATCGCCATGGCGTCGAAACCGATGCCGTTCATGAAGTCCGCCACCGGGGCGCTCTTGAACGTCGAGTAGTAGAGCGAACCCTGGAACTGGTCGCCGGCATCGAGAACCAGCAGATTTGCGTTCGGATTGGCGGCGCGGAAGCCGTCGATGGCGCTCTTGACGCGCGCAATGCCGCCGAAGCACTCATTGGCGTCGGCTTCCTTCTGCGAGCAGGTCGCATCCGACTTGTTGATCGCCTCGATGCGCGAGTGCAGGTCGTTGATGTGCAGGATGTTCAACTGGTAGTCCGCAAGTGCCACCCCTGCGTAGAGCGAAAACATGCTCGCCGCCAGCACGCTAAAACCAAGCCTTTTCATCATCCTAGAATTCTCCTTCAAGGTCGGGCGCGGTGTCTTCCGCCCTGTTCCGCCTCTTGTAATTGATCATTATGACACGCGTTCATCGCACCATGTTTTCATCAGCCCTTATGGACTGCAAGGGAAATATGACAGGGATGCAGAGGAAATTCTTTGCAACTTAAACAGGAAACCCCGCCGAGGGCGGGGTTTCGAAAAAAACACAATCCGGCGGTTGCGTCAGCTGCGTCGCGTCAGCGTGAATTGCGAGCCGCTGTCGGCCGTGCAGTTGAGCTGGGTCGTGGAGACGAGCGCGCAGTTGACGCGTGACTGGGTCTTGCGGACCAGCGAGGTCATGCTGATTTCCACCAGTGTCGGCGACGACTGGGTATAGGTGCCGCTGGCGAGAAGGGCGTTGGTATCCGTTGAGCGGGTGTTGAACGTGCCGGCCTGGAAGGTCGAAACGATACCGTTCGGATCGGCCCAGGTCCCCTCGACGCCCTGAGGCTGGGTCGGCGCCGGCATTTGGCGCGGCGCATTGGACGATACGCAGGCCGTCAGCATGAGGGCTGCGGCGATGAGCGCAAGGCTCCCTTTGATCTTCATTCTTCTTCTCCAGCGATTCGGACGCCTGTCTTGGCGGCAACGATGGCGCGAACCTCTATCTAATGCAAGGCGGATGCATTCACAGTCCGCCTTGCTGTTTTTCCAAGGTGATCAAACGCGGCAGGCGCGCAGATCCTCAGGTCCGCACGAGGATATTCTTGAACTGCCAGGCGTCCTTTTCGTCGAGATCTTCCGGGAAGAGGCCCGGACGGCCGTCGAGCGGGGTCCAATCGGTGTAATGACCTTCGACCGGGCCGAGATAAGGCGACTGCACTTCGAGGCAGCGCTTGTAATCCATCTCGTCGGCTTCCACGATGCCGGCGGTCGGGTTTTCGAGCGCCCAGACCATGCCGGCGAGCACGGCGGAGGTCACCTGCAGGCCGGTGGCGTTCTGGTAAGGCGCGATCTGGCGGGTTTCCTCCAGCGACAGGCGCGAACCGTACCAGTAGGCGTTCTTGTCGTGGCCATAGAGCAGCACGCCGAGCTCATCGACGCCATCGACCAGTTCGTTCTCGTCGAGAACGTGCAGGACCGGCTGGGCGGTGCCGCCATTGCCAAACATTTCATGCAGCGACAGCACGGCATCATTGGCCGGGTGGTAGGCGTAATGGCAGGTGGGGCGGTAGACCGCCTCGCCATCCTTCTCGACCGTGAAATAGTCGGCAATCGAGATCGATTCGTTATGCGTCACCAGGAAGCCGTATTGCGGGCCGGGCGTCGGGCACCAGGTGCGCACGCGGGTATTGGCGCCCGGCTGCTCCAGGTAGATTGCCGCCTTGCAGCCCTTCTTGTGCTTCTTGGCGTTCTTCGGCATCCACTTCTCGTGCGTGCCCCAGCCGAGTTCGGAGGGCTGCAGGCCTTCGGAGATGAAGCCTTCGACCGACCAGGTGTTCCAGAACACGTTGAGCGGCTTCGGGTTCTTGGTGCGCTGGGTGTCGCGTTCTGCAATATGGATGCCCTTGACGCCGACCTTCTTCATCAGCTTCGCCCAGCCGTCGCGATCATCGACGGAGGGTTCGTCGAACTTCACGCCCGTGTCGTTGGCAATGTTGACGAGCGCCTGCTTGACGAACCAGGAGACCATGCCGGGATTGGCGCCGCAGCAGGAGACGGCCGTGGTGCCGCCCGGGTTCTTGCGCTTTTCCGTCCGCACGGTTTCACGCAGCGAATAGTTCGTGCGGTCGGCATTCTTCATGCTCTTGTCGAAATAGAAGCCGAGCCAGGGCTCGACGACCGTATCGATGTAGAGGACGTCCAGCTTGCGGCAGAACTTGATGAGATCGAGCGAGCCGGTATCGACCGACAGGTTGACGCAGAAACCCTGGCCTTTGCCTTCGGTCAGCAGCGGCTTCAGCAGGTCCTTGTAGTTTTCCTTGGTCACATGCGCCTGGATGAACTTCACGCCGTGCTTTTCCAGGATCGCCTTGTCGTCGTCGCGCGGGTCGATCACCACCATCCGGCTCTTGTCGAACTTGAAGTGGCGTTCGATCAGCGGCAGCGTGCCGCGCCCGATCGATCCGAAACCGATCATGACGATCGGGCCGGTGATTTCGCCGTAAACCGGGTAGGTCTGTTCACTCATCTGCTGTCGCTCCTTCGGTCCCTCGGTCGCATGCCTAAAGGGCCGGTGTTTCTGGGCACGGGTCTTGATCCTTGCGCCTCTTGTTGGCGGTCTAGATCACAAATTACGATCACAATAAAGAGCTTGAAGACGACAAGCCTGTGGCAGTGGGTGTGGAATCCGCAAGCTGCGCCGCATCTGCCCTGAGCATAGCAATCATCGGGCCACGCTTGGCGAGCATGCCCTTATAGGCTGCCTGAGCGGGCGTCAGGGCCTCCAGCTGGTCGGCGAGCGCCTGCATCAGCTTACCCGCATGGGCGGCGGTTCCGAGCGCGGTGATCGGGTCGAGGTAGATGCGGATGGTGAAGAGGATATCGCCACTCGCCGGCAGTTTTCTCAGCGTCTGGCGTTCGACCCGCAGATAGCTCGCCGCCGGCGGAAGGTCCGGAACCTTGCGCTCGCTCTTCGGCTTCGGCGTGAAGAGCGCGTCGTTCCAGTTGATCGACCAGTTCAAACGCTTGACCGACCGATCCGGCTGCAGCCGGTCGAACATGCGGTTGATCAGGTCCGCATTGCGGCTGCCGCCCTCGAAATCCGGCACATCGGCATGCACCTCGTCCATCACCCGGCCGAATTTCTCGTCCAGCGACCAGGAGGAGGGGAAGGCAACGAAGGCCGCAGCCACGCGCCAGCCGTTTTCGCCGCGGCGCATGATGACGAGATCGTCCTGCAACAGCAGGCCGGCACGAATGAGCGGCGGCATGCCGTCGTCCTGCAGCGCAACCGGGCTTGCGCCGGCAACATCGATACCGCCTGCCTCCCGCGCATAAAGCTGCGGATACCGCTCGGGCAGATACTCGGCAAGAAGTGCCAGAACCTCCTGCTGCGCCGCCTCCGTGCCCGGTTCGGCCCGAAAGATGTCGTTGCGATGTGTTTGAAGCAGCTGACGCTTTTGCGCCAGATAACCGGCAAGACCCGCGTCCGGCTCGATCCAGTCGGCAAGATCGAGCTGCGACAGGCCGATGGTAAAGGGCGTAGCGGAGCCGTCATAGGGGGTGTAGGTCGGCATAGCCTCTCGTCCCTAATCGACCAGTTCGGCGGCGATCAGGCCCCGCAGCGAATTGCCGACGAAGACCTTGCGGCCCTTGAGGTTGGCTGGGCGGAGAATGTCGGAGCGGGCTTTGCCCTCGCGGATCAGGTCGGCGCGCAGGATGCCGGGCAGCAGGCCGGAGCTTAAGGGCGGCGTGATGAGCACGCCGCCATCGCTTTCGACAAAGAGATTGGTGATCGTGCCCTCGCAGAGCTCGCCGCGTTCGTTCAGAAGCAGAACCTCGTCGGCCTCGCTCTTGTCGAACTCCGCGCGGGCGGCATCATAGGGTTCGCGGCGCGTGGTCTTGTGGCGGTAGAGCGCATCGTCGGATTTCATCCGCTGGTCGGCAATCTTCAGGCGCCAGAGGCATCCTTCCGGTTCCGGCTTGATCACCGTGGTCGTAACCTCGACCTTGCCGCGGAAGTTCATCGTGAGGCGAACCCTCAGGTCTTCCTCGCCGGAGACCGCCGCCTTCAGCAGATCCTTCGCATCCACCGGCTGGCGGAAACCGAGCGCATCCGCCGAGCGGCTGAGCCGCCGAAGATGTTGATCCAGGCGGAGGAAACCGGCTTCCGGCTCCCAGCGCAGGGTCTCGATCAACAGGAAATCGACTGTCTGCTTGGCGGCACGGGCGCTGGACCTCGGCTGCTTAGCTGGCTTACTGCGAACCGCGTTTTGAGTAGGCATTCGTCATATTCCGCCTTGGCCTTCGAATCGAAGACAATTCCGCCGCCGACATTGAAGACCGCCTTGCCCCCGTTGAAAAGGGTAAGTGTTCGGATAGCCACGGAAAATTGCATCGGACCCGCCGGATCGCACCAGCCGATCGCCCCGCAATAGACATCCCGCGGCCCGTCCTCCAGCCGACCGAGGATCTGCATGGCCCACATTTTGGGCGCCCCTGTGACCGAACCGCAGGGAAAGAGAGCGGCGAGGATCTCCGGCAGGCCGACCTCCGGCTTCAGTTTTGCGGTTACATGGCTCACCATCTGATGCACCGTCGGATAGGTCTCGATGGCAAAGAGCTTTGGAACCGAGAGCGTGCGGACCTCCGAGATCATCGAGATGTCGTTGCGCAGCAGATCGACGATCATGCGGTTTTCCGCCTGCGTCTTCTCGTCGGCGAGCATTTTCGCGATGATCCGCGCATCCTCGGCGGTGGTCTTGCCGCGCGGCGCGGTGCCCTTCATCGGATGCGTTTCGATCATCCCATCGTCATCGACCCGGAAGAAGAGTTCCGGCGAGCGCGACAGGATCACCGGCCCGCCGAGATCGATCAGCGCGCCGTAGCGTACCGGCTGCCGCTCCACCAGAGACCAGAAGAGCGCCCGCGGATCGCCCTGCCATTTTGCCTCCACAGGCATGGTGAGGTTCGCCTGGTAACAGTCGCCGCGGCGCAGATGCGCATGCAAGGTCTCGAAGCGCGTCTCGTAGGTCTCGAAATCCCAGGCGGGCCTTGCGTTGTCGAGGGATGGCGGTGAGGTTCCGGCCTCGGCGGTGACCGGTTGCGCCAGCGGATGCCCGCTGCCGGCCGGTGCATCGAAAATGCCCATGGCGATCAGCGGCGTTTCGCGGACTGGGACGATGAGGTGCCGGAGCTTCTCCTCGAAGACGTGCCCCGCCTTATAGGAGAGATAGCCCGCCAGCCAGAACCCGCGCCGCCTGGCGTCCTCGAGCCTTGCCAATGCCGGCAGGACCTCGTCCGCCGTCCGCGCGATGACGATCTCGTGCGGACGCTCGAAGACGCGGCTCGAATGTCGCTGGTCGTCGCGGAAGAGGGCGTAAGGGGCGGCAGGCATGGGAGAGGAGGACATGCCGCTCTCCTGCCACACTCGGGTCGGCTTCTCAATGTGAGCCGGTGGCTCTTTGCGGCTCTGGTAATTTCACCCCGTGTTGTTCAGCGTGTTCGGTGTGCCGAGTTCCCGATGCGACCGGCACTGGTTGCGGCCATCGGATTTGGCGAGGTAGAGAGCACGGTCCGCCTCGGCAATCAGCTCGGTCTGGGAACCGCCTGGCGCAGGGACGATGGTTGCGTGTCCCGCCGAAATCGTGACATGGCCGAACGGCAGGTTGCCGACATGCGGAATGGCGAGCGAGGCGACGCCGCTACGGATCGTCTCCGCGATGGCGCGCACGGCCATGTCGTTCTGGTGGCCCAGAAGCACTGCCAGTTCCTCGCCGCCATAGCGGGCGGCAATGCCGAACGTCCCCTGAAGTCTTGTCTGGATGACCTCTGCGACGGCACGCAGCGCCTTGTCCCCGGCAAGATGGCCGTAGTTGTCGTTGAACAGCTTGAAACGGTCGAGATCGATCAGCACCAGGGAGAGCGGCTGTCTCTTGTCCGCCGCATCAACGAACATCGACGACAGGCAGTTGTTGAAATGCCGCTTGTTGAACAGGCCGGTCAGTTCGTCCGTCATGGCCAGAGAATCGAGTTCCTGAGTGATGGTCTGCTGGCGGGTCACATCGCGTGTGATGACGACAATCTCGTCCAGTGCCTCGCCGTTCGCATTATCGAGACGAGAGAGCGCGCTTTCGAGCCATATCGTCGAACCATCGGGCTCTTGATGCCGATAGAGCACTGACTGAGAGGTGGCGCCCTGGTTCAGTCGCGACAACACGGTCTGCCACTGCGCCTTCGCATCATCCTCCATACCCTCGAAGATGCTGGTTCCCACCAGTTCCTCCGGCGGGCGCTGGAAGAGGTTGCGGGCCGCTGCAGAGACATAAAGACGTATGCCGTCGATGGTGATCTTCTCGATGATGTCGGTCGAAGCATTGGCGATCAGACGGAATTCTAGCTCCTGCGCAGCAATTTTCTGCTCGCCGAGTTCCCGCAGCCGGATCTGCCTGATCCATCGAAGGGACATTATGATGACGCCGATATAGGCCGTGCCGATGCCGAGCCAGGGATAGCCGGACCGGGACATCCAGGCGTGGAAGAGTGCCGATCTGGAACGTGAGGCGACCACCGTAATGCCTGTTTCGGTATTGCGGAAATAACCGCTGAGCCGTGCCGATCCGGACCCTGGCAACTGATAGTCGTGGCGGCCTTTCACGTCCGAAGTGCTCAGGGATCGGATATCCGTGCTGTCGAAGGAGCCTGCCTTCATCGCCTGTCCCCTTGAGGGGTAGCGCATCAGGACCTGTCCGTCGCCGCGGAGCACAAAAATACTGCTGTCGCCGCCGGAGTTGAAGCTTTGCATGAAGCGGGCGATCTCGTCCAGATCCACCATGGCGACCATCACGCCGGCAAATTCTCTGTTGGGACCGTCTATCCGCTTTGAAATCGGCAGGAAGGCGGCGCTGTCTCGATCACCGCGGTTTGCTGAACCGATATGGATTTTGTCGGATATGCTGGCGCGATGGAAGCGGACGGCCTCTTCCAACGATGCATTCAGGCCGACTCCCATGCGATCGAGCGTTGTGCTGACCAGACGGCCATCAACGCCAATATGGGACATGCCGCCCAACACATGCGACGTTCGGACAAGCCGCTGCATCTCATCGGCCAGACGACCGGCTGCGTCATCATTGCCTGCGAAGGTCTGTGCCTGAAGCGTGAGTTCGGCAAGGGCCTGATCGGCCAGCGCGAGGATGGTATCGGCGTGCAGCGAAACCACTTCTGCCGTCTCGATCAGCCTGTTGTTGGAGCTATGGACCAGCCGCCGCCACGTCGTCAGCTCCGACCAGAACCACAGGCAGGCGAAAACAAGTGCGCCGGCAAAAACGGTGAGCCCTCTTTTGCGTGTGCTGGTTCTGATGCTCTGGATCTTCATAGTACAAATGAAAAGTCGCGTTGAAACGACGCGGATTATCCAGTGTTGCCATGAAGAATTCGATAAAATTGGAGATGATTGCGTAGGGTGGAAGGACGTTGCCGACCGCAGAACGGCCGGCAACGTGAAAGACGAATTCGTTTAGGACGCGCGGATGCCGTTCAGGCGTCAAGCGCCTCCAGTTCATCGATCAGGCCTTCGATCATCGACAGGCCCTTGCTCCAGAAGGACGGATCGGTGGCATCGAGGCCGAAGGGGGCGAGAAGTTCCGAATGGTGTTTCGTGCCGCCCGCCTTCAGCAGCGCGAAATACTTTTGCTGAAAACCGTCCTCGGCATTCTGGTAGACCGCATAGAGCGAGTTCACCAGGCAATCCCCGAAGGCATAGGCGTAGACATAGAAGGGCGAGTGGATGAAGTGGGGGATATAGGTCCACCAGGCTTCGTAACCTTCGGAAATGCGGATGGCCGGGCCGAGGCTTTCGGTCTGCACCGACAGCCACAGCTCGCCGATCTGTTCGGAGGTCAGTTCTCCTTCCTTGCGGGCCGTGTGCACCTTGCGCTCGAACTCGTAGAAGGCGATCTGGCGCACGACCGTGTTGATCATGTCCTCCACCTTCTGGGCCAGCATCGCCTTGCGCTCACGCCGGTCAGTCGTCTTGTTCAACAGCGCGCGGAAGGTCAGCATTTCGCCGAAGACGGAGGCGGTTTCGGCAAGCGTCAGGGGTGTCTGGCACATCAGCGCACCCTGGCCGCCGGCCAGCACCTGGTGCACGCCGTGGCCGAGTTCATGCGCAAGCGTCATGACGTCGCGCGGCTTGCCGAGATAGTTGACCAGCACGTAAGGATGGGCGGAGGGCACGGTCGGATGGGCGAAGGCACCCGGCGCCTTGCCGGGGCGGGCGGGCGCATCGATCCAGTTCTCGTCGAAGAAGCGGCGGGCGATGTCGGCCATGTCGCGCGCGAACTGGCCATAGGCCGAGAGCACCGTCTCTCGGGCCGTCTCCCAGGGGATCAGCGCCTTCGGGGTTTCGGGCAGCGGCGCGTTGCGGTCCCAGAAATTCATCTGATCCATGCCGAGCCATTTCGCCTTCATCGCGTAATAGCGATGCGAGAGGCGCGGATAGGCGTCCCGCACGGCGGCCGCCAGTGCATCGACCACCTCGCGTTCGACGCGATTGGCGAGGTGCCGGCTGTCGGCAATGTCCTCGAAACCGCGCCAGCGGTCGGCAATGTCCTTGTCCTTCGCCAGCGTGTTGGTGATCAGCGTGAAGACGCGCAGGTTCGCCTTGAAGGTGGCCGAGAGGGCGGCCGCCGCCTTGGCGCGCATCGCTTCCTCCGGCTCCTGCAAGAGGTTCAGCGTCCGCTCGAGCGGCAGCATCTCGCCGTCGATCTCGAAACGCAGATCGGCCATGGTCTCGTCGAACAGCCGGTTGAAGGCGGCAGCGCTCGTCATGGATTTTTCGAGGAACAGTTGCTCCAGCCGGTCGTCCAGCTGGTGCGGCTTGTCCTTGCGCAGATCAAGGATCCAGGGAGCGTAGTGAGCGGCCTTCTCGTCTGCCGTCAGCGCCGTGTCGATCAGGGCATCGTCCACCCGGTTCAGTTCGAGCGGGAAGAACAACAGGTGCGCGGAGAGATCGGTCAGCTTGGACTGCACATCGCCATAAAGCTTGCCGTTTGCAGGGTTCAGCGTGTCAGAAAAATAGGTGAGGCCGGCAAAGGAGCCGATCTTGCCGACGAGATCGTCGATCGCCTCGTAGGCCTCGACGGCGGCACCGAGGCCATCCGTGCCGGTTTTCGTCGCGGCCTCGGCAAGCCTGCCTTTCCACTGGCTTTCAAAGGCCTTCGCCATCTCCAGCGCCCGGGTAAGATCACCGCGGAAGGCATCGCTGTCGGCGGAGGGATAGAGATCCTCAAGGCGCCAGACGGGCAGGACGCCCAGTGCTGCATCTGCCGATGCGGCGGCGCCTGCGGCATCCGCGACGGCTGCCCGTTTATGGTTTACAAATTTCCGGTGGCCGATGTCAGACACGGTCAAGGTCTGTCTCCTATCCTCGTCTTGGTACAATTTGCAGTCGTCGGGATGTTTCAATGGGCGGCGTTTAAAATGCAAGCATTTCTCAAAACGGGATGTTTAACCCTTTATGACACAACGGACATCAAGGTCCCTTGTGGGACGGTATATTGAGAATTCGGAGCAAGCATGACGGCCCATATCCTTGTTGTCGATGATGATCCGGTCCAGCGCCGCCTGTTGAAGAATGCGGTGGAGCGCTATGGCCATGTTGCCCATGTGGCGGAAAACGGTCGTCTTGCGCTGGAGTTCCTGAAGCGGAACCGTCGCCAGATCAACGTGATCGTCCTCGATCTGATGATGCCGGAGCTCGACGGGCTCGGCTTTCTCCAGGCCGCCGGCGAGATGGCGCTGGAAATTCCCGTCATCGTCCAGACCGGGCAGGGCGGCATCGAAACGGTGGTGCAGGCCATGCGCGCCGGTGCGTTCGATTTTGTCGTGAAGCCGGTCTCACCGGAGCGGATCGCCGCCTCCATCGCCAATGCGCTGAAGGTCGATCACCGCGAAAGCAAGGTGAAGGCGGTCCGCAAGACGAAGGGTGGCAGCGTCAGCTTCGGCGATATCGTTTCGGCAAGCCCGGACATGCTGCGGGTCATCGATCTTGCCCAGCGCGCCTCGCAATCGAATATCCCGGTGGTCCTGGAAGGTGAATCGGGTGTCGGCAAGGAAATGATCGCCCGCGCCATCCAGGCGAGCGGCGAGCGTGCCAACAAGCCGTTCATCACCGTCAACTGTGGTGCGATCCCGGCCAATCTGGTGGAAAGCATCCTGTTCGGCCACGAGAAGGGTGCCTTTACCGGGGCTACCGAACGGCATACCGGCAAGTTCATGGAAGCCGATGGCGGAACACTGTTTCTCGACGAGATCGGCGATCTGCCGCTCGATGTGCAGGTGAAACTGCTGCGGGCCGTGCAGCAGGGAGAAATCGAAACGGTCGGCGCCGCCAAGGTGCAGAAGGTCGATGTGCGCCTGATCTCGGCGACCAACAAGGACCTGATCGAGGAGGTTCGCGCCGGACGGTTCCGCGAGGACCTTTATTACCGCCTCAACGTCTTCCCGATCACCATCCCGGCGCTGCGCCGCCGCAAGGAGGACATCCCGCATCTGGCGCGTGTCTTCACCGAGCGGTTTTCGGCGGAGCAGAAGCTGGATCGCACGCTGCAGGTCGGTGCCGGCGCCATGGCGCTGCTCACCTCCTATGACTGGCCGGGCAACATCCGCCAGCTGGAAAACGCGGTGTTCCGCGCCGTCGTGCTTGCCGAAGGACCGGACCTGACGGAGAAGGATTTCCCGCAGATTGCCGCCCAGGTGCCGGACTACCAGAGCCAGGAACTGCTGGCGACGGCGGTTGTGCCGATCGAAGACATCGAGAGCGAGGACGATGCCGATCAGCGGTCGATGTCGGACATGCTGCGCGCCGCACGGGCCGAAGCCGCCCGTTCGATGCAGATGTTTGGCGGTCCCGAAAATGTGATCGTCAGCACCGATGACAGCGGCGACGTGCGCAAACTGGCGGATGTGGAGGAAGAGCTGATACGCTTCGCGCTCAAGTTCTACCGAGGCCAGATGAGCCAGGTGGCCCGCAAGCTCGGCATTGGAAGATCAACGCTTTACCGCAAACTCAAGGATTATGGGATAGACCCTGACGACCCTTTGAAGGAGGCGGCGTGAGCCCCGCGCCGCCTCGAAACCCCAACCAAAGGTAAACGCCTCGGAGCGGGCGTTCACTTTCAAGCAAGGATGTTCTGATACTGACCGTCAACCATTCGGTAGTGATTTGTTGACTATCAAAGAAATGCTTGTGCATGTGTGGCACATTTGCCATCGTGTAACCGCAATTCACGGTCATGTGAGGCAATACCGTACGTTGCCTGTCAGACGGGGATAGACTTGCCGTATCAGTATGCAGAATCAACGCCTTCGGGTGACAGCGGATGGCGACCTGCGGCTCGCTTGTTCAAGTGTCTCGCAAAGCGTGCCACGGCGGCCTTGGCGTCTCTTGCGCTGGTGGCGTCTCTTGCCAGCTTTCCCAGCCAGACGGCCTCTGCCGCGGGGGAAACCCGCAGCCTGAAGCTTTATTTCGTTCACACCGGCGAACGGGAAGAAATCACCTTCAAGCGCAACGGGCGTTATGATCCGAAGGGCCTGCAGGAGATCAACCGCTTCCTGCGCGACTGGCGTCGAAACGAGCCGACGAAGATGGATCCGCGGCTGTTCGATCTCGTCTGGGAAGTCTACCGGCGCGTCGGTGCCTCCGATTACATTCACGTCGTCTCCGCCTATCGCTCGCCGGCCACCAACGGCATGCTGCGCACGCGCACCAAGGGTGTCGCGAAGAACAGCCAGCACATGCTGGGCAAGGCGATGGATTTTTTCATTCCGGGCGTGAAACTGGCCACGCTGCGCGCCACCGCCATGCAGTTGCAGGTCGGCGGTGTCGGCTATTATCCGACCTCCGGTTCGCCTTTCGTGCATCTCGACGTCGGCAGCGTCCGCGCCTGGCCACGCATGTCGCGCCAGGAACTGGTCAAGCTCTTCCCGAACGGCAATACCATGCACCTGCCGGCCGATGGTCAGCCGCTGCCGGGCTATGAGCAGGCGGTCGCCGATTACAAGCGTCGCGTCGGCGCAAGCTCCATTCAGGTGGCGAGCACCGCCGGCAGCGCGCCCGCCTCGTCTTCCAGCCGCAAGCCGACCAATCTCTTTGCCATGCTGTTTGGCAATAGCGGCGACGAGGATGAAGATGCCGATGCCATTGCGGCGCCGAGCAATGTACCGGAGCGTCCATCGGCGCCGGTGCGCCCGGCAGCGCGAGAGCCGGCTGAGGCACCGGTCTTGGTGGCGGAAGCTGCACCTGTCAAACCCGAAATTGTCGCCATGCCGGAAGTCGGTGCGCCCGTTCCGTTGTCGCGTCCGGCCTTCCGCGCCGATCCGGCAGCCCCTGGCCTGACGGCACTCTATTCGCAGCCGCAGAGCACCGCCCAGGAAGCGATTGCGGCGGTGATGCCGGCCACGCCCGCAACGCCGACCGCACGACCCGATCTGCCGGCACCCGCTGCGGTTGATCTTGCAAGCCTCACCGTTCCGGTGCCGACGCTGCTGGGCCCGCGTGGTCTGAAGGGCGATGCACAAACCTCTCCGGTCCAGACCGCCTCGCTTGCTGCTGCGCCGGTCGAGAATGAACTTCTGGCGGCCGTGCCGCTCCCGGCGCTTCGTCCCGAACCGGCCGCTCCCCGCGGCGGCGAACTCGTGGCTGTCGCTGCGCCTGTTGCGACCCCGTCTGCACCTGTCGTTGAGCAGGCAAAATCGGAAGCGGACAAGCAGGCGCTGACGCCTGAACTTCTGGCCGAGCTGGCCCGCAGTGCCGGTTATACGCCGACCCCGCCGCCCAAACCGGCTCCCCGTGCACCGAGCGCACCGGCGCAGCAGGAGGTCGCGCTGGCGACGCCGAGCACGGTTACGCAAGGCTCGTCGGGCATGGTCTTCAATGACGGTTTCGACATGCCGAAACCGGCAGCCCAGCCGGCTCAGCCGACCAAGGTGGTCAAGGGTGGTGCCGTATCCAAGCTCGGTGGCCGTCCGGCCAATCCCGGCACCAAAGTGCTGACGGGCGATACGCTGGCGCAGTGGGCGCTCGCCAACAAGCGCTCGGATGCGGTGGCCTCCACCAAGGCGCCGCGCATGTTGGTGCGGGCACTGTCGACCGACGTTTCTGCTGGCTATAGCGGTGGTTTCCGCCCCGTGTCGGAGGCGGTGGCGATCGATCCCAATCGTTTCAGCGGCGCAAACCAGCCGAAACCCTGAGACAGTCATTCTCATCCAGAACGAACAAGGCCCGCCGGTGATCACGCCGGCGGGCCTTGTCTGTTCCTTGCCCGCCGCGTTTCTATCCCGCCACGGGTGAGCGCGGTTTGCGCCTTTATTCCATGCCGAGCGCGGCCATGTAGGTCTGGAGGATGGTCTCTTCCTCCATGCGCTCGTTGGCGTCCTTCTTGCGCAGACGGATGATCGTCTTCATCGCCTTGGTGTCGTAGCCGCGGCCCTTGGCTTCACCGAACACGTCCTTGATGTCGTCGGCGATCGTCTGCTTTTCTTCTTCCAGGCGTTCGATCCGCTCGATGAACTGGCGCAGTTCGGCGGCTGCAACGTTGACTTCCCCGGTCGTTGCCACTTCTTCCATGGGTCGTTCCTCTTGCTTGGCCGGGCTGCGGACACAATCCTGTCCCGTGTGGCGCGGCCATATCGGTGGGTTGATGATGAATGGGTTCCGGAGGCTGGCAGTGCCGGTCTCCGAGGGTGGCTTCACCTGCCGCGAAGTCTCGGCAAGGTCAAGGCGTATTCGGACGCGGGCGCGTCATTTGTGCGGGTTGTTGTCCGCAAATGCGGCTTTCTGCGCGTCACTCGCCTCGGCCTGGTGGCGGCTTTTCCACTCCTCGTAGGGCATGCCGTAGACGATCTCGCGCGAGGTTTCCTTGTCCAAGGGAACGCCGGCCTCTTCGGCGGCCTCCCGGTACCAGTTCGACAGGCAGTTGCGGCAGAAGCCGGCAAGGTTCATCAGGTCGATGTTCTGCACGTCGTGCCGGTCCCTGAGATGGGCGACCAGCCGGCGAAAGGCTGCCGCTTCGAAAGCTATGCGCTGCTCGTCAGTCATGTCGGTCGTCTGGGCCATGAGGTGGTCTCCTGTCTTCTCATCCGGCGGGGTAGGGGCCGGTGCGCGAGGCAAATCGCTGGTATTCGTGCAGTGCCGGGTCCGCGTTCAGGGAGGCGAAGATCGGCGCCAGACGCTCCGCCCACGTGCTGATGCCGTTGTCGTCGCCGATCAGGTCCTGGCGCACCTCCAACAATGCATGCGGTATGCCCTTCATCATGCAGTGGCGATACATGGTATCGTTCTTCAGCGCCCCGTCATAGGGCTCATTGTCGCCGATCAGGAGGTCGGTGTCCGCCGCCAGCCTCTCGATCAGCGGCCGGACGGCACGAGGATCGTTGTCCCAGAGGACCGCGGCATGCCAGGGGCGCGGCACGCCCTTCCAGGCGGGCGTATAGGAATGCAGCGACAGCACGAGCGGCGCCCTGCCGCAGGCTTCAGCGACTGCCGTGATTTCGCGCTCGACCGCGTCATGATAAGGCCGGTGGTAGGATTGAAGCCGGTGCTGCCATTGCGCATCCGTGATCGGATGGTTGCCGGGAATGATCGCGCCGTCGGAGATCTTCATGATCAGCGTCGGGTCGTCCTCGCCACGGTTCGGATCGATCAACAGGCGCGAAAAGGTCGACATGACCGCCGGCACGCCGAGGCGGGCTGCGAGTTGCCGCGTCAGCCCCTCCACGCCGATGTCATAGGCGATATGCCGGCTGAAGACGCTCTCCTTAAGCCCCAGCGTTCCATATTCCTGTGGAAGACTGTTCTTCGCATGGTCGGCCAGAAGCACCATGCCGCTGTCACGATTGCCTTGTATCAGTTCGAAGGAAGGGAAAGACTGCATTGCGCCACGCCGGAGAAGACTTGAGACAGAGCCCTGATGACATGGGGATGCGGTTCGGTGCAAGCGTCACTTGCCTTCTGTCAAGCAAGACCTTGGAGAATATAATCGATTTGATTTCATTGACTTTCGCGAGTGAGC
The DNA here is from genome assembly GCF_011046245.1 of Allorhizobium pseudoryzae. Classification (NCBI taxonomy): domain Bacteria; kingdom Pseudomonadati; phylum Pseudomonadota; class Alphaproteobacteria; order Hyphomicrobiales; family Rhizobiaceae; genus Affinirhizobium; species Affinirhizobium pseudoryzae. Next base: position 2,013,764 of record NZ_CP049241.1, read on the forward strand.
GGGCGAAGACAGTGCAGATGAACCCTCATGGAGTCCCAACGGAAGCCGTGTCGAAAAGCCTTTTGTCTCTTCTTTCCCTGCGCCTCGTGCCGTCGCTTGCCTTTGCGATGGTCAGCGTTCCCGTTTTCGGTTTTGCCAGCGTCGCGCACGCCGATTTTCGTGTCTGCAACGGCACGCAGAATCTCGTCGGTGTCGCCATCGGCTACCGGGCCAGCGAAGGCTGGATCTCGGAAGGCTGGTGGCAGGTGCCTGCCTCGAGCTGCGCCACGCTGATCGAAGGCGAACTGCAGTCCCGCTACTACTATCTCTATGCGGAGGATGCGGCCCGGGGCGGCCGTTGGACCGGCGACATCAACATGTGCGTCGCCGAAAACGAGTTCAAGATCGTCGGCGTCGACGATTGTTTCGCCCGCGGCTACCAGCGCATGGGGTTCAAGGAATATGACACCGGCCGTCAGGGCAGCTGGATGGTCCAGCTTTCTGACACGCCGGCCGCGCAAGAAGGCCAGAATTGATGAAGCGAAACCGCAAAGTAAAAATCCTCGCCACCCTCGGCCCGGCCTCTTCCGAAGAGGCGATGATCGAGAAGCTGCACCTGGCAGGCGCCGACCTCTTCCGCATCAACATGAGCCATGCCAGCCATGACCTGATGCGCACCCTGATCGAGCGCATCCGCTCCGTCGAGGCCCGCAACGGCCGCCCGATCGGCATCCTCGCCGACCTGCAGGGCCCGAAACTGCGCGTCGGCAAGTTCGCCGACACCAAGGTGACGCTGGAGCCCGGCCAGACCTTCACGCTCGACAACAAGGACGTGCCCGGCGACAAGACCCGCGTCTTCCTGCCGCATCCGGAAATCCTCGAGGCCGTCAAGGCCGGCGACCGGCTGCTGATCGATGACGGCAAGCTGCACCTGCGCGCTGAGAAGGCCGACGGCAAGAGCATCGTCTGCACGGTCGTTGCCGGCACCTCGATCTCCGACCGCAAGGGCGTCAGCCTGCCGGATACGCTGCTCGGCGTCGGCGTTCTGACCGACAAGGACCGCGCCGATCTCGATGCCGTTCTGGCGACGAACCAGGTGGACTGGGTGGCGCTCTCTTTCGTCCAGCGCCCGGAAGACCTGGCCGAAGTGCGGAAAATTTCCAAGGGCCGCGTCGGCCTGATGTCGAAGATCGAGAAGCCGCAGGCGATCGAGCGCATCGAGGAAATCATCGAGCTGTCGGATGCGCTGATGGTGGCGCGTGGCGATCTCGGTGTCGAAATGCCGCTGGAAGCGGTGCCCGGCCTGCAGAAGCAGCTGACGCGCGCATGTCGCCGCGCCGGCAAGCCGGTCGTCGTCGCGACCCAGATGCTGGAATCGATGATCACCGCCGCGGTGCCGACCCGTGCCGAAGTTTCCGACGTCGCGACCGCAGTTTTTGAAGGTGCGGATGCGGTGATGCTCTCGGCGGAATCGGCGTCCGGCCAGTATCCGGTCGAGGCGGTCTCCACCATGGCCTCCATCGCCACCAAGGTGGAGCAGGATCCGTATTATTCGAACATCATCTATGCGCAGCGCCCGCAGCCGGAAGCGACCGGCGCCGACGCCATTTCGCTTGCCGCCCGCCAGATTGCCGAGACGCTGAAGCTGCAGGCGATCGTCACCTACACCTCGTCCGGCAATACCGGTCTGCGCGCCTCGCGCGAGCGCCCGCAGGTGCCGATCATCGCGCTCTCGCCGATCGTCCAGACGGCGCGCCGCCTGTCGGTCTGCTGGGGCCTGCACTGCGTGGTGGCGCAAGAGCCGACGGATCTCGACGACATGGTCAACAAGGCCTGCCGCATCGTCGCCTCCGAAGGTTTTGGCAAGCCGGGCGACCGCATCATCATCTCCGCCGGTGTTCCCCTCGGCACGCCGGGTGCCACCAACATGCTGCGCATGGCCTATATCGGCCCGGACGGCCAGTCGGGCGTGTGACGGCCGGTTAACGCCCGATATGAAGAGGGGGCTGTGGTCCAGCCCCCTTCGCCGCAATGCGGAACGCCGATCCAGTGCTCAAACTTCGGATGAACGGCGTCCCGTTCAGGGCTTCCACGAACTGCCGATCGCTGCGGGTCGACCATCGCGAGTTCTCCGGCATTCTTCTTGAGTTTGTGCCCAAGCCGCCGCTTCTGCCGCTCGGCCTCACCGATGTCCGTCCGCTCGATCACGAACGGTGGAGAGTTGCCATCGATGAAGTCCTTCACCTCGGCATCTTTCCGGTAGGACAGATCGCTGGTGAGTTCGTCGTAGACAGCGTCAACAATGACAATCCGCATGTCCAGGTCGAGCAGGAGATGCAGCCGGTCTGCGACCCAGAGGCTGTTGATCGGACCTGCGTCAGGCAGGATGATCGTGCACCGCCTCATCCCATCCTCCAAAGCCTTGCAAAGGTGGCTGCCTGATTTTCAATGTCATGGGCCGGGGGAAGCGGCATGGGAAGGTCGGCATCTCCAAGCGCGACGAGCAGGTCGGCATAATCGCGAAGCCCAAGGCGGCGAACAGTTTCCCGCCGGGAGAGCAGTCCTTTGGAGTAGGCGAGAAGCGGGTCCTCCTCGGAGATGTCTCTTTCCGGTTCGGTTATTGCCTCAAAATGCTCGCGCACGATCGCGGTTATGGTGGTCCGGTTCTGCGCCGCGTAGGCCTTCACCTTGGCCACCAGTTCCTCTGGCAGATTCAGGGTCGTGTTCTTCAGCATCGGCAAACCCTTCGTATGCGTCACATATATATGTGAATTGGCGTGCCGCATAAAGCGTGTTGCTGTTGGTGCGTGCGGGAGGCGTCACGGCTGGCAGCAGGGTCCTATCGGGCTGCTGGCATCTCCCCCGCAATCCGCGCCTCTACCTGCCGGGCCAGTGCCTCCAGATCCCGCTCCTTGCCCGACAGCTTTTCGATGGCGGCGATGGCGAGATCGGTCGCGATGTAATCCGGCTTGTGGCCGACGCCCTTCAGCCAGATCAGGTCCGAGTTTTTGATATCCCGACGCAAGCCCACCGAATGGATGTTGGCGAGCACCACCGGGTCACTGTCGCCGGTGATGATGATCGCCGGGCTTTCGATCTCCGTATAGCGCGGTGCAATGCGCGTGACATAGTCGAGGAGGTTCGACACGTCCTCGGCATTGTACTGGAAATTGTTCGGCCGCAGCACCAGCGCTGGTGCGCCTTCGTCCACATAGGCTTCCCGCCGGGCGTTCGGGGCAAAGACGGAGCGGGTGGCGGGATCGAGCAGCACCATGCCGGCGGGCATCACCAGCGTGTGTGTGAACAGCCAGCCGAGACCGGGTGTGGATGCCACGTGATAATGCCAGTCGATACCGCCCGGCCAGGGATGCGTGGCCGGCGAGAGGAACAGCGTGCCGATCACCTTGTCCGGGTGGAAGAGGGCAAAGGTCGCAGCGATCGCCCCGCCGAAGGAATGGCCGACGATGATCGCTCGTTCGATGCCCTTCTTCTCCATCAGTCGGGCAATGGCGGCGGCCTGTCCTTCCGGATTGGCATTCTCCGCGCCGCCACGTTCGGAATAACCGTGGCCGGGGCGGTCGATGAAGAGAAGTTCGGCGCGGCCCTGCAGGGGCTTGAGGAAGGCCGCCTCCTGGTCGCGCAGATTGCCGCTGGCGCCATGGATGAAGACGATCGGCGGCAGATTCGCGTCGGGTCCCGCCGGCACGTGCAGGGCGTTCATGCGGAAGCCGCCGACATTCGTCAGCGTGCCGATATTGGGATAGCGGCGTTCGATCTCCGCCGTGCGCCAGGCGGTGAAACCGAAGGCGCCGGCAAGAAGGGCCGCAACAACGATAAGAAGGATGACCACGGAAGACAGGATCTCAGCCTCAGGTCCGGCTGCCGGCCAGCTTTTCGGAGAGCTTCAGCATGTTCTCCTGAGCCGTCCGTTCGGCGGGATAGATCGCGAGGAACCGTTCCCAGGCCTTCAGCGCCAGTTCGTCCTCGCCATTCTCCGTCAGGATCGAGGCCATGCCGGCGATCGCGGGGAAATAGCGCGGTTCGAGCGACAGAACCCTTTGCACATCCGCCATGGATTTTCGCACGTCGCCCATGGCGTAATAAAGCGTCGCACGGCGGTTGAAGACTTCCGGATAGTCCGGCTGCAGCAGTGTCACGCGATCAAGGAAATCGAGCGCTGCGGCGTTTTTCTTGTCGCTGATGGACTTGTTGGCCCACTCCATCAAAAGATCGACGGTGGCGCTGCCGGATGACGACCAGTTGACGAGGATCTGCTGCGCCAGCTGCTTGGCCTTGTCCGGATCGCGCTCGCGCTTCAGATCCGTCAGCAGTTTCTCCTGGGCGGCCTGCGGCGACTCGACCGACATCGGCGGGGAAGGCGGCGCGGAGGGCCCGGTCGTTGCCGGTGCGTCCTGCGCGGTGGCGTGGCCGGCGAGGGCGGCAGTGAGAATCAGAGCGGACAAACGAAAAAAGCGCATGCGAGAAAGGTAACTCGCATGCGCTCTATCTCAAACCGAAAACTTCTCTTTGTCGAGAACGTGATCCGGTCCCGGACGAACCGGCTTCAATCAGCCCTGACGAGCCTTGAAGCGCGGGTTCTGCTTGTTGATGATGTAAACGCGGCCCTTGCGGCGAACCAGACGGTTTTCGCGATGACGGGCCTTAAGCGCTTTGAGCGAGTTCTTGATCTTCATTTCTTTGATCCGCGTATTCGATGGCGCTTAGGCCACACAATCTTCTTACAATCAAAAGAGCGCACGAGGCGCTCTCTTTAGGATGCACGGCTGATACAGGTTCGCTCCGGGCCTGTCAACCGCAGGCGCCTTGTGGATCAAGCCTTTTCAGCGCAAAAGCTCGGTGACATGCCCCATCTTGCGACCGGGCCGTGCCTCCGCCTTGCCGTAGAGATGCACCAGCACGTTCGGGCGGGCGAGCCAGCCGGCGACGTCGTTCATGTCGTCGCCGATCAGATTGGTCATCACGCAGTCCGAATGGCGGGCAGGGCTGCCGAGGCTGAGGCCGGCGACGGCGCGGATGTGTTGCTCGAACTGCGAAACGACGCAGGCCGCTTCCGTCCAGTGGCCGGAGTTGTGCACGCGCGGCGCAATCTCGTTGGCAATCAGCGTGCCATCCGCCATCACGAAGAATTCCATGCCGATGACGCCGACATAATCGAGCCCCGCCAGCAGCCGCTCTGACGCCGCGCGGGCTGCGACCGTGGTCGCCTCGCTGATGCGGGCCGGCAGCGTCGAGGTGTGGAGGATCCCGTTGCGGTGAACGTTTTCCGCCAGATCATAGGCTTCGATGGTTCCGTCCGTGCCGCGTGCGGCGATGACGGAGACCTCCCGCTCGAAGGGGACGAAGCTTTCGAGAATCAGCGGAACCGATCCCATCGCCTCAAAGACGCCGTCGGTGCTGTCGTCAGGCGTGCGGAACACCCGCTGGCCCTTGCCGTCATAACCAAGCCGGCGGGTTTTCAGCACGCCCTTGCCGCCGAAATCCTCGAGCGCGCGCGCGAGATCCGCCTGCGAATCGACCGCGTGGAATTTCGCCGTTTCGATGCCGCAGTCGTTCAGGAAGCGCTTTTCGGTCAGACGGTCCTGCGCTACCTCCAGCGCCTTCGGCGGCGGGTAGACGGGACGCAAGGCTGCCAGACGCTCAGCGGCGGCCACCGGTACGTTTTCGAATTCGTAGGTCACGACCCTGCACTCGCGGGCCAGTTCGTCGAGTGCTGCCGGATCATCGTAAGCGGCGACGATCTGGCGGTTCGCCACCTGGGCGGCCGGGCAATCGGCCTGCGGCTCCAGGATGATCGTGCGGAAGTTCAGCCGTGCGGCGGCAATGGCGAGCATGCGGCCGAGCTGGCCGCCGCCGATGATGCCAATGGTGTCAAGCGTCATGGCGCCTCGTCAATGGGGTAGTCCGCGACAGACGCCGTCTGGCGCTGGCGGTATTCGTCCAGCCGGTCGGCCAGATCGTCGTCGGAAAGGGCAAGGACGGCGGCTGCCAGCAAAGCGGCGTTCACCGCGCCGGCGCGGCCGATGGCGAGCGTTCCGACCGGAATGCCGGCCGGCATCTGCACGATCGAATAAAGACTGTCCATGCCCGACATGGTTTTCGATTGGACGGGCACGCCGAAGACGGGAAGGGGGGTGAGGGCTGCCACCATGCCAGGCAGATGGGCGGCACCGCCGGCCCCGGCGATGATGATCTGGAAACCTTCCTCCCGCGCGCCCTTGGCGAAGGCGACCATGCGGTCCGGCGTGCGGTGCGCGGAGACGATCCTGGCCTCGTAACCCACATCCAGCGCATCCAGCGTGTCTGCGGCGTTCTTCATGGTTTCCCAGTCGGACTGGCTTCCCATGATGATGGCAACCGGCGGTCTCTCCTGCGGCAAGCTTGCGTCCTCCGTCGTCACGCGATGATGTCGGGAATGATCTGGTCTTCGAGCTGGCTCATCTTGTCCTTGATGGCGAGCTTCTTTTTCTTCATGCGCTGGATGCGCAGGGCTTCGCAGCCGGTGGTGATCATGGCGTTGATCGCGGCGTCGTAGTCTTCATGCTCCTGGCGCAACCTTGCCAGCTGGAGCCTGATATCCGCCTGTTCCTGATCAGCCATGTGTCGTTGTCCCCACTGTTCATTCCGGTCTTTGTGTTGCCGGGGAATTCCGCCAAGCTCCTACCATCAAACCTTTTCAACGACTAGTCTGGCTGTCCGCAATTGTGGCCAAATAACTGACGCGCCGGAAACCCGATGAATCAAGCGCTAACGGCGGGGGTGCCGGCGGGCGGCCGCTTGTCTTGCTGCGGTGCAGCCGCTTGGCGGTGGGACAGTTCTTCATTCGGGCTTAATCACATCCACGGATTTGTCACGATGAAACCACCATTTCGCCTTCGACAAAGGCCGCGGATCGTGTCACAGTTCTGTTGCAAACCTGATGCCATCGGCTCAAGGGGAGCTGGTGGCCGAAGAATAAGGAAGGACGTGCCACATGACCATTCAGGCTCATATCGAATCGCTTGAAAAGAAGCACGGCGCTCTTGAGGAGGAGCTCCAGAATATTCTTGCGTCTCCCTCGTCCGATGATCGTGAAATAGCTGAGTTGAAACGCCGCAAGCTTCGTCTGAAGGACGAAATGGAGCGGCTGCGCAAGACGCGCCATTGATCTTTTCAAAGTCGCTATGAGTTCGATGTCATACGGGTCGCCGCCGAAATCGTCTTCAGTCAGACGGCGGCCTGCCGATATCCCGGATAAGCCGGTCTTTTTTCCCGAAATAGGGTCAGGGAGACACTGTCGGGCCCGTTTACGCCCCATCAGGACCAGAACTGGTCGATCCACAGATTGAGTTTTACGAAGCCCTTGGTGTTGACCGCATAGATCCGGCGCGTGCCTTCGGCGGTGACGGACACGAGATTGGCGTCCAGCAGCGCCTTCAGATGCTGGGAGACCGCCGGGCGGCTGATCGGCAGACCTTCCGCCAGCTCATTGACAGTGCGCGGCGCACGCCTCAACTCCTCCAGCAGATGACGCCGGTTCGGGTCTGCAATGGCTGCAAAAGGATCGATCGTCACCATGCAATAAAAGCTACGCGAAGTTGTGGGCGGCGGCAAGAAGAATTGTGCGACGCAATATCGGTTTTCTAGAACGATACTGATCAGAACGGCAGAGCATCCCAAAGAAGCTTGATGGCGGCAAGAAGACCGAGGCCATAGGCCAGCGGATAAAAGACGTCCGGCTTCAGCCGGCGGACAATCGCAGCACCCGCCACCGTTGCCACAAGGGCCACCGGCAGAAGCGTCAGCGAGATCGCGAAATTCTTCGTGTCGAGCGCGCCGAGTGCCACATAGGGGATGACCTTGATGGCATTGATGAGCGCGAAGAATCGCACACTGGCGCCGGTATAGTTCTTCGGGTCGAGCTTCAGCGGCAGCGCATAGATCTGGAAGGGCGGGCCACCGGCATGGGCGACGAAGCTGCCGTAACCGCAGAGCGTTCCCCACAGGATCGCCGGCGGCCATCGGTGCGGCTTGGGCGCAATCGGCTGACCAGCCAAGGGGCCATAGGTCTTATAAAAATACTGCAGCGCGAAAATGATCATCGACAGGCCGATGACAAATCTGAGGGCATCCGGCGGCACCATGGCCGAGGTCATCCAGCCGAACGCGACGCCAATGAGCCCGCCCGGCAGGAAACGCAGGAAAAGCCTCCTGTCGTTGAAATTCCGCCACGAATACAGCGCGACGATATCCATGACGATGAGAATCGGCAGGAAGATCGCCGCTGCATCGACCGGGCTGACGACGAGTGCCAGGAGCGGCACCCCGATCAGCGCGAAGGCACCGCCAAGTCCGCCCTTCGACAAGCCGACAAGGGCAACGGCCGGGATTGCGGCGGCAAAAAAGATGGGATCGGGAAGGGGAAAACCAAGCATGACGGGATGAGTGTTGATTGCGGGGCTTGTCCGGTCTATCGGGTTTTGTCCACGATGACGACCCGTGAACGGGATCAACTTGCGTTTCAGGTGCTGTCGTGCGCTGATCGTGGGGATATGCGTGCGCAGGCGGCGCCTCTGTCGCCCGTGTGAAGAGAGATAAGCCGGCAGTCTGCTGCCAGATGGGATGAAGAATGACGCTTGCCGAGGATCGTTGCCGACTGGTTCTCATCGTACCGGATCACGAGGATGACCAGCGGCTGGCCGAGATGCTGTCGCATGCGCTGCGGGGCGGCGATGTCGCCTCGGTGATCCTGCCGCAGTACGACCTGTCGGATCAGGCGTTTCAGAAGCGCGCCGAACAGCTGGTGCCGCTCATCCAGGAGGCCGGTGCCGCGGCCCTGATTGCCGGCGACAGCCGCGTTGCCGGGCGTGCCAAGGCCGATGGCCTGCATATGACCGGCTCCATCGAGGAACTGACGGACACGATCGAGAAGTTTTCCCCGAAGCTCATCGTCGGCGCCGGCCAGGCGGCCGACCGCCACACGGCGCTCGAAGTGGGCGAGGCGCGGCCGGATTACATCTTCTTCGGCAAGCTGACCGGCGATATCAAGCCGGAGGCGCATCCGAAAAATCTGGCCCTTGGCGAATGGTGGGCGTCGCTGGTCGAGATCCCCTGCATCGTCATGGGTGGCACGGATCTATCGTCGGCGCTGGCCGTGGCCGAGACGGGTGCCGAGTTCGTCGCGTTGCGCGCCGCCGTCTTTGAGGCGCCTGCCGGTGCTGCTGCCGCGGTCGCCGAAGTCAATGCGATCTTGGACGAAAAAGCGCCACGGTTTGGCGCTTGAAGGGTTCCATGTTTCGAAACGCCCGCCTGATCCTTCTAAGTGCCGTGGCCGCCATGCCTGCGGCCCTGCCGCTTTTGCCTGCCGCTCCCGCCTTCGCGCAGGGCTCGCAGAAGGCGGTGACGCGTCCGCTCGACGGGAATGGCCAGGTTTTGCAACGCGAGGAGGGCGGTGACCCATCCTCGCCGCAGAAGGGAGGACGGCCCGGCGAACAGCCGTCCAGCGGCATCACGCTTCTGGAGCGGATGGGCACGACGCTTCCGCCGCTGCCGCCGGAAAAGCCGTATCATGGGCCAGTTGACGAAGCTTACGGCGCCTATCAGCGCGGGCTCTATGTGACGGCGCTGGCCAAGGCGCTGCCGCGGGCGGAGGCCGGCGATGCGGTGGCCCAGACGCTGGTGGCCGAAATGATGATGCGCGGGCAGGGCATTGCCCACGACGCCAAGGGCGCCGCCTTCTGGTACGGCCAGGCCGCTGAGCGGGGCGATCCGGCGGCGATGTTCCAGTATGCGCTGATCCTGATGCAGGGCCGGTTCGTGACCCGCGACAAGGCGAAGGCGGATGAATATATGCGCCGCGCCGCAGAGGCCGGCAATGCGTCTGCGCAGTTCAACTGGGCGCAAATCCTGGTGGCGGACAATCCGGGCGAGAAGGGCCTGAAACTCGCGCTGCCCTTCTACGAGAAATCCGCCGAACAGGGGATTTCCGATGCGCAATATGCGGTGGCGCAGCTCTATCTTGCCGTCCACGACCTGCCGGAAGAGAAAAAGGCGAAAGCGCGCGAATGGCTGGAGCGGGCGGCCAAGGCCGGTTTCGATACGGCGCAGCTCGACATGGGCCTCTGGTATGTGAACGGCGTGGGGGGCGATCGCGATTACGACAAGGGCTTCGAGTGGATGCGGATTGCCGCCATGCGCGGCAATGTCGTGGCGCAGAACAAGCTGGCCCATCTTTACATCAATGCGCTCGGTACGCGCCCGAACCCCGTCGAAGCGGCCAAATGGTACGTTCTGTCGCGCCGTGCCGGCCTGCCGGACCCGGCGCTCGAGGACTTCTACCTCGGTATCGAGGAAGACCAGCAGAAGCAGGCGATCGAGGCTGCCAACCATTTTCGCCGCAGCTGAGCCTTTGTCACAGACCCGCTGGTTTTCGCCGGCGACTTGAATTGTCGCCGGTTTTGTGATTGTGAACGCGGCTATTCTGAAAAGACTGACACACAAAGGTCCCCGATGATGAGGGACGCCCGCCTTTTATCCCAAGGATCCCCGCAATGGCTCGTTCTGCCCTTCTCAACGTCATGGTTCAGGCTGCGCTGAAAGCCGGCAAGTCTCTCTCGCGCGATTTCGGCGAGGTGCAGAACCTGCAGGTTTCGGTGAAGGGGCCGAGCGACTTCGTCTCCCAGGCGGATCTGAAGGCGGAAAAGATCGTCCATGACGAGCTGATGAAGGCACGCCCCACCTATGGCTTCCTCGGTGAAGAGGGCGGCGAGGAAAAGGGCACCGACGGTTCGCACCGCTGGATCGTCGATCCGCTGGACGGCACGACCAACTTCCTGCACGGCATTCCGCAGTTTGCCGTCTCGATCGCGCTCGAGCGCAATGGCGAGATCGTCGCCGGCGTCATCTTCAACCCGGCGACCGACGAACTGTTCACCGCGGAACGCGGCGGCGGTGCCTTCCTCAACGACCGTCGCCTGCGCGTGGCGGCCCGGCGGGTTCTCTCCGATTGTGTCATCGGCTGCGGCGCACCGCATCTCGGCCGCGGCAATCACGGCAAGTTCCTCGTGGAACTGCGCCACGTCATGGGCGAAGTGGCCGGCATTCGCCGCTTCGGTGCCGCAGCGCTCGATCTCGCCTATGTGGCTGCCGGCCGCATCGACGGTTTCTGGGAAACCGACCTCTCGGCCTGGGACATGGCCGCCGGCCTGATCCTGATCCGCGAAGCGGGCGGTTTTGCCAGCGACATGAAGGGTTCGAACGACATTCTCGACCACGGCAGCGTGGTGGCCGGCAACGAACTGATCCACAAGCAGCTGCTCGAGGTGATCAATCGCCCGATCCCGACGGCCTGAGCCGCGCAGCACGTCGGTTGTTTTGTGTACGCTTTGGAAATCTCTGCCTTTTCCGAGCGGGCGTCACTTCAATTCGTCTCATTTTTGCACTAGCCTCCGGCCACTTGTGGTACGGAGGTTGTGTGCGTCATGGTGAATGATACCCTCGGGGATGTGAACGGTTCCGAATTGGCACCCCGCAATCAAGGGTACAAGCTGTCGAACCCGGTGCCATTTCTGTGGACCATGGTGGTCTTCCTGATCATCGTCGGCTTCATCGTCGCGATCCTGTATCGCCAGGCCCACACCGCCTTCATGACGAATCCGGGCCTTAACGGCCTCATTCTCGGGGTTCTGGCAATCGGCATCATCCTGATTTTCACGCAGGTGATGAGCCTCATTCCGGAGGTGCGCTGGTTCAACTCCTTCCGCGCCGCGGGCAGTGCAGACCGGGTGGGCCGGGATCCGAAGCTGTTGGCCCCTATGCGTGCACTGATCGGGCGAAGCCAGCGGGTGGCGCTCTCGGCCCCCATCCTGCGCTCCATTCTCGATTCGATCGGCACGCGACTGGATGAAACTCGCGACATTTCGCGTTATCTCATCGGGCTCCTCGTCTTTCTCGGCCTGCTCGGCACCTTCTGGGGCCTGATCGGCACGATCGGCTCGATCAGCGAGGTGATCCAGGGCCTCGATCCGAATTCCGGCAATGGCAACGATGTTTTGACGGCGCTGAAGAGTGGCCTCACCGCGCCGCTCGCCGGCATGGGCACGGCCTTCTCCTCCTCGCTTCTCGGTCTTTCCGGTTCGCTGATTCTCGGTTTCCTCGACCTGCAGGCGGGGCGGGCGCAGAACCGCTTCTATACCGAGCTGGAAAACTGGCTGTCTTCGGTGACGGAAGTCGATGGCGGCGAGACGGTGGTTGATCCGGCTGCCGGCAATGTCTCCGACGAGATGCGCCGCATCGTCGAGCAGCTGCGCAAGCTGGTGACCGCCCAGACGAAGGCTGAAGCCGGGCAGACGGAAAAGTCGCTGACCGCGCTCAGCAATCTCGCCGATGGTATCCAGGGCCTGGTCAAGAACATGCGCAACGAACAGCAGATGCTGCGCGACTGGATCGAGGCCCAGCAGGAGGAATCCAAGGCGATGCGCCGCACGCTGGATCGTCTGTCCGACAAGATCGCGGGGAAATAAGCGATGGCGCTTGCCCGAAATCGCCGCCGCGAGCGCGGGGTGGATTATTGGCCGGGGTTCGTCGACGCTCTGTCGACGCTGCTTCTCGCCATCATGTTCCTGCTCACCGTCTTCGTGCTGGCGCAGTTCATCCTGGGCCGGGAGATTACCGGGCGCGACGAGGTGCTGAACCGGCTGAACAGCCAGATCGCCGAGTTGACGGAGCTTCTGGCGCTCGAAAAGAGCGGCAAGCAGGATGTCGAGGACTCGCTTGCCAATCTGCAGGCCTCTCTGGCGCAATCCGAAAGTGAGCGGTCGCGGCTGCAGGCGCTTTTGGAGCGCGGTGCCGGCTCCAGCGAGGCTGCCAATGCCCAGATCGGGGATCTGACGCAGAAGCTTTCGGAAGAACAGGCGGTCAGCGCGCGGGCGATGAGCCAGGTCGAGCTGCTGAACCAGCAGATTGCCGCCCTCCGCGCCCAGATCGCGGCCGTCGAACAGGCGCTGCAGGCGTCTGAAGCGCGCGATCAGTCCTCGCAGGCGAAGATTGCCGATCTCGGGCGCCGTCTCAACGTGGCGCTGGCCCAGCGCGTGCAGGAGTTGAACCGCTACCGCTCCGATTTCTTCGGGCGACTGCGGGAAATCCTGTCGGATCGCGAAAACATCCGAATCGTCGGTGACCGTTTCGTTTTCCAGTCGGAAGTGCTGTTCCCGGTGGGCGGTGCGGATCTGGACGATGCCGGACGGGCGGAGATGGACAAGCTCGCCCAGGCGATCATCGAGCTCGCGCAGGAAATTCCGGCGGAAATCAACTGGGTGCTGCGTGTCGATGGCCACACCGACAATTCGCCGCTCACCGGCACCGGGCGCTACCGCGACAACTGGGAGCTTTCCTCGGCGCGCGCCACCTCCGTCGTCAAATACCTGATCAGCAAGGGCGTTCCGGCCAACCGGCTGGTGGCCGCCGGCTTCGGCGAATACCAGCCGATCGCGTCCGGTGACACGCCCGAGGTTCGCTCGCAGAACCGACGTATCGAACTCAAGCTGACCGAGCGGTAACGAGAAACGCCACCGCTCCGTTTCTGCAGCCTCGCCGTGCCGGTGAGGTTGCCGCCTTCCCGATGGCAGAGTGTGGGGGAAGATCAGCCACCACTTGCTCAGATCTTACGTTTGCGTAAGAGTAAGACAGATTTCGCTCTGGGAGGGGCGCATGGAGGAATTCGATGTCATCATCGTCGGCGGCGGCCTGGCGGGACTGGTCGCGGCGACGGAAGCCTGTGATCGTGGCAGGCGTGTCTGCCTCGTTGATCAGGAAGGGCCGCAGAACCTCGGCGGCCAGGCCTTCTGGTCGCTCGGCGGGCTGTTTCTGGTTGATAGTCCCGAACAGCGGCGCATGCGCATCCGCGACAGCCTGGATCTCGCCCGCCAGGACTGGCTGGGCTCGGCATCCTTCGACCGGTCGGAGGATCACTGGCCGCGGTTATGGGCCGAGGCCTATCTGAATTTCGCTGCCGGCGAAAAGCGCGCCTGGCTGCACCAGATGGGCATGCGCTGGTTTCCGGTCGTCGGCTGGGCGGAACGCGGCGGTGGCCACGCGGACGGGCATGGCAACTCCGTGCCGCGCTTCCATATCACCTGGGGCACCGGCCCCGGCGTGCTGGCGCCTTTCGTTTCCCGCGCCGAGGCGGCGGCAAAAGCCGGGCGCCTGACGCTGCGCTTCCGCCACCAGGTGGACCGGTTGCTGCAGGAGAACGGGCGGGTGATCGGGGTTTCGGGCAGCCGGCTGCCCGACGATCCGGTGCTGCGCGGCCAGAAGAGTTCACGCGACATCATCGGCGAGTTCGAGATGCGCGGCGCTTCGGTGATCGTCGCCTCCGGCGGCATTGGCGGCAATCTCGGCCTCGTGCGGCGCAACTGGCCGCAGGAACGCCTGGGCACGCCCCCCGCGGACATGGTTTGCGGTGTGCCGGCGCATGTCGATGGGCGGATGATCGGCATCTCCGAAGAGGCGGGTGCCTCGATCATCAACCGCGACCGCATGTGGCATTATACGGAGGGCGTCAGGAACTGGGACCCGATCTGGCCGAACCACGGCATCCGCATCCTGCCCGGTCCCTCCTCTTTCTGGTGCGATGCCGATGGCAACCGGCTGCCGTCACCCGCGATGCCGGGCTTCGATACGCTGTCGACGCTGAAGATCCTGCGCGAGCGCAAGTCTGATTACAGCTGGTTCATCCTCACCAGGGCGATCATCAAAAAGGAATTCGCGCTCTCCGGTTCCGAGCAGAACCCGGACCTGACGGGCAAGGACATTCCGCTGCTCTTGAAACGGCTCGGGCGCAACCCGCCGGGCCCTGTGCAGGCCTTCATGGACAAGGGCGAGGATTTCGCGGTCCGCGAGACGCTGGAGGATCTTGTTCAGGCGATGAACGCGATCAGCGGCGAGAACCGGCTGGACGCCCGCCATATCCGCGCCCAGGTGGAGGCGCGCGACCGGCAGATGGACAACCCGTTCGCCAAGGACCAGCAGGTGACGGCAATCCGCGGTGCCCGCGCCTATCTGGGCGACAAGCTGATGCGCACCGCCAAACCGCACCGGCTGCTCGATCCGAAGGCCGGGCCACTGATCGGGGTGCGCCTGCATATCCTGACGCGCAAGACGCTGGGTGGCATCCACACGGATCTTTCGGCCCGCGTGCTGGATGCCGGCGGAGCGCCGGTGCCGGGGCTTTATGCGGTGGGCGAGGCGGCCGGGTTCGGCGGTGGTGGCATGCATGGCTATAGCGCGCTGGAAGGCACGTTCCTCGGCGGCTGCCTGTTTTCTGGCCGCGTGGCCGGGCGCAGCGTCTGACGGCTCTTGGCCGCGCTTTTACTGCGCGGCCATGAAGCCGTGTGCGCCGGCATCGAACTGCAGCCGGGCGAGGCTGGCGTAAAGCCCGTTTTTGGCGACGAGCTGCTTGTGGGTGCCTTCCTCGACGATGCGCCCGTCGTCCATCACCAGAATGCGGTCGGCCTTCAGCACGGTCGCCAGGCGGTGGGCGATCACGATGGTCGTGCGGTCGCGCATCAGGCCGTCGAGCGCCTTCTGCACCAGCGTTTCGCTTTCGGCATCGAGCGCCGAGGTCGCTTCGTCGAGCAGCAGAACGGGCGCGTTCTTCAGGATCGCGCGGGCGATCGCGATGCGCTGGCGCTGGCCGCCGGAAAGCGTCACGCCCCGTTCGCCCGCCAGCGTGTCATAGCCCTTGTCGAGGCGGGAAATGAATTCGTCCGCCTGCGCGGCGATCGCTGCCTGACGCACCGCCTCGCGGCTGGCGTCCGGCAGGCCGAAGGCGATGTTGTCGTGGATCGAGGCGGCAAAGATCGTCACGTCCTGCGGCACGATGGCGAGCCGTGCGCGCAGATCGTGAAGCTTCGCCTCGCGCAGATCGACGCCATCCAGCCGCACGGCGCCGGCGGTCGGATCGTAGAAGCGCATCAAAAGCGAGAGGATCGTGCTTTTTCCCGCACCGGAGGGACCGACGATCGCGACCGTTTCGCCGGATTTGACCGTGAATGACAGGTCGTGCAGCGTTACCGCGCTGACCCGCGTCGGGTAGGAAAAGGAAACGCCGTCGAAGGCGACTTCGCCACGGGCGGGAGAGGGCAGGGCGACCGGGTTTTCCGGATCGCGGATGGCCGGCACTTCGCGCAAGAGTTCCGTCAGCCGTTCAGCAGCGCCGCCTGCCTGCGACAATTCTCCCCAGACTTCCGACAATTGCCCGAGCGAACTTGCGGCAATCACCGAATAGAGCACGAACTGGCTGAGCGTTCCGGCCGTCATCGTGCCGGCGAGCACGCTCTGCGCGCCGTACCACAACACGCCGACAATGCTGCCGAACACCATCAGGATGGCAAAACCGGTCAGGAAGGCGCGGGAGCGGATGGCGGAGCGGGCGGCATCATAGGCCGCCTCCACGGCGCTGCCATAACGCTCTCCGGCGGCCTTTTCCGCGCCGAAGGCCTGCACCGTGCGGTTGGCGGCGACCGTTTCCGAGGCAAAGGCGGAGGTGGCGGCCAGCGTGTCCTGCGCGGCGCGGGCTCGGCCCCGCACCGAACGGCCGAAACCGACCAGCGGGAAGACGATCAGCGGAATGGCGGCCAGTACGAGGCCCGAGAGTTTCGGGCTCGTCAGGATCATCATGATCATCGCGCCGAGACAGAGGATCATGTTGCGCAGCGCCTGCGAGGCGGCGGAGCCGAAGGCGGATTTGATCTGCGTGGTATCGGCCGTCAGCCGCGAGACGATCTCGCCCGACTGGTTGACGTCGAAGAAGGAGGGAGACAGCGCGGTGACGCTGTTGAACACCTCGCGCCGCAGATCCGCTACCACCCGTTCTCCGATGGTGATCACGTAATAATAGCGCAGCGCGCTGGAGACGGCGAGAACCGCGGCAAGCCCCATCAGCATGGCAAAATAGCTGTTGATGAAGGCGCCGTCCGCCGCCACAAAACCGTGGTCGATCATGCGGCGCACGGCCAGCGGCAGGGCGAGCGTCGTGGCCGCGGCCACGGCGAGAAAACAGGCGGCTGCCAGTACCAGCGACCGGTAGCGCAAAACATAGGGCATCAGGCGCAGCAGCGGCTGCGGTGTGCGGCGGGTCTTTTCGGATTTGCTCTGGTTGTCGCTCACGCTGGCCCCGTTTTTTGCCCCGGCAACAGTCGGGTGCGGGTACTTGTGCTTTGGGAGACCTTCCTGTATAGGCTCCGCATCAAATTGGGAAGCCGTCGCCGGTTCCGGTGTACGGCTTCATTTACGAACTAGGGGCCTCCGCTGCAATTGCGACAAATGGACCCCGCACAGCAGGAACAGAGTGTCATGAAGGCCAACATTCATCCGGACTACCACAAGATCAAGGTCGTCATGACCGACGGCACCGAATACGAGACCTTTTCGACCTGGGGCTCGGAAGGCGCGGTCATGAACCTCGAAATCGACTCCAAGTCGCACCCGGCCTGGACCGGCGGCAACCAGCAGCTGATGGACCGCGGTGGCCGCGTGTCCAAGTTCAACAAGCGTTTCGGCGGCCTCGGCCTCTAATCGATCCGTCTTGTTTCCGGGGCTTGCGCCCGGCGACCATGTCGTATCCTATCGCGACCGTCCGAAGCCCGCTTCGGGCGGTTTTTCGTTTCGGGCCGTCTGTCCCGTGCCTCTTTCTGCCGCATTGCCAAGGTTTGCCATGTTCTCCTTCCTTCGTTCGCTCCGCATCGCCCTCCTGTCATCCGGGATGATGGCGCTTTCGCTCTCGCCCGCCCTTGCCGGCCATGCCGCGTTCCTGGTCGATGCCAAAAGCGGCACGGTGCTGGAATCGGAAAATGCCGAGGAGCTGAACTACCCGGCCTCGCTGACGAAGATGATGACGCTCTACATGACCTTCGAGGCGCTGCATGATGGACGGCTCACCTGGGATACCCGCCTGCCGATCTCCGAGAACGCCAATAGCAAGGAGCCGTTCAAGTTCGCGATCGGCGCCGGCAACACGATCAGCGTCACCGAGGCGGTGACCGGCATGATCGTGCTCTCCACCAATGATGCGGCGGTTGCCGTGGCCGAAAAGCTCGGCGGCTCGGAGGCAAAGTTCGGCGAGATGATGACGGCCAAGGCCCGCCAGCTCGGCATGGGCCACACGGTGTTCCGCAACCCGGCGGGCCTGCCCGATCCGGAGCAGGTGACGACGGCAAAAGATCTTGCCAAGCTGGGGCTGGCGTTGATGCGCGACTATCCGGAAGAGTTCAAGCTCTTCTCGCAGAAGCGCATGGTATTTCGCGGCATGAAGCTGCGCGGCCATAACGGCGTCCTCAACACCTATCCGGGTGCGACGGGCCTGAAGACCGGCTTTACCAATGCCTCCGGCTACAATCTCGTCACCAGCGTGGAGCGCGACGGCCACCGGTTGATCGGCGTGGTGATGGGCGGCAAGACGGCGCAGGAGCGCGACGAGGAGATGAAGGCCATGCTGGACAGGCATCTGCCGCAGGTTAAGGCGGCGGTGAGCCCGAAGCCGGTGACGAAAGCCGCGATGGTCGCGGCCAAACCCTGACCGACACCGCCGAAAGGCGCGGAATTGCCCATCCCGATTTCAGAAGACTTGCCACAGGAGTGAATGATGAGTGAACCGACCGTCGCTGAGGCGACAGACCGCATCTACCAGTCGCTGCAGAACGACAACGCGGACATCGACCAGCATATCGCCACGCTGAAGGCAGCGCTCGCCAAAGCCGGCCAGAAGCAAGCCGTGTTCGACCCCGCCCGCCTCGAGCAGAACAACCGCGCCGGCCGCAAGCTGATGCAGGCCTATTTTCGCCAGCGCGGGGTGGCGGTGGTGTTTGAGGGGTGATGGGGGGAGGGGGTTGGGTCGCGTGATGGTGAGAGGCAGCTAAGCGCCCTCATGTCGGTCGTAGCGCTCGTCATCTCCCGCGCCTGAACGCGGACACGGCCTGGCGGCATGCCGGGCGTAAAGAAGCCGCAACTCTCAAGGAGAACGTGGATGCGGGGGGCATGACTTTGCGCCTGCAGCAGCTTAAGAGACGGCCGTGTCCCAGAACAAAGTTCCTTGTGATCCAACGCTGGGAAACCGATCCCGAACCGTCACTCGAAACCTGAAAGCTCACCACATGGATAACAGTCGACCGACGGCCAAGGCGGCGGCGTGGATGGTGGCATCTGTGTTGTTGATACTGCTCATGTCCGTTTCGGGTCGAATTATTACCCGCGAGCTTGACGTTTTCCAGGCAATGGAAATGCGTTCCGTCATCGCCTTTTTTCTGCTGTTGCCGTTGGTTTATCGAGAGGGCGGAATCCGGGCAATGCGAACCAGGATTCTGCCCAGGCACATCGGCCGCAACGTTGCCCACTACGCAGGCCAATATGCCTGGTTGATGGGACTGACGCTAATTCCATTGGCCCAGCTCATCTCGATAGAATTCACAGCGCCCATCTGGGCTGCTTTTCTGGCTGCGATATTCCTGAATGAGCAACTGACATGGCGGAAGGGAGTCGTAATCCTTTTTGGTCTGGCGGGCGTCGCGCTCATTGTGCGTCCGGGCGTAGCCCCTCTCAATCCGGGCCATTTGATAGCGCTTGGAGCGGCTGCCGCATTCGCAATCTCGTTCATCTCCACAAAGGCTCTGACGCGGTCCGACAGTGCCACAAAGATCATTTTCTGGATGCTCGTGATCCAGTCGATCATCGGAATCGCTCCGGCACTGAATGTGTGGCTTTGGCCGTCGGCTTCAACATGGCCATGGATATTTCTGTTCGCGTTCGCCGGTTCATTTGCCCACTTTTGCATGGCAAAGGCGTTGGCCCTTGCAGATGCTACGGTCGTGATGCCGATGGACTATCTGCGGGTGCCGTTATCAGCTTTAATCGGGTATCTCTTGTATGCCGAGGCCATAAATGGCTTCACCGCAGTCGGCGCGGGTCTGATCGTGGTTGGGAATCTGTTCAACCTGCAACGACCCAATGCTAAGGAAATTGAATCGACACCGAGTTGAAGGTCCGCGTTGAGCCCGGCTCAGATTTCGACCAAAAGAACTACGATGTCGATTTTACCCGCTGGGCGTCGTAAAGCCGACAGTCGATCCCCGGCCCCAAATCACCACCCCATCCCCCGCGCACAAAAAAAGCGGGCACCCGGCCCGCTTTCCCCATTCCAAAACTGTCCGTCCCCCGCTCAGTTGGCGGTAAACGCCGTGCGCAGAAGGTCGAGCTGGGCGCGGACGCCGTTTTCGTTGTCGGGAACGATGGCTTCCTGCGGGCGGTAGATTTCGCGGTCGAGGATGGCGACGCGGTTCTGCAGGCGCAGCGAGCGTTCGACGAGATCGCGGAAGGATTCCGGCAGGTCGCCCCAGCCGGGGGCCATGCGGTCGACGTTGAAGCCGTCGAGGCGCACCTTGCTCTTTTCCGACAGCACCTGCTCGTAGCTCATCTCGCCATTGTTGACGGCACGCTGCAGGAGCAGCCAGGAAGCCATCTGCATCAGGCGGGTGGTCAGCCGCATGGATTCGGCTGCATAGAGCACGGTTGCCTGGCGCGGCAGAACCTTGGACGCAGCGCGGCCCGGGCCGTCGAGATAGGCGGCGGTCTCTTCGACCAGCGACATGCCTTCCGTGTAGAGCGCCTTGAACTGCGGCGAGTTAGCGGCGCGGCCGGCGAAACTGACGGTATTCAATACCTGTTCTGACATCGAGATTATCCTGCTAACGCATCCACTTGATCAGGCAATGAAGGAGGACAGAAAAAGTTCCGCGTTCCTTCGTTCATGCTCGGAGGATGATACCAGTAGCCGAAATCCGCAAGCCGATTCTTAAGGAAAGGTTAATTCCCACAGTTTACATGGGGGTGAAACACGCAAATGTGCATAAAAAAGAAGAGCCGCAAAAGCGGCTCTCAAGGTAAAACAGGGAGAAATCAGACCTATTCGCCGACTGGAGAAACCGTCTGAGCCTGGGCAAACCAAGCATGATCATCATCGGATAGAATGCTTAATGGACGGTTAACGTAGATGATCCAAGTATAGTTTTTGCTTGCCAATCGTATTATTTCCGTCCGCTTCAGCGTTTGAAGAAACTGTCCGCGGCGACGCGTCCGGCCTGTTTTTGCGCCCTGTCTGTCCGCAAGCGTACGATCTCCTCCTCCAAGAGCGCGATTCGCCGGTCGATCTCCTCGACGGAGAGGGAAGAGAGGTCTGAGCCCACCTCGTGCGAGACCGGTTTCTTCGGTCTGTCGTCGTCCAGAAAGCTCATGTCTCCTCCTCCTTATCGCCAGAACGACGGGATTGTTTCGGCAAGCCTGGGGCCGATGCGCAAGGGTTCGATCTTTTCCGCCAGCCCCGTCGCATCGGAAATTTCCACGCCGACGCCGCAGATGGTGGCCGGACCGGACGCGGCCTCGAAACGGCCCTTCGGCATCTTGGAAATGAAGCGGTTCAGCGGCTCTTCCTTCTCCATGCCAAGCGAGGAATCGTAATCGCCGCACATGCCGGCATCCGACATGTAGGCGGTGCCGCCGTTCAGGATCTGGTGGTCGGCAGTCGGCACATGGGTATGGGTGCCGACGACGAAGCTTGCGCGGCCATCGACGAAATGGCCAAAGCACTGCTTTTCGCTCGTCGCCTCGGCGTGGAAATCGAAGACGATGGCGTCGGCCTGTTCCTTCAGCGGGCAGGCATCGAGGATGGTTTCGGCGCTCTTGAAGGGGTCGTCGAGTTCCGGGTGCATGAAGACGCGGCCCATGATGTTGGCGACGAGAATGCGCGCGCCGTTGCGGGCGTAGAACAGGCCCGAGCCGCGGCCGGGCGTGCCGGCGGGATAATTGGCCGGCCGCAGGAACTGGTCGTGGCGTCCGGCAAAGGCCACCGCATCCTTCTGGTCCCAGACATGGTTGCCGGTGGTCACCACATCGGCGCCGGCATTGATGGTCTCGAGAAAGATGTCTTCGGTGATGCCGAAGCCGCCGGCGGCATTTTCGCCGTTGACGATGACGAAATCCAGCTTGAGATCCGAAATGAGGCCCGGCAGGCGATCCCAGACGGCCGTCCGGCCCGTCTTGCCTACCATGTCGCCGAGAAACAGAAGTCGCATACCTGTCCGATCAAGGGTTGACGCGTCTCAGCCCGCTTTCGGTCAAGATCGCATGCAGCCGGACGTCGTGTTGTTCTACCGGAACTGATGCCACCTCCTGGCAATCAAAGGCAATGCCGATCAGCTCCGGAAAGAGGCCTTTTTTGTGCAATCGGTCAATCGCCCTGTCATAATAGCCGCCACCATAGCCGATCCGCTGGCCTTGCGCATCAAAAGCGGAAAGGGGAACCAGCATCAGGTCCGGGTCGAGTTCTTCGGCGTCCGGGCCGGGGCCGAAGGTACCAAAACCCATCGGCACGAGGTCCGCGCCGGGCACAAGTTCGCGGAAAATGATGGTCTGTTTGTCGAGGATCACCGGCAGGCAGAGCCGGGCGCCCTGCCGTTTGAGATCGGCCATCAGCGGGCGGATATCGGCCTCAGAGCGGATCGGCGAAAAGCCGGAGACGATGGTGCCGGCCTCGACGGCGATCGACCGGCTGCCGTGGTCACAGAGTTCGAGGCTCTTTTCGATGCGCAGGTCCGCCGCAAGCCGGTCGCGTTCGGCAAGCCGCTCGGAGCGCAGGCGGCTCTTTTCGAGCGTCACCTCGCTCATGCGGGCTCGGCCATCTTCTGCACGAGCAGCTTGTCGATCCGGCGGCCGTCGAGATCGATCACCTCGAAGGACCAGCCGTTCCAGGTAAACCGCTCGCCAAGGTCCGGCAGGCGTTTCAATTCGTCGAGAACGAAACCGGCGACCGTCTCGTAGTCCGGATCGTCCTTCATGTTGAAGCCCATCTGATGGGCGAATTCGTCGACCGGCATCCAGCCGGCGACCAGGAAGGAGCCGTCTTCCCGCTGCAGCAGTGCCGGCTCCTCGACCTCGTCCTCCTGGAAGACGCCGGTGATGGCTTCCAGAATATCGCCGGAGGTGATGATGCCTTCGAAATGGCCGTATTCATCATAGACCAGCACCATCTGCGCCGGAGCGCGGCGCAGCGCCTGGATCACGTCGATGGCGCCGGTCAGATCGGAGACCACCGGGGCCTGGCGCATGTGCTGGCGCACGTCGAGCGCCTCGCCGCGGCTGATCACCTCATAGGCATCCTTCAGGAACAGAACGCCGAGGATCTCGTCGGAGGCACCGTTGCGCACCGGCAGGCGGGAGCGTTGCGTCTTTCTGAGCTGCTCGCGGATTTCCGTGGCGTCGTCCTCGATGTCGATGACCTCGACATCACGGCGCGGGGTCATCAGGCCGCGGGCGGCGCGGTCGGCAAGCCGCATGACCCCGGAGATCATCGCCGATTCCTCGGTTTCGATGACGCCGGCACTCTGGGCTTCGGCCAGCACGTTGCGGATTTCCTGGTCGGTCATCCGCTCCTCCGTCTCGCCCTTCTGGCCAAGCAGGGCAAGAACGGCGCTGCCCGAGGCATTCAGCAGCCAGACGAGCGGCAGGGCGAGCTTAGAGAGCAGCACCATGGCCGGGGCCACCCGCGCGGCAATCGCTTCGGGTGCTCGCAGCGCAATCTGTTTCGGCACCAGTTCGCCGATGATGAGCGAGAGATAGGTGATGGCGACAACGACGGACCCGACGCCGAGGCCATCGGCAACGCCCCGGGTAAAGCCTTGCAGCTCCAGCCAGTCGGCCAGGCGAGCCCCCAGCGTTGCGCCGGAAAAGGCGCCGGAGAGAACGCCGACGAGCGTGATGCCGATCTGCACGGTGGAGAGGAACCGGCCGGGATCATCCGCCAGCCGCATGGCAAGTGCGGCTCCCTTGTTGCCGTCATCGGCAAGGATCTTCAGGCGAACGGTTCTGGCAGACACCACGGCCAGTTCCGACATGGCAAGAACGCCGTTCAGGAGGGTGAGAAAGACGACGATGAGAATTTCGGTTATCAAAACGCGCTCATTGGGTATCGCCAAGGATCAGGACCGGCGAAATGCAGCCGGTCTTCCCGGATCGGCACGATGAACCGGCCAACCCTGCCGCATCCACTGCAGGTCGACGATGGATGACCTTGCAGCGCGGCTGGCGTGGGCGCAATAATAGGGGCGGCCCGTGTCATTTGCAATCAGCCAGGCCCGCGAAAGCGCATCCCACCGGATTTGATGTGCTCTTCGCCAGCCTCATGGCTGCAGCGACGGTCACAGCCGTCGTGCGCAGAGGTCGTGGCAAGCGTGTTCCGGAAGGAAAAGGTGCGATCCACGGCGACCGATGGAGATTTACGATCCTGGGTGCCTACAAACGTAGGTGGGCGCCATATGTCCAAGCCCACGGGCCTGGTCAGGGACAGCTCCCTTTGGATCGAGTATGGCCCCAGGGATTGTGGTTCCTGTCGGGAAGCGCAGACCGCACTTTTAATATAGGGGATGTGGATGATGTCCGCCAGAGGGCAGGCGATCAATTCACCGGGGTTTGCGGACGGGCGTTCAGCTTGGCGGTGATGCCGTTCAGCTTGACGGCGAGTTCGCCTAAAACCTCCACGACGGCCGCTTCGCTCTTCTGTTTTGCAGCGGCGGCGCCTTCGCCCACATTGCGCAGCGATTCCACCTCGCGCTCGAGGTTCGCCAGGCGGCGGTTGGTCTCGGCCAGCTCGTCCATCACCATGATGCCGGCCATGACGGTGACGCGCAGATCGCCGATCTCACCGAACTGGGTTTTCAGATGGCCGACATAGCGGTCGAAACGCTGCGCAAGCTCCTCCAGATGGGCTTCCTGGCCTTCCTCGCAGGCCATGCGATAGGCCTTGCCATCGATCGTTACGGTCACTTGCGCCATGGAGCTGTCGATCCCTTGTTCGGATTACCGGTCGAGGACCGCACGGATGGTTTCCATCGCCGTCACAAGCCTGCGGGAGACTTCGCGATTGACCTCTTCCAGGCGGTTGGCCCTGAATTCGGACTGGTCCAGTTCCTGTGCCAGGCGCGCCCGGTCGGCATGCACCCGGCGGACCTCGTTTTCCGCATCGACCGCCTCGCGCTGGCGCTCGATACGGGCATCCACAGCACTGTCGAGGCTGTTGACCGCGGCCCAGAGGTCTGAAATGGCAGCGTCTAAGGTCTTTTCCACCGGCATCCTGCTGGTACTCGGGTCCACGCGACGATCAGGCGCGAATCGCATTCCGTCGTCTACTGATATGCTCGGCACCCTAAGCGGGGTGCATCGGGCGGTCAATAAAGTGGCGGGATGGGCCAGGCCCTAGGCTGTGGATCGCCATGGTGCGCGCTCTTTACGATGGCTCGGCGAGGCCTAGATAAGAAGGCGCGAAATACTGTCGCAATGCGTCAGCGCCGGCGCCTTTTGTTGACTTGGCCGTTGCACCTGCTAAGGATCAGCCGCGCCTCACTTGGTCCGTCCAGGGCCGTGATTGACACCGAAAACAGCGGACTAGCCATGACCTCTCGCGAAAAACATAACCGGATGGCAAATGCGATCCGTTTCCTCTCGATGGATGCTGTCGAGAAGGCCAATTCCGGCCATCCCGGCCTGCCTCTCGGGGCCGCCGATGTCGCCACGGTCCTTTTTAGCCGCTACCTGAAGTTCGATCCGAAGAACCCGCTCTGGCCGGATCGCGACCGTTTCGTGCTGTCGGCCGGCCATGGCTCCATGCTTCTTTATTCGCTCCTCTACCTTACCGGTTACGAGGACATGACGATCGAGGACATCAAGCAGTTCCGCCAGCTGGGCTCCAAGACTGCCGGCCATCCGGAATACGGCCATGCATCCGGCATCGAGACGACGACCGGCCCGCTCGGCCAGGGCGTTGCGAATGCCGTCGGCATGGCGATCGCCGAACGCAAGCTTGCGGAAGAATTCGGCGCCGGCCTGCAGAACCACTTCACCTATGCGCTCGTCGGCGACGGCTGCCTGATGGAGGGCATCAGCCAGGAAGCGATTGCGCTCGCCGGCCACCTGAAGCTCAACAAGCTGATCGTCTTCTGGGACAACAACAACATCACCATCGACGGCGCCGTTTCGCTGTCGGACTCGACCGACCAGATCGCCCGCTTCAAGTCGGTGCACTGGAACACGATCGAGATCGACGGCCATGACCCGGATGCGATCGCAGCCGCCATCGAAGCCGCGCAGAAGTCCGACCGCCCGACCTTCATTGCCGCCAAGACCATCATCGGCTTTGGCGCGCCGAACAAGCAGGGCACGCACAAGGTGCATGGCTCGCCGCTCGGTGCCGAGGAAATCGCGGCCACGCGCAAGGCTTTGAACTGGGAGGCGGAAGCCTTCGTGGTTCCGGCCGATGTGCTGGATGCCTGGCGCCTCGTCGGCCTGCGTTCCACCAAGGCCCGCAAGGAATGGGAAGAGCGCCTGGCTGCTGCCGAAACCCGCGCCGAATTCGTGCGCCGTTTCGCCGGCGACCTGCCAGGCGGCTTCGACAGCGCGATCGACGCCTTCAAGCAGAAGGTCGCCGCCAACCCGCCGACGGTTGCCACCCGCAAGGCGTCGGAAGACGTGCTCGAAGTCATCAACGGCTTGCTTCCGGAGACGCTGGGCGGTTCGGCTGACCTGACGCCGTCCAACAACACCAAGACCAGCCAGATGAAGGCGATCACGCCGACGGATTTCTCCGGTCGCTACATGCACTGGGGTATCCGCGAGCATGCGACGGCTGCCGCGATGAACGGCATTGCGCTGCATGGCGGCCTGATCCCGTACTCCGGCGGCTTCCTGATCTTCTCGGACTATTGCCGTCCGTCCGTGCGCCTGGCGGCCCTCATGGGCATCCGCGTCGTGCATGTCTGGACGCATGATTCCATCGGCGTCGGCGAAGACGGCCCGACCCACCAGCCGGTCGAGCATGTGGCGGCGCTGCGCGCCATCCCGAACCTGCTCGTCTTCCGTCCGGCCGACGAGATCGAGACGGCGGAATGCTGGCAGATCGCGCTGAAGACGAAGGATCGTCCGTCGGGCCTGGCGCTGACCCGCCAGAACCTGATGCCGGTGCGCAAGGAATATGAAGAGAAGAACCTCTCTTCACACGGCGCCTACGAACTCGTGCCCTCTGCCGATGCGAAGGTGTCGATCTTCGCCTCCGGTTCGGAAGTCGAGATTGCCGTCAAGGCCGCCGAAGTGCTGGAAGGCAAGGGTGTTGCCACCCGCGTCGTCTCCGTTCCCTGCGTCGAATTGTTCTTCGAACAGTCGGAGGACTACCGCGAAGCGATCCTCGGCACCTCGCCGGTCAAGATCGCCGTGGAAGCGGCTGTCCGCGAAGGCTGGGATGCCTTCATCGGCAGCGACGGCACCTTTATCGGCATGAAGTCCTTTGGTGCCTCCGGCCCGGCCAAGGATCTCTACAAGCATTTCGGCATCACGGTGGACGCCGTCGTTGCTGCGGCGGAAGCCAAGCTCTGAGCCATTCTGGGAGGCGCCTTCGGGCGCCTTTCCGCGATTTCAGAAAAGCCCATGTTAAGGGAGTGGACGTAAATGACTGTGAAGGTTGCCATCAATGGCTTCGGCCGCATCGGCCGCAACGTGCTGCGTGCCATCGTCGAGTCGGGTCGTACCGATATCGAAGTGGTCGCGATCAACGATCTCGGTCCGGTTGAGACCAATGCGCACCTGCTGCGCTACGATTCGATCCACGGCAAGTTTCCGGCCGATGTGAAGGTCGAAGGCGACACCATCGTCGTTGGCGGCGGCAAGCCGATCAAGGTGACGGCCGTGCGCAACCCGGCGGAACTGCCGCATGGCGAACGTGGCGTCGATATTGCCATGGAATGCACCGGTATCTTCACCGCCCGCGACAAGGCCGCCGCTCACCTGACGGCTGGCGCCAAGCGCGTCATCGTTTCGGCTCCGGCCGACGGCGCCGACCTGACGGTCGTCTTCGGTGTCAACCATGACCAGCTGACCAAGGACCACCTGGTCATCTCCAACGCCTCCTGCACGACGAACTGCCTGGTTCCGGTCGTCAAGACGCTCGACGAAGCCGTCGGCATCGACCACGGCTTCATGACCACGATCCACTCCTATACCGGTGACCAGCCGACGCTCGACACCATGCACAAGGATCTCTACCGCGCCCGCGCGGCAGCGCTCTCGATGATCCCGACCTCGACGGGTGCCGCCAAGGCTGTCGGCCTGGTGCTGCCGCACCTCAAGGGCAAGCTGGACGGCACCTCGATCCGCGTTCCGACCCCGAACGTTTCGGTCGTCGATTTCAAGTTCGTCGCCAAGAAGACTACGTCGGCGCAGGAAATCAACGAGGCCATCATCGCCGCCTCGAACGGCGCGCTGAAGGGCATTCTCGGCTACACCGACGAGCCGCTGGTCTCCCGCGACTTCAACCACGACAGCCATTCGTCGATCTTCGCGCTCGACCAGACCAAGGTTCTGGAAGGCAATTTCGTCCGCATCCTGACCTGGTACGACAACGAGTGGGGCTTCTCCAACCGCATGTCGGACACGGCCGTGGCACTCGCCAAGCTGATCTGATCGGACATTGCGGTCATCTTTATGCAGAAAGGGCGGTCCGGGTTCCGGGCCGCCCTTTTCAATTTGGGGGACTATCCTGTTACTTCGTCAGCCGAACCGTCTGCGAGCCGCTGCCACCCGTCGAGGGACCGCCGTCATAGGGTTCGAGCATCCAGTTGGATGAGTTCATGATCACCGTATTCGCCACGAGACTGATCCTGGCCGTCTGGTTGGTGGTCGAATTGTAGGTCACGTCGCGGTTTGGCAGGTAGATGATGCCTTCCAGGGTTTCGCCCTTGGAGCCGTTGAAGATGTATTGCTGCTTGTTGGCATTGTTGGCGGCGTTCGAGGTCTTCTCGAACATCAGGATGCCCTTGTAGGTACCGCTCGTCGGGGCCGTTCCCGTGAAGGTCAGTCCGCCATTGGCGCGCAGTTCGCTATTGACGTCCGGAAAATAGAAGGTCACGCCACTGGCGATGATGGTGGAGCCCGAGTTGGCGATCATTCGGCCCTTGATGATGTGCAGGCCCGGCTTGAACGTGATCGTCGGGCTGCCGTTGAAGGTCACGTCGCAGTGGACGCCCGGCTCCAGTGTGATCGTCCTGCCATCCTTGACGCCGCTCGTGGTGCAGGTGGAGGGAACCGTCGGCTCCGGGAGCTTGCCGGCATAGGGATCGGCATTTGCCAGGCAGCCGACTTCAAGATTGGTCAGCGTGCCGCCGTTCTTGATGTAGTTCGTGCCCCTGACGCAGAACTTCGCCGTCTGCACGGTCGATCCGCTGTTCATGATGAAGGCCGGGGCGGAGGTCGAGGCGACATCGACGCGGCAATTGGTGGACTTCAGGTTGACGCCGGAATTGATCAACACCGCCTGGCTCTGATTTCCAAGCACATAAATGCAGGAGGCCGGCGTGCTGGTTGCGGTGGAGACCGAACCCATGACGGAGGATTCGACGCTCAGCGGCAGAGCGGAGACGCCGATTAGCCCCAGGAAACTGGTCGGGTAGTTCTGCGCGTAACCGCCGGTCAGGCTGCCATCCTTGTTCGGCGTCACCTGCAGGCGCTCGGCGAGCGAGACCGTCTCCTCCGTATCGTTGGTCTCTTCATCGAAGGCGGACAGGAAGTCGGTGACCGTCTGCTTCTGTTCGTCGTAATCGCTCTCGCGGGCTGCCGCCAGCATGGCGCCGTCGAGCTGATTTTGCATATGCAGACGTTGATTATAGGCGGCGTAGAGATCGACCGATCCGCCGGCTGCCACGAGAAGGAGCGGCAACAGAAGCGCTGTCAGCATTCCGAAATTGCCATCGCGGTTTGCAAGACATGATGCAGTCAATGATCTTGAACGCGGCCTATTCGACAACATGGTGCTCTCATCCCTGGAATTTAGAATTTGCTACTCAACCAAATACTGCAGGATTGCTGCTTTTCGGTTGTTCGCATCGTTCAAATTGAATTCGTTCCTCCTTTTGTACAGTCCCCCGCGTCGAGCGGTTTCGGCGTGGAACTTTCTGAAAGGAATGGTCGCTTTGCCCTTCTCTTGCCGGATTTGAACGGGTCTAATAGGCGGTCGCCTGATTCCCGCCGTTGCGACACATCTCTCATGCCAAGTTTAGCAGATGTCTCGTGCCGGATACGGGAATGGCGGGCAGGATGGCGTCTTGTGCAGGGAGATGCGTGGGAGCGTGCGGCTGACGCGCTGCTGCTGCGGATCAAGGCAACGGGCCAGTTTGGAAAGAGGGTGTCAGGTTGGAGGCTTTTTATCTCATCGTTTTGGTCGGCACGATCCTTGTGCTGGTCGCGGCCTTCTCCAGTCTGCTTGCCTTTCGGTTCGGTGCCCCCCTGCTTCTCGTCTTTTTGATGATCGGCCTTGTTGCCGGCGTCGATGGTCTGGGGATCAACTTCAACAACTTCCCCTTGGCCTACATGCTGGGGTCGCTGGCACTGGCGGTGATCCTGTTCGATTCCGGGTTTGGCACCTCTCTGCATTCCTTCCGCATTGCGGCGGTGCCGGCGATCACCATGGCATCGATGGGGGTCGTGCTAACGGCTGCCATTTTTGCCTTCGCCGCCTCTCTGCTTCTCGGCTTCAGCTGGCTGGAGGGCATGCTTCTCGGCTCGATCGTCGCCTCGACGGATGCCGCGGCCGTCTTCTTCCTGCTGCGCATCGGTGGCATCCACATCCGCGACAAGGTGCGCTCGTCGCTGGAAGTCGAATCCGGCACCAACGACCCGATGGCGGTGTTCCTCACGATCGCGCTTGTGGAACTGATCAGCTCGGGGCAGGGGAGCAGCGGCTTCAATCTCGAGCTCTTCGCGATGTTCGTGAAACAGATGGGGCTTGGCGGCGTGATGGGCCTGCTGGGCGGCATCATGATCGTCAACGTGCTCAACCGCCTGCCGGTGGACCGGGGCCTGGCGCCGATCTTCGTGCTCGCCTTGGCGCTTCTCGTCTTTTCCTTCACCGGCGCTCTGGATGGCAGCGGTTTTCTCGCCGTCTACATTGCCGGCATTTACGCCGGCA
Source organism: Allorhizobium pseudoryzae (assembly GCF_011046245.1). Lineage (NCBI taxonomy): Bacteria > Pseudomonadati > Pseudomonadota > Alphaproteobacteria > Hyphomicrobiales > Rhizobiaceae > Affinirhizobium > Affinirhizobium pseudoryzae. The sequence continues at coordinate 2,044,785 of NZ_CP049241.1, forward strand.
ATCGCAAGATCTTTGCCAAGGAAGCCATTTCCCGTTTCCAGGACGGCATGACCTGGCTTGCCCAGATCATCATGTTCCTGCTGCTCGGTCTGCTTGCGACACCATCGGAATTCCCGTCGATCCTGCTGCCGGCGGTCGGGCTTGCGCTGTTTCTCATTTTCGTCGCACGACCGATCGCGGTGTGGCTCAGCCTGCTGCCCTTCGATTTCACGCAGCAGGAAATCGGTTTCGTCGCCTGGGTCGGTCTGCGCGGTGCCGTGTCCGTCCTGCTCGGCATCATGCCGATCCTCGGTGGGATCGACCATGCCCATGTCTATTTCAACAGCGCCTTCATCATCGTTCTCGTTTCGCTGCTCCTCCAGGGCTGGACCATCAAGCCGGTTGCCGAACGGCTCGGCCTCATCATCCCGCCGCGCATCGGCGAGGTGGACAAGGTGGAACTCGACCTGCCGGGGCGCGCCAACCACGAACTGATCTCCTACCGCGTCATCAAGGACAGCCCGGTCCTGCGCGGCGAGCGCATTCCGCGCTGGGCAGCGCCCTCCCTCGTCATCCGCGATGGGCGCAGCATGCGTTATCAGTATGCCGGACGGCTGCGGGAAAATGATCAGGTCTATCTGTTCATCGCGCCCGGCTATTCGCGCCTGCTCGACCGGCTGTTTGCCAGCCGCGCACCGGTGGACGAGGACGATGCGGATTTCTTCGGTGCCTTTGCAATCTCGCCCTCGCGTCCGGCGAAGGAACTGGATGCGGCCTACGGGCCCGGTCTTCTCAGCGTTGCCGAGCAGGCCATGTCGATCGGCGACCTGCTGACCTACAGGCTTGGCGGGCGGGCGGAATATGCCGACCGCGTGCGTTTGGGTTCCATCATCCTGATCGTGCGCGATCTCGACGAGAACGGGCATATCGGATCGGTCGGCATCTCGCTGGAAGCCGTCGAGCCGGCCACCCGACTGCCGATCTTCATCAACATGCGCGAAATCGCCCACCGGGTGCGCGACACGTTGAGGCGCTATCGCGGCAAGGCGGTGGTGGCTGCATCGCCGAAGCCGGCATCGGAGGCACCCGAAAAAGCAGCTGCCGAAGCATCGCCCGCGGTCTCGTCCGGCGAGGGTGAAAAACGGGGCTGAATGGCTTTGCGTCCCCGGTCAGGTCGGTTATGGTCCGCTTCGAAATTCAACACCAGAACGGATCCATACCATGCCGGCCTTCAAGACCCTTGACGACCTCTCCGACATCGCGGGCAAGCGCGTTCTCGTGCGCGTCGATCTCAACGTTCCGGTTTCGGACGGGAAGGTGACGGACGCAACGCGTATCGAGCGCGTGGCGCCGACCATTCTCGAACTGTCCGGCAAGGGCGCCAAGGTGATCCTGCTCGCGCATTTCGGTCGTCCGAAGGGCGCGCCCGTCGCCGACATGTCGCTGAAACTGATCGCACCGGCCGTCGAGGCGGTTCTTGACCACGCCGTGCTGTTTGCCGATGACTGCATCAGCGAGGCGGCCGCGTCCGCCGTTGCCAAGATGGAAAACGGCGACATCCTGCTTCTGGAAAACACCCGCTTCCACAAGGGTGAGGAAAAGAACGACGCGGATTTCACCGCGGCACTGGCTGCCAATGGCGATATCTTCATCAATGACGCCTTTTCGGCGGCTCACCGCGCGCATGCCTCCACCGAAGGTCTTGCCCACCACATGCCGGCCTATGCCGGCCGCACCATGCAGCAGGAACTGGAAGCGCTGGAAAAGGGCCTCGGCAATCCGGTCCGTCCGGTGGTCGCCATCGTGGGTGGCGCAAAAGTCTCGACCAAGATCGACCTCCTGATGAACCTCGTGAAGAAGGTCGACGCGCTGGTGATCGGCGGCGGCATGGCCAATACCTTCATCGCCGCGCGCGGCACCAATGTCGGCAAGTCGCTCTGCGAGCATGACCTTGCCGAAACCGCCAAGCAGATCATGATCGAGGCGGCGAGCGCGCAGTGTGCCATCATCCTGCCGATCGATGGCGTAGTGGCCCGCGAGTTCAAGGCCGGTGCCGCAAATGAGGTGGTTGCGATCGATGCGATCCCGGCCGATGCCATGGTGCTCGACGTCGGGCCGAAGTCGATCGAAGCGATCAATGACTGGATCAGCCGGGCCCACACCCTGGTCTGGAACGGCCCGCTCGGCGCATTCGAAATCGAACCCTTCGATGCGGCAACCGTGGCCGCCGCAAAGCATGCGGCCGAGCGGACCAAGGCCGGTCAACTCGTTTCCGTCGCCGGTGGCGGTGATACGGTCGCGGCCCTCAACCATGCGGGTGTCGCTGACGACTTTTCCTATGTCTCGACTGCCGGTGGTGCGTTCCTGGAATGGATGGAAGGCAAGGAATTGCCGGGCGTTGCCGTGCTCGCCAAGGCGGGTTGAGGTCATTGGCTGACGATTGGGGAGCGCACCTATATAGGTGGGTGCGCTCTTCCGTAAATCGGTTTTAAACATTTTTTGATATTTTAAACGATTGAAAGAATTTCAATCGTTTCAAGGCCTAAGCGTAGGATTTCCTTGCAAAAAAACTTCTGTTATCCGCGGGTGATATCCATCGGGTGATGGACGCATTGTGCGCCGACTTAAGGGACAGGAGTGTAAGCATGGGGTACGCCAAGATGTTGGACAAGATGAGCTCTGCGCCCGGATTCATTGCGGCGCTGGACCAGAGCGGTGGTTCAACACCGGGAGCGTTGCGCCTGTACGGGGTGTCTGACTCCGATTACCAGACCGAAGAAGACATGTTCCGCCTGATGCACGCGATGCGCGTGCGCATCATGAGCGCGCCGTCGTTTACCGGTGACAAGGTGATCGGCGCGATCCTGTTCGAACGGACGATGGACGGCGACGTCGATGGCGAGCCGGTTCCCTCCTACCTCTGGCAGAAGCGCGGCGTCGTTCCGTTCCTGAAGGTCGACAAGGGGCTGAATGCCGAGGAGAACGGCGTGCAGACCATGAAGGCCATGCCGGATCTCGATGCGCTGTTGATCCGTGGTCGCGACAAGGGGATCTTCGGCACCAAGATGCGGTCCGTCATTGCGCATGCGGACAAGGCCGGCATCGCAGCGGTCGTCAAGCAGCAGTTCGAGGTCGGCCGCCAGATCATTGGCCAGGGCCTGATGCCGATCATCGAGCCGGAAATCTCGATCAAGAGCCCGACGAAGCAGGAAGCCGAAGCCATCCTGCGCGACGAAATCGCCAACCAGCTCGACAAGCTTCCTGCTGGTGAAACCGTCATGCTGAAGTTGACGATCCCGACGGTCGCTGATTTCTACGCGCCGCTCGTCGCGCACACGTCCGTGGTGCGCCTCGTGGCACTCTCCGGCGGTTACAGCACCGCGGATGCCTGCGAAAAACTCAGCCACAACCACGGCATGATCGCCAGTTTTTCGCGCGGCCTGACGGAAGGCCTGCGCGTGTCGATGAGCGATGCGGAGTTCAACGCCAGCATCGCCCAGACGATCGACCAGATCTACGCCGCCAGCGTCAACAAGGTCGGCTGATCTTCAAAACCCTTCTGGAGGGGAGGCGAAAGGTCGCTCGCGCAAGGGGGCGGCCTTTCACTGTTTCTGATAGGTCGCGTCACAAACTTTCGTTGGTCAGCCGCGAGCCTCTTCGGTAGCCATGCCATTCTCAGGGTTTTGGAGGAAGAGCAGGATGGGCAAGGCAGATTTCGTGACGGTCGATGTCTTCACCGCCGAGCGGTTCACCGGCAATCCGCTCGCCGTCATTCTCGATGCACGCGACATGGCGGACGGGGACATGCAGCGGGTGGCGGCCGAATTCGGCTATTCCGAAACCACTTTCATCCTGCCGCCGGAGGATCCTGCCCATCACGCCAGGGTGCGCATCTTCACGCCCATCGTCGAAGTGCCCTTTGCCGGCCATCCGAACGTCGGCACCGCCTATGTGATTGGCCAGAGGAGCGAGATCTTTGGCAAGCCGGTCGGCGACCGGTTGGTGTTCGAGGAAAAGGCGGGGCTGGTCGAGGTCACGCTGCAGAAGCACGAGGGGAGGGTGGTCAGTGCGGCCATCCGGGCGCCGAGGGCACTCGAGATCGGCGCCCCTGTACCGGCCGAGGTGGTTGCCGCGTGCCTGTCGCTCGATCCGTCGCAGATCCGCGCCGCCAACCATCCGCCGTGCATCGCCTCCGTCGGGCTTGCCTTCGTGATGGTCGAGCTTGCCGATCTGGCTGCACTTGGCGCTGCCCGCACCGATCGTGCGCTGTTCGAAAAAGCGCGGGAGAGCCATCCGACGCCGGAGAACGATTTTCCGGTCTTCCTCTATGTCCGCGATCCGGCCGAGCCGTTCCGGCTGCGGGCCCGCATGTTCGCGCCCCTCGACAACGTGGCCGAGGACCCGGCGACGGGAAGCGCGTCCGGTGCGCTCTCGGCGTTGCTGGCGCGCCTCGATCCGCGCGCTGACGGGCTGTTCGAGGTGGTGATCGAGCAGGGCGTGGAAATGGGTCGGCGCAGCGTGATCCAGGTGACGGTCGAAAAGCGGGACGGGACGCTCGGCTCCGTGATCATTTCCGGCGAGAGCGCTTTCGTGATGCAGGGCCAGATCGCCTTCTGACACCAGCGGCTGTCAGGTGAGGTCGCGCAACAGCAGCGTGATGGCCCAGAGTGCAAACGCCAGCACCGCGAGCTTCCAGAAATCGGCACGGCGCCGGAGGCCCGGCCATCCGAGCGGCTTGATGATCTGAACGATCATCGCCAGGATGAGCAGGAGGCCGATGAGCTTGGTCATGATTTTCCTGTCGCTTCATCACGTCAGCCACAGGCTGGACATTTTTGCACGCCACCACAGATAGCCTTCGGGGGAGAGATTCGGAACCGTCAATCGTTCCGGGTGTAGGGAACGTTGTTTCCGATCCTGTCCCCCACCCATGTCGTTTTTCTTTATCCGGCCGGGTTCCCGGCGGAGCAAGATTAACGATTGTCGTGCAACATCTTCGGGACACCTGAACCGGAACGCAAACGGTCTATTCCATGCCTCGTAATATCCTGCCTGTCCTCAGCCTCCTTCTTGGCACGCTTTTCCTGTTTCTCGGCAACGGTCTGCAGGGACTGCTGCTGCCGGTTCGCGGAACGCTGGAGGGCTATTCGAACGAGGTTCTGGGCCTTCTCGGGACCACCTGGGCCGGCGGTTTCGTGGCGGGATGTTTTGTGGCGCCGATCCTGGTTCGCCGCATCGGCCATGTGCGGGCCTTTTCCGGTTTCGGCGCGGTGATCTGCCTCAACGTGCTGTTGACCGGCATCGTCGTGCATGACGTGGCCTGGCTGAGCTTGCGGGCCGTGACCGGCTTCTGCACCGCCGGCACCTCAATGATCATCGAAAGCTGGCTGAACGAACGGGCGACCAACGAAAGCCGCGGGGCGATCTTTTCCTTCTACATCGCCATCACCCTTCTCGGCGTGGTCGGCGGCCAGTTGCTGGTCGGCCTGATCGATGTCTCGACCCCGATCCTGTTCATGATCTGCGGCATTCTCTATTGCATCGCGATCCTGCCGACGACGCTGTCGACTGCGGCCTCGCCGCAACCATTGAAACGTGTCAGTCTGGATTTGCCGGGGCTCTATCGCAATTCGCCCGTCTCCTTCGTCGGCATCCTGATGATCGGCATCGCCAACGGTGCCTATGGCACGCTGGTGGCAGTCTTTGCCGCACAGGCTGGCCTGCACCAGGGAACCATCGCCGTCATGGTGTCGATCACCATCTTCGCCGGGGCGATCATGCAGTTTCCCGCCGGCCGGTTGTCGGACCGCATGGACCGCCGTTACGTGCTGGCGGCTCTGTCATCGCTGTCCGCGCTCGCTGCCGTCCTGCTCGTGATGCTGGAGCCGATGAACGTCTACGTCATCATCGTGCTGGTCGCCGTTTATGGTGCGGCGGCAAACGCGCTCTACCCGATCGCAGTGGCGCATGCGAACGACTTCGCGGCGCCGGAGGATTTCGTCAAGATTTCCGGCGGCCTGCTGTTGCTCTTCGGCATCGGCACGATCATCGGCCCGACGATCGGCGGCCCGGTGATGACGCATTTCGGTCCGCATGCGCTGTTTGCGGTGACCGCACTCGCCCATGTCTCGGTGGTGGTGCATGCCATTCTGCGCAGCCGTATCCGTCCCGCGATTGCCACGGCCGACAAGGACAATTACACGACCGCGCCAACCGCCACCGCGCCGCTTGCCACGCCCGAAAGCCTCATGCTCGATCCGCGCGCGCCGGCGGATGGAGAGGCACGTTGACGCCTCAACCGCTCCGGAAATGACACGAATGTGAGGCGCGGGCTGCAAGTTCGCGCTTTACGCTCTTCCTCCGCTGCCGCATCCTTCCCGTACGGAAGAGGCAAGGGAGTGGCATATGCTGCGGACTGTCGCATTCGCTGTGGTATCAACGGTGTGGTCGGCAGGGCTGGCATTGGCCCAATCGGCCCAGATGCCCGTCAGTCAGTGCCAGGCCATCGCCGAAGCCATTCCCAAGGTCACCTTCGTCAGCTTCAAGCCGCTGCAACTGGCGCAACGGCAGTTGAAGGAAGACGTGACGATCACCTTCGTCGGTCACTCCACCTACCAGATCGAAAGCCCGGACGGCATCGTGATCGCCACGGACTATTCCGGCGTTCACCGCACCACGCTGCTGCCCGATGTCATCACCATGAACAAGGCGCATTCGACGCATTACACGCTCAATCCCGATCACGGCATCGAGCATGTGCTTCCAGGCTGGAGTGATGTTCCGGGGGAGAAGGCGATCCACAACGTGCTGGTCGGCGACGCGTACATCCGCAATGTCGCAACCGACATCCGCGCCTATGGCGGCTTCGAGGAAAACGGCAATTCGATCTTCATCTTCGAGATCGCGGGCCTGTGTATCGGTCACCTCGGCCATCTGCATCACGAACTCACCGATGACCATTATACGGAGATCGGGCGTCTCGACATCCTGATGGTGCCGACGGATGGCGGGTTGACGATGGGGGCTGACAGCATGAGCCGGGTGGTGCAGCGGCTCCGGTCCTCCCTGATCCTGCCGATGCATCGCGGCGGGCCGCCACTCGACCGGTTCCTCGCAATGTTCGATGGACGGTTCGATATCGTGTATGGCCAGTCGAATGCGATGACCGTCTCGATGCGCAGCCTGCCGCGCAAGCCGCAGATCGTCGTCCCGCCGGGATTGTAGGCCATGCCCGGCGAGACGGTGTGATTGTTCGCCTCAGGCGAAGGTGAGGTGCTGTTTGACGCCGACATCCGGCATCTTTTCCTCGTTCATGTTGGCTTTTGCGATTTCCCAGCCGAATTTCAGGCTGCTGTCGGTGGACGCCCAGATTTCCGCGTCATCCACATGCAGCGCCAGCAGCGTCAGATGCGGATCGGACTTGCCGTGTTCGTACCAGGCGGCGGTGACGGAACTCCAGTATTCGTCGATCTTGGCAGAATCCTTGCGCACCTCGATCACGCCGGCGAGGCAGGCATGGTAATCGTGCTCCTTGCCGACCACGCAGAAATGCGCCCGCGTGCCCGGGCGGATCGCCTGGACGAGGTCGGTATCGTTTCTGCTGAAGAACCAGACGGTGTTCGTCTTGGGATCGGCATGCGGGGCCATGGGCTGCATGTGCATCGATGAGCCCTCGATCCCGAGCATGCCGGCGTGAACCGCATCGATCTCGCTCCACAGCTGGCGGGCGGGGGCTTCGCGTGCTTCCGTCAGACTGACCATTGACAATCCTTTCTTGATGAATGGGTCGCGGAGAAAACGCCGGCTGAAAGCCTTTGTTCCGCAGCAGGGCAGGCGGCGGACAGCCGCTTTTTTCTTGAATGCCTTCCGTTTCGTGCCTATAAGCCGGCCATTCCAGACATATTACGCGATGAAGGGGTGCCATGGCTGGCCATTCACAGTTCAAGAACATCATGCACCGCAAGGGCCGCCAGGATTCCATCCGGTCGAAGATGTTCTCCAAGCTTGCACGCGAAATCACCGTCGCCGCGAAGGCCGGTCTGCCTGACCCGACCATGAACGCGGCCTTGCGCCTGGCGATTCAGAACGCCAAGGCGCAGTCGATGCCGAAGGACAATATCGACCGCGCCATCAAGAAGGCCTCCGGTGCCGATGCCGAAAGCTACGATGCGATCCGTTACGAAGGTTACGGCCCGGGTGGCGTTGCCGTCATCGTCGAGGCGCTCAGCGACAACCGCAACCGCACGGCCTCCAACATCCGCTCGATCTTCACCAAGGCCGGCGGTGCACTCGGCGAAACCGGCTCGGTGTCCTTCTCCTTCGATCACGTCGGCGAAATCGTCTACAAGGTCTCGGCTGGCAGCGCCGATGCCGTCATGGAAGCGGCCATCGAGGCCGGTGCCGATGACGTGATCTCGGAAGAAGACAGCCACACGATCATCTGTGGTTTCGAAAGCATTGGCGACGTCTCCAAGGCACTCGAAGCGACACTCGGCGAAGCGGAAACCGTCAAGGCCGTCTGGAAGCCGCAGAACACGGTGCCGGTGGACGAGGAAAAGGCGCAGTCGCTGATGAAGCTCATCGACAGCCTGGAAGACGATGACGACGTGCAGAACGTCTATTCGAACTTCGAAGTGTCGGACGAAGTGATGGCGAAGCTGTCCGCCTGAGCGGGTTGTTCCACGGCAAGATTTTTAGCAAGACGCCGGCCCGGTTTCGGGGCGGCGTTTTTCGTTTTGCGCGATAGGAATAGATTTCGGTTCCTTTTTCGGCTCTTCTGTTTCGAGTAGCTGTGTCAGCCTCGCCAACAGGAGCTGCGTGGATGCCCGATTTTCTGGGTTCGGAATTTCTCACCTTCGTCGCCATCGGGTTCTTTGCGCAGATTGTCGATGGTGCGTTGGGCATGGCCTTCGGGGTGCTCTGCACGACGGCGCTCTTGTCCGTGGGCGTACCGCCGGCGGTTGCCAGCGCGATGACCCACATCACGGAATGTTTTACGACGGCCGCCTCCGGGCTGTCGCATGCCTATCACCGCAATGTGGACTGGCGGCTTGTCGCACGGCTGGCGCCGGCCGGCATGCTGGGCGGCGCCATTGGCGCCTACCTGCTGTCCAGCATCGACGGTTCGGCCATCTCGCCGTTCATTTCCGTCTATCTCATCTGCATCGGCCTTTACATTCTCTACAAGGCCTTTCGCCCGCGCTGGCCGCGCGATGTCAGCGACTGGATCATCCCTTACGTCGGCGGATTCGGCGGCCTGATGGATTCGATCGGCGGTGGGGGCTGGGGGCCTGTCGTCACCAGCACGCTTCTGGGGCGCGGTCACGATGCCAAGAAGGTGATCGGTTCTGCCAATTTCACCGAGTTCGCGGTCACCATGGTCATTTCGCTGACGTTCATCCTGACGCTTGGGTGGACGCAGCTGAGTTCTGCCGCGGGGCTTATCGTTGGCGGCGTGCTGGCGGCACCCGTGGGCGCGATCCTGGTCAAGCATCTGCCGGTCCGCCCGCTGATGATCGGCGTGTCGCTTCTCATCGTCGCCACGGCGATCATCCGCCTGCTCTGAGGGGCCAGCAAGCCTCGGGCATGCCTGACGTGCCAGCCTTCTCCTGCATTTGAGCCCTTTGTCCGATTCCACCATCCACAGCGGAGCCGGGCCTCTCGTTTTCAGGAGATATCCATGGTTTCTGCCCTTGATTCCACCCGTCTCTGGTCGATGCAGACCACGCTTCGGATCATGAAGGATGAGGAGGCCAAAACCTCCCAGCAGGGCAGGAGCGATGGAGCCGCCAGCAGCATTCTGGCGCAGTACGGCATCGACGCGTCCGAAGACGATGGCAGTGACACTTCGACCTATACGCTTGCCGATTACCTGACCGGCACCAAAACCTCGGATAGCGAGGAAACCTCGGAGAAGACCGTCTCCGACGACATCGAAAGCGTCTCCTTCATGAAGGGCTTGAAGGCGAAGCTCGAGGAGATGAAGGGCACGCCATCCACGAAGGCACAGGCCGAGGCGATGCTTGCCGCCCTTGATGCCGGCACGTTGACGGTGACCGATGCGCAAAAGGGGCAGGCGATCACCGCCTGGGATGCCGAGGCCAAGGACGCAACCGCCAATACCGCAGCCACCACCGACATATCCGAGTGGAGTTCCTATCTGCGCGACCATCTTTCACGTGAGAGTGGCGGCAAATACGCGCTGAACGCGGATGGCAGCTATACCGACAAGGCCACCGGCCACAGCGCCTCTTTCGGCATGATTGGCGACCACTACTATTACCTCAGCTGGCCGACCGGCAGCTGAGGTCTTCATCGGACGGTCTGCCGTGGCTTTGAAGGCTCAGGCGCGCTCAGTGCATCTTCTGCATGAGCGGCAGGCTCGCGAACAGTTCCACTGATCTGAGGCGCGCCTTGATGTCGTGGATCGGCATCGAGATGATCAGCTCGTCTGCACCGGTTGTGGCAATGAACTCGTCGAGCTTCCCGTGGACCGTCTCCGGCGAACCGACGGCGGCATAGCGTAGCGTGTGTTCGACATTGATGCGCTCCATGTCCGTCCAGAAACCATCCATGTCCTTCACCGGTCGCGGGAACCGGCCACGGACATTGCGCCGCAGATTGACGAACTGCTGCTGGGCCGAGGTGAAGTGGTACTGCGCCTCCTCGTCCGTCTCGGCCGCAACCCCCATCAGGCCGGCGATCACGTAAGGCCTGTACAACCGGTCGGAGGGCTGGAAGCGCTCGCGGTAGATCGCCAGCGCATCCAGCAGCATGTCGGGTGCGAAGTGCGAGGCAAAGGCATAAGGCAGGCCAAGGGCTGCGGCGAGATGCGCGCTGTAGAGGCTGGAGCCGAGCAGCCAGATCGGCACTTTCGTGTTCATACCGGGCACGGCCAGGATTGCCTGATCCTCGCGCGGAGCATCGAGAAGCTGCTGAAGTTCGACGATATCATGCGGGAAATTCTCGGCGCCGGCCTCCAGATTGCGCCGGAGCGCCCGCGCCGTGCGCATATCGGTTCCCGGTGCGCGGCCGAGGCCCAGATCGACACGGCCCGGAAACAGGGCCTCCAGCGTGCCGAACTGTTCAGCGATCACCAGCGGCGAATGGTTGGGCAGCATGATGCCGCCGGAGCCGATGCGGATGCGCTTGGTGGCAGCCCCGACGTGGCCGATGACGATGGAGGTCGCAGCACTGGCAATGCCCGGCATGCCGTGATGTTCGGCCAGCCAAACGCGGTTGTAGCCCTGTTCTTCCGCCGCCTGCGCCAGCTGGCGCGAGTGGTCGAGCGCCTGGCTTGCATCCGCGCCGTCCGGAATGGGAGAAAGATCGAGAATGGAAAAAGGGATCATGGCACTGCTTTGCGTGTTCGTTTCATCATCAATGGTGTGTTGACTGCCATGTAGTCATTCGACGGCGAAAACGAAGGGCCGAACCCCGATTTCCGAGGTCCGGCCCTTATTGTAATTGCCCGGGGAAGGCCCCCGGGGAACGCCTGTCAGGTAATGCAGCGCAGGTTCGGCTTTTCGCCGGCTCTGGCGCGACCCGCCTGGGCAGGGGCTGCGAACTGGAAAGCAGCAAGGCGTGTCTCCACCGCGCTCACCTCGCTCATCATGCGGATCATCGCGCCTTCGTTGGCCTGGACGATATCCAGCGATCTTGCAAGCACGGTGTCGGTTTCCGCCGCGGCCAGATGCGCCAGCGACAGACGCTGCATCTCGAGGTCTGCATTGCGGCTCAGGCGTTCCGCAGGCTCCTTCAGGTCGGCGATGGCTGCGCCCGCATGGAGCGCCACGCGCTCCAGACGAAGGGCTTCGCGATTGCATTCCGCCACCTGCTGCTCGGCTTCCCGGCACTGCTGCAGCAGGTCCTGGGCCGTGCGCATGCTGGCATCGGCCAAGGCACGGGTCATCTGCAGAGGGCGATCACTGTCAAACCCAGCCTCCGCTTTGCCATGTGCTTCCTCCGGTCGCAGAACGACCGACAGGTGTTCTGCCTGGATGGCGATGTCGCCCACCGCGTGAGCCAGTTCCGTCAGGCGATCCAGTGCATGGCTGGCGCCATCGCCGGCATCCCGGATTGCGGCGGCCATCTGTGTCAGTTGAGCGTCGGTGCCAGACAACGTGTCCACCCGGCGAACGATCAGCTCGGCATCGTCATGGCGCATCCGTGCGGCCCGCTGCAGAACCTCGATTGCCGCCGAGGCCTTTTTCGCGGTCGGAATGGCATTTGCGATCCGGTCCCCGATGATCGCCAGATCGCCCTGGCTGCTGCGCGCCTGTTCTCGCAGCAGGGCGTTGTTTTCCCGCACTGCATAGAGATTGACGTTGAGCATGGCGGCCAGGCGATTGACGCGCATGCGAAGCGCTTCGAAGGGACCTTCGAGTTCCTCCTGGATCTGGCAGTTCAGGTCGCCGTTCGACAGACGCCGCAGCGCCTCATCGATCCGCCGCACCGTTTCCTCCGATGCCGCGGGAGCTTCGGGTGGAGCCGGCTGCGGATGCAGCAAGGCGCGTGCCAGAGCACCGATTTCGTCGCGCCGCATGGTGTCGCGGCCGCTTTCGTGGACATGGCCGGCACGTTGCGATGCGTCCGCATCGCGCGCCAGCCTCTTCAGGGGCGCGTCAATCGAAACCGCGATCATGACCATCGCGGCGCATGCGGACAAAGCCGCGAGGATGCTGAAGCCCAGGATCTCCGGTGATATCCGCATGGCCGAAACGGCGATGAGGACAGCAGCCACGAGATTGAACGCGACGAAAAACAGGATCGTCTCGATCGGCCGGATCTTCAAGCGGGTGAACATCATCATGATGACCTCCAATCTTGGTTCCTGGGAACCCCTAATGCGATTCGGGCGCGCCAGTTGCCTCTCTTTAACGGTACGGGCGAGGTCCCAATTCGTAACTTTAATACTTGGTTAATATTCCTCCGGCTTTGTTTCGTTTTTGTTCACATCGCTGCTGGCCCGGATGCCGGCAAACGGAGTAGGATTGCGGACATGAGCAACACGATTCGGATCATCGGCATCGATCCCGGCCTGCGCCGCACCGGCTGGGGCATCATCGAGACGCTGGGCAACAGCCTCAAGTTCGTCGCGTCGGGCACGGTGACCTCGGACGGCGACATGGATCTCGCCTCGCGCCTCTGCCAGTTGCACGATGGCCTGGCGGAGGTGGTGCATGCCTACCAGCCGGACGAGGCGGCGGTGGAGCAGACGTTCGTCAACAAGGATGCGGTTGCGACGCTGAAGCTTGGCCAGGCGCGTGGCGTGGTGATGTTGGTGCCGGCGCGTGCGGGGCTTCCGGTAGCCGAATATGCGCCGAATGCCGTCAAAAAGGCGGTCATCGGCGTCGGCCACGGCGAAAAGCAGCAGATCCACATGATGCTGAAGATCCTGATGCCTAAGGCGGAATTCAAGGGCAACGACGCCGCCGATGCGCTCGCCATCGCCATCTGCCACGCCCACAATCGCGGCGGCCACCGCATGCGCCAGGTGCTGGCTTCGGCATAGATGTTCTTGACTTGTTCTCATGGTAAGGATATTTCTTACTGGAAAGGGAGCCCGTCAATGCGTGTGACGTCTAAAGGTCAAGTAACGATACCCCGTGATCTGCGCGAAATGGTGGGCATTGCGCCCAATTCCGAGGTCGTATTCGCGATTGAAAATGGTAGGCTGACGCTTGCCCCCAAGCAGATGGTTCACCCCGAGGCAGAACGTGACCGACTTGCCCGGTTCATCGAGACCCTCGACCGGCTTGAAGGGACTGGCGCGCAGGATATCGATGCAGATGCCCTGATGCGTCTGACGCGGGACCGATAGTCGTGGCGGTTCTGGTTGATACGAATGTGCTGGTGGATCTGGCCGTTCGGGATCCTGCCTGGTACGGCTGGTCGCGAAGCCGTCTCATGAAGCTTGCTGGGCGCGAACCGCTTGTCATCAACCCGATTATCTATGCCGAGTTCTCTGTTCGCTACCGGGATATCGATGAGGTGGATCGGCTCCTGCCGCCGGACGAGTTTCATCGTGAGAGCCTGCCATGGTCCGCGGCATTCGCTGCCGGTGCCGCCTTTCGTGTTTACCGTGCAGCGGGTGGATCGAAGGATCGCGTCCTGCCTGACTTCCTGATCGGAGCGCATGCCGCGATCGGCGGATACGCAATCCTGACGCGCGATCCGAAAGGTTACCGAGCCTACTTCCCCGACGTGCCCCTGATCTCTCCCGAAACCCATCCGCTTTAACCCTTGGACCTCTTTCCATGATCGGCAAACTCAAAGGCACCATCGACGAGATCGGTGAGGACTATGTTCTGGTGGATGTGCATGGCGTCTGTTACGTCGCCCATTGCTCGTCGCGCACGCTGTCGCGCATCGGCTCGGTGGGAGAGGCGGTCATCCTCTTCATCGAAACCTATGTGCGGGAGGACCAGCTGAAGCTCTTCGGCTTCATGAGTGCCTTGGAGCGGGAATGGTTCAACCTGCTGCAGAGCGTGCAGGGGGTCGGCGCGAAGGTGGCCCTTGCCGTACTTTCGACGCTGACGCCGTCGGAACTCGCCAATGCGATCGCGCTGCAGGACCGTGCGGCGGTCTCCCGCGCGCCCGGTGTCGGCCCGAAGGTCGCCACGCGCATCGTGACCGAGCTGAAGAACCGCGCCCCGGCCTTCGCGGGCGAGGCGAGTGGCACCATCGGCCTGAAACAGGAACTGGGCGAGGGTGTGGCTGCGGCGCCGGTTGCCGATGCGGTCTCGGCGCTCACCAATCTCGGCTATTCGCGCGACCAGGCCGCCAATGCGGTTGCGGCGGCGCTGAAGACCGCTGGCGAGGGGGCCGATAGCGCCAAGCTGATCCGGCTGGGCTTGAAGGAGCTTTCGCGGTGAATTCCTTGCGCAAGACACAATTCCTTACTATTCTAAAAAAGTAAGGAGATCCGTTATGAATGTCTTTTACGGAACGATGACCTCGAAGGGGCAGACCACCGTGCCTGCCGAAGTGCGGGAATTGTTGAAGCTGAAGCCGGGTGACCGGATCCGCTATGTCGTTCAGGATGGCAAGGTGAGCCTGAAGGCGAAAAACAAGCGCCTGCGCGATCTGGCTGGCATTTTGCATCGTCCCGGTATGGCGCCTCTGACGCTCGGGGAGATGGACGATGCTGTCGGGGACGCGGTGTCGGACCACGTGATGCGCAGCGAATGATCGGCATCGACACGAATATTCTCTTGCGCTTGACCTGCCAGGATGACGAAACGCAGTCCAGGCTTGTTATCCAGTGGGTGGAAGGCCTGACAGTCGAAGAGCCGGGTTTCATCAACAGCGCGGTCCTGCTCGAATTCGTCTGGACCGCGCGCCGGCGTCTCAAGATGTCGCGGGAGGAGCTGAAGCTGATCCTGTCCGGACTTCTTGATTCGGACAACCTTGTCATGGAAGACGAGAGCGTCATTGAACTGGCCCTCGATGAAATGGATCGTTCGACCGAGGAATTTGCAGACATTTACATCGCTCTCAAGAACCGGGAGCTAGGATGCCGGACCACCATGACGCTGGACAAAAAAGCCGCGGAGCGAGTCCCCGGCATGGAACTGCTCGCATGACCTTACCCAATCCCATCCTGTCGCCGGAAAAGAAGGGCGAAGACCTCGATGCGGCGTTGCGCCCGCAGACGCTGGACGAGTTCACCGGCCAGGCGGAGGCACGCGCCAATCTGAAGGTCTTCATCGAAGCGGCGAAGAACCGCGGCGAGGCGCTGGATCACGTGCTGTTCGTCGGTCCTCCCGGTCTCGGCAAGACGACGCTGGCGCAGATCATGGCCAAGGAACTCGGCGTCAATTTCCGCTCCACCTCCGGTCCGGTGATTGCCAAGGCCGGGGATCTGGCGGCGCTTCTCACCAATCTCGAAGAGCGCGACGTGCTGTTCATCGACGAAATCCACCGGCTGAACCCGGCGGTGGAGGAAATCCTCTATCCCGCCATGGAGGATTTCCAGCTCGATCTCATCATCGGCGAGGGGCCTGCGGCCCGCTCGGTGAAGATCGACCTGTCGAAGTTCACCCTGGTCGCCGCCACCACGCGTCTCGGCCTTCTGACGACGCCGCTGCGCGATCGGTTCGGCATTCCGGTGCGGCTCAATTTCTATACGGTCGATGAACTGGAACTGATCGTGCGGCGCGGGGCGCGGCTGATGGGGCTCGGCATGACCGATGCCGGCGCGCGCGAGATTGCCCGCCGCGCGCGTGGAACGCCGCGCATTGCCGGCCGGCTGTTGCGCCGCGTGCGCGATTTTGCCGAGGTGGCGCGTGCCGAGGCCGTGACGAAGGAGATCGCCGACGAGGCGCTGACCCGCCTGCATGTGGACCATGCCGGCCTCGACCAGTTGGACAAGCGTTACCTCAGCATGATCGCCGTCAATTTCGGCGGAGGGCCGGTGGGCATTGAGACGATTGCCGCGGGCCTGTCGGAACCGCGCGATGCGATCGAGGATATCATCGAGCCCTACATGATCCAGCAGGGGTTCATCCAGCGCACGCCGCGCGGGCGGGTGCTCACGGCAACCGCCTGGCGGCATCTCGGCCTGCAGCCGCCGAAGGAACTGGAGGCGGCGCAATTCCGTCTGTTCAGCGAGGACGACTGAGTGCTTACACGCCGTTCTCTCATCAAGCTGCTCGCCGGCGGTTTTGTCGCGGCTGTCGGCACGGTCGCCTTCCCGTTTCTCGAAGCCTTTGCAAAGCCGCGCATCGAGACCTATCGGTTGACGCCTAAACGCTGGACGCCGGGTCTTTCCCTGAAGATCTGCGTGATCGCCGACATCCATGCGTGTCGCCCGTGGATGGATGGGCGGCGTGTCGCCAGCATCTGCGCCCAGGCGCAAGGCCTTGATGCCGACATGGTCCTGCTGCTCGGGGATTACATGCCCGGCATGCACAAGCTGGCCGAGCCTCTGGCGATGGAGGAGTGGTCGAAGCCGCTTGGCGAACTCAGCGCACCGCTTGGCGTGCATGCCGTACTCGGCAATCACGATTACTGGTCCGACATCGCCTTCCAGCGTGACCCGTCCCGAGAGCCGGTCGTCATCCAGGCGCTGCAGGCGGCGGGTGTCTCCGTTCTCGTTAACCGGGCGCTCCGGCTGGAAAAGGATGGTCGTGCCTTCTGGCTCGCCGGCCTGGGGGACCAGATCGCTCTGCTCGCACGGTACGGGCACGGTTATGACACCGGCGTCGATGATCTGACCGGCACGCTCTCGCAGGTAACCGACGACGCGCCGGTGATCATGATGGCGCACGAGCCGGACGTCTTTCTCAACCCCGATCCGCGGATCAGCCTGACCCTGTCGGGGCATACGCATGGCGGGCAGGTCAATCTGTTCGGCTGGCGGCCGATCAATGCTTCCTACGGCTCGGCGCTTTATCCGGCGGGCCTGTTCCGCAAGGCGGAGGGCGACCTCATCGTCTCGCGCGGGCTCGGCTGCTCCTCGCTGCCGATGCGGATCGGCAACTGGCCAGAAATCCTGCTGATCGAACTCGGAGCATGACATGGGCACCCGCATCCGCATCAAGACGAAACCAAAGCGGACGTTTCAGATGCGGATCGCCGGGCTCGGTTTCCGCAATGGTCACGTTCTGGTGCACCGCGCGACGCATGAGAGCTTCTGGACCTTTCCGGGCGGCGGCGCGGAGATCGGCGAGACTTCGGAAGAGACGCTGAAGCGGGAAATGGTGGAGGAACTCGGCGTCGAGGTGCAGGTGGAGCGGCTGCTCTGGATGGTGGAGAACTTCTTCCGTTACGAGGGTCGCGACTGGCACGAACTCGGCCTCTATTACCTGATGCAGATCCCCGTCAGCTTTCCGTTTGCGTCCGACACCATCATCCACCGGGTGCAGGATGGCGACAACGACCTCGAGTTCAAATGGGTGGAAGCGACGACCGCCGCTCTCAATGCCCTCGATATCCCGCCCTATTTTATCGCCGGAGAGATCGAGGCGCTGCCTCCCGCGCTGCGCCATCTCGTCTGGGACGACCGCGACCTGGATGCGAAGCCGCCCCGTTGACGGGAACGCCATTCACCTGATGCCGTTTGTCTCCTGAAACCAGAGGAGACGATCGATGAGCAAGATCAACAAGGGCGATGATGTTGCCTGGTCCTGGGGACGCGGCACCGCGGAGGGTACCGTGACGGATACCTTCACCGAGGATGTGACCCGCACGATCAAGGGGAAGAAGATCAAGCGCAAGGCGGATGAGAAGGAGCCCGCCTATTTGATCAAACAGGAGGATGGCGATCGAGTGCTGAAAAGCGCGTCCGAGGTGCACAAGTCGGGCTGAAGGCTCGCCTCGGAACCGCAAGAAGACTTGCCACAGGCTTCGCGGTCAGTATGACAGGGGCGCGGGCGTGACGCCTGTTTCTGATGTCAGATGATGGTGGCGTACCTCATGTCGGATCTTACCGTTTCCCTGTCCGGTGACCTTATCGACGGCGGCCACCGCCTCGTTCAGCGGGTCTATTACGAGGACACGGATTTCTCCGGCCTCGTCTACCATGCCCGCTACCTGCATTTCCTGGAGCGGGGCCGCACGGATTACCTTCGGTGTCTCGGCTGCGAGCAGAGCGCGCTTCTATCGGTCGATGACGAAGGGCTCGTTTTTGTCGTGCACCGCATGGAGATCGACTTCAAGGCGCCGGCCCGCATGGATGATATCCTCACCGTCCTGACCCGCACGGAAAAGGCGGGCGGCGCGAAGATGGTGCTGACGCAGGAGATCCGCCGCGGCGAGACCCTGCTGATCGCCGCGAAGGTCATCATCGCCGTCATCAACAAGCACGGCCGTCCGCGGCGCCTGCCGGACACCATCGCGACCTCCTTCCTCGCTGGTTGAACAGACGGCTGACAGTGCGCCCTGCCTGATGTATCAAAGGTGCGGGGAGGATTTTTCATGCCGCACGCTTTCTGTCGCGCGGTTGCCGTCGTGGTGTGTGCACTGGCTGGCAACCCGGTTCTTTCTGCCGAGCCGTGGGAGGAGCGAACGCCGGAGATCGGGCAGGCGGGGTCCGAGGTTTCGGGCCTTCTCGATGCCGCACAACTGGCGCGTCTGACCGCGCTTGGCGAAAAGCTGTTTGCGGCGCGGTTCACCAGCCTTGACGGCAATGGACGCCCCTTTGCCACGCAGGCCATCGTGCCGACCCGCCGCAAGCATCCGCCCGCCGCCGGTGAATTTTCCCGCACCGCCGGCATGGATGCCAATGGCTGTTCCGGCTGCCACAACCTGCCTTTTCCGGGTGGCGCCGGCGAATTCGTCACCAATGTCTTCGTCTCGGAGGGGTTCGAGAGCGCGGATTTCGATTCCACCGATCCGCAGTTTTCCAATGAACGCGGTACGAATTCCCTGTTCGGGGCCGGCCTCGTCGAACTTCTGGCGCGCGAGATCACAGAGGATCTGCACCGGCAACGGTCCGAGGCCAGAAGCGAGGCGGCGCGGCGGGGCGAAACGGTGCGCGTGCGGCTTGTCTCCAAGGGCATCGACTACGGTTTCCTCACCGTCTCGCCGGACGGCATGGTGGATATGCGCGAACTCGACGGCATCGATATGGATCTCGTCATCCGTCCCTTCAGCCAGAAGGGTGTGATGACCTCGCTGCGGCAGTTCACGGTCAATGCGCTGAACCATCATCATGGCATGGAGGCCCGCGAACGGTTTGGCGCCCGCTGGACCGGCACGCTGGATTTCGATGGCGACGAGAAGCCCGACGAGATCTCCGACGGTGATGTCTCGGCGCTCGTCGCCTGGCAGGCGACCCTTTACGCGCCACGGCAAGCGGCGCCCGAGAATGCCCGATGGAAAGAGATGGCGGCGCGCGGCGCAAAGACCTTCGAGACGCTGGGCTGTGCCGTCTGCCACAAGCCGAGCCTGCCGCTCTCCTCGCTCAGTTTCGCCGATCCGGGGCCCTTCGATGTGGCGGGCACGCTGAACGACCGGCAGGTGCGCGAGCCCGCCATCTACGATCTCAACCTGTTTGGATGGGCAAAAACCTTGCCGCGCAACGAGAAGGGTGAGGTTCTGGTGCCGCTCTTCGGTGACCTGAAGCGGCATGTGATGACGGATGGCGGTCGCGAGACGCTCGGCAACGAGCTGATGGCGCAGCGTTTCGTCGATCGCAACATCTTCATGACGGCGGAACTCTGGGGTGTCGCCTCGACGCCGCCCTATGGTCATCGCAACGACATGACGACGCTGGACGAGATCATCCGCGCGCATGGCGGGGCCGGCCGGACGGCCAGCGACGCCTATCAGGCGGCGGAAGAGACCGACCGCCAGGCCATCATCGCTTTCCTCAAGACCCTGGTGATCGGACCATGAAGTTCTTGTCCCCTCTTCTCATTGCCATCGCCTTCGGGCTGTCCCCTCTGCCGGCTGCGGCTGACGAAAAGGCACCCTTTCTGATGGACGTGCCGCACTTCCAGGAAGAGGCGGCATCCGCCGGGATCGATCATCGCTATACCGGCCCCTGGGAATATTTCGTCGGCGGCGGGGTCGCGAGCTTCGACTGCAATGGCGACCGGAAACCGGATCTGTTTCTGGCCGGCGGCAGCAGTGCGGCAGCCTTCTACGTCAACCATTCCCCCACCGGCGGGGCGTTGCGCTTCGAAAGGACCGATGCCGGGATCGATCCGAAGGACCTGGAAAAGGTGCTCGGCGCCTATCCGCTCGATATCGACAATGACCGCATCCTCGATCTCGTCGTGCTGCGGCTCGGGGAAAACCTCGTGCTGCGCGGCAGGGGGGAGTGCCGGTTCGAAAAGGCCAATCGCAGCCTCTCCTTCGAAGGCGGGCGGGAGTGGACCACGGCCTTTGCGGCGACCTGGGAGCCGGAGCAGCGGTTTCCGACGCTTGCTTTCGGCAATTATGTCGATCGGTCGGCCCCCGGCACACCCTTTGGAACCTGTGCACCGAACGTGTTGATGCGCCCGCGCGCGGGCGAGGTTGCCGATTACGGCGACCCTCTGTCGCTTGAGCCGGGTTACTGCGCGCTCTCCATGCTGTTCACCGACTGGAACAATACCGGCGAGCGGGATCTGCGCATCACCAATGACCGCCAGTATTATCGCGGCGGGCAGGAGCAGTTGTGGTCCGTTCCGGCGGCGCGTGCACCAAAGCTCTATTCGGCAGGGCAGGGTTGGAAGGCCTTGACCATCTGGGGCATGGGCATTGCGGAAACGGACATCAATGGCGATGGCCGTCCCGATTACGCGCTGACTTCGATGGGCGACACGAAGCTGCAGACGCTGGACGATGATGCGGAGGAGGATCGGCCGACCTACCGCGACATCGCGTTCGAGCGGCAGGCCACCGCCCACCGCCCCTATACCGGCGCCGACGTCAAACCCTCCACCGGCTGGCACGCGCAGTTCGCCGACATCAACAACGACACCAACATCGATCTCTTCATCGCCAAGGGCAATGTGGAGGCCATGCCGGAGTTTGCCTCAGAGGACCCGAACAACCTGCTGCTCGGCGATTTCAACGGCCTCTTTCACGAGGAGGGGCTGGAGGCCGGACTTGCGGATCGTGCCCGCAGCCGCGGTGCGGCCGTCGATGACTTCAACAATGACGGTATGCTGGACATGGTAATCGTCAACCGCATGGCACCCGTCAGCCTGATGCGCAATCTCGGCGCCCGCACGGATTGGGGCCACCGGCCGCTCGGCAACTGGACGAAGATCGCGCTCGACAATGGCACGGTGAACCCGTTCGGCGTCGGGGCGAAGATCAATATCCGGATCGGAACGCGCACCATCACCCGCACCGTCTCGGTCGGCGGCGGTCATGCATCCGGCCAGGCGGGCTTCGTTCATCTCGGTCTCGGGGTCAACGAACGGGCGGTCGTTCGGGTGCAGTGGCCGGATGGCGAGTGGAGCCAGCCCTACCGGATCTTTGCCAATAACCATGTCGTCATCGAACGGGGTGCGACGGCGGCGAAGTACTGGCTGCCGCTGGATGGAGAGCCTGCGGTGGCAAGCCGGCAATAGAGATCGAGGCGATTGCCGGCTGCCGCGTCAACACATCCTTAACCATAATATTGTCTTACTGACTGCCATAGCGTTTGTGCGGTGCACGCCTTCCTTTGACCAAATTTAACGGTCAGAAGCAGGCTGAAATCTCAGGCAAACGGGCAATTCTGCGCAAGTCGCGTCTTCTGGATGAGAACTGGCGAACCGGTCCGTATTGGTACGTGCCGGGTAATTTGATTCGGGGTAGTGGGTAGATGGAACACGCGGATTTGGCAGCTGCGGCAAGCTCGGTGAGCCTCTGGTCTCTCTTCATGCAGGCCGGCTTGATCGTCAAGCTCGTCATGATCGGGTTGATCGGCGCATCGGTCTGGACCTGGGCGATCGTGATCGACAAATACATGACCTTTGCCAAGGCAAAGCGCCAGTTCGACCAGTTCGAGCAGGTTTTCTGGTCGGGCCAGTCGCTGGAGGAACTCTACCGCACGCTGGCCGAGCGGCAGAACACCGGTCTTGCGGCGATCTTCGTTGCCGCCATGCGCGAGTGGAAGAAAAGCTTTGAGCGCGGCGCGCGTTCGCCGATCGGCCTGCAGATGCGCATCGACCGTGCGATGGACGTGACGATTGCCCGGGAAAGCGAACATTACGAGGCGCGGCTTCCGTCGCTCGCCACCATCGGTTCTGCCGGCCCCTTCATCGGTCTCTTCGGTACCGTCGTCGGTATCATGACGTCGTTCCAGGCGATTGCCGGCTCGAAATCGACCAACCTTGCCGTCGTGGCGCCCGGTATCGCCGAAGCGCTTCTGGCAACCGCCATCGGTCTCGTCGCGGCCATTCCCGCCGTCATGGCCTACAACAAGTTCATGGGCGATGCCGGCAAGCTGTCGTCGCGCATGGAAGGATTTGCCGACGAGTTCTCGGCCATCCTGTCGCGCCAGATCGACGAGAAGCTGCAGCCGCGTCAGGCGGCCCAGTAACCCCGTCCGGATCCAGGAGAGCGTAACATGGGTATGTCTGCAGGAGGATCGAAGGGCTCGGGCGGCGGCAGGCGCCGTCGTGGCGGCCGTGGCCGGGGCGGAGCGATCAGCGAAATCAACGTCACGCCACTCGTCGATGTCATGCTCGTGCTTCTGATCATCTTCATGGTCGCCGCCCCGATGATGACGGTCGGCGTGCCGATCGACCTGCCGGAAACGCAGGCGAAGGCGATGAATTCCGACACGCAGCCGATCACGGTCTCCGTCAATCCGGAAGGCCAGATCTATCTGCAGGAAACCCCGATCGCGCTGGAAGAAGTGGTGCCGAAGCTCGAGGCCATCGCCACGACCGGCTACAATGAACGTATCTATGTGCGCGGCGATACGGCTGCCGCCTATGGCGTTGTCATGAAGGTCATGGCGCGCATCTCTGCAGCGGGCTTCAAGAATATCGGTCTTGTGACGCTGCAGGAAACGCAGAACTGACGGGTCGACATGAAGACTAGTCTCGGCACATCGCTGGTTATGCATACGCTCGTGCTGAGCTGGGCGCTTCTGTCCCTCAGCGCGCCGGCCTCGTTCGAGGTCGCGCCGGTGGATGCACTGCCCGTCGATATCGTTCCCGTCGAGTCGATCACCCAGACGCAGAAGGGCGAAGAGACCGCGCCCAAGACGGAAAAGCCGGCGCCGAAGGAAACCAAGAACCAGAAGGTCGTCGAAAACGCCGAGCATGCCGGCGACAACGATGTCGATCTAAAGAACCCGCCGACGCCTGCCAAACGTCCGGTCGAGACCGAGGTTGCGGCGGCCCCTCCCAAGGTCGAGAAGCCGCTTCCCAACCCGACCAACGAAAACAACCAGGTGAAGGAGATCGCGCCGGAAGAGACGGTCGAGAAGCCGCAGGAGGTCGCAGCCCTTCCGCAGCCGAAGCCGGAGATCACGCCGCCGACGCCGAAACCCGAACCGCAGCCGGAACCCAAGCCCGTCGAGAAACAGGCCGAGGAAATCCCGCTTCCCGATGCGGCGCCGATACCCGCTGCCCGCCCGAAGCCGGAGCCGCCGAAGCCGCAGGAAGCGAAGCCTGCGGAAAAGCCGGCCGAACAGAAACCGGATACGAAGGCTGCCGAGAAGACCCCGGACAAGAAGGTGTCGGACAAGAAGCAGGAGGTCGCAAAGGCCACCTCCTCGCAGCAGAGCGATTTCAATGCGAACGAGATTGCGGCGCTGCTCAACAAGCAGGAATCGGCTGGCGGCGGCGCCAAGCGCTCGACGGAAGTGGCCTCACGCGGCGACAAGAAGACCATCGGCGTCGGCCTCAGCGCGACCGAGATCGATTCCGTCAAGGGCCAGATCCAGGGCAACTGGTCGCTGGTGGCGGGTCTGACCGGCGTGCAGGAAGTGCGTGTCAAGATCCGCGTCCAGCTCGACCAGGCCGGCAACATCGTCGGCCAGCCGGAAGTGACCGCGACCGGCGGGCCGGAGGGAACGCGCCGGGCGGTCGAAAGCAGCACCCGCCGCGCGCTTCTGAAGTCCGCCCCATTGAAGAATTTGCCGCCCGAGAAATATGAGGGCGAAAAAGGATGGAATGTTCTCGTCCTGAACTTCGATCCGTCCGAATTCGCTCTTTAAGCTGGCAGGTTTTGGAACGATGAAAAACTGTCCGATCCGAAAGCCTCGCCTCAATATCCGTGCAAAGCTGAAAGGCTTGTCTCAATGATCAAGAGTTTTCTTCTCCGTGCCGTGATGGTGGCGGCGAGCCTGCTGACCGCCTCTGCGGTCGTGACTGCGGCCAAGGCCGAGGTCGTGATCAACATCAACAAGGGCAATGTCCAGCCGCTGCCGATCGCGATCACCGACTTCCAGTCGAGTGGGGATCTCGGCGCCCAGGTGTCGAGCGTCATTGCCGCCGACCTGCAGCGGTCGGGTCTGTTTGCGCCGATCAACAAGGCCGCCTTCATCCAGAAGATCTCCGATCCCAACCAGATGCCGCGGTTTGAGGACTGGAAGGCGATCAACGCCCAGGCCCTGGTGACCGGCCGCGTGACGCGGGAAGGCGATGGCCGCCTGCGTGCCGAATTCCGCCTGTGGGATACCTATGCCGGCCAGCAGATGACCGGCCAGCAGTTCTTCACCCAGCCGGAAAACTGGCGCCGCGTCGCCCACATCATCGCCGATGCGATCTATGAAAAGATCACCGGCGAGAAGGGCTATTTCGATACCCGCGTCGTCTTCGTTTCGGAAAGCGGACCGAAGACCGCCCGCCAGCGCCAGCTGGCGATCATGGACCAGGACGGGTTCAACGTGCGCATGCTGACGGATGCCAAGAACATCGTTCTGACGCCGCGGTTTTCGCCGAACCGCCAGGAAGTGACCTATATGTCATTCGAGGGCCAGCAGCCGCGCGTCTACCTGCTCCAGCTGGAGACGGGACAGCGCGAGGTGGTCGGCAACTTCCCGGGCATGACGTTCTCGCCGCGCTTCTCTCCGGATGGCCAGAAGGTCATCATGAGCCTGCAGCAGGATGGCAATTCGAACATCTATACGATGGACCTGCGCTCGCGCACGACCACGCGTCTGACGAGCACGGCGGCGATCGATACCTCGCCCTCCTATTCGCCGGACGGTTCGCGGATCGCCTTCGAAAGCGACCGCGGCGGACGCCAGCAGCTCTACGTGATGAATGCCGACGGCACGGGCCAGACCCGCATTTCCTTCGGCGACGGCGCCTATTCGACACCGGTCTGGTCGCCGCGCGGGGATCTGATCGCCTTCACCAAGCAGTCCGGCGGCAAGTTCTCGATCGGCGTGATGAAGCCGGACGGGTCCGGCGAGCGTATCCTGACGAGCGGCTTCCACAACGAGGGCCCCACCTGGGCGCCGAACGGCCGCGTGCTGATGTTCTTCCGCCAGGCATCCGGTGCCGGTGGGCCGCAGCTCTACTCGATCGACCTGACCGGTTACAACGAGCAGCTGATCAAGACGCCGGCCTTTGCATCCGACCCGGCCTGGTCGCCGCTGCTCGAATAACGGCAACATTCGGACCATGTGCCATGGTCATGCCGCATTCTCCTGAGAATTCGGCATGATAGCTGATCTTCACATCCTGTTAACCATACTGGTTGGGAATGGGTTAACCAGGAAAGCATACAGTCCGGAAACGATAAAATCCCAGACCCCGCTTCCTATTTGTGATCAAGGAGAGACCGGCGATGAGCCGCAACCACACCCCGGCCATGAGCCGCATGCAGAACCTGGCCCGTAATCCGGCCGTTATCGCACTGACGCTTGCTCTTGCACTGGCTGGCTGCGCCAACAAGAAGAACATGCCGAACAGTGCCGGCGAGCTTGGCCTCGGCGCCGGCGCCGGTGCCGCGACCCCGGGTTCCTCGCAGGACTTCACCGTCAACGTCGGCGACCGCATCTTCTTCGACACCGATTCCTCGTCGATCCGCGCCGATGCCCAGCAGACGCTCGACCGTCAGGCGCAGTGGCTGATGCGCTACCCGAACTACGCAATCACCGTCGAAGGCCATGCCGACGAACGCGGCACGCGCGAATACAACCTTGCACTCGGTGCCCGTCGTGCGGCTGCGACCCGTGACTACCTCGCCTCGCGTGGTGTTCCGGCCAACCGCATGCGCACCATTTCCTACGGCAAGGAGCGCCCGGTTGCGGTGTGCGACGACATCTCGTGCTGGTCTCAGAACCGCCGCGCCGTCACCGTTCTCGGTGGCGCCGGTTCCTGATCAGCCGCCGATGGCATAGGGAAAGGCGGCCGAGGGTCGCCTTTTTCTTTTCAACCAGACATAGCCTCTTCATAGTTTGGCCGAACTTGGCCTGTTGTTGAGGTTTTGACATGGTTATTCTTCTGCGAGCTATTCGAAGGACCATCTGTCTGCGCTTCAAGGGAGCAGCTTCAGGATGAGCAGGACGAAACACATGAACAGATTTGTCTTGGCAACCGCACTGGGTTTTGCCGCCATGGGCGGAACGGCATCTGCCTTCACCCTTTCCGACGTCTTCCAGGGCGGGCAGCGGCCCGTTGCGCCGCAGCAGGCGCCGGTCGTGCGTGCGCAGAGCGCGGGCGATGCCGTGCGCATTCAGCAGCTGCAGGAAGAAATCCGCCAGCTGAACGGGCGTGTCGAGGAAATGAGCTTCCAGCTGCTGCAGATGCAGGAGCAGATGCGCAAGACACAGGAAGACAACGAGTTCCGGTTCCAGGAGCTCGAAAAGAGCCGCTCGGGAAGCACCTCTGCTCCCTCAGTCGCTGCCGCTCCGGCAGCCGGCTCAAAAAAAAACAGTAGCGATCAGGTAGGGGCGATCATCGAGAGCGCGCCGCCGGTGGCCGGCGCCTCTCGTCCTGGCGCCTCAGCCGGCCAGACGGCGCCGGGCCAGACGACGCTCGGTTCGCTTGAGGTGGACAAGAGCGGACAGCCCGTTGGTGCGAACATCAACAAGGCCACCCGCAATTCGTCCGAGCTGCCGGGTGTCGATCTCGGCCCTTCCGCAAAACCTGCCGAACAGCAGACCGCCTCGCTGGGTAACGAAAGCGACGCCTATCGCGGCGCCTACAATCATGTGCTCTCGGGCGACTACAAGCTCGCCGAAAGCGAGTTCACCCAGTATCTGCAGAGCTTCCCGAAAAGCGCGCGCGCGGCGGATGCCAATTTCTGGCTGGGCGAGGCGCAGTATTCGCAGGGCAAGTACAGCGACGCGGCCAAAACCTTCCTCAACGCACACCAGACCTATTCCACCTCGCCCAAGGCACCGGAAATGCTCTTGAAGCTCGGCATGTCGCTTGCCGCGCTCGACAACCGCGATACCGCCTGCGCGACGTTGCGCGAAGTGGGCAAGCGTTACCCCAACGCCTCCAAGCCGGTTCTGGGCAAGGTCGCGAGTGAACAGAAGCGGCTGAGCTGCTGACGTGACCGGTCCGGCGCAGGCACATGGCCCGTCGCCGCTTTCGCCGGTCGAGGCCGTGACACGCTTCCTGGCGGATCTCTCCAGGTCTGCACGTATCCTCGTCGCCGTCTCCGGTGGCAGCGATTCGCTTGGCCTTTTATATCTCCTGCATCAATTGTCCGCCTCGATGGGTGCCCAACTGGATCTGCTGGCAGTCACCATCGACCATGCGCTGAGGCCGCAATCGGCGGCGGAAGCCCGTGACGTCGCCCGTTTCTGCGAAGCGCTCGGTATCCGCCATATCATCGATCGCTGGGACGGCATCAAGCCGACAGGCGGTCTCTCTGCCGCTGCGCGCGAGGCGCGCTACGACCGCCTGTGCCGGATCGCCATGGCGGAACGGGCGAGCCTGATCGTCACCGGCCATACGCTGGATGACCAGATCGAGACGGTGCTGATGCGCGCCGGACGCCCGGGAAGCGAGGGCACTCCCGGCCTTTCCGGCATGGCGCCCTCGGTGCTGATCAATCACGCTGTCTGGCTCAGCAGGCCTCTGCTCGCCTCGCGCCGGCAGGCGATCAGGAACTGTCTGTCGGACGCCGGGATCGGCTGGGTCGATGATCCGAGCAATACCGATCCCCGCTTCGAACGGGCGCGTCTGCGCGCCGATCTCCGGCTCGGCGACGAGGAGGTGCGTGCGCATCTTGCCGACATTTCCGCCGCTTCCCTGCAGCGCGCGGCACTGGGGGATGCGGCATCGCAGCTGCTTGACGAGCACCTGACCTTCCACCGCGGGGTCGCCGCCGCGCTGTCCACAACCATGCTCCACACTGACGAGACGGTCTGGATGCATGCGCTCGGCGCTCTTGCGGCCGTGGTGGGCGGGCGCCCACATGCACCCTCGCGGGGCAGCCTCACGCGCCTTGCGGCATTTCTGAAAAGCGGCAGGGCAGGGCGGATGACGGCTGGGCGCGTCGTGTTCGATTGGCGTCGTGACCATCTCTTCCTCGTGCGGGAAAGCCGCAACCTGCCTGAACAGGCGGTCCTGCCGGGTGAGGCGGTGCGATGGGACGACCGCTTCTGCGTGACGAATGCAGGAACCGAAGCGCTGACCATTGGCCCGCATGCCGCGGATCGTGACGCGGCGCGCGATGCCTTTCCCTTGCTGCCGGGCAGTGTGGCGTTGCAAGCTTACCGGTCGCTTCCGCAGGTGATCCCGGACGAGGCGGCGGCAAACGGACGCACGGGGATCAGGCCTCTTCTCGGGCCATACGATCGCTTCTTGCCGCAATTCGATCTGAAACTTGCGATATCACTGGCAAAACAGGCGGGACTGGATGAATTTCCGCCATCGCCGCTTAACGTTTTCATGCGTAAAACATCAGGACTGAGTGGTGTTGCCTTGGCAACGCCTTGTCGCGATCCTATGTTAGACGGCAAGTAAGACGGCTGCCTCCAGAGCAGGCGTTATTGTCCGGGGAGTTCGATGAACCCAAACTTTCGTAATTTCGCCCTCTGGGCGATAATCGCCCTGTTGCTGATCGCTCTGTTCAGCATGTTCCAGACGGCGCCCACACAAACGAGCTCACGAGAAATCGCGTATTCGCAATTCCTGCGCGACGTTGATTCCGGTCGCGTGCGTGACGTCATGGTCACCGGCAACCGCGTCACGGGCACCTATAGCGACAGCGGTGCTGGCTTCCAGACCTATTCCCCCGTCGTGGATGATGGCCTGATCGATCGGCTCCAGTCCAAGAACGTGACGATTGCCGCCCGCCCGGAAACCGATGGTTCGTCCGGCTTCCTCAGCTATATCGGCACCCTTTTGCCGATGCTGCTGATCCTCGGCGTCTGGCTGTTCTTCATGCGCCAGATGCAGGGTGGTTCGCGCGGCGCCATGGGCTTCGGCAAGTCGAAGGCAAAGCTTCTGACGGAAGCGCATGGCCGCGTCACCTTTGACGACGTCGCCGGCGTCGATGAAGCCAAGCAGGATCTTGAGGAAATCGTTGAATTCCTGCGCGATCCGCAGAAGTTCCAGCGGCTTGGCGGACGTATTCCGCGCGGCGTGTTGCTGGTTGGCCCTCCGGGCACGGGTAAAACGCTCCTCGCCCGCTCAGTGGCCGGTGAAGCCAATGTTCCCTTCTTCACGATTTCCGGTTCGGACTTCGTCGAAATGTTCGTCGGTGTCGGTGCAAGCCGCGTCCGCGACATGTTCGAGCAGGCCAAGAAGAATGCGCCCTGCATCATCTTCATCGACGAAATCGATGCTGTCGGTCGTCACCGCGGCGCCGGTCTCGGCGGCGGCAATGACGAGCGCGAACAGACGCTGAACCAGTTGCTGGTCGAGATGGATGGTTTCGAAGCCAATGAAGGCATCATCCTGATCGCTGCGACCAACCGCCCCGACGTTCTCGACCCGGCGCTTCTGCGTCCCGGCCGTTTCGACCGCCAGGTCGTCGTTCCGAACCCGGATATCGTCGGTCGCGAGCGCATCCTCAAGGTGCATGCGCGCAACGTGCCGCTCGCCCCGAATGTCGATCTCAAGGTTCTGGCCCGCGGTACTCCCGGTTTCTCCGGTGCGGACCTGATGAACCTCGTCAACGAAGCCGCCCTGATGGCCGCCCGCCGCAACAAGCGTCTGGTCACCATGCAGGAATTCGAGGACGCCAAGGACAAGATCATGATGGGCGCCGAACGCCGCTCGTCTGCCATGACCGAAGCCGAGAAGAAGCTCACCGCCTACCATGAAGCGGGCCACGCCATCACGGCCCTTGAAGTGCCGGTCGCCGACCCGCTGCACAAGGCAACGATCATCCCGCGCGGTCGTGCGCTCGGCATGGTCATGCAGCTGCCGGAAGGCGACCGCTACTCGATGAGCTACAAGTGGATGGTCTCGCGTCTCGTCATCATGATGGGCGGACGCGTTGCCGAAGAACTGACCTTCGGCAAGGAGAACATCACCTCCGGTGCCTCCTCGGATATCGAGCAGGCCACGAAGCTCGCCCGCGCCATGGTGACCCAGTGGGGCTTTTCCGATATCCTCGGCCAGGTTGCCTACGGCGAGAACCAGCAGGAGGTCTTCCTCGGCCATTCGGTGTCGCAGTCGAAGAACGTTTCTGAAGCCACGGCCCAGAAGATCGACACGGAAGTCCGCCGCCTCATCGACGAGGCCTATACCGAGGCGCGCCGGATCCTGACCGAAAAGCACGACGAGTTCGTCACGCTGGCGGAAGGTCTTCTCGAATACGAGACGCTGTCCGGTGAGGAAATCAAGGCGTTGCTGAGGGGCGAAAAGCCCTCCCGCGATGCCGGCGACGACACGCCGACGGCCCGCGGATCCGCCGTACCGAAGGCCGGCCCCAAGCGGGACGAGCCGAAGAGCGACGGAGAGCCGGAAAGCGGGCTGGAACCCCAGCCGCACTGAGACCTGTCTCCTTCTGAACATCAGGGCCGTCGGGGCAACCCGGCGGCCTTTTGCGTCTTGATCTTCAGCAAAGATTGCAACGTCGGTAACGGGATATAATCGATTTTGACGGTAATTTAGATGCTGGCCCGGAGTTTCTGTGGCAAGAGCGAGCATGGATGCTGGCGCGATGGTGCCGGCTGACGTCAAAACAAGACGCGCGATGAAGAGCGCGCAGCACGCAAGGAGCACGTATGGCACGTCGTTACTTTGGCACGGATGGCATTCGCGGACAGTCGAACGTTTTCCCCATGACCCCGGACCTCGCCATGCGGGTGGGGATCGCGGTGGGGACCATCTTCCGGCGCGGCAACCATCGCCATCGCGTCGTCATCGGCAAGGATACGCGCCTGTCCGGCTACATGCTGGAGAATGCGCTGGTGGCCGGCTTCACTGCCGCCGGTCTCGATGTCTTCCTGCTGGGTCCGATCCCGACGCCGGCCGTTGCCATGCTGACCCGGTCGCTGCGCGCCGATATCGGCGTGATGATTTCGGCCTCGCACAATCCGTTTGCCGATAACGGCATCAAGCTGTTCGGTCCCGACGGCTACAAGCTGTCGGATGAGCTGGAGCTGGAGATCGAGGAGCTTCTCGACAAGGATCTTTATTCGCAGCTCGCCAAGCCGAGCGAGATCGGTCGGGCCAAGCGCGTCGATGGCGACATCTATCGCTACATCGAATTCGTCAAGCGCACCCTGCCGCGTGACGTCACGCTGTCGGGTCTGAGGATCGCCATCGACTGCGCCAATGGCGCGGCCTACAAGGTGGCACCGGCAGCGCTGTGGGAACTCGGCGCCGACGTCGTCACCATCGGCAATACGCCGAACGGCACGAACATCAACCTCGACTGCGGTTCGACGAGCCCGGAGGCGCTCCGCAATAAGGTGCATGAGGTGCGGGCCGATATCGGCATCGCGCTCGATGGCGATGCCGACCGCGTCATCATTGTCGATGAGAACGGGGCCATTATCGACGGCGACCAGTTGATGGCGGTGATAGCCGAAAGCTGGGCCGAGGACGAGAAGCTGCGGGGCGGCGGCATCGTCGCAACGGTCATGTCGAACCTCGGGCTTGAGCGGTTCCTGCACGGCAAGGGCCTGACACTGGCGCGCACCAAGGTCGGCGACCGTTATGTGGTCGAGCACATGCGCAACCATGATTTCAATGTCGGCGGCGAACAGTCCGGCCACCTCGTTCTGTCTGATTTTGGCACGACCGGGGACGGCCTTGTTGCGGCGCTGCAGATTCTTGCCCGCGTCAAGCGGCTGGGTCTCTCGGTCAGCGAGGTCTGCCGTCGCTTCGAGCCCGTGCCGCAGCTTCTGCGCAATGTCCGCATCGGCGGCGGAAAGCCGCTGGAGGATATCATCGTGCGCCAGGCGATCGAGAGCGCGGAAGCGGAGCTTGGGGCGAGGGGGCGGCTCGTCATCCGTCCCTCCGGCACCGAACCGCTCATCCGGGTGATGGCGGAAGGTGACGACCGCGCCCAGATCGAACGGATCGTCGGTGATCTCGTTGGTGCGATCTCGAACGTGCGCACCGCCGCCTGAGCGCTGCAGGACGGCCGTTGAACCAAACATGTCTGACGAAGGCCCGCCGCGTGCGGGCCTTTTTCGTCTTTCGATCGTCATGCGCCGTACAATGATGCGCTCAACCTTTACGGGTTGTTATCCTTAAGTGCTCCTTAACCTTTATCGTTAATGATCACCTTCAGATTTGAGGACGACCGTCGCTTCGCGCGCCGCACATTTCGAACCTGGAGTTGGAGCCATGAACAAGACCTTGATGGGCGCGCTTGCTATTGCCTTGGCAGCGAGCGCGGCGCACTCGGCAGACCTTTATCAGCCGCAGCCTGAACCGATCTACAATGATGTTCCGGAAGTCGCCGTCCAGCAATCGTCCAGCGGGTGGTACCTGCGCGGCGATATCGGCTACGGTTTCACCGATTTCGACGGGGCGAATTTCTACCAGGGCAATTATACGGGCTCCAAGGCGGATTTTCACACTGCCAAGCTGCGTGACGGTCTGACGCTCGGCGTCGGTGTGGGGTACCAGGTCAACAGCTATCTGCGCACCGATCTGACCTTCGACTACCTGAACAAGACCGATTTCGAAGGCTCGACGAAGGGCAGCGGCGCATCGTTCGGCGCTTGCGTTGGTCCCTGCACCTCGCGTGACACGTCCAGCATGCGCGCCTACAGCCTGCTCGCCAACGCCTATGTCGATCTCGGCACCTATGGCTACATCACGCCTTATGTCGGCGGCGGTCTCGGTGGCACCTATGTGAAGTGGGACAAGCTGCGCAACACCTCCTGCGCCGACAATGGCTCGGGCTGCGATTCCACCGTCGAGCACGGCGGTAAGGGCAGCTGGCGCTTCACCTACGCTCTGATGGCCGGTGCGACGATCGATGTCACCTGCAACCTGAAGGCGGATGTCGGTTATCGTTATCGCCACGTCCAGGGCGGCGACATGTTCGGCTACGCCCAGAACGGCGGCCCGGGCTTCGACAAGGGCTTCGACGTCCACGAAGCACGCGTGGGTGCCCGTTACACCTTCGGCGGCTGCGCAACGCCTTACGTTCCGGAAGAGCCGGCACCGGCGCCGATCATCTACAAGTAAGATCTGCCAGACAGCAGAAAGGCCGCCCGGAGTTTTCGGGCGGCCTTTCTGCATGTGTCGTTCATCCCCTGTCGGATCAGAATTCGCGCTTCATCAAGAGCTTGTCCACTGACCAGGCACCGCCGCCATGGGCGGCAAAGAAGAAGGCGCCGCCTGTCCAGAAGAGCGAGGCAAGTTCCGCTTTCGTCTGCACCTGCTCCAGGAATGTTACGCCGCCATCCATCAGCCGCTTCGCCCCTTCGGGAGTGAAGAATGGGCTGCCGGCCTTCAGTGCCGCGATGCCGTCGCTCGTCAGGAACGCGTGGCCGTAAGGATAGGCAAAGTGGAACCACAGTGTGATTGTCAGCATCACAGCGTTGGCGAGCGCGACCGGGCGGGTGAAGAGGCCAAGCGCAATCAATGCGCCGCCGAAGAACTGCATGGCAGCCAGGGTCGGCGACCACAGCCAGCCGGGATGGAAGCCGAGGTTTTCGACGAAGCCGACCTGCGCCATCGGCGCCATGATTTTCGGATAGCCTTCGATCATCAGCATGCCGCCGATCGCGACACGGAACGCAGTCCAGGCGAAGGGTTGTGCAATCTTTTCATAGAAGCCGGCGAGGAACGGCAAGTAGAACCGACCGTTTTCGGTGGTCTGCGTTTGCGTGGTGAATGTGGTGTTCATGGCCATGATGGGTAATCCTTTGCGTTCAAATATAGTTTCGTCATAGGGTCTCGTCCGCACGTTCCCTGCTTCCGGACATTCTTCCGGCGCGCGTGCCCGCATCGGTGTTCCCGCAGCCGATACCTGATCCTACAAAATCACGATCTATTGTTGTTGATTCAGGTCAAGTTTTTGATCGTTGCAGCGACCTGCGCAAAAAAGACAGTGACGGTCCCGGTTGCGACTTGACCAAATCGGTCTGTTCCACTAACACCGACGGCGGGACACCCTTCCCCAACGAAGGGCTTTCTATCTGGAAGGATAGCCAAGATGGCGAACATCGCGAAGCCGGACGTACGTCCGAACAATACCCATTTCTCTTCTGGCCCTTGCTCGAAGCGCCCCGGTTGGACGCTCGATGCTCTCTCTGATGCCCCGCTCGGTCGTTCGCACCGTGCCAAGGTTGGCAAGACGAAGCTGAAGCAGGCCATCGATCTTACCCGTGAAATTCTGAACGTGCCGACGGATTACCGCATCGGCATCGTGCCGGCCTCCGATACGGGCGCCGTCGAAATGGCCATGTGGTCGCTGCTCGGCGAACGTGGCGTGGACATGCTCTCCTGGGAAAGCTTTGGTGCCGGCTGGGTCACCGATGTGGTGAAGCAGCTGAAGCTTACTGATGTCCGCAAGTTCAATGCCGATTACGGCCTGCTGCCGGATCTGACCCAGGTCGATTTTGACCGCGACGTCGTCTTCACCTGGAACGGCACGACGTCTGGCGTGCGCGTGCCGAACGCCGATTTCATCCCGGCGGACCGCAAGGGCCTGACGATCTGCGACGCCACCTCGGCTGCGTTCGCGCAGGACATGGATTTCTCCAAGCTCGACGTCGTGACCTTCTCCTGGCAGAAGGTTCTGGGCGGCGAGGGCGGTCACGGCGTGATCATTCTCTCCCCGCGTGCCGTCGAGCGCCTGACGACCTATGTTCCGGCCTGGCCGCTGCCGAAGATTTTCCGCATGACCTCCGGCGGCAAGCTGATCGAAGGCATCTTCGTCGGCGAGACGATCAATACGCCCTCCATGCTCTGCGTCGAGGACTATATCGATGCCCTGAACTGGGCAAAGTCGATCGGCGGCCTCGAGGCTCTGATCGCCCGGGCCGATGCCAATGCCAAGGTCATCTTCGATTTCGTCGATGCCAATGACTGGATCGCCAACCTGGCCGTCGATCCGGCAACCCGTTCCAACACTTCGGTCTGCCTCAAGATCGTCGATGCGGACGTGGTGGCACTCGATGCCGACAGCCAAGCAGCCTTTGCCAAGGGCGTCGTTGCGCTGCTCGAAAAGGAAAATGTCGCGCTCGATATCGGCGCCTACCGCGATGCGCCGTCCGGCCTTCGCATCTGGGCCGGTGCGACCATCGAGACCGCCGACATGCAGGCCCTCATGCCGTGGCTGATCTGGGCTTTTGAGACCCAGAAGGCAGCGCTCGCCAAGGCCGCCGCCTGATCCTTTTTCAACGCATGACATCGTCATCCTCGGCCTTGTGCCGAGGATCTTATCCCATAAACAAGACCGATCGGTCGTAGATGCTCGGGACAAGCCCGAGCATGACGGCGGAACGGTTTCAGCCTGAACCCCTTTAAGGAGCCCATACCATGGCACCTCGCGTTCTCGTGTCCGACGAACTGTCGGAAACCGCCGTCCAGATCTTCCGCGATCGCGGCGTCGAAGTCGATTTCCAGCCAAAGCTCGGCAAGGACAAGGACAAGCTTGCCGAAATCATCGGCAATTACGACGGTCTTGCCATCCGCTCGGCGACCAAGGTCACCGAAAAGCTGATTGCTGCTGCCACAAACCTGAAGGTTGTCGGCCGCGCCGGTATCGGCGTCGACAACGTCGATATCCCGGCTGCCTCGAAGCGCGGTATCATCGTGATGAACACGCCGTTCGGCAACTCCATCACGACGGCCGAACATGCCATCGCGCTGATGTTTGCCGTTGCCCGCCAGATCCCGGCTGCCGATTCCTCGACCCAGGCCGGCAAGTGGGAAAAGTCGAAGTTCATGGGTGTCGAAATCACCGGCAAGACGCTCGGCGTCATCGGCGCCGGCAATATCGGCTCCATCGTCTGCTCGCGCGCCATCGGGCTGAAGATGCATGTTCTGGCCTATGACCCCTTCCTGTCGGCCGAGCGCGCCCAGGAAATGGGTGTTACCAAGGTCGAGCTGGACGAACTGCTGGCGAAGGCCGATTTCATCACGCTGCACGTGCCGATGACCGACAAGACCCGCGGAATCCTCAACAAGGAGGCTCTCGCCAAGACGAAGCCGGGCGTGCGCATCGTCAACTGCGCCCGTGGTGGCCTGGTTGATGAGGCAGCACTCGCCGAAGCGATCAAGTCCGGCCATGTCGCCGGTGCCGCCTTTGACGTGTTCGAGGTCGAGCCCGCCACCGAAAGCCCGCTCTTCGGCCTGCCGAACGTCGTCTGCACCCCGCATCTTGGCGCCTCCACGACGGAAGCCCAGGAAAACGTGGCGCTGCAGGTGGCCGAGCAGATGGCGGACTACCTGGTTAAGGGTGCCGTTTCCAACGCCATCAACATGCCCTCGATCACCGCGGAAGAAGCGCCGATCCTGAAGCCGTTCATCCGTCTGGCGGATGTGCTGGGTTCGTTTGCCGGCCAGGTGACGGAGAACCCGATCAAGGCGATCGAAATCCTCTACGATGGCGTCACCGCCACCATGAACACCAAGGCGCTCACCTCGGCGCTGCTCGCCGGCCTCATCCGCAACCAGGTGTCGGATGTGAACATGGTTTCGGCGCCGATCATGATCAAGGAAAAGGGCATCGTGCTTTCCGAGGTCAAGCGCGACAAGACCGGTGTCTATGACGGCTACATCAAGCTGACGGTGACGACCGAGAAGCAGACGCGCTCGGTGGCCGGTACCGTGTTCTCCGACGGCAAGCCGCGCTTCATCCAGATCAAGGGCATCAACCTGGATGCGGATGTCGGTCAGAACATGATCTACATCTCCAACACCGACGTTCCGGGCATGATCGGCTTCATGGGCACGACCCTCGGCAATGCCGGTGTCAACATCGCGAACTTCCAGCTCGGCCGGGAAAAGGAAGCCGGCGATGCGATCGCGCTTCTCTATGTTGACGGCCAGGTGGACAAGGCGGTTCTGGACCAGCTGACCGCCAATCCGGCGATCAAGCAGGCCAAGCCGCTGACCTTCAACGTCGATTGATTGGGATCGACCTCTCCCAAGACTTGAAAAGCCCGGCGCGAAACCTCGCGCCGGGCTTTTTCGTGTCGCTTCCGGTTGGGAAGGCACCGTTTCCCGGTCAACTTTTCTCACAATTCCGAAAAATCGGATCGAACCCCTAAAAGCATCAACCGTTGATCGCTATATGGGAGCCATAACCCGCGGAAAGCGGAACTGTGAGGAGAGAGAAATGTTTTCGACGCTTCGGCGCTTCAAGCATGCTGCATCGGTGTTGGCGATCGGGATGGTGGTGTCTCTGGCTGCCGTTGACTATGCCGAGGCGCGCCGCGCCGGCTCGAGTGGTTTCGGCAGCCGCGGCACGCGCACGTTTGCAGCGCCGCCCGCCACCAGCACGGCGCCGGCTCCGGCTGCCCCGATCCAGCGCACGATGACGCCGAACCAGGCGACAAATCCGGCAGCACAGAATGCAGCGCGCCCGCAAAACGCGGCCCAGCCGCAGCAGCGCCGCGGCCTCTTCGGCGGTCTTGCGGGCGGCATTCTGGGCGGACTTTTCCTCGGCGGCCTGTTCGGCATGCTGATGGGCCATGGCTTTGGCGGTCTTGCCGGCATGCTCGGCCTGATGTTCCAGATGCTTCTGATCGGCGGCGCGATCTTCCTGCTGATGCGCCTGTTCGCCCGTCGTTCGCAGCCGGCGGCCCAGTCGGCCAGCGGCATGGGCCGCAATGCCTATCAGGCCCCGAACGCGCAAGGGTCCGGTTTCAAGATCCCGCAGATGGGCTCGATGGCCGGTGGTGCGGCGGCAGCCGCTGCCACCAAGCCGCGCGCGCCGGGCGTGACCGACGAGATCGGCATCACGTCGGCGGATCTGGATGCCTTCGAGCGCCTGCTGACCGAGGTGCAGACGGCCTACGGTGCCGAGGATTACGCCAAGCTGCGCGCGCTCGCTACGCCGGAAGCCATGTCCTATCTCGCGGAAGAACTGGGTGAAAACGCCACCCAGGGCCTGCGCAACGAGGTGAAGGACGTGAAGCTGCTGCAGGGTGATCTGGCTGAAGCCTGGCGCGAAGACGGCAAGGAGTTTGCCACGGTCGCGCTGCGCTACGAAAGCATCGACGTCATGCTGAACCGCAACTCCGGCAAGCTGGTGCAGGGCAATGCCGAAACCGCGAGCGAAAGCACCGAGATCTGGACTTTCGTGCGCGCGCCGGGCGGCGAGTGGAAGCTCTCCGCCATCCAGGGCACGGATTGAGTGTCACAGCCGGGCGCGCGTCGCTTCGTCCGGTTGTCCATCATAAAATTGCAGAAGGGCTTGGCCAAAGGCTGAGCCCTTTTTGCTGACCGCATCAAACAGTGTCATCGACGAGCGGAATTTGAGATCGTCCGGCGAGCCGAGGATGGCATGCGCCGAGCGGTGCTTATGGATCAGCATGGCGTCGGTGCAGTCCAGAAGCCGTTTTCCAAGCAGGGGATGGACAAGATAGGCTTCGGCCTCCGCCCGACTGACGATCGCATAACGCTCCGCCATCGGAGAATGACCAAGTCCCCGGATCTGCGGAAAGATGAACCACATCCAGTGGGAGCGCTTGCGCCCATCCTTCAGTTCCTGCAGCGCTTGCGCATAAACCGGCTGCTGGGCGGAAAGAAAGCGGGAGAGGTCGTGCGGATCATCGGTCATTGCGGGGTCTCCTTCTTTGACCCAACGGTTTTCTGCCACGGCGGTTGCCGGTGTCTTCACCCTTTTGTCAGCACCGTTCTCTTTTCCTTGCTGCATTGCACCCTAATTCATGCCGCATGGAACAACGTCTGGAAAACACAATCGAGCTGGTGATCCGCTGGCTGCCCGACTGGCTGCTGAGCATGATGACGCTGATTGCCGCCGTCTTGATCGGCTGGCTGATCCACCGCTTAGTCTTTCGGCTGCTGACCCGCATCGTCGCCAATCGCGATCTCTTCTGGCGCTCACTGGTCTCGCGCACCGAGCGACCGCTCCGTCTTGCGATCGTCACCTGGGTCATGGCGCCGGCCGTCTCCATCGCGCCGCTCAGCGACAGTGAGACCGGTATTCTGCGGCATGTCCTGCTTTTGTGTTTC
Source organism: Allorhizobium pseudoryzae (assembly GCF_011046245.1). NCBI lineage: Bacteria > Pseudomonadati > Pseudomonadota > Alphaproteobacteria > Hyphomicrobiales > Rhizobiaceae > Affinirhizobium > Affinirhizobium pseudoryzae. The sequence continues at coordinate 2,084,684 of NZ_CP049241.1, forward strand.
ATCGTGCTCGTCGGCTGGATGGCCCGTACCACGCTGCATATCTGGACCACCGTCTACCTCAGGCGTTTCAAGCTTGACGCGGAAGACAATCTGCTTGCGCGCAAACATGTCACGCAGTCGCGGATCATGGAACGGGTGGCGGCAACGCTGATCATTGCGTTTACGCTGTCGGCAGCGCTGATGACGTTTCCGGCGGTGCGTCAATACGGCGTCTCGTTGATGGCGTCTGCCGGTGTGGCCGGCATCGTGCTTGGCCTGGCGCTTCAACCGGTTTTGAAGAACCTGTTCGCCGGCATTCAGCTGGCGATCACCCAGCCGATCCGCATCGATGACGCGCTGCTGGTGGAAGGCGAGTGGGGCAAGGTGGAGGAAATCACCTCGACCTATGTGGTCGTCAAACTCTGGGACTGGCGCCGCCTCATCCTGCCGCTCGGCTATTTCATCGAAAAGCCGTTCCAGAACTGGACCCGGGAGGGCGCATCGCTGATCGGCACCGTGATGATCTACCTGGATTATACCGTTCCCGTCGCAGACGTCCGTCGCAAGGTCGAGGAGATTGCTGCCGCTTCCGCCCTTTGGGACCGGCAGGTGGTGAATGTCGCCGTGACCGATTTCCGCGAAGCCGTGATGGAGGTGCGCATCCTCGTCTCCGCCAGCGATGCCGGCAAGGCGTTCGATCTGCGCTGCGAGGTGCGCGAAAAACTGATTGCCTTCATCCAGCAGGACTATCCGGCCTCGCTGCCCAAGGTGCGGGCCGAGCTTGCCGAAGGCCAGGAGCTTCGCACCCAGCCGGCGAGCGACGGCGCTACCCGGGTGATGCAGTCGTGATCCGTCACTGAGCGGAGCAAATGCCGAAAACCTTGCGTTTTGGTCGCGTCCTTTCTATATCCGCGGTTCAGATGAAGGGCGGCCGACCCCGCCCACCGAGAATGAGCTTGAGCCGGCGCTGGTTGTTGCGCGGCAGTGTCGAGCGAGAGAGTTCCTGTGAATACGCTGGATTTTGACAAGAAGCCGGAAGATACGCGCATTGTCGTTGCCATGTCGGGCGGCGTCGATTCCTCAGTGGTGGCCGGGCTCCTGAAACGCCAGGGCTATGACGTGCTCGGCATCACGCTGCAGCTTTACGATCATGGCGCGGCCGTGCACCGCGCCGGTTCCTGCTGCGCCGGCCAGGATATCGAAGATGCGCGACGTGTCTCGGAAACGCTCGGCATTCCGCATTACGTTCTGGACTACGAAAAGCGGTTCCGCGAAACGGTGATCAATCCGTTTGCCGAAGCCTATGCCATGGGCGAAACGCCGGTGCCTTGCGTGGCCTGCAACCAGACGGTCAAGTTCGCCGATCTTCTGGCGACCGCCCGCGAGCTCGGCGCCGATGCGCTGGCAACCGGCCATTATATCCGCTCCAGCCGCAATCCGTCCGTCGACAACCCGAACCGCCGCGCGCTTTACCGGCCGATCGATGCGGATCGTGACCAGAGCTGGTTCCTGTTTGCCACCACGCAGGAGCAGATCGATTACCTGCGCTTCCCGCTCGGCGGCATGTCGAAGGCCGAGGTGCGGCTGCTTGCCGAGGAGATGGGGCTCGTTGTCGCCAAGAAGGCCGACAGCCAGGACATCTGCTTCGTGCCGCAGGGAAAGTATGCCGACATCATCAGCAAGGTGAAGCCGAATGCGGCGCTCGCCGGCGAGATCGTGCACCTCGATGGCCGTGTGCTCGGTCGCCATGAAGGCATCGTGCATTATACGATCGGCCAGCGGAAGGGGCTGGGCGTCGCCACCGGCGAGCCGCTCTACGTCGTCTATCTCGACGCCCGCTCGCGCCGTGTCATCGTCGGGCCGAAGGAGGCGCTCGATACGCACCGCGTCTATCTGCGCGACATGAACTGGATCGGCGACCGGGCCTTGGCAGACGATGCGGGCCAGGGTTTCGCCTGCTTCGCCAAGGTGCGTTCCACCCGTCCGCCGACACCGGCAACGCTTTTTGCCGACGAGAAGGGCATCTATGTCGATCTTGCGATCGGCGAAGCGGGCGTGGCATCGGGCCAGGCCTGCGTGCTCTATTCGGCGGAAGGGGCCGATGCACGCGTCTGGGGCGGCGGTTTCATCGAGCGTTCGGAACGCGCCGCGGAGGCGGAAGCCTCGCTGAAGGCACTTCTTGCGACACCGGTCGCAGCTTGAGGCCGCCTCTCTCCAAGCTTGCGGAAAAGCGACAGTTTTTTGACGCAAGCGTGCTTGACTTTGGTCTGAGCATCACTCTATAAGCCCCCCATCGCGCCGGACGGAGACGCTTTTTGAAAGCGGACCGAAGCGCGGTGTGGCGGGGTAGCTCAGGTGGTTAGAGCGTGGGATTCATAACCCCAAGGTCGGCGGTTCAAGTCCGCCCCCCGCTACCACTCCAGTCTTCTGCTTGAAAAGTTTGGCAGGTCGACAAGGCGCACGGGTTTCCGGAGCGCCTTTTTTCATGCGCGCCATCGGCAGGTGTCAAAGGAGAGCCCTGTCGAGGAGGTGCGAGAGCGGGCCTTTGCCCGCTCCTGCCGGTCTTGGGATCAGATGGTCAGCGAGCGCAGCTTGAGGGCTGCTGCCACGCGCTGGAGACGGCTGGGATCGAGATCCGCTCCGGTCTCGATCACTTCCAGTTCCTGCACGGTCAATCCGCAGGCAATGGCGAGATCCTCCAGGCTATAGCCGGCGGTGCGTCGTGCATCTGCAATGGTCGAGGCAATGGAAACGGAGTTCTTTGTATCGAAATCAGTCTGAGAGATGGTCATGGATCACTCCTTTGGGTGTGCCGACCGAAGTCGGAAAATGAAGCATCAGCAGCAAAGGATGTTGCGGTGCTGATAAACGCATGCCGCAGCGCACCATAGATAGGCCTGAATTTTGAAGAGTCAAAGAGCAATCGCCCCACGCTGCCTCCGCGGCGCCATTTTGTTGCCCTGAGACGCGTTTTTTGGTCCTGTTGCGTACCATTTGATGTCGGATAAGTCGTCGCGCCCGTTCTGATTGCGCATTTCGACCGCCTCAAGGATCGGAGAAAGTCATGCTCAGGTCCGGCAAAGCCGTGGCAAAGCATTTCCCCCGTTGATCTTGACGGACGTGGCAAGTCAGACGACACTCTTTCGTGTACAGGATGTCCATCAAACTGGGAGTTGCGACTATGATTGGTGGTTTGACTCTGTTTGGTTTCGATCTCTTCGGTCTGTCGGAACGATCAATGCTGCGTCAGCAGCCGGCCGTACCACAGCCGACAGACGAACCCCGTCCGGAGGCGGATGAGGTCAAGCACGATGAGCGGTCGGTCGAGCCGTCCGAAAGCTTTTTCTGGGGCATGTATCCGGTCTATTGACCTTTTCGCACTGCAGCATGGCGGCAGCCGGTTCGAGCGCCGGCCGTGCCTCATTCCGTCATCCGGCTGCGCTGGATCAAACAAAACATGTGCCTGCGTGTTAGCCATGTAAGGATGGGCGGCTTCATCCAAGCTGCCCGGTTCCTGATCCTGCGATGCAGGCTGGTTTTTGAAAGGCGCGCGCATGTCCGATATCCTGTGCATTACGCTCAATCCGACACTTGATCTGTCGAACGAGGTGGACCGGGTCGTGCCCACCCACAAGATGCGGGTGCGCAACCAGCGCCACGATGTTGGCGGCGGCGGCATCAATGTGGCCCGTGTCGTGGCGGAACTCGGTGGCGCTGTGGATGCGCTGGTGCTCTCCGGGGGCGCGAGCGGCACCATTCTGGAGGCGGGGTTAAAGGCGCTGCCTGTCGGCGTGCACGTCTTCCCGATGGCTGGCGATGTGCGGATCGCCTTCATGGTCTACGAGCAGCAGACCGGCCAGGAATATCGTTTCGTGCCCGAAGGACCGCTCGTCAGCGAGGCTGAGCTTCAGCCGCTGCTCGATTTTCTCGAGACCCATCCGGCGCGTTTTGTCGTGGCGAGCGGCAGCCTGCCGCGCGGTCTTGCGGCGGAGACCTATGCCCGCATGGCAAGGATCGCGCGGCGCACCGGTGCGCGCTTCGTGCTGGATGCCTCCGGCGATGTTCTCTCGGCGGCCCTGGACGAGGGCGGCATCTTTCTGTTCAAACCCAGTCTCAGCGAGTTGGAGAAACTCGCTGGTCAAAGTTTCTCCATCGAAGCCGCCAGCCAGTTTGCCGGCGACCTTGTCGCGCGTGGTTCGGTCGAGAACGTAGCGCTCACGCTTGGTGCAGACGGCGCCATGCTGATCCATGCCGAGGGCGTGTTCCGCATGCCGGCAATCCCCGTTCCGGTCCGCTCGGCGGTCGGTGCGGGCGACAGTTTCGTCGGTGCCATGGTCTGGGCGCTGTCGCAGGGGCAGGGGATGCGGGAGGCTTTCCGCTTCGGCGTTGCGGCGGGTGCAGCGGCGGTCATGACGCCCGGCACGGAGCTTTGCCGGCGGGCCGATATCCTCAGCCTCTACGCCAAGGCCTGCGCCGATCAGCATGAGGCCCAGGCTGCACGCTGGACGGCAGGCTGAGCAAGATTTCTCGTCGAAGTTTGACGAAGATCAAGAGGGGCGCGGGCTGCTTCGCCTAGTTTGCCTGCAGCCGGCCGTCAGGCCCGAGCAGTTGCAAGGAGAAAGACAATGTTGTTCAAGACCGTTCTAGCCGTCATCGGCAGCAAGGATCAGGCGGCCGACATTCACCGGGCGATCGAGGTAGCGACGAAGCTCGGCGCGCATCTGTCCGTGCTGGCGGTGGATCTGTCGCTTCCGCCGACGGTGGGGGATTATCCGGTCGGCACCGCCTGGCTGGACAATCGCGTCGAGGATATCAAGGCGCTGCACGAAGCCGCCGACAAGGCCAAGGCCGCCTGCGAAACCGCCGGCATTCCCTTCGATCTGGAGCGTTATTACACCGAAAAGGCCTTCCTGGCCGATACCGTGTTCCGCCGGGCCCTCTATACCGATCTCGTGGTGATGGGCGACAAGACACGAGCCGTTTCGGCCATCCTCAATTCCGTCGTTGATGGCGCGGTCTTCGATGCCCAGCGGCCGATGCTGCTGCTGCCCGGCGCCGACCGGCCGGTGGAGAAGGTGAAGACGGTGATGCTTGCCTGGAATTCGCGCGCCGAAGCCGGCCGTGCGGCACGGGAGGCGATCGATTTCCTCAGCAATGCCGAGAGCGTGCATGTCGTCCTCGTCGATCCGGACGCGTCGTATCAGGCAAGCGGCGGCGAACCGGGCGCGGATGTGGCGGCTTTCCTCGCCCGCCACGGGGTCAACGTGACCGTGGATCAACTGCCGAGCGGCGGTCGTCCGGTCGAGGATATTTTGAGAAACCATGCGGTCGAGATCGGCGCCGATCTCATCGTCATGGGCGCCTATGGCCATTCGCGGCTGCGCGAGCGCGTGTTCGGCGGCGTGACACAGTCGATGCTGGAGAACCCTCCGGTACCGGTGCTGATTGCGAGGTAATCAGCCCAGTTCGAGTGTCGTGACGCCAAAGACGAGGCGCTCTTCCAGGCGGGGAGGGGCGCCTCGATACATTCGTGCCGTATCGAAACCACGGGTAAAACCGAAGCCGGCAAGATGGTTGGAAAACTCCGCCTGATCCTCCGGCACGTCGATCGAGATGAGGCCGTGTCCCGCCTCGCGGGCAAGAGCAGCAAACAGCTGTTCTGCCTCCCGCGGCGTCTCCGCAAACAGCGGGCCGATCTTGAAGCCCTCGTGGCAGGGCCGCAGCACCCCATAACCTGAGAATGTCCCATCCCGCACCAGCGCGCGTGCCATGCGCGGCGGCTTCAGCCATGCCGCCAGAAAATTCTGGCGCGGGGCGGGGAAGGCGCGGCGGTCGAGGATATCGATTGCCGGGAGACGCTCATCCGTGACGGTGACGATATCGCGGGATGCACTGGTGAGCGCCGGAAATCGCCCGCTCCAGCGCCAGGTGCGATAGGCGGGCGCAAAACCCATCGCCGCATAATTGCCCTGCTGGGCCGGCACGCCGTCAAGCCCGATGGTGCGGCCATCAAGCGAGGCCATGGCATAATCCCAGACCGCTCGGCCATACCCTTTTCCACGACAGTCCGGGCGGCTGATATAAAGGCCGATGAAGGCGAAATCCGTGCCGTAGCGGACGGCGGAAATGCCCGCGACCATCCGCCCATTGATGAAGCTGCCGAAGAAGCCGCCTTCGTCTGCGGCAAGGAAGGGGGCAGCGTCCGCCAGACCCGGATTCCAGCCCTCCGCCTTTGCCCAGCCGAGAAGCTCTTCAACCTCGGGCAGAGTCAGGGGGCGGATCTCGGCTGGCATCATGCGGTCACCGCCTTCGGTTCGAACGGTTCCAGCAGCCCGTGATAGGGCTTGGAAATGGGAAAGGCATAGGCGCCGCGCTTGGCGGTGGAAAGTCCCATGGTGATCAGGGCTTCGGCCTGCTTCACCGCCGCCGCCACGCCATCGACCACCGGCACGCCGAATTCGCGGCGCAGCTCCGCCGTCAGGTCCGCCATGCCGGCGCAGCCGAGCACGATCGCTTCCGCCTTGTCCTCGCGCAGTGCTGCGGCAATCTCGTTGCGCAGCCGGTCGCGGGCGTTCGACTGCGGATCTTCCAGCGACAGGACCGGAATATCGGCGGCGCGCACTTTTGCGCGGCCCGTCATGCCGTAGCGATGCACCAGATGCTCCAACGGCAGGCGGGAGCGCTCCATCGTCGTGACGATGGTGATACGCTGGGCGATGAAGGAGACGGAGGCAAGTGCCGCCTCGCAGATGCCGATGACCGGAATGCCGGCGAGTGCGCGCGCGGCATCAAGGCCGGTATCGTCGAAACAGGCGATGATGGCGGCCTGTGCGCCGGCCTTTTCGCCACGGGCGATTTCCAGGAGCAGGCCCGGCACGGCGAGCGCTTCGTCGTAATAGCCTTCGATCGAAACCGGCCCCATGGAGGAGGTGGCGGCGATGATCTCGGTACCGGGGGCGGCGACACGGCGCGCGGCATCGGCGGCGGTTGCCGTCATGGTGGCCGTGGTATTCGGGTTGACCAGCAGGATTTGCATCAGCGGCGCGCCTGGCTGCGGCGGTTGAGCGCCACGATGAGGCCGAGCGTGCCGGCAATCACGAGGAAGGAAAAGACGGTGGTGACGGTGCCGAGCGCATACAGCACCGGCGTCGTGACATTCGTCGTCATGCCGTAGATTTCGAGCGGCAGCGTGTTGTAGGTGCCGGACGTCATCAGCGTCCGGGCGAATTCGTCATAGGAGAGCGTGAAGCCGAAGAGGCCGACGCCGACGAGCGAGGGTGCGATCATCGGCAGAACGACATGGCGAAACGTCTGCCAGGAGGTGGCGCCGAGGTCACGGGCTGCCTCCTCGTAGGAGGGCGAAAAGCGGTTGAAGACGGCGAGCATGATCAGCACGCCGAAGGGCAGCGTCCAGGTGAGATGCGCGCCGAAGGCGGACGAATACCAGGCCGGCTGCAGGCCAAGCTGCGAGAAAAGGACGCCGATGCCGAGCGAGATGATGATCGACGGCACGACGAGGCTTGCGACCGAGAGATAGAAGAGCGGTGTGGCGCCGACGAACTTGCGGCGGAAGGCGAGACCCGCCAGCAGCGAGACCACCACCGTCACGACCATCACCATCAACCCGAGCGCCAGTGAGCGGCGGAAGGAGCCGCCGAAATCACCCACCGCCTGTGTTTCGAAGAGGTTGGCGAACCAGTGCAGCGAAACGCCGTTCAGCGGAAAGGTGAGTCCGCCATTTTCGCCCTGAAAGGAGAGGATGACGATCGCCGAAAGCGGGCCGTAGAGAAACAGCACGAAAAGGGCAAAGACGACAGCGAGGATATAGAATTCGCGGGAGCGCTTGTCGGCATACATCTTAGAGCTCCTTGCGGATATCGACGATACGCAGGATGCCCGCGACCATCAGGAGAACGAGGACGAGCAACACCACGGCATTGGCGGCGGCGGCCGGATATTGCAGAAGCGACATCTGGTTCTTCATCATCAGCGCAACGGAGGCACTCTGGCCGCCGGACATGACCTGCACGGTGGAGAAATCCGCCATCACCAGGGTCACGACAAAGATGGTGCCGATCGCCATGCCGGGTTTGGCGAGCGGGATGATGACGTTGGTGAGCACCTGCCAGCTCGTGGCGCCGGCATCCCGCGCCGCCTCCACCAGTGATTTGTCGATCCGCATCAGCGTGTTGAAGATCGGCGTCACCATGAACAGCGTGTAGAGATGCACCATGGCGAGCACGACGGCGAAATCCGAATAAAGCAGCCATTCCACCGGTTCGGAGACGATGCCGGCATTTACCAGGCCGGAATTGATCAGCCCGTTTCGCCCGAGCACCGGGATCCAGGAGATCATGCGGATGATGTTGGAGGTGAGGAAGGGCACGGTGCAGACGAGGAAGAGCACCATCTGCATGGCGGTGGTGCGGATGTGGAAGGCGAGGAAATAGGCGACCCAGAAACCGAGGACAAGCGTGATCGCCCAGACCATGAAGGCGTATCTCAGCGTGTTGAAATAGGTCTGCCAGGTGACCCAGGAGCCCAGCGTCTCCTCGTAGTTCATCATCAGGAAATCGGGATACATCTGGGCAAAGTCGTAATCCCAGAAGCTGACGACGATGATCATCAACAGCGGCAGGGCCAGGAAACAGCCGAGGATCACCGTCAGCGGCGTCGCCTGCAGGTAGGAGGCGAGCTTCGGCGAGATACGGAAGTCCCGCTTCGGCCTCGGCGTGCCTGCGCCTATGAATCGGACTGTCGTCATTAATCTTCGTCTCCCACAGCCGAGGCTAGCCCCGATGTTGTCATGTTGAGGGGTGCCCCTCATCCCCCTGCCGGGACCTTCTCCCCGCAAGCGGGGAGAAGAGGAAAGCCGCACTGCCTTGCCTCCCCATAAACGGAAGAGACATCCGACCTGGTTGCCGCAACCGCGTCCCCTCTCCCCGCATGCGGGGAGAGGGTTAGGGTGAGGGGCGAGCGCCCTTTGTGCAGATCTTACGCCGCGATAAACTCGTTCCAGCGGCGGACCATGTAGCGGTCCTCGTCCATGACGGAGTTCCAGCAGGCGACCTTGCCCATGCGGTCCTCGAAGGAGCCGCCGTCGCGCACGGCGCCGGCCTTTTCCATCACCTTGCCTTCCGGCGAGAGGATTTCGCCTTGGGCCGGCTTGCCTTCGATCCAGTAGCCCCATTCGTCGGCGCTCATGAAGCCCTTGGCGGTTTCCATGCAGGCCGAGTAGTAGCCCTGGCGGTTCAGGTAGCCACCGACCCAGCCGGAGGTGTACCAGTTGATGTATTCGTAGGCTGCATCGAGCTGGGCGCCCTTCAGGTGCGAAGCGAGGCCGAGACCACCGCCCCAGGAGCGGTAACCTTCCTTCAGCGGCTGGTATTTGCAGGCGATGCCCTTGGAGCGGACGGCGGCCACCGCCGGCGACCACATGGACTGGATGACGACTTCGCCCGATGCCATCAGGTTGACCGACTCATCGAAGCTCTTCCAGAAGGCGCGGAACTGGCCGGCCTTCTTCGCCTTGATCAGGAAGTCGATGGTGGCATCGATTTCCGCCTTCGTCATGTTGCCCTTGTCGGCATACTTGATGTTGCCCATGGCTTCCATGATCATCGCGGCATCCATGATGCCGATCGACGGGATGTTGAGGATCGAGGTCTTGCCCTTGAAGGCCGGGTCCATGATGTCGGCCCAGGTGGTGATCTCGCGGCCGACGAGGTCGGGGCGGATGCCGAGCGTGTCGGCATTGTAGATCGTCGGCATCATGGTGAAGTACTGGGTTTCGCCCTTGGCGAATGCCTTGTCGCCCGGCTTTTCGACGTAGCCGACGGTGTGCGGGGCGGTGCCTTGCGCAATGACGCTGTCCGGCTTCAGCTTGCCGTTCTTGAACAGCGGAACGACCTTGTCGTAATATTTCAGCTTCTTGACATCCATCGGCTGGATGACGCCGGTCGGGTAGACCTTCTTCAGGATCCAGTATTCGATGTCGGCGATGTCGTAGGAGTTCGGCTGGGTGACGGCGCGCTGGGCGGCGGCGTCCGAGTCCGTCGCGGTCATTTCGAGCGTGATGCCGAGGTCCTTCTTGCACTGCTCGGCAATCGCGTTGATGTTCGAAACGCCGGTGCCGAACTGGCGCAGCGTGATGTTCGACTGGGCCCAGATGGTCGGGAAGCCGGTGATGGCGCCCGAACCGGCGGCGAGGCCGGCGGCGGCAGAGGCGGTTTTCAGCAGGCTGCGGCGCGTGATGCCGGCCGGCGTCTTCTTGGTATCGGTCATGCCATGTTCCTCTCTTTTGTGGTGTGTCAGCACGGATGTTATTGTTGGTTAGTGGGGCCGGCCGAGAACGATCACGTCTTCGGGCGCCCAGGACAGCTGGATGGCTTCGCCCACCTTGACGGGTGTCGCGAAGAACATCGTGTCGCTGAGGATGGCCGTGAATTCCTCGATGCCGGCGCCGGTGGCGACGAGTTTGACCGAAGAACCACGGTATTCGATGTTGGAGATGGTGCCGGTAAAACCGAGACCGGTTTCCGCCGCCTCGCCGATCTTCACCCGGTCGGTGCGGATGGCGATGTCGATGGGATCTCCCTCGGGCGTGCCGCTTGCCGGTGCCCAGAAACTGCCGCCGGACGGCACGGAGAGCACCGTCTCCATCATGTTGGAGGTGGTGACGCGCCCCGAGATCACGTTGTGATCGCCCATGAAGCGGGCGACGAAGGCGGTCGCCGGCTGCTCGAAGACGGTACGCGGCGGAGCGGCCTGTTCAATGCGCCCGTCATTCATCACGACGATGATGTCGGCCAGCGCCATCGCCTCTTCCTGGCTGTGGGTCACGTGGACGAAGGTGATGCCGAGCGAGGTTTGCAGCTTCTTGAGTTCGGCGCGCATGCGGATCTTCAGGAAGGGATCGAGCGCCGAGAGCGGCTCGTCGAGCAGAAGCGCTTCCGGATCGGTGATCAAAGCGCGGGCCAGCGCCACGCGCTGCTGCTGACCGCCGGACAGCTGCGCCGGACGCCGGTTCGCATAGGGCTCCAGCTGCATCAGCTTCAGCATGTCGAGCGCCTTGGCGCGCCGGGTGTCCTTATCGACGCCCTTCATCTTCAGACTGAAGGCGACGTTGTCGATCAGGTCGAGGTGCGGAAAGAGGGCGTAGGACTGGAACATCATCGCCGTGCCGCGGGCTGCGGGGGCAAGATCGGTAACGTTCTTGTTGCCGAGCAGAACGTCACCGCTGGTGATGCTCTCATGGCCGGCGATCATCCGGAGCGTCGTCGTCTTGCCGCAGCCGGAGGGCCCGAGAAGGCAGCAATAGCTGCCGGCCGGAATCTTCAGGCTGATCGCGTGAACGGCCGTCGTCGTTCCATAGGTCTTGGTGACGGAGGCGATTTCGATCTCTGCGGCTTTCGTCATGCATGTCTCCCCTGAGGCAAACATATCCATGCATCCCGCGTGCCAGTTTGACTTTTTCGGTAAAACAGCCGGATCATGCCGCATCAGCGGGCAGTGCCTCATCGGTGTGCACAGAAGCAATGCAGGGACTGCACAAGAAATCGGCGGATCGTGTACTATGTGATGGCCGTATCGTATTCAATCCGGCCGCTTCGGTTCAACGAGCCCTTGCAAATCACCTTGCCCGGGGTACAAATACGACAGAAGCAGGATTTCCGATGAACATCAGCGAAAAGATCTCACCCTTCGATGTCGTGCCGGACGACCGGGTTCTGGCCATTCGCGAGGCCTTGCGCAACGCCATCGTCGATCGTCGCCTGGCGCCGGGGATGAAGCTGGTGGAAAGCGAAGTGGGGGATCTGTTCGAGGCGAGCCGTACCGTCGTCCGGGCGGCGCTGCAGATGCTGACCTTCGAAGGGCTGGTCAAGACGGAACGAAACAGGGGCGCTTTTGTATCCAATCCGACGCCGGAAGAAGCACGCCAGGTGTTTGCCTCCCGGCGGCTTCTGGAACCCGGCATCGCGGCGTCCGCCGTCGAGCGCGTCACCGATGCCGATATCGATGCTTTTCGCCACCATTTGCAGGAAGAGGTCCGCTTCATGAACGAGCGGGGGCCTGCCGCGCGGCGGGCGGAGATCAAGGCATCAGGCGATTTCCATCTGATGCTCGCCAGTGTGGCCGGCAACCAGATCCTGCAGCGCTTCATGGATGAACTGGTGGCGCGTTCCTCGCTGGTCATAGCGCTCTACGGCAGCACGGGTGTTTCCCGCTGCGGCCATCATGAGCACGCCGATATCCTGGAGGCGCTGGAAACCCGGAATGCGGAACGGGCCGCCGCCCTGATGCTGCACCATATCGATCATATCGAGGCGGACCTCGATATCCGCGTGCGCGACGGACTGGCGCTCAAGGATGCGCTGGATATCTGAACCGGTCGTCGCTCCTTTGACGAAGCTCCGAACCTGGACATCAAAAAAGGCCCCGGAACCGGAGCCTTTTCTCTTGGCGTCTTGTCGCGATCGCGATCAGGCGGCGCGGCTGTAACCCTGCGCCTGTCCACCGGCCTGGGGCAGGCGGAACTGGCTGAGAAGCTGCAGCAGGGTTGCCGCTTCGGTCGAGAGCTGGTGCGAGGTGGCCGTTGCCTCTTCCACCATGGCCGCGTTCTGCTGCGTGCCCTGGTCGATCGCGTTGACGGCGGTGTTGACCTCCTGCAGTCCGACAGACTGTTCGCGGTAGGCTTCGGCGATTGCCTGGACGTTCGAGGTGATCTGCTGCACCTGATCGACGATGCCTTCCAGCGCCTTGCCGGTATCGCCGACGAGAGAGACGCCGTGTGCGACCTGGGAGCTGGACGTGTTGATCAGGTCCTTGATCTCCTTGGCGGCCTTGGCGGACCGCTGGGCCAGTTCGCGGACTTCCTGTGCAACGACCGCAAAACCCTTGCCGGCTTCCCCGGCGCGGGCGGCTTCGACACCGGCGTTGAGTGCGAGCAGGTTCGTCTGGAAGGCGATCTCGTCGATCACGCCGATGATCGAGGAGATTTCGCCGGACGACTTCTCGATGGCATGCATGGCGTCCACGGCGGAGCGGACGACACCGCCGGAGCGGCGGGCGTCTTCGCCGGTCGTTGCCACCAGGCGGCGGGTTTCCTCGGCGCGCTTGGCACCGTCGCGCACCGTCGTGGTGATTTCTTCCAGCGCTGCGGCGGTTTCCTCGATCGAGGCCGCCTGCTGCTCGGTGCGGCGGGCAAGGTCGTCGCTGGAGGACCGGATCTCGTTCGCACCAGCGCTGATCGCATGGGCATTGCTGCCGACGAGTTGCATCGCCTGGGCGAGCTTGTCGAGCGAGTGGTTGAAGTCGGCGCGCAGGCTGTCAAGCTTCGGCGTGAACGGACGGTTGATGCGGTGCGAGAGATCGCCATCGGCGAGCGCCTTCAGGCCGTTGGCCAGCATCTGGACAATCTCGGCCAGCGTGCCGGCTTCTTCCGCCTTCAGCGCCTCGTTGGCAGCGCGTTCCTCTTCGGTCATGCGGCGCGCCGCTTCGGCCCGGCTTTCCAGCTCGCCGCGTTCCAGCGCATTGGCGCGGAAGACTTCGACGGTCTTGGCCATGGCGCCGATCTCGTCGCGGCGCTCGGTGCCGTCAACCGGAGAGGTGGCGTCGCCGGAGGCAAGCGCTGCCATGCGCGACCGCAGCCGTTCCATCGGCGCGGTGATGCCGGCGCGGGCGACGTAGACGGCAATCGCGATCGTGGCGAGGATGCCGATCAGCAGAGTGGCCATGCTGGTGGTGATCACGGCGTCGGTTTCGGCGGAAATGGCTTTGCCGCCACCTTCAACCATGCCGGTCAGCGTCGTGTTGTTGGCGCCGGACTTCGTGGAGAAGCTCGCTGACATCGCGTCCAGCGAACGGACAAGGGCAATCGCCTCATCGTTCTTGCCGGCTTCCTTTGCGGCGACGACCTTGTCGTAAACCGCCTTGAACTGGTCCATCAGGCCGAGCAGTTCGTCGGAGGCGGGTTTTGTCTGCGGCACCTTTGCGGAGATATCGACGAGCTTCGTCTTGGCGCCATCGAGGTTGCGGACAAAGGCAGCCTTGCCTTCGTCATAGGCAGGCGTGCCGACATCGTTCAGTGCGACGCGGGTGATGGCGTTGACGGCTGTCCACATGCCGGCCGAGGAGCGCGCGCCCAACACGGCTGCCGATGCCTCGTTGGCAATGAAGTGCGCGTAGCGATCGTTTACGGAGTCGAACTGGTTGCTGACATAAGAAACGCCGGCGACGGAAAAGAGACCAAGAAAGATGATGACGGACAGAATTTTTGTCCGGATCGCGAGATGACCTAACATCAATGGACCTTCAAAAACAGAGGAACGCGCGTTTCCGGCCCCCTGCCGGCAGCACGCTTGTGAAGAAGGCAAGACTGAACGGTGATGTGTGGATTCCCCGGTATGCCCCCACCTGAGATAAAGTGCTCAAAAGGTTAACCCAGCGTATAAGAATGAAAGAATGGCTGCATAAATTTACGGTCATTGCGGGGACGGAAGATCACGCCGACACTTTTCCGCCGCACTGACTGTGATTACAGTGATGGAACCCGAATCTGCATTGTGCGTTCAAGCCGGGCGTAGAGACATCGGGTGCCGAAGCAGAGCGGCCCCAAGGAGGAAACATGTTGAAGGTGATCCATGCCGCCGGCTTGGCCCTTGTCGTGACGGTTGCAGGTCTTGCAACGACGTCGCCCGTCCGGGCACAGGACATTGAACTGCGCATCGGGCCGGATGGGGTTCGCCCGGTCATCCGCGATCCGCGTCAGCCGGAATATCGCGGCGACGACCGCCGCCGTCCGCCACCGCCGCCGTCGCGGGGCTGCAGCGAGCGCGAAGCCCGTGCCGCCGCCCGCGAAGCCGGCCTGCGGGATCCGGAAGTGGTCCGTGTCACGCCCGGCCGTGTCGTGGTCGAAGGTTATACCCGCCGTGGTCCGCAGCGCATCACGTTCGCCAACGAGCGTGGCTGCCCGGAGCTGTGAAGCTTCGGCTTATCCACCATTCCTTGAAGCCCGGTTGACGCCGGGCTTTTTGCTGCCTTGAGATTGACGCGAGGCGGTGCAAAAAACGCAAGCATCATCCTCATCTTCTTCTCAACCTCGAGATCCTGCCCATGCCCTTCTCGCTTTCTCCCGCGGCCGTCTGGCCGATCGTGATGCTGTTTGCCTCGAATGTGTTCATGACGTTTGCCTGGTACGGGCATCTGAAACACAAGAGTACCGCGATCTGGATTGCGATCGTCGTCAGCTGGGGCATTGCCTTCTTCGAATATTGCCTCGCGGTGCCGGCCAACCGCATCGGTTCCGACGTCTATTCGACGGCGCAGTTGAAGACTATCCAGGAGGTGATCACGCTCCTGGTCTTTTCCGGCTTCTCGGTGTTCTGGCTCGGCGAGAATTTTACCTGGAACCACGCCATCGGCTTTGCGCTGATCGCGGTCGGCGCATCCTTCATCTTCCGGGGGTGATGCGTGCCATCCAGGCCCGCTCCGTGGCCGGCGCCTCGTCGGTGGTGATCTGGTCTGGCTTCAGCGCCATCAGCGTGGAAAACTGCTGCCACTCCGTATCGCTGAAGCCGGCGTGTCGCCTCTTCAGGTTATAGGTCCAGGCATCCACCGTCCGCCCGGCATCGTGGCAGAGGCCGATGAGGTCGAGACCCGCCTCATGCGCGTTCAGGATCAGCGGCCAGGAGAGGTAGATCATCTCCGGTTCGGTCGGTCCCTGAAGATCGGCCGTCAGCTCCGCTTCCACGGCGGCGATGTCCCCCGTGGCCAGAATGTCCACCAGTTTGTCGGTGGGATCGATGCCGCGAGGGATCTCCGGCAGGCGGTTCTTGATTGCGACGATCAGGTCGAGATCGCGGCCCGAGACGATGATCGAGCCGCCCGCCTTCGAAAAATGTTCGGCGAGGTGATCGAGCCCGCGCGCGCCGATCGTCGTCAGCCGGTCCTTCATGTCGAACTGCAGAAGCGCCTCCGGATGCGCCTTGGTGAGAAGCGAGGCTAGGTCTTCACCCAGGATGGGAGCCGTGCCGCCCGCCCGCATGCGAAGAGACCGGATGGCTTCGCCGGAGCTCTCGCAGACCAGGCCTTGGCCGCTGGTTTCGCCTGAAAGATCCGCATCATGCAGCACCACGAAGCCGCCATCGCCGCGCACGCGCAGATCCAGTTCCATGGAGGCGCCGAGGACAAAACCGAGCGCCATGGTTTCCGCGGAAAACAGCGGCGCATCGAGGCTGAGGCGCAGGCGATGCCACTTGAGACGGGTGCGATGCCCGGCGTGGAAGAGATCAAGACCGGGGGGCATGTCGCTCATGGTGTCCGATTGTCCGTCGATTGGCGTTCAAGTGTCGTGGGGTGCGGTGCGGTTTGTTCCCAAGGGGTGAACCGCACATTCCGTTCCATCGATAGAGGATAAGAGGTCCGGACGCACGATCTCGTCCGGCCTTTCCTGCAGGACTATTGCCTGTCGTGCATGACAACGCTGTGATCGGAATAGCTGGAGGCGAAATTGACGTCGTAGAGAGAGCGCCACGGAAGATGGCCGATTTGGGAACATCGGCCTCCGCCTCCAGTTGGGCTATCGATTCCAACAGATGAGGTTTTCCATGGCACAGCAACATCCGACGCCGCCGTTTCCGCAGGGCAAGATCCCGATGCCTGGCACCACCGGGCAGATGAACCCCGTCCCGGATCACGGCGAGCAGTCCTATCGTGGTTCGGACAGGCTTGCCGGCAAAAAGGCGGTCATCACCGGCGGCGATAGCGGCATCGGACGTGCGGTGGCCATCGCCTTTGCGCGCGAGGGCGCCGATCTCGTCATCGCCTATCTGGACGAGGATGAGGATGCGAAGGACACGCAGCGTCTTGTCGAAGAAGCGGGCCGCAAGGCGGTGTTGGTGCGTGGCGACCTGCAATCGGCCGATCATTGCCGCCAAGTGATCGATACCGCGGTGTCCGAACTCGGCGGGATCGACATCCTGGTCAACAATGCGGCGCACCAGGCCACCTTCTCCTCCATCGAGGAGATCCCGGACGAGGAGTGGGAGCTGACTTTCCGCGTCAACATCCACGCCATGTTCTACCTGACGAAGGCCGCCGTTGCCCACATGAAGCCCGGCAGCGCCATCATCAACACCGCCTCGATCAATTCCGACAGCCCGAACCCCTCGCTGCTCGCCTATGCAACGACGAAGGGCGCGATCCAGAACTTTACCGCCGGTCTCGCCCAGCTGCTGGCGGAAAAGGGCATCCGCGCCAATGCGGTGGCGCCGGGCCCGATCTGGACGCCGCTCATTCCCTCCACGCTGCCGGAGGAATCGGTCAAGAATTTCGGCAAGCAGGTGCCGATGCAGCGCCCCGGCCAGCCGGCGGAGCTCGCCACCGCCTACGTGATGCTCGCCGATCCGCTGTCGAGCTACGTATCCGGCGCGACCATCGCGGTCACCGGCGGCAAGCCGATCATCTGACGGTCGGTGACGAGGACCTCTTCCCATAACGGGAAGGGGCCGGACTGCTGACACGTGCCTTGTGCCCTATTTCGTCATGCTCGGGCTTGTCCCGAGCATGTCCAAATAATTGATTTTATTCGATTTTGATAGATCCTCGACACAGGGCCGAGGATGACGCCGCGTGTTGGCAGGTCGGCCTCTCAACAAACTGAGCCATCCGAACAAGGACTTGGGGCTTGCCTCAAGCGCTTGTCTTGGCATGGACCTTGATCAATTGGCTGCTTCGCCGACGGGAGGGGTATGGCTTCCAGGTCACACCAGCTCTCATAAAAGGGCAAAGACCCAACTTCGTGCGGTCTCCCCCTTTGTGCGGAAGATGGCGGCAGCCAGAGGGGCCGGGCCCCGTAAGATCGCAGCGTCAAATCGGTCGCCGCCCCTCAGCTATGCCGCCCCACATGGCGGGCGAGGTCCTCGAAATTCACCTCCGCGCCCTTTTCCGCCGCCTCGTTGGCGGTGATCAGCAGCCGGATCGGAAAGGCCACCGCCTTTCGATGCGAGTCCGAAACGCTCGCCGGCTCAGGGTCCCGCAGCACCGTGCGCTCGGTCTCCAGAAGCGTCTCGTGGATTTCCTCATGCGTCAGAAGCTGTTTTTCGACCAGCAGGCGGTTCATGGCCGCGACGGCGAGATAGAGGCCTTCCAGTTGCGGATTGGCGGTGTTCATTCCTTCACTCCGGTTGGGTGGTCGCGGGCAGCACCGACGCCACGTTTTCATCGATCAGCCGCGCGCCGCGCTGGCGGGTGAGATACCGCCAGATCCACTGGATGGTAACGAGCAGGCGTTTTTCGAAATTGACGAGCAGATAGACATGCACGAGCGCCCAGAGCAGCCAGGCGAGCCGGCCCTTCAGCTGCCAGCGGCCAAAATCGAAGATCGCCGCGTGCCGGCCGATGACGGCGGTGTTGCCGCGATTGTGGAAGTGGAAGGCGCCCGGCTTGCGACCGTCCAGAAGCTCTCCCCGCAGCGCGTGCCCCAAAAACTGCCCCTGCTGCTTGGCGACCTGGGCAAGCGCCGGCAGCGGCTTGCCATCCTCGCCGAGCCCCAGCGCGGTGTCGCCGATTGAAAAGATGTCGGCAAAACCCGTGATGCGCAGGTCCGGATCGACGGGAATGCGCCCGCCGGCCTTGCCTTCGATCCCCAGCCAGCCGGCAGCGGGTGAGGCTTTGACGCCAGCGCCCCAGATGACGTTGCCGGTGCGGATGGTCTGGCCGCCCGCCACCACGCGGTCGCGGGTCACCTCATCGACCCGCTGCCCGGTCGTCACCTCGACGCCCATCTTCTGCAGCTCTGCGGCCGCATAGGTAGTGAGGTTTTCCGGGAAGGCGGCGAGAATACGCGGGCCGGCCTCCACCAGCAGCACACGAAAATCCTCCGGCGCCAATTTCCGGAAATCGCGGGTGATCATGAAGCGGCCAAGCTCGGCAATCGCGCCGGCCATCTCGACGCCAGTCGGCCCGCCGCCGATGATCACGCTGGTGAGGAGCGCCTTCTTCTCCTCCGGGTCGGTGGAGAGTTCGGCACGCTCGAAGGCAAGCAGCAGGCGCTGGCGGATCAGCCGCGCCTCGTGGATGGTCTTGAGGCCCGGTGCCGCGGCGCGCCAGTCATCATGGCCGAAGTAATTGTATTCGGAGCCGGTGGCGATCACCAGGCGGTCGTAGGAGACGGGAAGGCCATGATCGACCAGCACGGTCTTTGCCACCGGATCGATGCCGTGCACCTCCGCCAGCATCACCTTGATGTTGCGATAGCGCCCGAGCGAACGGCGGATCGGCTCGGAAATGTCTGCCGGCGAAAGGGCGGCGGTGGCCACCTGATAAAGAAGCGGCTGGAAGAGATTGTGATTGCGACGGTCGATGACGGTGACATCGATCGCACTGTTGCCGAGCGCCCGGGCCACCGCCAGACCGCCGAAGCCGGCGCCGATGATGACGACGCGCTGTGGACGTGACGGGGCGGTGCGTGGTTCGGCTCCGCCTCTCAGGATCGCCATGTCGGGATTGATGCTCATGAAATGTCCTTTGCCGTCGCGTCGTCGGAAAGACCGCGCACTTCGGCCGAACCGCCTGATCTGCCGAAGGTTCCAGCGGAGGGCGGCGGAACCTTCGCGGCAGGTTTGCGTTTTTCAAGCGGAACAACTCGGAGCGTGAAAATGAACAGCATCGTTTGGCTCGTGGGAGCCGTCGTCATCATCATCGCCGTTCTCAACCTTGTCGGTTTTGCCTGAGCGGCGAAACCATAACCCCATTCAGGAGGGACTCATGAACAGCATCGTTTGGCTCGTAGGCGCCGTCGTTATCGTCGTTGCCATTCTGTCTTTTGTCGGCATCGCCTGATCCCGTCAGCACACCCAACACAAAAAGGCGCTCGCCCCCTCGGCGGCGCCTTTTTTCATGCCGTTTTGCAGCCGGTAGCGAACTTAAGGGTGCGATGGCCTCTCGCCGTCGGACGACGAGAGGCCGCTGAGCGGTTCAGCCTTTGATGAGCACCGAGACGGGAGCCTCCAGGATTTCCAGCGCAAGCTCGGCTCCCGCGTCGATCTGCTGGTCGCTCAGCAGGTCGCGATAGGTGCCGCCGCCGAAGACCTCCGTCAGGGAAACGGTGGTGCCAGCCCAGAAGGAGGCCTCCGGCAGAGCCTTGGCATCGCGGATGGCGGAGAACAACAGCCGCGGCGCGATCACCACGATCCGTTGGTCCTGGAAACGCCGGCCGAAGGCCACCACATGGTTTGCCGCCCGACCCGAGACCGGCAGCGGCACGTAATCACCCGTCCGGAACAGCTCCGGATGGTCGCGCCGCAGCGGCAGGATTTTGCCGACCACCTGCTGCTTCAGCCGACCGTCCAGCCAGAGCGCCGGGTCCGAGGTGTCGGCTTCTCTATCGAGCCCGGCGGTCAGGCGGGCAAAATCCGGCATGCGGCGATTGTCGGGATCGACCAGACTCAGGTCCAGGCCTTCGCTGCCCTGATAGATGTCCGGCACGCCGGGGGCGGTGAGCTTGATCAGCGTCTGCGTCACGCCGTTGACGGCGCCTGCGAGGAAGACGGTTTCCATGCGGCTGACGAAATCGCGGCGGAAGTCCGCGGCCTCTGGCGAAAACAGGTGCTGCGCATAGGCCGTGACCGCCTTCTCATAGCCCTGGTTCTGGTCGTTCCAGCTGGTGCGCAGCTTTGCTTCGCGCAACGACTTTTCCAGATAGGGGAGGAAACGCTCCTCGAGGGCCTTCAGGCCCTCGGTGTCATCCGGTCCGAGATCCTCCGGCCAGACGCCGATCAGCGCCTGGTAGATCAGCCATTCGACGGCCGGCTCCGGAGCGGGACCGTCGTTGAGAGAGACGACGGCCTTGGCGTTCATCCGGCGCCAGTCCTCAAGCGCCGCCTGCCACAGGTCCGGAGCTTCCGACAGGGCATAGAGACGGGCGCGGGCATCTTCGCCACGTTTCGTGTCGTGCGTGGAGGTGGCAGACAAGCCTGCGGGCTGGCTCTCCTGGCGCGCCTTCATCTCGGCATGGAAGGCGTCAAGGCCGAATGTTCGGCCATGCGGCTCCGAGCCCACCTCGTTCAGCGCCAGCAGCGGGTTCAGGCGGTAAAACAGCGTGTCCTCGATGGATTTCGCCATCAGCGGACCCGTCAACTGCTGGAAGCGGGTGCGGAACATGCGCGCGGTGGCATCGACGCCCTGCCTCACATCGCCCAAGAGGATACGGCCGAGGAAGGTCAGAGCCTCCGGTTTCGGCGGTTTCGGGCTTCGCCCAACCGTCTCCATCACATCGGTCAGCCGCTGGCGGTCGGCGAGAGCGAGGCCGATCTCGTTGCCATAGGTGCGGTAGACCGGGAAGGCGATCAGCAGTTCCCGAAGCGCCTGGCGCAGGTCGTCCTCCGAGAGGGTCTGTGCATCCGCATCGTCGCCGGCAATCTCTGATGCAAGGTCTAGCAACCTGCGGCCTTCACCCTCGAAGTTTACGTCCGCCATCAGCCCCTTGGCGGCGCGCAGTTCGGCTCCGAAATCCACCGGCTTGCCCGTCACGTCCGCATACTGGCGGTTAAAGGTCTCCACCGTCTCCGGGGCCAGCATCACGTCGGACAGGGCGGCGATGAATTCGTAACCGGTCGTGCCGGAAATCGGCCAGCTCGAGGGCAGGTGCTCGCCATGCGCCAGGATTTTTTCGACGGTCAGATAACAATCCGGCCCGACTTCTAGCCGCAGCCGGTCGAGATAGGCGCCGGGATCGGACAGGCCATCGACATGGTCGATGCGCAACCCGTCCACCTTGCCCTCCTTCACGAGATCGAGGATCAGCCGGTGACTTTCGGCAAACACGGCCTCATCCTCGACCCGCAGGCCGGCAAGGCCGGTGATCTCGAAGAAACGGCGGTAGGAGAGGTCCCGTGGTGCATCGCGCCAGGAGATCAGCCGATAGGGCTGCGCTTCATGCAGGGCCTGGAGCCGGCGCTGATCCTTCGCCTGTTCGGCCAGCGCCGCATCCAGCCGGTCGGCCTTGGCACTTTCCGCGAGCGCCCGCATCGCCTGATGGAAATTCTCTTCCCGCTCGGGGTCGGCCTTGGCCGCCAGGGCGCGGATTTCGTCTGCCACCGGAAGTGCGATGCCCTCCAATGCCTGCGGATAGGTGGACGGAGAGAGCGGGTAATGGCTGTCGAAATAGCCGAGCGCCAGACAGCCGGCCTGGCGATCCAGAACGAGGGTCAGGTCGCCCTGAGCAAGAACCGTGACGAAGTCATCGCCCAGAAAGGGCAGGGTCAGGCGTTTCGTCCAGTTGACGTCGAAGAAACGGGCATAACGGCTGTCACGACCCCATTCGATGATGCTGCGCCACCAGCGGTTTTCGAGCCCTGCCGCCATGTGGTTCGGCACGATGTCGAGGATGAGGCCGAGCCCCGCCTCTTTGAGCGCTGCCGACAGCCGGTCGAAACCCTCGCGTCCGCCAAGCTCCGGATCGATCTTGTTGGCATCCGCCACATCATAACCATGCGTCGAATCCGGCGCCGCGGTGAAGATCGGCGAAGCGTAGAGATGGCTGATGCCGAGCCGCTTCAGGTAGGGGACGAGTTCAACGGCACGGTCGAAGGTCATGCCGTTGCGGAACTGAATGCGATAGGTGGCGGTAGGGATCGTCACGCTGGGCTTCTCCTGCGGGGGGCGTTGGGTGAGGAAGGGCAAGTAACGCCACCCAACGCCGGGGGAAGATTGCGGTTCCCGGCGCGGCCATCGCGTCTAGTCAAAATGCAGGGGCTAAGACCTGCTGCCGGCGCCGGAGTGACCTGCTCAGCGTTCGGGATTGTCGGCATTGGCCATCGGGCTCGGGCGTCCGTCAGCGCCGTCTCCATCCAGCCGTTCGTCCAGATCTTCGAGATCGGTTTCGACGAGATAGGTATCACCGCCGCCTAGCCGGGAGGCTTCCTGTACGGCCTTGAGGTTCGTGTTGTCCTCGCGTGCATGCAGCGCATCTTCGGCGCGTTCCCGCCCGTCTTCGGCAAAACGGCGCGAGCCTTCGTCCGTCATCTTCTCACGGGCATCCATATTGTCCTTCATGGCCATGTGGCTCGTCCTTTCATGATCTGCGGCGCGGCATTTGCCGCCTGCCACCAACAACCCCCGGCACCGCTATCCGGTTCCGCACCCCGCATCAGGCGCGGGGGAACGAGAGTGGCGCCGTGCGCGTTCGGCGAGAGGTCCAACCCCAGGGAGACAGCCGATGCCGGCAAAATCCAAGGCACAACAGAAAGCGGCGGGAGCGGCCCTTGCCGCCAAGCGCGGCGAGATCAAGAAGAGCGAGCTTCAGGGCGCCTCCAAGGGGATGGAGAAATCCATGTCCGAGAAGGAATTGCACGACATGGCGGCGACCAAGCGCAAGGGCAAGCCGGAGCATGCCTCCAAGAGCTGAGGTGACTGGCTTGCCGGATCGAACACCATAACATCCTCTTCATCTTGAACCGGCCGACGTCATCCCCATATGGAGCTCGACCCGGTGGTCCGGGCCCCTCTGGTGGAAGATCGGCGCTTTCACGATGTCGGACCTCTTCAAACGGCATTTGACGCCGACAGAGGATAAACGACATGCTTTCCGATATCGCAGCCTGGTTCATCACGATGGCGGTGCTCAACCCCGTGCAGGCGGAGGTTCAGACGCGTCTCGATCAGGTCAATGCGTCGGCTCAGGCCGCCACACAGGTGCAGCAATGCATCACGACGCAGGCGCCACTGCTGATCGAGCGGGCGGCCAACGAGCCGTCCTGGGCGATCAAGACCGTGATCGGCGTCTCGGTCGGCTGGACCTCACCGGTGACGCTTCTCGATGTTCAAGATCCGAATTGTGCGGCCCTTGCCGCCCTGCTGCAAAGTGGCGAGCAGGAGAGCGAGCAGTCTTAAGCCGCTGAGGCTCTAGAGACGGAGCGGCAAAAACCGCTCCGTCCGAACGCGTCATGCGCCGGCGTAACGGTCGCGCAATGCTTCGAACTTTACCAACTGCTCCGCCACCAGTTCGCGGGCCTCGTCGCGCTTGACGAAGACCTTGAACATGGCCGAGCCCTTGGCGTTCATGAACCAGACCGAACAGGACCGGCGGCCATGAAAGGCACGGTCGACGAAGGTGATGCCGGCGCAGTTGTCCTTGCGGATATGACCGCCAATCGGGCTGTCGCCATGGATGTTGAACCAGCCGTGGCCTTCGCTACCGGCCGGGAGCGAACCGGTGGCTTCCAGCACGATGTCATCGGTATGGACGATGAACAGGATCTCGCCCCAGCCGGACATTTCTGTCCAGATCGCTTCGAATTCCGACACATCGGCGGTTGTTGCTGCACCCTTCGGCAGGATGGCGAGGACTTCTGCCGGCGTTACCTCTGCCTTGGCGGCAATGGCTTCCACCACGCCATCCGGCTTTTCGGCAAGGGCGGCCAGAGCCCGCTCGCGGCGCTCGACGGGAGCGGTGGAAAGAGCCGTCACGCTGCTCATGCAGCCTCCGCGCGGTTGCCTTTGGCATCTTCGTGAATGATCACTTCAAAACCTTCGAAATGGGGGCCGGAGAGGTATTCGACCTTGCCCTTGTTCTCGCCGGCGCGTGCATGGGCGGCGCGGAACTGCTCGGATTTCGTCCAGGCGGTGAAATGCTCCTGGGTTTCCCACAGCGTATGCGAGGCATAGAGCGTGTGGTCCTCATGCTTCGGGCCTTTCAGCATGTGGAATTCCAGGTAGCCCGGCACCGTCGAGAGATGCCGCTCGCGCGTGCGCCACATCTCTTCAAACGCCTCTTCGAAACCCGGTACGACGCGGAAACGGTTCATTGCGATATACATGGATCAGCATCCTCTTTTAAGTGGTGTGGTATTCTCAAGATATCTGTTGCCCCGGCTCTTGAAAAGCCCTAAACCGGATGAATTATCTCCAGTTTTATGCGGGAGCGGTGAGCCTCGACGAGAGGGCTTGTCGTCCCGCAGATTCAGGCGTCGAGGCAAAACGATATGACGATGCGCACGGTTTTCAAAACAGGTTTTCTGGCGGTTCTCGTGAGCGGAGGTCTGAGTGTCGCGCCGGTGCTGGCGTCCGATGCCGCGAACCCGTCCGCCAAACGGATCGTCTCCATCGGCGGCACGGTGACGGAGATCCTCTACGCACTGGGTGCTGGCGACCGGGTCATCGCCCGCGATTCGACCAGCAGCTTTCCGGTGGAGGTGATGAAGAAGCCGGATATCGGCTACATGCGCGCGCTGTCACCCGAAGGGATTCTCGGCCAGTCGCCGGACCTGATCCTGTCGGAGGATGGTGCCGGCCCGCCGGATGCGCTGGCGATCCTGAAGGCGAGTGAAATTCCCATGGTGACGATCGACACGCCGCCGGACGGTGCCGCGATCGCCAGGAAGATCCGGGATGTGGGCGCCGCGGTCGGTCTCGCCGACAAGGCGGAAACCCTGGCGGTGAAGACCGATGCAGATCTGGCGGCGCTGGCGGGCGAGGTGAACAAACTGCCGCAGCCCCGCAAGCGGGTGCTGTTCGTCTTGTCCGTCGCCAATGGCCGCATCATGGCTGGCGGCAAGGACACGGAAGCGGGTGCGATCATCGAGATGGCCGGCGGCGTCAACGCGGCCGAGGGTATCACCGGCTACAAGCCGCTGACGGATGAGGCGGTGATTGCCGCCAAGCCGGATGTCGTGCTTGTGATGCACACCGGCAATCACGGCGTCAAACCTGAGGAGGTGTTTGCGCTTCCCGCCTTCCAGTCCACGCCGGCGGCCGCCTCCCAATCTCTCATCCGCATGGATGGCCTATTGCTTTTGGGCTTTGGCCCACGCACGCCGGAAGCGGCGCGCAGCCTTGCCTCGCAGCTCTATCCGGGGAGCTTCTGAGCCATGCGGTCTGAGGCGTTGCGGCTCAGTCTCGGAACAGACGACGGCGACCGCTCGCGTCAGGGCGTTCTATGCATCGTCGTTCTTCTGCTCCTGCTCGCCATCGCCTGCCTGATTTCGCTCGGCAGCGGCCCGACGGGTGTCGATCTCACCCATTTGTGGCTCTATCTCACCGGTCGCGGCGATCAATTGGCGCTGCAGGAGCGTGTGGTGCTGGAGGCGGTGCGCCTGCCGCGCACGGCGCTCGGACTTCTGGTCGGCGCGGGGCTCGCAATCTCCGGTGCGATGATGCAGGGCCTGTTCCGCAATCCACTGGCCGATCCGGGCGTGGTCGGCGTCACCTCCGGTGCCGCCCTCTTTGCCGTTGCCGGCATCGTTCTGGGCGGCGGTCTGCTGGCGCCCGTCTCCATGGCGCTTGGCAGCCATTTCCTGCCGATGATGGCCTTCTTCGGCGGGCTCTTCAACACCTGGCTGCTCTATCGCATCGCGACCCGCGGCGGCCGAACCCACACCACCACGCTGATCCTCTCCGGTATCGCCGTCGGCGCGTTGAGCGCCGCGATGATGGGACTTTTCATCTTCGTCGCGGATGACCGCCAACTGCGCGACATTACCTTCTGGAGCCTCGGTTCGCTCGGGGGCGCCACCTTCAGCCGCGTCGTGTCAGTCCTTCCTTTCGTGGCGCTGGTGCTTGCGATCATTCCCTTTGTGGCCCGTGGTCTGGACGCGCTGATCCTCGGCGATGCGGCGGCCTTTCATTTGGGCATTCCGGTGCAGCGGCTGAAGCGGTTGGTCATCCTCGCCGTCGCCGCCGCCTGCGGGGCAACGGTTGCGGTCTCCGGCTCGATCGGCTTCGTCGGCATCGTCGTGCCGCATCTCTTGCGCCTCGTCATCGGCCCGTCGCACCGGTTCCTGCTGCCGGCCTCCGCGATCGGCGGCGGGGCGCTGCTTCTGGTGGCCGACAGTGTCGCCCGCACGATCGTCGCACCCGCCGAACTGCCGATCGGCATCATCACCGCTCTCTTCGGTGCGCCGGTTTTCCTGATGCTGCTTCTCGGCCGCCATGGGGCGCGCCGCATGGGAGATTGACGATGATCCGTGCCCATTCCGTGAGCGTTGAACGCGCCGGCCGCCGCCTGCTGGACGAGGTCTCGCTCGAACTTCGGCCGGGGGAGATGACGGTGATCATCGGTCCGAACGGGGCGGGCAAGTCCACGCTGCTGAAAGCGCTCTCCGGCGAGATCGGCGTCAGCTCCGGCCGCGTCACCTATGATGGGATGGAGATTTCGCTCTACCAGCCGCAACAGCTGGCGGCGCGCCGGGCGGTGCTGCCGCAGGCAAGCGAGCTTGCCTTTCCCTTCACTGCGCTTGAGATCGTCCGCATGGGGGCGGTGGCGCAAGGGGCTCTCGATCCGACGGTGCAGGCGCGCCAGGCGCTGATGCGGGTCGGGCTTGCCGGTTTCGAGGGCCGCAGCTATCCCTCGCTTTCGGGCGGCGAGCAGCAGCGTGTGCAGTTTGCCCGGGCGCTCGCCCAGGTTCCGTGTGCGGTCGATCGCGGGCTGGCGCGCGGCCTGTTCCTCGACGAGCCGACCGCAAGCCTCGACCTTGGCCACCAGATCGCGGTTCTCGAAACCGCCCGCGCCTTTGCCAATGAGGGCGGTATGGTGCTCGCCATCCTGCACGACCTCAATCTGGCAGCGGAATTCGCCGATCAGGTGATCGTGCTGCAAAAGGGGCGCGTGGTGGCGGAAGGCCCGTGCGTTGAGACGCTGAGCGACGAGATCATCGCCAATGTCTATGGCATTGCCGGTGCTGTCGGGCGCATGCCGGCGGCGCACATTCCCTTCGTGCTGCCGCAATCGCGGCATGGGGCCTCTGCCTCAGCGTGATCTGGTTCAGGCGCCGGCATCCGGTCGCGTGACGATGAAGAGCGATGAGCCTGCGAGGATCGCCAGCACCAGAAGGGCGCGCCAGAGCGGCGGCGAGGTGCCGAACAGGAAGATCGCGTAGCTGGCCGCCATCAGGCTGACCGCTGCGATCTTCGCCTTGCGCGAAATCGCGCCATTCCGCCGCCAATCCTGCAAGGGCGGGCCGAAGCGCGGATGGTTCATCAGCCAGGCTTCGAGCCTCGGCGAAGACCGGGTGAAGCAGGCGACGGCCAAAAGCAGGAAGGGCGTGGTGGGCAGAAGCGGCAGAAAGGCGCCGACGATGCCGAGCGCGACGAAGAACCAGCCAAGGCCGAGAAAAACCCATCGTGTCATCAATGATCCATCCGTCATGCGCCGTCTGCGATGATAGCGGAAGGCTGCAGGAGTGGGAAATCCTTATCCTGTCGCTCCAGTTCCATTTTTTCGGCGATAGGGGTGATACATGACGACGGCGGTGCGTGACGGCGGTTGTGTTTTCAACAACGGCACAGGCTGGCCTTTGATGCGGACGAAGTTATAGTGCACCCCGCAAATCAACGGGAGTCGCAGCCGGTTCATGTCTCAGAAAAAGGTCCTCGTCGTCGGCGGTGCCGGCTATATCGGTTCGCACAATTGCCTGCTGCTCGCCGAGCGCGGCTACCAGCCGATCGTCTTCGACAACCTCACCAACGGCCATGCGGAATTCGTCAAATGGGGACCGCTGGAAGAGGGCGATATCCGCGACCGGGCGCGTCTCGACGAGGTCTTCGCCAAGCACAAGCCGGATGCCGTTTTGCATTTCGCCGCGCTGATCGAAGTGGGTGAATCGGTGAAGAACCCGGTCGCCTTCTACGACAACAATGTCATCGGTGCGCTGACGCTTCTCTCGGCGGCGATGGATGCCGGGGTCAAGGCCTTCGTCTTCTCCTCCACCTGTGCGACCTACGGGCTGCCGGAACAGGTGCCGATGGACGAGACGCATCCCCAGGCGCCGATCAATCCGTATGGCCGCACCAAATTCATCATCGAACAGGCGCTGAAGGATTACGGCACCTATAAGGGCCTGCGCTCGGTGATGCTGCGCTATTTCAACGCCGCCGGTGCCGATTTCGAAGGTCGCATCGGCGAATGGCATACGCCGGAAACACATGCCATTCCGCTCGCGATCGAGGCGGCGCTCGGCCGCCGTCAGGGATTCAAGGTGTTCGGCGACGACTACGATACCCGCGACGGCACCTGCGTGCGCGATTATATCCACGTGCTCGACCTGGCGGACGCGCATGTGCGGGCCGTCGACTACCTGCTGGCCGGCGGCGAGACGGTTGAACTCAACCTCGGCACCGGCACCGGCACGACGGTGAAGGAACTGCTGGCAGCAATTTCGGATGTCTCGGGCAAGCCGTTCCCGGTGGAATATGTCGGCCGCCGCGACGGCGACTCCACCACGCTGGTTGCCAACAACGAAAAGGCGAAGGCTGTGCTCGGCTGGGAGCCGCAATATTCGCTGCACGACATCATCCGTTCCGCCTGGGACTGGCATTCGAAGGCGAATTTTCACCTGCAGTAACGGTGAATGACAGAGGGGCGTATCGGCATGGCAGAGAGCGGCGTGAAGCTGGAAGAGACCTGGAAACAAGCACTCGCGCCGCAGTTTGCCGATCCCTACATGGCAGCGCTGCGGCAGTTCCTGACCGCGGAGAAGCAGGCCGGAAAGCACATTTTTCCGAAGGGCGCCGAGTATTTTCGCGCGCTCGACCTGACGCCTCTGCCGGACGTGAAGGTGGTGATCCTGGGGCAGGACCCCTATCACGGCGCGGGACAGGCGCACGGGCTCTGCTTCAGTGTCCGGCCCGGCGTGCGCATTCCGCCCTCGCTCGTCAATATCTACAAGGAAATGCAGGCAGATCTCGGCATTCCTCCGGCTTCGCACGGCTTTCTGGAGCATTGGGCGCGCCAGGGTGTGCTGCTCTTGAACAGCGTGCTGACGGTGGAGGAGGGCAGGGCCGCCGCGCACCAGGGCAAAGGCTGGGAACGCTTCACCGATGCCGTGATCCGCGCGGTGAACGACGAGTGCAGCCATGTCGTCTTCATGCTTTGGGGCGCCTATGCCCAAAAGAAGGCGGCCTTCGTCGACCAGCGCCGGCATCTGGTGTTGAAGGCGCCGCATCCGTCCCCGCTGTCGGCCCATAACGGCTTTTTCGGTTCCCGGCACTTCTCCCAGGCGAATGCCTACCTCGTCTCCAATGGCCGCGAGCCGGTGGATTGGCAGCTTCCGGCGACGCCGGGGCTGGATGGCTAACGGCAAGAGCTATTGTGTGAACAATGCGTTCTGATTGTTCACTCTATGCGCTGACCCAAAAACGCACCATCTTCACCCCAGACAAGCGGACCGATCACTGGGCCGCAGAGATTGAGGATAAAGGGTCACGCCATGCTGAACCAGATCAAAGGCCTGCATCACGTCACATCGATGGCAGGCAGCGCCCGCACCAACAACCAGTTCTTTACCGATACGCTCGGCCTTCGCCGGGTGAAGAAGACCGTCAATTTCGACGCGCCGGATGTCTATCACCTCTATTACGGCGATGAAGTCGGCACGCCGGGTTCGGTGATGACCTACTTCCCGTTCCCGCATATCGCCAAGGGCCGTCCCGGCACCGGTGAAGTCGGCACTACGGTGTTTTCGGTGCCGCAGGGTTCGATCTCCTACTGGGGCAATCGTCTGGCCGCCAAGGGCAGCCTGGAGATGAAGACCGATGAGGCGTTTGGCGAAAAGCGCCTGAACTTCTTCGGCCCGGATGGTGATGGTTTCGCGCTGGTCGAAGTCAAGGATGATCCGCGCGCGCCCTGGACCGGCAATGGCGTGGATGTCGATCACGCGATCCGCGGCTTTCATTCGGCCTCCATGCGCCTTCGCGATGAAGGGGCAACCGTCGAACTCCTGAAATTCATGGGCTACGAGCAGGTGGACCACAAGGACGGTGTCACCCGTCTCGCCATTCCCGGCGGCAACGGTGCCGATTACATCGACATCGAAACAATGCCGAACATTGCCCGTGCCAACCTCGGCGCCGGCTCGGTCCACCACATCGCCTTTGCTGTCGAAAACCGCGAAAAGCAGTTGAAGGTGCGCAAGGCACTGATGGACACGGGTTACCAGGTCACGCCCGTGATCGACCGCGACTACTTCTGGGCAATCTATTTCCGCAC
Organism: Allorhizobium pseudoryzae; assembly: GCF_011046245.1. Classification (NCBI taxonomy): domain Bacteria; kingdom Pseudomonadati; phylum Pseudomonadota; class Alphaproteobacteria; order Hyphomicrobiales; family Rhizobiaceae; genus Affinirhizobium; species Affinirhizobium pseudoryzae. The sequence goes on from NZ_CP049241.1 coordinate 2,115,645, forward strand.
GCCGGGCGGCGTGTTGTTCGAAATTGCCACCAACGAACCGGGCTTCGACCGCGACGAGGATACCGCCCACCTCGGTGAAGCGCTGAAATTGCCGACCCAGCATGCCCACCTGCGCTCCTACCTGGAAGAGCATCTGGAAAAGCTGGAAGGCTAAGGTGACGACCATGACCACAGACGCCTATATCCACCTCAAGCGCCCGGGCAAACCGGGCGCCCCCATCCTGTTTGCCTTCCACGGTACCGGTGGCGACGAGAACCAGTTCTTTGATTTCGCGAGCCGGCTTTTGCCGGATGCGACGGTGATTTCGCCGCGCGGCGATGTCTCCGAACACGGTGCCGCCCGCTTCTTCCGTCGCCGGGCCGAAGGGCTCTATGATCTCGAGGATCTGGCACGCGCGACGGAGAAGATGGCCGGCTTCGTCGCCGCTCATCGCGATGCCGCCTCGGCGGGGCCGGTGATCGGCCTCGGTTTTTCCAATGGCGCCAACATCCTCGCCAACGTGCTGATCGAAAAACCGGGCCTCTTCGACACCTCCGTGCTGATGCATCCGCTGATCCCGTTCGAGCCCAAGGCACGGCCCGGTAAGGGCCGCGTGCTGATCACCGCCGGCGAACGCGATCCGATCTGCCCGGTGCCGTTGACGCAGTCGCTTGCCGACTATTTCACCGCCCAGGGCGCACAGGTCACGCTGGACTGGCATCCGGGCGGCCACGAGATCCGCGGCAACGAGATCGAGGCGGTGAAGGCGTTTCTGGCATCCTACGGGGCGTGAGGGGGCTTCCCCCCTCTGTTCGCCGACGGGGCCAAACCGGATGCAGTTCGGGCCAGACTGTGCTATCGTCCCTCGGGCGTAGCCGCAGTCTCGCGCCCGGGCCATTCTCGCAAAAACGTGCATTTCAAAAGGGTTTGAATCTGATCTGAACAGAGCTGGGGTCAGCACGAACACGGACAATATCAGTCTCGAGATTCAGGCAAAGCAATCAAAGCTTCAGATGGATGAGATGCGCCTGATGCGGAAGGATCTGGGCGACATGATGCGGCTGTTGAACGCCACCTATGATCTAACCAGGCGGGTCGAACGGCGGGAAACAGAACTGCGTGATGACATCGAATTGATGGTCAAGATGGCGCTTGGTGGCACGCTCGCCAACATGCAGACAGTTCTGGAGAATTCGCTCTCCCGGATCGAAGACAGCGTCAGGACTGTCTTGCAAAGAGTGGAAACGCTTGAAGGCAAGGTCTGACCCGCCGTGCCGCGCCGCAATTGCTGCAGCGTTTCCGCTTCCGACCCACCCAGCCGCCGCTATACTCCTCCCATCAACGCGAGAATCAGGAGCGGGCGGCATGGCACACTCGGACAAACAGGTTTTCAACCCGCCCTCCGTGCGCACACCGTTTGGAGCCTATAATCACGGGCTTCTGGTGCCGCCGGGGGCCTCTTTGCTCGTCACCTCCGGTCAGCTCGGCATCGCCCCGGATGATACGATCCCGCCGGATGTGACCGGCCAGGCGGAACTCTGTTTCGAGGCGATCAAGGCCATTCTCGCGGAAGCCGGCATGACGTTTGCTGATGTCATCCGCATCTCGGGTTTTGTGACGAAGCGCGAGGACTTCTCGGCCTATATGGCCGTGCGCGACCGGTATACGGCAGAGCCTAAGCCGGTCTCGACGCTGATCGTGGTCGGCGGGTTCACCCGGCCGGAATTTCTGGTCGAGGTTGAGGTAACGGCGGCGAAGGTGGTTTGAGGTTTGCGAGGCGGGCATCAGGACGATGGGATCTTCAGATGTCCCCGTTTGCCCTGCCGGGCATCTCTCCCACAATGGGGAGATCGGAAAGCCCGCAGCAGCGGGGTCTTCGTCAAGGTATGACCATTCGATGCCGGACTCTGCGATAGCGCGAGCCGGCACCTAAAAATCAGTAGCCGCAGGAGCGCAACTGCCGTTCGTAGCGGTCGGCAATGCCGGCGGAGCGTTGGGCGGCGGCCCGGATCGCGGAGGTGAAGCTTCCCCGCTCATACCCCGCATGGCCGGCGTAGTAGGCAAGATAGAGCCGATAGGTATCGGTGAGCGCGATGCCGTTTCGCCGGTTGCTCTTGTTGTGATACCAGCCGACGAACTTGATCGCATCGCCGAAATCGGTGCGGCTTGCCGCCCAGCGGCCGGTCTCGCGCTGGTAGGCGGACCAGGTGCCGTCGAGCGCCTGGGCATAACCATAGGCCGAGGAGGGCCGTTTCCAGGGAATGAAACCGAGCAGATAGGTCCGCTTCGGCCGCGCATAGGCGCGAAAGCCGGATTCGGTGTAGATGGTGGCCATCAGCACGGGCACAGGGACTCCGTACTCGCGCGATGCGCGCTTGGCATCGCGTGCCCAGTTGTTGAAGAGCCCGTCGCGCTGCGCAAAGATGGCGCACGCGTTATCAATCCTGCTCGGCGCGGTTCCGCAGCCGGCAAGAAAGAGAAGGGCGATGAAAAACGCATAACGCATCGCTTATCCTCTCGATCTGAGAGGATTAATAGCCGGTAAAAATTAAATAAACGTTTAGCGAGTGCGGCGCGTCTCAGAAGGCTTCCATCTCGCTCTTCACCTTGGCCAGGAAGGCGGCGCGGGTCTCGTCCGTGCAGTTGTTCATGTCGTAATGCGCCAGAAATTTCACCGGCGCGCCGATCTTGATCTGGGCGCGGATGACGCGCTTGATGATTTTTTTCGGCGGGTTGCCGACGAGAAAGGCCCGCATCGGCGTTCCGCCATAGGTCATGACGGCGGCGAGTTTTTCGATGTGGCGCAAAGTCGGCGTCAGCTTGCCATCCTTCAACCCGAAGGAGACGCCGGGCAGCCAGACGCGGTCGAAATAACCCTTCAGCATGGCCGGAAAGCCGAAATTCCAGACCGGCGTGCAGATGACGAGGCCTTCCGCCGCCTTCAGCCGTGCCACATAGCCTTCCAGCCCCGCCATGTTTTCCGGATAGTCATGGTAGATGCGCCGGCCATGGGCGGAAAGCACCGGATCGAAGCCTTCCGCATAGAGATCACAGGCATCGACCTCGTATCCGGCCTTAGCGAGGCTCTCGCAGGTCTGGCGAAACAGCGCCTTGCCGTAACTTTCCTCGACGGGGTGGGAATGCAGCACGAGAACGCGCATCGAACAATCTCCAAGTCTCTTCCCGCGGCCCCTGCCGTCGGGATCGGTCGAAAATATCCGCGCCGTTTGTCCCAGCACCCTGGCCCTTCGCCGCCCAGCCGAAGGGATCAGGACGCCATGTCTCTGTGTCACATGAGCCGGTGAAGCCGGCCGGGAGTACCTTCGGAATGTGTGTGGTGGCGGTGATTCTTTGTCAAAATCCTTTTGGCGATGGGGTGGCTCGTCGGGATGACCCCTCATCCGCCCTTCGGGCACCTTCTCCCCAAGGGGAGAAGAGATGGCCGCACCGCCTGCGGTTCTCCTCTCCCCTTGGGGAGAGGGTGGCCGAGCGAAGCGGAGGCGGGTGAGGGGGCGCCCCTGACGAAGCGCTTATGCGATCCTACTCCCCCGCTTCGGCAAAACCCTGCAGGCCGGGAAACAAGTAATTCTTGCCGGCCTTGAAATCGAAATCGGGGTTTTCCCAGGCAATCATCTTGCCGGGGTTCAGCAGGCCCTTGGGATCGGTTTCCTTCTTGAAGGCCAGCTGCACCTCGTCGGTCTGCTTCATGCCGCCTTCCTCCAGCGTGTAGCGGTGCGGGTTGAAGATCGGGCAGCCATGATCCTCGTGGATCTTGATGATCTCCTCCAGCCGCTCCTTGGTGGTGTAGCGCACCAGCGGCAGGCCGGCGCACTGCATGTTGCCGTCGAACTTGATGAATTCCAGGTGACCGGGCACCTCGTCGCCAAAGATTTCCACCATCTTGCCGACCTTGGCCACATGGTCCGGGCTCGGATACTGCACCTGCAGATAGGTGAATGTCGGATCGACCTTCAGCGCCCTCAGCGTCGTATGGTTCCAGGCCAGCTCATAGGCATGCGGGATGCCCTTCATGCTCTCCACCGTGTCGGAGCGGAAGAGGATCTCCCCCTTCATGCGCTGCGTCAGCGCGACAAACGCATCCACCGAATGCGGCGCCACCATCACGACGACGATCGACTGGCCGCGATGGCGGATGAACGGCTTATGACGGGGGAAATAGTCATACGGAATGGGGGCTGCGATCGGGGCGATTTCTTTCAGGAGTAGCCCGTTCTTGTGAGCGAGCACGTCGGAGAAACGCACCGCATCCATGAAGTCGTCGTAACCGACCAGCACGTCCACCCAGTCGTAAGCGGGTGCCAGCGGCATTTCCACTTCGGTGATGATGCCGTTGGTGCCATAGGCGTGGCTGACCTTCTGCAGGTCCCAGGCGGTCAGTTCCAGCACCCGCGGTTCGGCCTCCATGGTGACGACGCGCAGGCGCAGGATATTACCAAGGTCGCGAAGCCCGCCCCAGTGGATGGAGCCGACACCGCCGGAACCGCCGGCGATGAAGCCGCCGATGGTGGCCGTCTGCGCTGTGGACGGGTGGAAGCGCAACTCCTGGCCGGAATGCGCCTTCGTTTGCTTGTCGAGGTCTGCGATAATGATGCCCGGTTCGCAGATGACGCGGCCCGGATGAATTTCCTTGACCTTGTTCATGTTGATGAGGTTCAGCACGATGCCGCCGGACAGTGGCATGGCCTGGCCGTAATTGCCGGTGCCGGCGCCGCGCGGGGTGACCGGCACGCCATGCGCGAAGGCTACCTTCAGCGTGCGGATCACCTCTTCTTCGGATTTCGGCGAGACGACGAGATCGGCCGTCACATGGTCGAGCTCCGCCTTCAGGATCGGCGAATACCAGTAGAAGTCGCGGCTTTTCTGGCGCACCAGCGCCGGATTGTCCTCCACTGCGATGCCTTCGAGGTCTTTTTTGATCTGTGCGTAATCCGCCATGGCGCTCACTTCATCAGGATCGGGTCAAGGTCACGATAATCCGGCAGGCGGCGGTCGATGCCCATGCCATTCCGCATCACGATGCGGTCCGCCTGCGGACGGGAAAGGAATTCGCTCCAACGCCGCGCGCTGAAGAGGACGAGATCGGCCGGTGTCCCCGCTGCAATGCGGCCGATGTCCGGCCGGCCGAGAATGTCGGCGGGAGTCGTGGTGACGACGCGCGCGGCCTCGGCCAGCGGATGGTCGAGATGCAGGATGCGCACCGCCTCGCGGAAGACTTCGACGCCATCCAGATCACCATAGGCATAGAAGGGGTCGCGGGTGTTGTCGGAGGAGACGGCGGTCTTGACGCCGGCGGCTGTCAGTTCATGGAACAGCGTCACGCCGCGCCAGCGGGGCGTGCGGCCGGCATGGCGATCCTGCAGATACATGTTGCACATCGGTAGCGAGACGACCGAAAGGCCGGCCTCCGCCACCAGATCGATCGTGCGTCTGGCCAGATCGTCATCCTGCCTTGCCAGCGAGCAGCAATGGCCGACGGTGACCGCGCCTTCGAAGCCGGTCTTCAGCTTGATCTCGGCGATGGTCTTCAGCGTCAGGACCTGTTTGTCTTCGGTCTCGTCGACGTGCAGGTCGATATCGAGGCCGTTGTCGGCGGCCACGCGGAACAGAGTCTCGAGGATCTTTTCAAAATCCGGCAGAATACGGGTCGCACCACCGAGCAGCCCGCCATGGCGTTTCGTCACCGCGACGATATCGCCGAAGACGGCCGGATCGAGCACGGATTCAAGCGGCAGCAAGGCCACGGCCTGCAGTGCGATCTTCTCCTTCCACTCCTCTCGGATTTCGGAAAATACTTCGAAGGAAATGCTGTGCTGCGGTGGAATGCTGTCGAGATGTGTGCGGATCAGCTTTGTGCCATGCGCATAGGCCGTCTTCAGCGAAAACTCCATGCGGGCGCGCACATCGTCTGCCGACCAGTGGGCGGCACGGTCGGCGCCGACATTTTCGAGCGCGCCCATGAACGAGCCATCCGGATTGCGGCGGCGCTCCCAGATGTGGCCCTTGTCGAGATGGGTGTGCATATCGACGAAGCAGGGCCAGACCATGCCGTCGCGCAGATCGGCGCGCGGAAGTGCCGCCGGCGCCGTGCCGGGCGCCAGAATGCTCTCGACCTTGCCATTGGCGATGACCAGATCGGCCGTGACCAGACCCTCTTTCGCCGGGGCGGAAAACCCTTCGACGGTGACAGCCTGCAGCGTGGCATTGGCCAGCACGAAATGCGGTGCGTTCGGAAGTTCGGCAAAGGACATCAGTTTTCTCTCCGAAGGCTGCTTTCGTGCCAGCGATGCAGGCTGAGCCAGGCGATGAAGGAGGTGATGCCGAAGATCACCACGCCAAGGACGGAGAGCAGGATGAGGGCGGCAAACAGGCGGGGAATGTTGAGGCGGTACTGCGCCTCCAGCAGGCGGAAGGCGAGGCCGGAGCCGGCACCGGCGGACCCTGCGGCAAATTCCGCCACCACGGCTGCAATCAGCGACAGACCGCCGCCGATCTTCAGGCCGGTCATGAAATAGGGAAGGGAGGCCGGCAGCTTCAGGTAGAGCAGCGTCTGGAGCCTGGAGGCGCCATAGAGGTCAAACAGGTTGAGCAGGTTGTGATCGACGCTTTTGAGGCCCTGCACCATGTTCGAGAGGATCGGGAAGAAGGCGACGAGGAAGGCGCAGATGAGAAGCGCCACCTGGGTCGTCGGCGCATAGATCAGGATCAGCGGGGCGATTGCCACGATTGGCGTCACCTGCAGGATGACGGCGATCGGATAGAAGGCCGTTTCGATCCATTTCGACTGGACGAGGAAGATCGCGATGCCGACACCGCCCAAAAGCGCGAGGCCGAGGGCTGCCATGGTGATCTTGGTGGTGACCCAGAGCGCCGGCGAGAGCGTACCCCAGTCCTTGACCAGTGCACCGGCGACGGCGCCGGGGCCGGGGAGGATGTATTGCGGCACGCCGGTTGCCGTCACCAGAACCTGCCAAAGGATGACGAGCGCCACGACCACCAGGATCGGGATCAGGATGCGCAGAAGCGTTTCGCGGTTCTTGGCGGTCATGGCGCGACTGGTGGGCGAAGAGGGGGAGGGCGTCGTCATCAATGCATCTCCATGGCGTCACCGCCGATCGCTTCCAGCAGCGAAGCGGACACCTTTTCGCAGGCCGCACGATACTCTTCCGAGGCCCGGTAGAGCGCGCCGCGTTCCAGGCTGGTCACGAGCGGAAAATCCGCATGTACACGGCCCGGCCGCGCCTTCATCACCACGATGCGGTTGGACAGGTACGCGCTTTCGAACACGGAGTGCGTGACGAAGATCACGGTGATGCCCGTCTCCCGCCACAGGCGCAGAACGTCGTCGTTCAGCTTCTGGCGGGTGATTTCGTCGAGCGCCGCAAAGGGTTCGTCCATCAGGAGCAGCTTCGGTTTCGTCACCAGCGCGCGGGCAATCGAGACGCGCATCTTCATGCCGCCGGAGAGCTCCCGCGGATAGGCGTCGGCGAAATCTTTGAGCCCCACCGTGTCGAGGCAGGCCATGATCGTATCACGCGCGGCCGTCTTGGAAATGCCGCGCAGGCGAAGCGGCAGGTAGACATTGCCGAACACCGTCTGCCAGGGCATCAGCGTCGGCTCCTGGAAGACGAAGGAGATATCGCCCTCGGGGAGCCCCTTGGCATTGATGCGCGAGGCGGGCCAGTCGATGGACCCGGTGGTGACATCGCCAAGGCCTGCGATGATGCGCAAGGCCGTCGACTTGCCGCAGCCGGAGGGCCCGAGCAGGCTGACAAACTCGCCGTTTTCCACCGTCAGCGACATCTCCGACAGCGCGAGCGTGCCGCTGGAAAAGCTTTTCGACACGTTGGACATCACCACCAGCGGGCGCTTGGGCGATGGGGAGGGGGGAGCGTCTGTCGTGTTCATCAAAGGCCTTACGGTTTCAGTCACAGGGGCTGGTGCGGCAGTCACGGCCACCCCGCGGTTTGCCCCTCACCCTAGCCCTCTCCCCGTCAGACGGGGAGAGGGGACATCGTTGCGTCTGGTCATTGCCGTCTCTGTCTCAAGCGATGTTCAGCAAGCCGTCCGCTGCGGATGGATCAAGCCGCCGGTGATTTGATGTGGCACTGCACTTGCGGGTCATGTCACCGGTTCGTTTGCCACGTTCCCTCTCCCCGTCTGACGGGGAGAGGGTTAGGGTGAGGGGCAAGGGTTGACGCGGAGGCTGACCCTACTTCTTCAGCGCCATGCCGACGCCCTTGCAGACGAACTTGGTGGTGTAGGCCTTCTTGTAGTCGAGGTCCTTCGGCTCCACGCCGATCTGCACCATCTCGTCGAAGAACGTCTTGTAGCGTTCGTCCGTCATGCAGCCGATGCCCTTTGTCAGCGCCTCGCCGGATTCCAGAATGCCGTATTCCTTCATCTTGGCGATGGAATAGGCGATCTGGCCATCCGTCATTTCCGGATTGTCCTTCTTGATCAGCTCGTTCGCCTTCTTGTTGTCGCCGTAGATGTAGTTGTACCAGCCTTCGATCGAGGCATCGACGAAACGTTGCACCACGTCCGGCTTCTTGTCGATCATGCTCTGCGTGGTGGTGATCATCGTGGAGTAGGGGTTGTAACCGGCATCGGCGAGCAGGAAGACTTTTGGCGCCCAGCCGGCCTGCTTTTCGATCTCGTAGGGTTCAGAGGTCAGATACCCCTGCTGGGCGGATTTCTTGTCGGCGATGAAGGGTGCCGGGTTGAAGGTATAGGGCTTGTACTGCTCTTCCTTGAACCCTTTGAAATTCTTCTTCATCCACTCGAAATAAGTGACGTAGCCGTCCTTGCCCATGAAGATGGTGTCGAGCTTGGCAAGGTCCTCGAATTTCTCCACACCCGCATCCGGGTGGGCCAGCAGCACCTGCGGATCCTTCTGGAAGATCGAGGCGACCGAGATCATCGGAATGCCTTCCTTGACCGCGTCCATGTCGCCGAGCGGGCCGCCCATATAGAAATCCACCTTGCCGGCGATGAGCAGCGAGCGGTTGGCCGCATTCGGGCCGCCCTGCATGATCGTGACCTTCAGTCCGTATTTCTCATAGGTGCCATCGGCCACCGCCTGATAGAAGCCGCCGTGCTCGGCCTGGGCGAGCCAGTTCGTGCCGTAGGAGACTTCATCCAGGGCGAAAGCCTCGCCCGAAGCGGCGAGGCCGAAGCCGATTGCGAGAGCGGCAAGCGATGCCTTGAGTGTCATGTGCGTGTCCATCCGACGTTCCCTTGTTCTCCGGAGACAGCCTCTTTTCAGGCTTTCATTTTTTCCCATTTCAGCCATTGCTTTTGGGCTTTGAAAAGCGCCAAAATTCGCTCGGATCGATGCCTTAATGGCATCGCTTGTCCGTCTGATGCACAAAATGTGCGTCGTGGTGAATTTTAAAGCAACAGGCCTGTGATGCTCCATTCGCGAAAACTGCATTACATCGATGAAATCGCCCGCGCCGGCTCCATCCGCAAGGCGGCGCAGCGGCTGAACGTCGCCTCGTCCGCCATCAACCGGCAGATCCTGGCGCTCGAGGAGGAACTCGGCGTGCCGATCTTCGAGCGGTTGCCGCGCGGGCTCCGGCTGACGGCGGCCGGAGAGCTGTGCATCGAGCATATCCGCGAGGTGCTGAAGGCGTATGACAAGCTTGAAACGCGCGTGCGCGGGCTGAAAATGCCGCAGGGCGGGCGCGTGTCGATGGTCTCGACGGTGGGCTTGGCGGCGGGTCCGCTGCCGGAGATCGTCGCCCGTTTCGTCGAGCAGCATCCGCGCATGCGCCTGCAGCTCGCCATCGACGGCGCGACGACCACCGCCAATCCGGTGCTTTCCGGCGAAGTGGATCTCGGCATCGGCTTCAACATTCCGGCGACCGCCGGACTTCGCACGCTCGCCACCTTCGACATTCCGATCGGTGTCGTTCTGCCGCCCGATCATCGGCTGGCGAAGGAGGAAGGGCCGCTGGAGCTTGCCAAGGTGGTGCAGGAACCGCTGGTTCTCGCCCAGTCCGGCATGAGCCTGCGCAGCATGATCAACCTCATTCTGGCACCGCTGCCCGCCCCGGTGGAGCCGGTCGTCGAAAGTGCCGGCCCGGAGACGTTGCGCCATCTCGTCAAGCGTGGCACGGGGCTCAGCTTCCTCAATCCGCTCGACGTGATCGGCGACTGCCGGCGCGGCGAACTGGTCTTCCGTCCGCTTGCCGAACCGCACCGCCGCCAGCAGCCGCTCAAGATCTTTGCCCGCTCACGCGCGACGCTCGACACGGCGGCGAGCCTGTTCGTCGAATTCCTGCTCGGCGAGCTGACGGTGCTGGTGGCCGAAATGGAGGCCAAGGGCCATGTGCCGAAGCAGAACGCGTCTGGCTTTGTGGGGCGGGAGTGAGTGTGCCCAAAGGGCGAATGGCAAGATGCCTTTCCATGGGGAGCGCCACCGATGAGAAAGCGGTTGGTGCGGCATGCCCGACATGGCCCCCTCTCTCCGGTTGCGGGGAGAGGGTTGAGGTGAGGGGCTTTGGCGGCGGAGAAGCGTGTGGTTTGCCCCTCATCCGGCCTGCCGGCCACCTTCTCCCCGCCGAGCGGGGAGAAGAAGAATCGCGGCGCCCTCCCGCCCCCTCGCAGCGGTGGTGGTTGAGCAATGCCCCTTGTGGGGGAGATGGCCGGCAGGCCAGAGGGGGAGTTGGCTTCTAAACGGTCGTATCGGTCCTCAATAGGAACCCCGGATCACCGCGCATACAGCGCGCTCAGCGGATAGCTTTCCAGATCGCGCAGCAGGTCGATGAAGCCCGCCACCTGATGGCGGCAGATGGCTTCGCCTTTGTCCGCCGTGCCGGCTGCGGCATTGCCGACGACGCCGGCGGGGTTGAGGTCGTGGGCGATCCAGGCGAGCGTATGGGGCGGCAGCGGCTGCAGGAAGCGTGTGTTTTCCTTCATCCATTCGGCGCGGGAGGCAAAGTTCTCTGCCTTGTCCATGCGCACCAGGTCCGGGCGGAAGTGAAGCATCAGCGAGGTTTCCACCTCGCCGCCGTGAATGCCGAAGGCCTGTTCGTGCGCGCTCACCATGCCGTCCGGATGGCCGAAGCGGCCCCATTGGGTGGCGACCACCGCCATGCCGAAGCGCACGCGCATTTCTCGCGCGACGATGTTCATGATGTCGAGATTGCCGCCGTGCGAGTTGACCATCACCAGCTTTTTCGCGCCAGCTTCCGCCACCTTGCCGCCGATCGCCGTCCACATCGGGATCAGCAGTTCGGCCGAATAGGAGAGGGTGCCCGGACCGTAGATGTGCTCGTTCGCCTTGCCGATCTCCTGCGTGGGCAGAACCAGGATGTCGAGATCGTCCGGACGCTGGTGCTTCAACTCGGCCAGCATGCCGTTGGCGATCGCCACATCGGTGGCGACCGGCAGATGCGGGCCGTGCTGTTCGGTGGAGGCGAGCGGCAGGATGGCAATCGTCCGGTCGGCGGACAGGCTCGCGAAATCCAGCGTGTTGAGTTCGTTCCAATAAAATGGTTTGGCCATGGCGCGTCTCGTCTCCTTGCCCGTCATCTCTCTTGGTTAGGAGATCACGGCGGGGCCGAAAAGCGCCAAATTCCGCGCGGCTTGCTCTCTTTTTGCGATCGCTTGAGCAAGCGCCTTGCGGTTCAACCGCCCTGCGGCTTCCAGCGTTCGGCAATCGCGATGCCGCCGAGCGCCAGGACGAGCGCCACGATGTGGAAGGTGTACAATTCCTCGCCGATGATCAGGACCGACAGAAGGGTGCCGAAGACGGGAACGAGATTGATGAACAGGCCGGCCCGGTTCGCGCCGATCTGTTCGATGCCCTGGATGTAGGAGATCTGCGCGATCAGCGAGGCGAAGAGACCCGTGTAGAGGGCGGCCGCCCAGCCCGGCGCGTCCGGCCAGATCATCGCGCCGCGGGTCCACTCCCACGTGACGAGCGGCAGGGTGCACAATAGCGCCACCAGTGCCGGGATCGCCATCATCGTGCGCCAGTCGACGGGCGGGCGCCAGCGCAGCGCGATCGTGTAGGCGGCATAGGCCACGACCGCGATCAGCATCAGGCCGTCGCCGAAGTTGACGCTGAGCGACAGCAGCGTCGCCAGATCCCCGTGCGAGGCTGTCAGCCCGACGCCGATCAGCGTCAGGGAGAAGCCGAGCACCTGGGCGAGCGAAATGCGGATGCGAAACAGCAGGAAGTTGGCGAGGAAGATCAGGAAGGGAATGCCGGCCTGCTCGATCGTGACGTTGATCGCGGTGGTGTAATGCACGGCGGAATACAGCAGCACATTGAAGAGCGTGTAGCCGATCGCACCCAGGAAAACCATCAGCGGAAGATGGTTCTTCACGACCGGCCAATCCTTCTTCAACTGCGGAATGGAAATGGCGAAAATGATGGCGCAGGCAAAGATCCACCGCCACATGGTCAGCATCATCGGGCTGATGTGGCCGATGGCCAGTTTGCCGACGACGGCATTGCCGCCCCAGCTCAGCGTTGCGAGGATGAGGAAAAAATAGGCTCTCAAATGCAAGGGTATCCTCCCGGATGAAGGGATCGTCGGCGCCCTCCCGGTCTTCGTTGGATGGGGAAATAGCCCTTCCATCGGCAATCTGTCACGCAAAAACAGTCGGAAAGGTCATAAACGTGTCGCTTTCCCGAAAATGACACAGTATAGATGCGCCGGTTTGAGCGGGAGTCCGGAGCCCGCAGGTACAGCAGGAAAGCTTCGAAATGACGAATGTCGTGGTAATCGGTTCGCAGTGGGGTGACGAGGGCAAGGGCAAGATCGTCGACTGGCTCTCGGAGCGGGCCGACATCGTCGTGCGCTTCCAGGGCGGTCACAATGCCGGCCATACGCTGGTCATCGATGGCGTCAGCTACAAGCTTTCGCTGCTGCCGTCGGGCGTCGTGCGTCCGGGCAAGATGGCGGTCATCGGCAATGGCGTGGTCGTCGATCCGCATGCCCTCATCGCCGAAATCGGCCGCCTGAAGGCACAAGGCGTCGAGGTGACGCCGGAGAACCTGCGGATTGCCGAAAATGCCACGCTGATCCTGTCGCTGCATCGCGAGCTTGACGGGATGCGCGAAGATGCCGCCACCAACAGCGGCACGAAGATCGGCACCACGCGACGCGGCATCGGCCCGGCCTATGAGGACAAGGTCGGTCGCCGCGCCATCCGCGTGATGGATCTCGCCGATCTCGACGCGCTGGAAGGCAAGGTCGAGCGGATCCTCACCCACCACAATGCGCTGCGCCGTGGCTTTGGCGCTCCGGAAGTCGAACACAAGACGATCATGGAGGAACTCACCTCGATCGCCGATCGCGTCCTGCCGTTCATGGATTCGGTCTGGAACATGCTCGACAAGGAGCGCCGCAAGGGCTCGCGCATCCTGTTTGAAGGCGCGCAGGGCTCGCTGCTCGATATCGACCACGGCACCTATCCCTTCGTGACCTCGTCGAACACGGTTGCCGGCCAGGCTGCAGCAGGCTCCGGCATGGGGCCGGGCTCGCTCGGCTACATCCTCGGTATCACCAAGGCCTATACGACGCGCGTCGGCGAAGGTCCGTTCCCGACGGAACTGACGGACGAGGTCGGCCAGTTTTTGGGCGAGCGCGGCCATGAATTCGGCACAGTTACCGGGCGTAAGCGTCGCTGCGGCTGGTTCGATGCGGCGCTTGTGCGCCAGTCGGTCGCCACGAACGGCATCACCGGCATCGCGCTCACCAAGCTCGACGTGCTGGATGGCCTGGACGAACTGAAGATCTGCGTCGGCTACAAGCTGGATGGTCAGGAGATCGATTACCTGCCGGCGGCCCAGGCGGCCCAGGCGCGTGTCGAGCCGATCTACATCACGCTGGAAGGCTGGAAGGAATCCACCGTCGGCGCCCGCAAATGGGCGGATCTGCCGGCACAGGCAATCAAATATGTGCGCCAGGTGGAGGAGCTTATCGGTGCGCCGGTGGCGCTCCTCTCCACCAGTCCGGAGCGCGACGACACAATACTTGTGACGGACCCGTTTGAAGACTAAAGTCCGGCGCTATCTACCTTTTCACTCGGCGCCAATGCCGGTGATCAAGAGAAAGTATCAATGGCTGATTTTGTAGCGGTTATTCGCCGGGCCGTCGATGGCCTGGCGAACAATACTCCCGAGATGCGTGTCCGGGTTTATGAGAAGGCTCGCAGCGCCGTTCAGCGGCAGCTGGAGAACATGAAGCCGCGCCCTTCGGACGAGATGCTGCGTCGCCAGTTGGAAAAGCTGGACGCGGCCATTGCCGCCGTGGAAGCCGAGCATGCGGAGGCGCTGCCGCCCGAACCTGCCGCACCGGTGCCGCCGGTTGCCGCCGCAGCCGCCTATGCCGCACCGGAAGAGAGCGCCGAAGAGGATCTTCATCCCGAACCGCAGCCGGTAGACGAACAGCCGGTTGAACCGGCCGCACATGATGCCGAGGCGGACGACCGCCTGCCGCAGGACTACTCTGAGCCGGAAACGGTTGCGGAGCCTTACGCTCCGGCTCCCGACCATGCCTATCCGCAGGACGAGGCCACGGACGCGGTTTCTCCGGCAAGCGATCCTTTCGATGCGCAGACCGATGGGGAGCCGCTCGAGACCGAGCCGGTAGCAGAAGTCTATTCTCCCGCTCCGTCGCAGCCGTCTGCCGATCCGTTCGGCGATGAACCCCAGGCCGCCGAAGCCGCGCCGCAGAATGACGGTTCGTGGAACTCGCCGGAACCCGTGTATGAACCGGTGCCGGAACCTGTACACGAGCCGGCCTATGAACCGGTCACCGAACAGCCGGAAGAGCCGGTCGTCGAGCCTGCTGCTGATCCGGTGGTCGATTGGCGCCCCGAAGAGGCAGCGCCCGCCATCGAACCGGTTGCGCATGAGCACCGCGAAGTCGTCTATGACCAGGCAACCTACCACGAGCATGTGGACAGTGCGCCGGACATCGGACCGGAAGAGACGGCGGTAGAGGCCGAAGCGGTGCCGTATGGCACGGGACCCGTGGTCGAACCGGCAGCCGATGTGCTCGCCGATTTCGACCAGCCGCGGTCAAACTTTGCCCGTGCCCGCAGCGAGTGGCCGGATGCGCCCTCGACGGCTCCGATTGTGTCTTCCGATCCCTATCTAGACGAGCCGGCTCCGGCCGCCGAGACCAACGACTGGTATCTTCCCGAGGCGACCGTGGAGGCCGATCACCGGCTTGCGGAGAGCCAGCCGCCGGCGGACGAGCCGGCACAGGGCGCCTCCGAGCCGGACTGGGCCATGCCTGCCGAGATCGGCATGCAGACGGCCGCCGCACGCGATGCGGTCGAACCGGAAGACATCTTTAGCGCCCATTTTGATGACGAGCAGCATGCAACCGCTCAGCCGCGCATGCCGGCCGTCTCCGACCTTCCGGACCTGACGGCGCCGCCGGCGCGGTCTGCCGAACCGGATTTCGATGAGGATCCGCTCGGCGAATTTTTACAGCCGACGGCCACCACCGCGAAGATTGCGCCGGCGCCAGCCGATGCGGATGATCCGTGGAACGACCTGGAAGAGCTGATCGGTTACGACCGCAATGCCGACGGCACGGTTGCTGCCGGCGGATCCGCCGCAGGCGCACGGGACGGTCGGGCCGACAGCGCCGAACTCGAAGCGCTGATGGCGGCCCCGGTTGCCAAGTCCTACCGCATCAAGCCGAAACCGAAGCGCAGTTATGCGGTGATCCTGCTTGCCGTGCTGGGGCTTGCCCTGCTGGGTGGCGGTGGCTACGCGATCTGGATGAACCGTTCGGCCCTGAACTCGCTGGTCGGAAACGGCGCAGGGCCGGAGGCTTCCGGAACGGCAACACCCGCGGCAAACCCGGGGGCAACGGCACAGACCAGCCCGACAGCACCGGCGACGACCCCGGCGGCGAATGGCGGCTCGGCTCCTGCTGCCACACCCGCCTCTACGCCCGGCGAACCAGCCGGCCCGACCAAGTTCACCCAGAGGCTTCTTGCGGATGGGACCGAGGTGGATCAGGGATCGGGCGGTCCGCAGGCCAGTGCCAGCGGACAATCTGTGGCGCAGTTGAATGCGCCGCCGGCGGAGCCCGCTGCCGGTCAGCCGGCCAATGGTGCGGCCGCACAGGCCACGCCGCCTGCCACATCGCCGACGGCTCCCGCGCAGACCCCGGCAGAGGCGCCAGCACTCGCGGGCCAGAAGATCTTCCTTTATGAAGAGCGCGTCGGCCAATCGACCCCGATTGCCGTCGAAGGCACCGTTTCCTGGTCGCTGCAGAACGAATCGGGCGAGAACGGACGTCCGGAGCCGGTGGTTCAGGGCCGCATCAACATTCCCGATCGCGGCCTGACGGCGCTCGTCACCTTCAAGCGCAACACGGATGCCTCGCTGCCGGCAAGCCATCTGGTGGAGTTCGTCTTCTCGCTGCCGAAGGATTTCGAAGGCGGCGCGATCGACAGCGTTTCGCGCATCTCGATGAAATCGACGGAGCAGGATCGTGGCGATCCGCTGATTGCGGTCCCGGCGAAGATCACGGCTGACTTCCACATGGTGGCGCTGAACGATTTTCCGGATGCGCGCGCCCGCAACATGGAACTCCTGCGCACCCGCAACTGGATGGACGTGCCGCTGGTCTACAACACCGGTCGCCGGGCACTGCTGACCATGCAGAAGGGCCCGGACGGAACCAAGGCCTTCGACGAGGCGATCCGCGAATGGGGCGCCCTGGCACCGCAGCAGGGCCAGTAGGATTAGTCGCCAGCGCTGACGATCTGAGATCCGCCGGGACCAAGCGTCCGGCGGATCTTTTCGTTTGAGCCGGCGGCAGGATTTCTATGAGACCAAAAAAAGCCGCCCGGTCGGGGGCGGCTTGGTTCTTTCGGCGCGACGTTTTCGGATCAGGCATCGACATCCACGACGCGCAGGGCCTTCGCCTGGGCGAGCGCTTCCTTCTGCACGGCCTCCTGGACCTTTTCGAAGGCGCGCACCTCAATCTGGCGGACACGCTCTCGGCTGATGTCGAATTCGGACGAGAGTTCTTCCAGCGTCACCGGATCTTCGGACAGGCGGCGGGCTTCGAAGATGCGGCGTTCGCGTTCGTTCAGAACGCCCAAGGCCTTTTCCAGCATGCGGCGGCGGGTTTCGAGTTCGTCCTGTTCGATTAGCACCGCTTCCTGGCTGTCGTGCTCGTCCACCAGCCAATCCTGCCACTGGCCGGATTCGCCTTCGGTCGCGCGGATCGGTGCGTTGAGCGATGCGTCGCCGGTGAGGCGGCGGTTCATCGACACCACTTCCTCTTCCGAGACGTTCAGCTTGGTGGCGATTTCCTTGACCTGGTCTGGCTTCAGGTCGCCTTCCTCGATCGCCTGGATCTTGCCCTTCAGGCGGCGCAGGTTGAAGAACAGCCGCTTCTGGTTGGCGGTCGTTCCCATCTTCACCAGCGACCAGGAGCGCAGGATATATTCCTGGATCGACGCTTTGATCCACCACATGGCATAGGTCGCGAGACGGAAGCCGCGCTCGGGGTCGAACTTCTTCACCGCCTGCATCAGGCCGACATTGCCTTCGGAGACCACTTCGCCGATCGGCAGGCCGTAGCCGCGATAACCCATGGCGATCTTCGCCACGAGGCGCAGATGGCTGGTCACCAGTTGATGGGCGGCGTCACGATCCCCATGTTCCGCATAACGCTTGGCGAGCATGTATTCCTGCTGCGGCTCCAGCATCGGGAACTTGCGGATTTCATCGAGATAACGGTTGAGACCGGCTTCGCCGGACGTAATCGATGGTAGAGTATTGCGGGCCATAAAGCACCCCCTTCTGATCCTTGTGCGGCTCCCGTGGGCAATCCCCTGGACGAAAATCCTTGGGTCTCACCCGGTGGCGAGCCTTGTCGGCGCGGGTCTTTTCCCTCGACCCCGCACCAATCCACGTAACAGATAAGTGCGGCAGAAGGGTGATTCAAGCACTCGCCCGCGCTCACGTCCTCGTTATGACATTACGGGGCGGGCGTGGCTTGGATCATTGGACGGAGAAGAGGCAATGCGAAAGCAGCTCTTACGCAGCGCTTATGCGACGGCTTGCGCCACCATCTCTGGAAACTGGCTGATCACCCGGACATAGGCGATGGCAAAATCCGGTGCTGTGGTTCGGGCCTGTTCCCAGTCCCGCAGCGTGCCGACGGGTACCTTGAACCGATCGGCAAACTCCACCTGCGACAGGCCAAGGCCTGTTCGTGTGCGACGGATCAGGCGCGCGCGCTGTGCCCGTTCGAGGCCCTCTGCCGTCACGTCGAAATCATCCGGATCGGAGGGATCAGCCGGTAGAATGATAGGCTCGTTCATGCCGGTAACCTACGGAATGTCCGTAGCGCTGTAAATGCCCGTCGGTCCGTGGCGTAGCCAGGCGTCAGCTCTCCCGCAGCGCCTCCAAGAGTTCCTCCAGGTCCGCCGGAACCGGGGCCTCGAATTCCATCACCTCGCCGGTGCGCGGGTGTTCGAAGGCCAGCAGATAGGCATGCAGGGCCTGGCGGTGAAAACGGTTGACCACCGCCTTTGCCGCCTCCGGCAGGCGGTTCGCCTTGGTCTTGAAGGCGGCGCCATATTCCGGGTCGCCGATCAGCGGATGGCCGATATGGGCCATGTGCACGCGGATCTGGTGGGTCCGGCCCGTTTCCAGCCGGCATTCGACCAGCGAGGCCAGGCAGGTCGCGTCCTCCTGCTCGAGAAAACGCTCCACCACCTCGTAATGGGTGACGGCCTCGCGGGCATCCATCGCCTCCTCGCGCTTGACGCTGCGCTTGGTGCGGTCGGCACTCGAACGACCGAGCGGGGCGTCGATCGTGCCGCGCAGTTGCTGCGGGCGGCCCCAGACGAGCGCGATATAGGCACGTTCCAGATCGCCGGTGCGGCCGTGATCGGCAAACTGGGCGGCCAGATGCCGGTGGGCGACATCGTTTTTCGCCACCACCATCACGCCGCTGGTTTCCTTGTCCAGCCGGTGCACGATGCCGGGGCGCTTGACGCCGCCGATGCCCGACAGGCTGTCGCCGCAGTGGTGGATCAGCGCATTGACCAGCGTACCGGTCCAGTTGCCGGCGCCCGGATGCACGACCAGCCCGGCGGGCTTGGCGATCACGATCAGGTCAGCGTCCTCGTAGAGCACGTCGAGCGGGATATCCTCGCCCTTCGGTTCCGGATCTTCCGGTTCGGGCAGGCCGATCTCGACCAGATCCCCGGCGCGGATCTTCTTTCTCGCTTCGGTGCAGGGTGTTCCGTTGAGGGATACTGCGCCCTGTTCGATCAGCGCCTTGATGCGGCTTCTCGAAAATTCGCCGTCCAGTTCGGCGGCAAGCCAGGAATCCAGCCGGCCTTCGGCATCTTCGCCGGCGGTCAGGACTTTCCTCGGGCGGGAAGCTTCGTTAAAGGGGTCGTTCATTTTGTTTTCCAGATCAATCTCAGCAAGGACGCCCAGCACCATGGCCAATCACGAACCGGAGCACCTGGAGGAAGAGCCGCTCGATCCGGTGATGGAAAAGGTCCGCCGCAAGATGGTGCGCCTGCAGATCGTTTCGGCCGGCATCATGTTTGTCAGCCTTATGGCGGTCTTGGTGGCCGTTGTCTACAAGGCGTCGAACAGCAGCGAGGCGGCAAAGCCCGCGGCTCCCGGCGGCTTTGCGGTTCCGGCCGACCAGCCGCTTGCCGCCACGGCCACCCTGCCGACCGGCTTCGTCATCCAGTCGGTCTCGAATTCCGGCAGCCAGATCCTGTTCTACGGCACGCTTGCCGGCGCCCGCAAGGTGATGATCTTCGATCTCTCCGTCGGGCGGATCATCGCCGACGTGACGGTTGCCGAACACTGATCATGCCTGTGCCCGCCCGAGAGATAATCCGCATCGAGGATGCCGGCGATCCGCGTATCGCCGAATTCCGCGACATCAAGGAGAAGGATCTCGTCGGACGGGCAGGCGGTTTCATTGCCGAAGGGACGGTGGTGCTGCGCATGCTCGCCGCCGCCCATGCGGCGGGCGGTGCCTTTCGGGCGGAGAAGGTCCTGCTCCTGGAAAACCGGGTCGCGGGGCTTGGCGAACTGCTTGAGGCCTTTCCGGCGGAGGTGCCGGTCTATGTCGCCTCCGGGGCCGTGCTGGATGCGATTGCCGGTTTCCATCTCCATCGCGGCGTGCTGGCGCTCGGCCGCCGGCTTTGCCTGCCCGAGGTGCCCGATCTGCTGAGAACAGCGCCCGATCCGGCGCTTGTGGTGATTGCCTGCGGCATTTCCAATCACGACAATCTGGGTGCGATCTTCCGCAATGCCGCCGCCTTCGGGGCGTCTGCCGTGCTGATGGATGGTCTGTGCTGTGATCCGCTCTACCGCAAGGCTCTGCGCGTGTCGGTGGGTGCGGTGCTGTCGGTGCCCTATGCGCGGGGTGGACAGGTGCTTGATCTGCTGCAGACGGTCGATCGGGCGGGTTTTGCCATCTGGGGGCTATCGCCGCGCGGCGCGGTGGATCTGCGCGACATCCCCCCGGGCCGTGGCATTGCGCTTGTGACGGGAACGGAAGGCGAGGGGCTCCCACCGGAGGTTCTGGCGCGGTTCCGCTCCGCCCGTATTCCGCAGCGCCCCGGCCTCGACAGCCTGAATGCGGCGACGGCGACGGGGATCGCCCTCTACGAGATCGCCCGCCTGCAGCGGCTGATCTAGATTGGCAGGGTGATTATTTGCCAGGATCGGCCTGCGGAACGAGGCTGACATAGGTCTTGCGGGCGCGGGCGGCGAGGCTTTCGCGACCCGTCTGGCGCTGCTCGTCGCTCTCCTTTGCCAGAAGCGCCGGAATCGGCGATCCAGCCCCCTCGAGTGCTGCGGTCAAAGCCACCATGTCGGCCGCGATGCTGGCGAGTTCCCGGCGCAGCGCATCCTGAGCCTTCTTGCTCTTCGATTTCGACAGCTGCGCCGCCAGCGCCGTGCTGCGGTTGCGGATATCGTCGGCAAAACTCGTCAGGTCGATCATCGGGGTCACGTTCTGTGCAGGCTCTGCCGGCTGCGGGGCGCTCGCCTCTAGGGCAATTTGATCCGGGGTCTGCTCATCCAAACCGTCGTCTGGCGTATCCTGCAACGACATCAGCCCGGACAAATTCGCGCCGTTGATCGGCTTCAGCGGATAGTTGCCGGTGACCGGCTGCCAAAGCTCGGCCTTCACCGTCTTTGCCCGTCCTCTTGCGCGGGCAAGTTCCTCTTCGCGACGCTCCAGCCGGGTTGCAAGATCGGTCCTCGCCGCGATTTCGCGGGCGAGTTTCTCGTCCAGCCGTGCGAGGCGCCGCTTTTCCTCTTGCAGTTGCGTTTCGGCTTCCTTGGCCCTTGCGGTCAGAAGCTTGACTTCGCTGCGCAGCGTCTGCCGTTCCTCGCGCAGGTTTTCCGTGCGAACGCGGGTGTTTTCCAGTTCGGTATCCCGGGCAGCAAGCGAGATCTTCAGGTCATCGAGGTCCGTCAGGATGCGGCTGATGCGCTTCTGCAGCGCGTCCGTCTCCTCGTTCTTGGCCTCCAGCGTGCTCTCGATCAGCGCCAGCGATTGCTTCAGCTGCAGGATGAAGCCTTCCTCGCGGCGCAGGCGAGAGCGAAGGTCGGCGGCTTCGCTGCTCATGGTGTCGATCTGCATCTGCATGTCGTGATTGGCGGCGTGCAGTTCGGTGGTCTCGGCCGCCAGTCTGTCAAAGCGGATCTGCAACGCCGTGGCGCGGTCGCGCTCCTCTATCAGGTCCTGCTTCGTGCGGGCATTTTCCGCGGCGTAGACGGCGCGCGCCATGTCTCGTTGGGCGCGCACTTCCGCCGGGCTGATCGGCATCGTCGCCTTGAGCCGATTTTCTGTATAGCGCACCACCCGCCGGTGAACGGCAGGTGCCATGACCATCACGATCAGAGTTGCGCTGAGAAAACCCAGGCCAAACAATAGCGCGAACTCGATCACAGGCGGTCCATCATAGATTGGTGTTATCGATAGAGCTAAAACATCCCTTGCAGGGCGGCAATAGCGCCGTTTGTACGAAACTACGGGGTTTATCGATCAGAACGGGTTCCAGGTCGGCGCCTGGGTGAATTTGAGGTAGCCGACATTGACGCCGAGGCGGGCGCCAATACCGGTGCGGATCGGCACGATGACGACGTGCTCGTTCTTCAGCGCCGTCATCCCGACACCGGCGACGACGAAGGCCGATCCACTGACGCCGCCGAAACGGGAATAGAGGCTCTGGATGTCGGGCAGGTTGTAGACGAGCATCATGGTGCGGGCGCCCTGGCCGCCATAGTCGAGCCCGAGCGATGGACCTTGCCAGAAGGCGGGATGATTGCCGGCATTCTTGGTGTAAAGCTCGCCTTCGCCATAGGTGAGGCCGGCGATGAAGGCACCGGAGCCTTCCTGCCCGAGGATGTAGCCATTCGGCAGGCCGTATTGCTGAAAGGCCTGTTCGACCACCTTGGCAAGACCGCCGGTGGTGGAGCCGAAAAAGCCATGGCCGGCATCGACAATTTCCTGAACGCTGTATTGCGAACTGTTCTGGGCCTGCTGTGCCTTGGCAGTGAAGACCGGAAGCGCGAAAAACGCGGAAACGAGCAAGGCGGCAAACAGTTGTACCGAGCCGAAAACTCTGTCGAAGCGCATTGGCCTCTCCATTTTTTGTTCATTACGATGCCGAGTGTCGCGGCAGCAGCATCTTGCGTTGATCCTGTTAACAAGCGGTTTACCAAAAATGGTGTCATTATGGCGGCAATCGCGGTTCGTCATGGTCTGCCATCACACCCGCACAAGCTTTTCGTGAAAATTTCACGTGATAGACGCTCACATCAGGAACCCAGTCCATGTCGAAGAACCCGAATCTCACCCTCAGCGGTCCCGATCTGGCAGCGCTCCTGTGCAGCCGGGTGTGCCATGACGTCATCTCGCCGGTCGGGGCCATCAACAATGGTCTCGAACTGCTGGATGAAGGCGGCACCGATGCCGACGCGCTCGACCTCATCCGCACCTCCGCGCTGAATGCCTCGGTGCGCCTCAAGTTTGCCCGGCTCGCCTTTGGCGCCTCCGGCTCCGTCGGTGCGTCCATCGATACGGGCGAGGCGGAAAAGGCTGCCAAGGATTTCGCCGCTGCCGAAAAGAAGACCGAAGTCACCTGGAGCGGTCCACGCGCCATCATTCCGAAGAACAAGGTGAAGCTGCTGCTCAACCTGTTCATGGTGGCCTACAGCTCCATCCCGCGCGGCGGCTCGCTGGACGTCCTGCTGGAAAATCCGGAAACGGATGCCAAGTTCACCATCACCACCAAGGGCCGCATGCTGCGCCTGCCGCAGAAATATGTGGAAGTCAGCAGCGGCACGCTGGAAGAAGCGATCGACGCCCACACGATCCAGCCCTACTACACGGTTGTTCTGGCCGAGGAGTGCGGCATGGAACTGAAGCATGTGGTGTCCGAGGATCGCATCGCCTTCATCGCGGAAACCGCGATCGTCTGATTCTTTCCGGTAACCCTTCCTTAGCGGTCGCCGACTAAGCTTCCAGTTGAAGTGCCCGGAACCCTGGTCCGGGCGTGGCGGGGCTCGTGCCCGTGGCTGGAGGAGGTTCTCATGCGGCGCCTGATGATTGCAGACACATCCGACATCGTCCGCACGGTGGCCAAGCGCATCCTCTCGGAACTGGGCTTTCTGGTTGCGGAAGCTTCCAGCGACCGCGAAGCGATGTCGCGCTGCCAGGCCGAGCTTCCGGACGTGCTGATCGTCGATGCCAACCTGGAGGGTGCGCTGGAGCTGATCTCCGGCGTCCGATCGTTGCCGGAGGGCGATAAGGTGCGCATCTATTACTGCGTGATCGAGGCGGATCTGAAGAAGATGATGGCAGGCAAGCGTGCCGGCGCCAACGACTTCCTGCTGAAGCCCTTCGATCGCAAGATCCTCACCTCGGTCTTCGCCAACATTCCGGCTGCGGCTTAAGACGCCCCCATCCTCCGCGCGGCCTGAATTTCAACCCCTTCGTCCGACCCGGCGGAGGGGTTTTGCGTTGGCGACCTGGAAACGGGCTTGAAAGTTCTCGGTCCCAAACGGCAAAACGCCCGGATCAGAGACCCGGGCGCGCATCAGATGATGGGAATATTCGGCGGTCTGGCAGGCGAAATCAGGCGGTTTCGGCGTATTCCGCCCCGTCCGGCTCGCGCAGCACATAACCGCGGCCCCAAACGGTTTCGATGTAGTTTGCACCGCCCGCCGCATTGGCAAGCTTCTTGCGCAGCTTGCAGATGAAGACGTCGATAATCTTCAGTTCCGGTTCGTCCATGCCGCCATAAAGGTGGTTAAGGAACATTTCCTTCGTCAGCGTCGTGCCCTTGCGCAGCGAAAGCAGCTCGAGCATCTGGTATTCCTTGCCCGTCAGGTGAACGCGCTGGCCGCCCACTTCCACGGTCTTGGCATCCAGATTCACCACCAGTTCGCCGGTCACGATGATCGACTGGGCATGGCCCTTCGAACGGCGGACGATGGCGTGGATGCGTGCAACCAGCTCGTCCTTGTGGAACGGCTTGGTCATGTAGTCGTCGGCGCCGAAGCCGAGGCCGCGAACCTTATCCTCGATACCGGCCATGCCGGACAGGATCAGGATCGGTGTTTTGACCTTCGACAGACGCAGAGTGCGCAGAACCTCGTAACCGGACATGTCCGGCAGGTTGAGGTCGAGCAGAATGATGTCGTAGTCGTACAGCTTTCCCAGATCGACGCCCTCCTCGCCGAGATCCGTCGTGTAGACGTTGAAGCTCTCGGACTTGAGCATCAGCTCGATGCTCTGAGCAGTCGCGCTGTCATCTTCGATGAGTAGAACCCGCATAATTTTCCCCTTTACCGCCGCGAAGGTGTGAATGCCCCCTAACGCGAAACGGATCCAGACGTTGCCTGATTTGGAAGCTGACACCAATTGGTTAACAAACTCTGACTCCCTTTGGCAAGGCTCAGAATTTCGTTAAACAAGCTTGGTATTCGCCTGATTTTTCTTGTGAATCTGCCAGCGCCATACCTGAATCTCTTTGTGAGGTTTTGCCACCAAGTGATTCATACGACTCATCATTGTCGTCTGCCGAAATCGGCCATGGCATTTACGGACCCTTAAACGATCGTCCCTATCATTAACGATGCCCGTAAATGAAAGGTTACCGCGGACGTCAAATTCCTTAACGCCGCAGCAATTTTTTCATCCGAACTGTGGCAGTTCGGACTCAGGGTTAAAAGTGTAGAAGCCGGGGTCTCGCTATCCACGGGAGTATTGCGTATGAAGACGCGTGACAGCCTTGTGCGCCTGAAAGAATTTCAGGTGAATGAAAAGCGCCGCCAATTGCAGCAGTTACAGCTGATGATGGCGGAGTTTGAACGTATGGCGAAAGAGCTGGAGCACCAGATTTCGCTCGAAGAGAAGAAATCGGGCATTTCCGATCCGAATCACTTCGCCTATCCCACCTTTGCCAAGGCCGCGCGTCAGCGTGCGGACAATCTGCAAGTCTCGATCCGGGAATTGCGGGTGCAGCAGGACGGCGCCGAACTGGCGCTTGAAGAAGCCCAGGCCGAACTTGCCAAGGCAACGGCTCTCGAAGAACGCGACGGTGGCATGCGCGCCCGCGCGTAACCACACCACCGTAAGACGCGAGACCCGAACACAACAGGCGCGGATGCAAGGCTTGCATCCGCGCTTTCCCGCGTTTCCAGCCGACCTGCTCAACCCTTGATGATGTCGCGCCATTCCGGATGGCGCTCGACCTGCGCCTTGAAGAAGGGGCAAAGCGGAATGATCTTCCAGCCGCCGCTTCGGGCTTCCAGAACGGCATGCTCCGCAAGGGCCTGTCCCACCCCCTTGCCACGCAGCGCATCATCCACCCGGGTGTGATCGATGATGATCAGCTGCGGATCGGCGCGCGAATAGGTCATCTCGCCGAAATAGCCGGCCAGTTCCGCCCGGTAGCGCCCGCCCGAGGTGCCTTCTTCCTGCGTGATCTGCATGGTCGTCTCTCCGCCTTGGACTTTGCGCTTCTTTGGTCTGCCGTCATGATGTAGGACGCAGATCGTCCAAAACCAGACGGGAAGGGTGGCAATGACGCGGCAAAGACGCCGATGGCCGGTGCGCATGCTGGTGCTTCTGGCCGGGTTCAGCCTCGCGCTCGGACTGACATTGCCGATCATCCGGATGGACCGCCTCTACGTTTTTACAGAAACGCCGTCGATCATCGATCTGATCACGGGCCTCTGGTCCGACGGCGAATGGCTGCTTTCGCTGCTGATTGCGCTCTTTTCGGTGATCTTTCCGGTGCTGAAGCTTGTCTTGCTCCTCGCACGGGAGGCCGTGCCGGAGATGTCGGCCGGCTGGCTCGGCCGCACGCTGCCGCATCTGTCCAAGTGGTCGATGATTGACGTGATGCTGGTGGCGCTTGCGATTTTTGCGGCCAAGAGCAGCGGGCTGGCGGCTGCCGTGGCGCAGCCGGGCCTTTGGTTCTACGCAGCCTCTGCGGTCATTGTCGGGCTGCTGCTGCCCGCAACGACACGTGCGGGCGGTAAATAACGCATCCATCCGGAACACTGCAGGGTCGCCATGGGCCACCGTCATGCAAAATATCCCGCGGGAGTAATCTCCCGGGGATCACGGGGAGGGGTAAGCGTGCGTGCCTAGTGGCGGTACTGCTGAATGCGGGTGGTGCGCAGACCGGCCAGGCCGTGCTCGTTGATCGAAGACTGCCAGGACAAAAATTCCTCGACGGTGAGGGTGTAACGTTCGCAGGCTTCCTCGAGACTCAACAGGCCACCACGCACCGCAGCAACCACCTCCGCCTTGCGGCGGATGACCCAACGGCGCGTATTGGCCGGCGGAAGGTCCGCAATGGT
Source organism: Allorhizobium pseudoryzae (assembly GCF_011046245.1). Classification (NCBI taxonomy): domain Bacteria; kingdom Pseudomonadati; phylum Pseudomonadota; class Alphaproteobacteria; order Hyphomicrobiales; family Rhizobiaceae; genus Affinirhizobium; species Affinirhizobium pseudoryzae. The sequence continues at coordinate 2,142,515 of NZ_CP049241.1, forward strand.
CAGGGGGCTGCCATCGGGGCCGATGACATATTTCACTCGAGGGCGGATCATTTCGGTCATTGGACTCTCTACACTACACAAGACCACAAAGCGGAGCCTAGCCGCTCAGATTTAACAATTACCTAAACGGGAACATCACTTTAGAAGGAGTTTCTCGCATGCGGCTGTTTCTGCAGCCCTCTGTGCATAACTTCGGCCCCGATCAGTATTGTTAAGAAGATCCTTATTTGTTCCTCACAGCCTGAAAAGCGACAGCTGCGTGCGGCCGGAACCTTCATCGATCGTGGCAGACCCGCCATGCAGCAGGCTGAGGTGGTCGCCGGCATATAGCTGGACGATCGCCACCCCGCTGGCGGTTGTCGGCGCCGCAGTTGGCCCCTGAACCGTGAGCAAAGTGACCGATCCATTGCGGCGCAGGCTGACGGAAAAGCCGGACGAGGTGGTGACGATGACCGTCAGGGCTGCGAGAAAAAGCCCATCCGCCGGCACCGACAGCGCATTGCCACCGCCGGCGAGTGCCGCACCGAGCGCAAAGCCGCCCTGTTCCAGCGCAAGCGCGGCAAAACCCGTTTCGCTGCCGGAGGCCGGGGTGGAGGTGCCAGCCGCGCGATGGGCGCGGGCGAGCGGCCTGTTCGGCATCGAGACCCGGCCCTCACCATCGCAGTGGAGCGCGGTTGCCCAGGCGGACCCATCGCCGCTGACCTTGATCGAGAAGGCATCATTGCCGGAGAGGCCCATTTCCGCTCTGCCGGACCAGTTGGACTGGAAGAGCAGGGAGGCAGTGTCGCCGGCGGTTGCCTTGTTGAGTTTCAACTGGTGGCCTCCGCCCGCATGGTTGAGGAGTGTCGCAGGAGAGGAGAGCGCAAGCCGGTTCGTGTCGTCCGGCGTGGCCGAGATGCCGAGGCGGGATGGGGTCAGGATGTCGGGCAAGGGCGGGCGTTGCCAGCCGCTGCCGGTGAAGATCTTCAGCACTCCGCTGTCCTTGAAATAGGCGAGATAACCGGTCCGCGGCGCGGCAAACAGCCAGCCACCATCCTGAAAGCAGGCGATCTGGCCGGCGCGTCCGCTCCAGGCGCCGGTGGGTGCGCCGCCGACGGCAAACCGCTGGCCCTCCGACGGCGCGCCGGGTGCGACATCGCCCTCATATTCCAGGGCAAGCTGTACGAGACGGTCGAGCATCACGAGCGCCTCGTTGTGCATCACGTGCTTCTGCGCCTGCGAGGGCAGGATATAGGGCAGGTGAAGGTTGGGTGTCGTATCGGCCATGGGGCGGCTCCATCTTAGCGGGTCTCGAAACCATGCTAAGGCAGGACGCAGGGGCGGGGACGACGCAGGCGCCAAGGAATTGAAAAGACAGGCCGAGGAGGTGCCGTTCGTCCCCGTTGTCTGCGACGGTTCTCCGGCGTTGCCCCTCTGCCACGCTTTGCCATCTTTGCGCGCTTGGCCGACACAGCAACGTGAAGAGAGAGGCAAACGGACTTGTCCTTTATCTTCCATATGCGAAGGTGGGCCGATTGTTCCAGGATACCCGCATGCGCTATTCCGCCCTCGAGATCATCCGCCACGCGTTTTCCGGCAACCGGCACTGGAAGCCTGCCTGGCGGGAGCCGCAACCGAAACCGCAGTATGACGTGATCATCGTTGGCGGCGGCGGGCATGGGCTGGCGACCGCCTATTATCTCGCCAAGGAATTCGGCGTCACCAATGTCGCGGTGCTGGAAAAAGGGTATCTCGGCTCCGGCAATGTGGGTCGCAACACGACGATCATCCGCTCCAACTATCTCCTGGAAGGCAACGAACCCTTCTACGAGTTCTCCATGAAGCTGTGGGAAGGGCTGGAGCAGGATTTTAATTTCAACGCGATGGTCTCGCAGCGCGGCATCGTCAACCTGTTCCATTCGGATGGCCAGCGCGATGCCTATGCGCGGCGCGGCAATGCCATGAAGATGCACGGTGTCGATGCCGAACTGTTGGACCGGGAGGGCGTGCGCAAGCTGATGCCCTTCCTCAATTTTGACCATGCCCGGTTTCCGATCCTCGGCGGGCTGTTGCAGAAGCGGGCGGGCACGGCACGTCATGATGCCGTCGCCTGGGGCTATGCGCGCGGTGCCGATAGCCGTGGCGTCGATCTGATCCAGAACTGCGAAGTGACCGGTATTGTCCGCGACGAGACGGGGCGGGTAACCGGCGTCGAGACCTCTAAGGGTTTCATCGGCTGCACCAAGCTCGCACTCGCCACCGCCGGCCACACCTCGGTGACGGGGAAGATGGCGGGGCTTGACCTGCCGATCGAAACGCATGTGCTGCAGGCCTTCGTGTCTGAAGGGCTGAAGCCGGTGATCCCGAACGTCATCACCTATGGCGCCGGACACTTCTATATCTCGCAGTCCGACAAGGGCGGTTTGGTCTTCGGCGCCGATATCGACTACTATTCCTCCTATGCCCAGCGCGGCAACCTCGCCACCGTCGAGCATACGATCGAGGAGGGGGTCTCGCTGATCCCCGGCCTGTCGCGCGCCCGGGTGCTGCGCGCCTGGGGCGGGGTGATGGACATGTCGATGGACGGCTCGCCGATCATCGACAAGACGCCGATCGACAACCTCTACCTGAACTGCGGCTGGTGTTACGGCGGCTTCAAGGCCACGCCCGCCTCCGGCTTCTGCTTTGCCCATCTGATCGCCAAGGACGAGCCGCATTATACGGCGCGCCTGCTGCGCCTCGACCGCTTCCGGCGCGGTTTCGTGGTGGATGAAGGCGGCAAGGGCCCGCAGCCGAACCTGCACTGACGAGACAAGAAAAGCCATGGCAAGCCTGATCACCTGTCCCCATTGCGGGGTCCGCCCGAAGGAAGAATTCGCGATCCGCGGCGATGCGGTGCCGGTGCGCCCGGGGCCGAATGCCTCCGACGATGCCTGGTATGCTTATGTCTATGTGCGCGACAACCCGAAGGGGCGCATCCGGGAATACTGGCACCACACCGGCGGCTGCCGGCGCTTCCTCATCGTGGAGCGAGACAATGTAACCCACGAGGTCTTTTCCGTGACCGATGCGGACGCTCTGGCGCGCAACAAGAGCGGGGAGGTGGCCTGATGGTGCCCTATCGCCTTTCCACCGGTGGTCTCGTCAATCGTAACCAGCCGCTCTCGTTTACGTTCGATGGCAAAGCCCATCGTGGGTTCGAGGGTGATACGCTTGCCTCCGCGCTGCTCGCCAATGGTGAGCTGCTGGTGGGTCGCAGTTTCAAGTATCATCGTCCGCGCGGCATCGTGACCGCCGGTTCGGCGGAACCGAATGCGCTGGTGACCATCGGCACCGGAGGCCGCACGGAGCCCAATAGCCGCGCCACCGTCGCCGAACTTTATGGCGGGCTGACCACCCAAAGCCAGAACCGCTGGCCCTCGCTGTCCTTCGATATCGGCGGCATCAACAGTCTGCTGTCGCCATTCCTCTCGGCGGGCTTCTACTACAAGACCTTCATGTGGCCGGCCGCCTTCTGGGAGAAGGTTTATGAGCCGCTGATCCGCCGCGCCGCCGGTCTCGGACGGCTGGCAACGGAGGCCGATCCGGACCGCTATGAAAAGGCCTGGGCGTATTGCGACCTGCTGGTGATCGGGTCCGGTCCCGCCGGTCTGATGGCGGCACTGGCGGCGGCGCGTGCCGGTGCCCGCGTGATCCTGGCGGACGAAGGCTTTCGCCTCGGCGGCTCGCTTCTGTCGGAAAGCGTCGCCGTCGGCGGCCTGCCCGCGGCAGACTTTGCCGGGACGATCCTCGCCGAATTGTCCTCCCTGCCGAACGTCACCCTGATGCCGCGCACCACCGTCTTCGGTTGGTATGACGACATGGTGTTCGGCGCGGTCGAGAAGGTGCAGAAACACGTGGCCGAGCCGAGCCTCGATCTGCCGGTGGAGCGGATCTGGCGGATCGTGGCGAAACGCGCCGTCTTGGCCTCCGGCGCGGAAGAACGGCCGCTCGTCTTCGGCGGCAATGACCGCCCGGGCGTGATGACCGCGCAGGCGGCGCGCACCTATCTCAACCGCTACGGTGTTTCCGCTGGCCGCAAGGTGGCTATCTTCACCAATGGCGGTTCCGGGTATGGGCTCGCGCGTGATCTCGTGGCCGCCGGTGTCGAGGTGACGGCGCTGATCGATGCGCGGCGCGAGAGCGGCGATCTTGTGCCCGACGGGCTGCGGCTGATCCGTGGCGGGGCGGTGACGGCGACCAAGGGGCATCTGGCGCTGAAGGGCATCATTGCCGACCGCTCCGGTTACGAAGAGGCGATTGCCTGCGATGCGCTCGCTATGTCTGGCGGCTGGTCGCCGATCGTGCATCTGATGTGCCAGCGCGGCGCAAAGCCAGTCTGGTCCGAGGAAAAACAGGCGTTTCTGGCGCCGGAGGTTGGTGCGGCCTTTGTGCCCGCCGGCAGTGCAGCGGGGCTTGCTGATCTTTCCGCCTGCCTGAAGGATGGGGCGAACAAGGCAACGGCGCTTTGCCGCGACCTCGGATTTGCCGCTTACGAGGCGGACCTGCCGGAGGTGGAGGGAGCCTATGACCCCGACTTTGCAGCCCTCTGGTATGTGCAGGGCTCGAAAGGCAAGGCCTTTGTCGATTTCCAGAACGATGTGACGATGGCCGATCTGGGGCTGTCGCAGCGGGAAGGCTATCGCTCGATCGAGATGAGCAAGCGCTATACGACCGGCGGCATGGCGACGGATCAGGGCAAGCTCGGCAATGTCAACACGATCGGCATCGTCGCCGGTATGCGTGGCGTTTCGCCGGCGGAGATCGGCACCACCACGTTCCGTCCCTTCTATACGCCCGTCTCCTTCGGGGGGCTGGCGGGCACATCGCGGGGTGAACATTCGCGGCCCGTGCGCCGTTCGCCGCTGCATGGCTGGGCGGCGAAGAACGGTGCGGTCTTCGTCGAAGCGGGGCTCTGGTACCGCTCCTCCTGGTTCCCGCGCGAGGGCGAAAAGACCTGGCGCGACAGCGTGGACCGCGAGGTGCGCACTGTGCGGGCGAGCGCCGGTCTCTGCGATGTCTCGACGCTCGGCAAGATCGAGATCTTTGGTGCCGGTGCGGCGGAATTCCTCAACCGCGTCTACAGCAACGCCTTCCTGAAACTGCCAGTCGGCAAGGCGCGTTACGGCCTGATGCTGCGCGAGGATGGCATCGTCTATGACGACGGCACCACCAGCCGGCTCTCCGAAAACCACTATGTGCTGACGACCACCACGGCCTATGCGGCGGAGGTGATGACGCATCTGGAATTTGCCGCGCAGACGCTCTTCTCCCATCTCGACGTGCGGTTTGCCTCCTCCTCCGACCAATGGGCCCAGATGTCGATCGCCGGGCCGAAAGCGCGCATCATCCTGCAGCGGTTGGTGGAGGACGATCTCTCCGATGCCGCCTTCCCCTTCCTGGCCGCGCGCGCGGTGACGCTGAAGGGCGGGCTTGCCGCCCGGCTGTTCCGCATCTCGTTTTCCGGCGAGCTGGCATTCGAACTGGCCGTGCCCGCCGGCTATGGCGAGGCGGTGGCCGATGCCATCATGCAGGCCGGTTACGAGGAGGGCATCTGCGCCTACGGCGTCGAGGCGCTCAACGTGCTGCGCATCGAAAAGGGTCATGTGACGCACAACGAGCTGGACGGCCGCACCACCGCCGACGATGTGGGGCTTGGCCGGATGATGGCGATGCAGAAGCCCGATTTCATCGGCAAGCGGCTCTCCACCCGCTTCGGCCTGACGGCGGCCGACCGCCTGCAACTGGTGGGACTGAAGCCGGTGGAGGCCGATGGCGAGATCAAGGCCGGCGCGCATCTCTTGAAGGAAAATGCCAAGCCTTCCACCGTCAACGATCAGGGGTTCGTCTCGTCGGCTTGCTACTCGCCGACTCTCGGCTCGCATATCGCGCTCGCCATGCTGAAATCGGGCCGCGAACGCTATGGCGAAAAGATCGTGGTGTGGGATGCGCTGCGCGACAGCGAGATCCTCGCCGAAGTCTGCGCGCCGGTCTTCGTCGATCCCGACAACACCAAACTCCAGGCCTGAGGGACACGCCGATGACCATCGCCTTCGTTCACCGGCATGTGCTGGAAGACCACATCATCGGCTTCGAGACGAAACCGAACGCCCACCACATCACCGTACCGCGCCACCCGACCATTCTGACTGTCCTGGCGCATGCGGGTTCGGAGGCTGCTGTCGGTGCCGCGCTCGCACATATCGAGGGCGTTTCCGTCCGCGTCTGCGGCCCCGCCGAATGGCTTTGCGTGTCGGAAACCGTCTCTGCCGAGGCTCTGCTGCGGCTTGTGCGCGAGATCGAGGGCGCCTCTGCCTTCGATCACAGCGATGGCCGGGTGCTGCTGCAGATCACTGGTGCGCATGTGCGCAAGATCCTCGCCAAGTGCCTGGCCGTCGATCTGCATCCGGAGGCCTTTGCCATCGGCCGCTCGGCGAACATGCTGGTGGCGCATGTCTCCGGCAACCTCATCCGCACCGCGGACAACATCTTCGAGATCATCGTGCCGCGCTCCTATGCCGGCACCGTCTTCGAGGAGCTGATGGAAATGGGCCGCGAGTTTGCGCTGACGGCAGGGTTCGCCGGCGAATAGGCTTCAGGTGATCGCAAGGATCTCCAACTCCTGGCCGCCAACGGTCACCACATCGCCGACCGTTTTGCCGAGCAGCGCCTGGGCGACCGGCGAGACATAGGAAACGCTGCCGGCCTTCGGATCGGCCTCGTCCTCGCCGACGATACGATAGGTCTGTACACGTCCATCCTCGCGCTCGAAGCGCACCGTGTGGCCAAACGCGACCACTTCCTTGGAGGCCGGTGCCGGGCGCAGATCGGCGGTGCGCAACCGCTCCACCAGATACCGGATGTCGCGGGCCGGCCCTGCGGAGTGTCGACGGCGCTCGTTGACATCCTCTTCGACCTGCGCTGCCTCGAAGGCCGCGCGCGCCTCCGCCAGATCCCGCTCCAGGGCCTTCAACCCGGCTTCGGTGACGAGATTGGGATGGGGCGAGACCACCCGGTCCGGCAGGATGGTTTCCGCCGCGGTCTCTGCACTGTCTTCCTTTGTGAAGGCTACGCTCAAGGGTCTGGCTCCGGTGAGTGATCGAAGTTGCTTGATATACCGCGGGAGGGCAAGGGGGGAAGGGAGAGTGACGGGAATGGGAATGGGCCCCGTTTCGTGCTAAAAACGCAATCCTGAGAAAAGGTTTCATCATGCAGCCTAAGCGATCTCTCCAAATTACCCTTCCCGATGAGCTTGCCGAGATGGTGGCGATGAAAGTTGCCTCCGGTGAATATGCGAGCGAGAGCGACGTGATCCGCGATGGCCTCCTGTCGCTCGTATCCCGTGATGCGAGCTTGGAGCGCTGGTTGAAGGACGATGTCGCGCCAGTCTATGACCGGTACAAAGCTGACCCGGCCAAGGCTGTCTCGCTTGAGGATGCCATGCACCATCTGAAGAGCCGCATCGCGGATCATGGGACCAAGTCCAGGTGAAACGGTATGTCGTCCGACTGACTCCGGATGCGGAAGCCGACCTTTTCAACATCTATCGCTATATCCTTGAAGCCAACGGCGTCCGAGACCATCGCGCTTGGTTACCTCGACAGGATCAACGCCTTCCTCGCCTCCTTTCAAACTTTTCCCGCACGAGGCAGCCTGCGTAACGAAATCCGCGAAGGCCTGCGGATCAGTTATCGCGGCCAGTCGCTCGACCTCTGAGGGTCACCGATCAGCCATGCCGCAAACGGCACAATTTGTTTCGCGAAAGCGACTATTGCCTGCCATCACCTGCCTCTAGGCTCGCATGCCAGCGGTTCGGCCAAGGGAGTGTTTGCGGATGAAGAGTCATGCCAGGGTTGTCGTGATCGGCGGTGGGGTCGTCGGCTGTTCGGTGCTCTATCACCTCACCAAGTTCGGCTGGACGGATGTGGTTCTCGTCGAGCGCTCCGAACTCACCTCCGGTTCGACCTGGCATGCGGCGGGCGGCATGCACACGATCAATGGCGATCCGAACGTCGCCAAGCTGCAGAAATACACGGTCGAACTCTACAAGGAGATCGAGGAGTATTCCGGCCAGGATATCGGCCTGCACATGACCTCCGGCCTGATGCTGGCGGCGACGCCGGAGCGGTTCGACTGGATGAAGTCGCTGCTTGCCAAGGGAAAATATGCCGGCGGCGAGGCGCGGCTGATCTCGGCGGACGAAGCCTATGCAATGATGCCGTTGCTCGACCCGACCCAGTTCGTCGGCGCGGTCTTCGATCCGCATGAGGGCCATCTCGACCCTTATGGCACCACGCATGCCTATGCCAAATCGGCCAAGAAGAACGGTGCCGAAATCTACCTGCACACCAAGGTGGAGGCGCTCAGCCAGACGCCGGACGGCACCTGGCGGGTAATCACCGACAAGGGCGAGATCTTTGCCGAACACGTGGTGAATGCCGCCGGGCTCTGGGCGCGCGAAGTCGGCCGGATGGTGGGGCTGGAACTGCCGGTGCTCGCCATGGAGCACATGTATCTCATCACCGAGGATATGGCGGAAGTGATCGACTTCAACCGGACAACCGGCAAGGAGCTGATGCATTGCGTCGATTTCGATGGCGAGATCTATATCCGCCAGGAGCGCAACGGCATGCTGATGGGCACCTATGAAAAGGATTGCCGCCCCTGGTCGCCGATCGAAACGCCCTGGACGTTCGGCCACGAACTCCTGGCGGAGGATCTGGAGCGCATCACCAACGAGTTGGAAGTCGGCTTCCGGCATTTCCCGGCCTTCAACAAGGCCGGCATCAAAAAGATCATCAACGGCCCCTTCACCTTCTCGCCGGATGGCAATCCGCTGGTCGGGCCGGTGCGCGGCATGACGAATTTCTGGTCTGCCTGCGCGGTGATGGCCGGCTTCAGCCAGGGCGGCGGCGTTGGCCTTGCGCTTGCCAACTGGATCATCGAGGGCGATCCGGGGTTCGACGTCTTTGCCATGGATGTCTGCCGTTATGGCGATTACGCGACGCTTGCCTATACCAATGCCAAGGTGCGGGAAAACTATTCGCGCCGTTTCTCGATCCGCTACCCGAACGAGGAGCTGCCGGCGGGACGTCCGCTGCTGACGACGCCGATTTATGACCGGCTGAAGGCGGAAGGTGCGGTCTTTGGCGCATCCTATGGCCTGGAAACACCGCTCTGGTTTGCGCCGCCGGGTGTCGAAGATCGTTTCACCTGGCGCCGTTCGACCGACTTCGAGCACGTGGGCGCCGAAGCCAAGGCGGTGCGCGCCGGTGTCGGGCTGATGGAGACTTCGGGGTTTGCCAAATATTCGGTGAGCGGCGAGGGGGCGGCGGAGTGGCTCGATCATATGCTCGCCGGAAACATCCCGCCGGCCGGCAAGATGGCGCTCGCCCCGATGCTGAACGAGGCCGGCAAGTTGATCGGCGACTTTACGCTGGCCAACCTCGATGATGACGATTTCCTGCTGATCGGCTCCGGTATTGCAGAGGACTACCATATGCGCTGGTTCGAGAGCCACTTGCCGGACGACGGCTCGGTGGAGATCAATCCGCTGGGCATGAGCCTCGTCGGCTTGGCGGTGGCCGGACCGAAATCCCGCGCGGTGCTGCAGGGGCTGACGCATGTCGATCTTTCAGTCGAAGCCTTTCCGTTCATGGCGATCCGCGAGCTCGATCTCGGCATGGCGCCGGTGCTGATCGGTCGCGTCAGCTATACGGGCGACCTCGGTTACGAGCTCTGGATGCGGCCGGAATACCAGCGTCATGTGTTCGAAATGCTGATGGAGGCGGGCAGGCCGCATAGCATCCGGCTCTTTGGGCTTCGGGCGCTCAATGCGCTTCGACTGGAGAAATCCTATGGCAGCTGGTCGCGCGAATATCGCCCGCTCTACGGGCCGCTCGAGGCAGGGCTCGGCCGATTCGTGGCGTTGAAGAAGGAGGCGAATTTCGTCGGCAAGACATCCGCCATCGAGGAAAAGCTGTCTGGCGGAACGCTTCGGCTCATCACGCTGATCGTCGATGCAAAGGACGCCGATGTGCTGGGTGACGAACCGATCTTCCTGAATGGCCAGGTGGTCGGCTGGGTCACATCCGGGGGGTATGCCCATGCGTCCGGTTGTTCGGTGGCGCTCGGTTACGTGCCGAAGGCCCAGGCGGCGGTTCAATCCGGGTGGCAGATCGAGGTTCTGGGCGAGATGCTGAAGGCGGTCCTTCAGGCGGAACCACTGTTCGACGCCGATGGATCGTTGATGCGTCAATGATCAAAAGACGGCTTTTTGGTCATTTTATGCTGCATTTCTAGGTTCTTTGGTCTGTTTCGCGCCAGTTTCCGGTCCGGTTGGGGGTAAATGGCGACAATACATGATTTTGACTTCCCTTTTCGGATGAAAGCGGTATGAAATTTCCAACACCGAAGAACCCATAAGGGCCACACATACAAGAGGCGCGACTGCCCTTCCTGCAGATCGCGTCCGGGGGAAAATTTATGGAGTATTTCATCCAGCAGCTCCTGAACGGGCTGACTCTTGGATCCATCTATGGTTTGATCGCGATCGGCTATACGATGGTCTACGGCATCATCGGCATGATCAACTTTGCCCATGGTGACATCTTCATGCTTGGCGGCTTTGCCGCGTTGATCGCCTTCCTTGTCCTGACATCCTTCGTCGCCGGCGTTCCTGTGGCGCTCGCGCTGTTGATCATGATGGTTGTCGCGATGCTGGTGACGAGCCTGTGGAACTGGACGATCGAACGCGTTGCCTACCGGCCGCTGCGTGGATCCTTCCGCCTCGCGCCGCTGATCACCGCGATCGGCATGTCGATCGTGCTGTCGAACTTCATCCAGGTGACGCAGGGTCCGCGCAACAAGCCGATCCCGCCGCTGATCAACGATGTCTATCATTTCGGCGACGTCACCGTCTCGCTGAAGCAGTTCGTGATCGTCGCGGTCACGGCGGTGCTGCTCACCGTCTTCTGGTACATCGTCAACAAGACGCCGCTTGGCCGTGCCCAGCGCGCAACCGAGCAGGACCGCAAGATGGCGGCGCTGCTCGGCGTGGACGTCGACCGAACGATCTCCATCACCTTCATCATGGGGGCGGCGCTTGCTGCTGTCGCCGGTACGATGTACCTCATGTATTACGGGGTCGCTTCGTTTGCCGATGGTTTCATCCCCGGCGTGAAGGCCTTCACCGCAGCCGTTCTCGGCGGCATCGGCTCGCTGCCGGGCGCTGTTCTGGGCGGCTTGCTGATCGGCCTCATCGAATCCCTCTGGTCCGCTTATTTCTCCATTGCATACAAGGACGTGGCGACCTTCGCGATCCTCGCCTTCGTGCTGATCTTCAAGCCGACCGGCATCCTCGGTCGTCCCGAAGTGGAGAAGGTATAACTCCATGCCGAACACAAACTCTTCTGCCAATGATGCGGCACCGGGCGTGATGGCCCAGGCCGTGAGGGAAGGCCTCTTTGCCGGCGTTCTGGCGTTTGGCATGTTCCTTCTCTATGTCGGGATCGAAACCTACCAGAACATCGACAATGCGCTGGTGTGGCGCACGCGCTGGGGGCTTCTCGCCGTCTTCGTTCTGGTCGCTGCCGTCGGCCGTTTCCTGATCGTCGGTTTCCTCAAGCCGCGGATCGACCGCCGCAAGCTGTCCAAGGCCAAGGCCGGTATTCCGGAAGTCTCGGACGACAAGGGCTTCTTCCACAAGAACTTCCTGAAGCTCGCCATGCTGGCGCTGGTTCTCTACCCGCCGGTGGTGGTCAGCCTTTACGGCGTGCAGGGCTCGCTGAAGTTCGTCGATAACTTCGGCATCCAGATCCTGATCTACGTGATGCTGGCCTGGGGTCTCAACGTCGTCGTCGGCCTCGCCGGTCTGCTCGATCTCGGTTACGTGGCCTTTTATGCCGTCGGCGCCTATTCCTATGCGCTGCTGTCGGATACGTTCGGCCTGTCCTTCTGGCTGCTTCTGCCGCTGGCCGGTATTTTGGCGGCCTTCTGGGGCATCATTCTCGGCTTCCCGGTCCTGCGTCTGCGCGGCGACTATCTCGCCATCGTCACGCTCGCCTTCGGTGAGATCATCCGGCTGGTGCTGATGAACTGGTCGGATGTGACGGGCGGCACGGCGGGTATCTCCGGCATCGCCAAAGCCTCGATCTTTGGCATCTGGTCCTTCGATGTCGGTGCGGACAATAATTTCGCCAAGGTCTTCGGGCTGCCGATGTCGTCGGCCTATTACAAGATCTTCCTGTTCTACGTGATCCTGGCGCTCTGCCTGATCACCGCCTACGTGACAATCAAGCTGCGCAGCATGCCAATCGGGCGTGCCTGGGAAGCGCTGCGCGAGGACGAGATCGCCTGCCGCTCGCTTGGCATCGATACCGTGAAAACCAAGCTGACGGCCTTTGCGATCGGCGCGATGTTCGGCGGTTTCGCCGGCTCCTTCTTTGCCGCACGCCAGGGCTTCGTCTCGCCGGAAAGCTTTGTCTTCCTGGAATCGGCGGTCATTCTCGCCATCGTCGTTCTCGGCGGCATGGGCTCGCTGACGGGGATTGCTGTTGCCGCGGTGGTGATGATCGGCGGCACAGAGCTTCTGCGCGAGATGGAATTCCTCAAGCACGTCTTCGGCGAAGATTTCACGCCCGAGCTCTACCGCATGCTGCTCTTCGGCATGGCCATGGTTGCCGTCATGCTGTTCAAGCCGCGCGGTTTCGTCGGCTCGCGTGAACCGACGGCCTTCCTCAAGGAACGCAAGGCCGTCTCCGGAAGCTTTACCAAGGAGGGTCACGGCTGATGACCCCCGGAAACACCACGATGACACGCGATACCATTCTGAAGGTCGAGCATCTGTCGATGCGGTTCGGCGGGCTGATGGCGATCAACGACCTGTCGCTGGAAGCCAAGCGCGGCGAAATCACCGCACTGATCGGCCCGAACGGTGCGGGCAAGACGACCGTCTTCAACTGCATCACCGGTTTCTACAAGCCGACCATGGGCATGATCACGCTCAACCAGAAGGGCGGCGATCAGTTTTTGCTCGAACGTCTGACGGATTTCGAGATCACCAAGAAGGCGAAGGTCGCCCGCACCTTCCAGAACATCCGGCTGTTTTCCGGCCTGACGGTTCTGGAGAACCTTCTGGTCGCCCAGCACAACAAGCTGATGAAGGCCTCCGGTTACACGGTCATGGGTTTGCTTGGGCTCGGTTCCTACCGTCGCGAGGCAGACGGTGCTATCGAGCTTGCTCGTCACTGGCTGGAAAAGGCCGATCTCATCGATCGCGCCGACGATCCGGCGGGCGATCTACCCTATGGCGCGCAGCGCCGTCTGGAGATTGCGCGTGCCATGTGCACCGGCCCGGAACTTCTGTGCCTGGACGAGCCCGCCGCCGGTCTCAACCCGAAGGAGTCGCTGGCACTCAACACGCTGCTCAACAGCATCCGGGATGAGAGCGGAACATCGATCCTGCTCATCGAGCACGACATGTCCGTGGTCATGGAGATCTCCGACCACGTCATCGTGCTGGAATATGGCCAGAAGATTTCCGATGGCACACCGGACCATGTGAAGAACGACCCCAAGGTCATCGCCGCTTATCTCGGTGTCGATGACGACGAGCTGGAAGACGTAATCCATGACGAACTCGAGGGGGGCTCGCACTGATGTCCGCCAACGTTAATTCCCAGGCAGACGCGCTCCTGACGGTGTCCGGCGTCGAGACCTATTACGGCAGCATCCGCGCGCTTGCCGGCGTCGATGTGCATGTCAACAAGGGCGAGATCGTCAGCCTGATCGGCGCCAATGGTGCCGGCAAATCGACGCTGATGATGACGATCTGCGGCAGTCCGCAGGCGCGCCACGGCACCGTCGTCTTCGACGGCACCGATATCACCAAGATGCCGACGCACCTGATCGCGCGCCGCCGTATCGCCCAGTCTCCGGAAGGCCGGCGCATTTTCCCGCGCATGACCGTCTATGAGAACCTGCAAATGGGCGCCGGTCTCGACAATCTGAAATATTTCAACGAGGACGTGGAGAAGATTTTTACGCTTTTCCCGCGCCTGAAGGAGCGCCAGAGCCAGCGCGGCGGAACGCTGTCGGGCGGCGAGCAGCAGATGCTGTCGATCGGCCGCGCGTTGATGGCCCGCCCAAAGCTGCTTCTTCTGGACGAGCCGTCGCTCGGTCTCGCGCCGCTGATCGTCAAGCAGATTTTCGAGGCGATCAAGGTGTTGAACGAGACGGAGGGGCTGACGGTCTTCCTCGTGGAGCAGAATGCCTTTGCGGCACTCAAGCTGTCGCACCGGGCCTATGTGATGGTGAACGGCAAGGTGACCATGAGCGGATCGGGCAGGGAACTGCTCGCCAATCCGGAAGTGCGCGCTGCCTATCTCGAAGGCGGACGGCATTGATGCCGGCATCAGGGAGACGATGACATGCAAGGTCTTTTCTTTGAAACCGATACCGGCGCCCGTTACGTGCTGCGCTTTCTCGTGCTGATGATCGGCCTTTGGACCGCCTGGCGCACGGGACGCGCTGTGGCGGAAGGCTGGAAGGAACTGCCGCTGGTGGTGGGCTATGTTCTGTTGCTCGGCGTTCTGATGCGCTTCCTGCACTTTTCGCTGTTCCAGGGGCCCTTCCTCAGCCTTGGTTATTACCTGATCGATGTCGTGCTCTTGCTGGTCGTCGCGATCGCCGGTTTCCGGCAGCGCCGGACGAGCCAGATGGTTGAAAACTACTACTGGCTCTACGACAGAAGCAGCATGTTCTCGTGGAAGAAGAAGAATTGACAGCCTGAGGTTTTCGGCTTCAGACTGCAACCAATCCGATTGGGCTTTTGCCCAGCAAAGGGAACCAGTTACCGGCGCAAGGGTGGTGGGTCTTGCGTCGGTCTTTACACCGACCCGCTCAAAAAACTGGGAGTAACATTATGAAGAAGTCTCTTCTCTCAGCAGTCGCGCTGACCGCCGTCATGGCGTTCAGCGGCACTGCCTGGGCCGACATCCTGGTCGGCGTCGCCGGTCCGCTGACCGGCCCGAACGCAGCCTTCGGTGCACAGCTTCAGAAGGGTGCGGAGCAGGCTGCAGCCGACATCAATGCCGCTGGCGGCATCAACGGCGAAAAGATCAAGATCGTGCTCGGCGACGACGTATCCGACCCGAAGCAGGGCGTATCCGTTGCCAACAAGTTCGTCGCTGACGGCGTCAAGTTCGTCGTCGGTCACTTCAACTCGTCGGTTTCGATCCCGGCATCGGACGTCTATGCCGAAAACGGCATCGTGCAGATCACGCCGGCTTCCACCAACCCGAAGTTCACCGATCGCGGCCTGTGGAACACCTTCCGCACCTGCGGCCGTGACGACCAGCAGGGCGCTGTCGCCGGCCAGTATATCGCTGAAAAGTTCAAGGGCGTTCCGGTTGCCGTCGTTCACGACAAGACCACCTACGGCCAGGGCCTTGCTGACGAAACGAAGAAGGCGATGAACGCCCTTGGCGTCAAGGAAGTCATCTACGAAGGCATCACCGTTGGCGACAAGGACTTCTCGGCCCTCATTTCCAAGATGAAGAACGCCGGCGTTGGCGTTGTCTACTTCGGCGGTCTGCACACCGAAGCCGGTCTCCTGATGCGTCAGATGGCCGACCAGGGCGTCAAGGCTCCGCTGATGTCGGGCGACGGCATCACCTCGAACGAACTGGCCTCCATCGCTGGCGACGCCGTCAACGGCACGCTGATGACCTTCCCGCCGGATCCGCGCCAGAACCCGAATGCCAAGGACCTCGTCGAGAAGTTCCGCAAGTCGGGCTTCGAGCCGGAAGCCTACACGCTCTACTCCTATGCCGCGATGCAGATCTTCGCTGACGCCGCCAAGGCTGCCGGTTCCAACGACCCGCAGAAGGTCGCTGAAGCCATGAAGGCCAAGGGTCCGTTCAAGACGGCCATCGGCGACATCGGCTTTGACAAGAAGGGCGACATCACCCGTCCGGACTATGTCATGTACGAGTGGAAGAAGGGCGCTGACGGCAAGTACAGCTACTTCCAGATGTAAGATCCGTCCGGATCTTCAGGATCAAACTGTGAGGGAGCCCGGTATCGTGCCGGGCTCCTTTTTTATCGGCTGCCGCCGGTACTGCTTCATGACCAAGGACGGCCAGTCGATTTTCGTCTGCGGCGCTAAGACCACAAGCACTCCAGCACCGGCGACTGCCGGGAGGAACCGCGTCGCGGGCTTGAGCCCGTCTCAACTTGCCCGACGCGTCGCCGTGGCTCGTCGCGTAGCGGGGGTCGGCAGACGAATGATGTCATTCGTTTCGCGAAAAGTCGTTTTGCCGGTCGTGGGATGGAATGTCACCCATCGCGCAACCTGACCACCCAGGCTGGCCTCGATCAACTTGATCCGGTGCATGCGCAGGAAGTGTTTGGCATATTCGGCGTTGAGTGCGCCTGGATCGCCGCCACTATCGTCCCTGAGGCGGCCGCCATAAAGTTTGGCCACCAGCCTTTCGGCGCGCGCGCCGTTGCGACACAGGCTGTCCACCAGGCTTGCCATGGCGATGTCGCCGTAGCGGTATTTCTGCGTCACGGGGGCCTTGTCCCCGCCGCGTGGCAGGACAAAATGGTTCATGCCGCCGATCCCGGCGAGAGGATCGTAAATGCAGGCGCTGACGCAGGAGCCGAGCACGGTGCTGAAAATTCTGTCAGGATCACGCGTCACCAGACATTGACCGCCAATGATGTGGGTGACCTCCAAGCCGTCAAGGTTCTGACTCACGTATTGTTCTACTCTCTGCGTTCATAAGACGTCTTCGGCAATCTGGGGATGCCGTACATATCTGTATATTCTCAGATATTTATAGTAGATCTGCAAACTTAAGAAACGGAGAAGATCTGCCTACCAGTTTTCTGGAGGCAATTCCTGTGGTCTGGTTAACAGGATCGAAGCTGGCATGCCCCGGTTGTATGTTGCATCCGGTATGGCGTGCGCAACCAAAGTGGGTGTCACGGTCCGCGCCAGTTTGGTTAGGTGCCGTCACACCTCGTGCAGCACATTGGCCGCCTTGACGGCGGCGGAGGCCCGGTTTTCCACGCCGAGCTTCACATAGATCTGCTCGAGGTGCTTGTTCACCGTGCGCGAGGAGAGGCCGAGGATATCGCCGATATCCTTGTTCGACTTGCCCTTGGCGATCCAGAGCAGGACTTCGGATTCGCGGGTCGTCAGGGCAAAATGCTCGCGCAGCACAGCGTCGCCGGGCCGCCCGCTCGCACCGGTGACGCGGAAGAGATATTCGTCCGGGCCGATCGCGCCGAGATAGGCGAATTGCAGGCTCGTTTCCACACCTTCCTGCTGGAAGGAAAAGGCGGCATCGCGGGAAAATCCTGGCCGGTCGCGTTCGACCATCCAAGCGGCGATCTGGCGGACGACGAGATCGAGCCCGTCATCGCGGCCGATCGCCGAGTTGATCAGCCGGGTTGCCTGCGGGGTGGACCAGTGCAGCCCACCATTGCCCTTGACGGCCAGCAGATGCCGGCCGGCGGCATCGAGTGCCACGCGGGCGCTCTGGGCGGAACGGGCATTGGTCAGATGCACGCGGATGCGGGCGCGCAACTCGTCGATGTTGATCGGCTTCGTCAGATAATCGACGCCGCCGGATTCGAGCGCATGCACCACGTGCTCGGTCTCGGTCAGGCCGGTCATGAAGATCACCGGCACCTGCGAGACGGCGGAATTCGCCTTCAGCCGCCGGCAGGTGGTGAACCCGTCCATCGACGGCATCACGGCATCGAGCAGGATGAGGTCCGGCGTAATGCGGTCAACGATGTTGAGCGCCGACTGGCCCGACGTTGCGATCAGCACCGAAAAGCCGGAGGCCTCCAGAGCCTCCGTAAGGAAGCCCAGCGCTTCGGGGCTGTCATCGACCAGAAGAACGATGTCGCGGGGCTTGGCCAGGTCAGACATCGCCGGTGATCCTCTCCTCAGTGAATCGGTTGAGGAATGTCCTATAGCCTGTCAGGTCAAAGGCTTGAACATAGTGGCCCGCTTCTTCCGCAAACGGGCGGTGCGCCGGCTCGCGGGAGATTTCCGCCAGCTTTGCCTCAATGCCGCGGATGTAACCGATCTCGCCAAGCTCGATCAGGTCCTGCAGGTGGCGCTGACCGGGGCTGATGACGACCGGCTTGGCACCGGGCACATCCGGCACCCGCTCCCCCTCGTGGATCCAGGAGAGGCCCAGATGCACGGCAAGCTTGTCGGAGAGCTGGCGGATATCGACGGGTTTCGCCAGCGTGTCGTTGTGCCCATCGCCGGCGCGCACGGTGGAGGCACCATCGCCGATATTGGCGGACAGCATCAGGATCGGCGCCGTTTGACCGCCTTCGCGCAGCTTTTCGACCAGCTGCCAGCCGTTCATGCCGGGCATGCGGATATCGACGAGGAAAAGGTCCGGCTTCAGCCCCTCGATCAGCGTCAGGCAGTCCGGCCCGTCCTTGGCCGTCAGCACGACGAAATCCATCGGCACCAGTACCTCGCGCATCAGGTCGCGGTGGTCCTCGTTGTCGTCCACCACGACGATGGTGCGCCGCGCGCCGGTGTAGGAAATGATCTTCTTCTCCGCCGCCGGCAGGGTGTTGGCGCGGTCGATGGCGGACAGAAGCAGGCGCACCTTGAAGGTGGAGCCTTCATCCTTGCGGCTTTCGACGGAGATCTCGCCGCCCATCGTATTGGTCAGGAGCCGGGTGATGGTGAGGCCGAGGCCTAAGCCCGGCATCGGTCGCACGTTGTCGGCCTCGCCGCGCTGGAAGGGTTCGAAGATCCGCGACAGATCCTTGTCCGCAATGCCACAACCGGTATCGGCGATGGTGAAGGTTGCGACCTGGCTGCGGTAATCCACCTTGAAGCGGACACTGCCGGTTTCGGTGAACTTGATGGCGTTCGACAGCAGGTTGACGAGGATCTGCCGCACCCGCTTTTCGTCGCTTCGGACATAATGCGGCAGGTTGCGGGCGCGCTCGTGGATGAAATCCAGCCCCTTCGCCTGCGCCTGCGGGCGGACCATCTCGATGATCTGGTCGAGGAAATCGTGGATGTTGATCTCGTTCGAATAGACCTGCAGCTTGCCAGCCTCGATCTTGGAGATATCCAGCAATCCGTCGATCAGGCCTGACAGATGGTCGGCAGAGCGTTTGATGACCTTGATTGCCGACTGACGGGGCGTGGGAATGCTGTCGTCGCGTTCAAGGATCTGCGCGTAGCCCAGAACGGCGTTCAGCGGTGTGCGCAATTCGTGGCTCAATCCCACCACGTAGCGGCTTTTCGCGCGGTTGGCGGCTTCCGCCACCTCCTTCGCCTTCTGGAGCGCTGCATCCGTCTTTTTGTGCGCAGCGATTTCCTTCAAGAGCAGGGTGTTCTGGCGGGAGGATTCCTCTTCCGCCACCACCCGGCTGTCATGGGCAAGCACATAGAACCAGGAAACGATGCCGGCGATGATGGCGAAGACGAAAAACACGATCAGCACCGTGCCGTAGATCACCTCGGCATTGGCGGGGGCGGCCTCACCGACATGATAGGCGATCATCGCCAGAATGCCGCCGATCAGGGACACCGAGATGACGGCGGTCAGCGCGTAACGACCCAGCCGGGTCATCAGCCGCTCGACGATGCTATCGGAGAGGAAGGAGCGGGCGACGCTGCCGATCTGCGCCTTCATCTGCGCCTTTGGTTTGCACATGTCGTGGCAGCGGCTGTCCAGCGAACAGCAGAGCGAACAGATGGGCGCCGCATAGGCGGGGCACCAGGCCATGTCCTCCGGCTCGAACGGGTGTTCGCAGATGGAGCAGGTGATCGAGGTCTGGTTCTTCCAGGCGTAGCGCGGTTTGCGCGCCAGATAGAATTTTCCCTTGGTGCCCCAGGCGATCAGCGGCGACAGCAGGAAGGCAGACAGCGTCAGATAGGTGGAGAGGGAGGCCATCAGCGGCCCGAAGGCGCCGAAATGCGCGGTGAGGGCAATCGCCGCCGATCCGAACATCGAACCGAGGCCGACTGGGTTCAGGTCGTAGAGATGGGCGCGCTTGAACTCGATGCCGGGGGGCGAGAGGCCGAGCGGCTTGTTGATGAAGAGATCCGCCGAGATGGTGCAGAGCCAGGCCATGGCGATGATGGAGAAGATTCCGAGCGTCGCTTCCAGCAGCCGGTAGATGCCGAGCTCCATTAAGAGCAGCGCAATCGCTACGTTGAAGATCAGCCAGACGACCCGGCCCGGATGGCTGTGGGTGAGCCGCGAGAAGAAGTTCGACCAGGCAAGCGACCCCGCATAGGCGTTCATCACGTTGATCTTCAGCTGCGAGACGACGACGAAGGCGGCCATCAACAGAAGCGCCGCGGTCTCGTTCGGGATCATGTAGCCGAAGGCGGCGAGATACATGTGGGCGGGATCGGCGGCCTCGCGGGCCGGCACGCCCATCGAGAGCGTCAGCACGGCCAAAAAGGAGCCCGCCAGCAGTTTCGGCACGCCCACCACCACCCAGCCGGGACCAGCGAGGAAGACGGCGAAGCGGTGGCGCCATTTCTGTTGCCCTTCCGGCGGCAGGAAGCGCAGAAAATCCACCTGCTCGCCGATCTGCGGCATCAGCGCCAGGATGACCGCCGAGGCGGCGCCGAATTCCACGATGTTGAAGGGGGCGGCCTGTCCGGCATGGGCATTCGAATGGTTGATGCCGGCAAAGCTGCGCCAGAGGTCGAACTTTTCCCAATCGACGAAGGCGATGAAGACGAAGGGCAGGACGTTGAGGACGATCCAGAAGGGCTGCGTCATCAGTTGGAAACGGGAAATCAGCTGTACGCCGTAGATCACGAGTGGGATGACCACCACGGCGCTGATCATGTAGCCGAGCCAGGGCGGGATGCCGAGCGCGAGCTCCAGCGCTGCCGTCATGATCGAGGCCTCGATCGCAAACAGCATGAAGGTGAAGCTCGCATAGATCAGCGAGGTGAGGGTCGAGCCGATATAACCAAAACTTGCGCCGCGGGTGAGGAGATCGATATCCACCCCGTGGCGGATGGCATAACGGCTGATCGGCAGGCCGACGATCAGCATGGCGACGGCGGCCGTCAGGATCGCAAAGAAGGCGTTCGTCGTGCCGTAGGAGAGGGTGATCGCGCCACCGATCGCCTCCAGCGCCAGGAAGGAAATCGCGCCGATCGCGGTGTGCGAAATGCGGTTGGAGGAGAAACGGCGGGCGCTTTTGGCGGTAAACCGCAGCGCATAATCTTCCAGCGTCTGGTTTGCGACCCAGCGGTTATATTCACGCCGGACGGGAATGATGCGTTGCCGCGCTGCCATGCGCCATGCTGCCCTTTTGTGCATGCTGATCGATTGTGCACTCTCCAGGGTTCAGCACGATTTTGCAAGCGGATTGCGGTTCGTCACAAATGTGTCGCCGGACCTTGCACGCCGCCGCAATTGCGCCAATCTCAGAGGTGCAAATCGTTCCACAGCCGGCTCATTGCCCCGATGAGTCCCGGTCTCCCGTCAACCTTCCTTGTGTGTGATCTCCCGTGAAACCGTCTCAAGCCAGCATTTCAACGACTGAACAGACTTTTGGGACCGAGGGCATCCAGCCCATGGAGCGCCCCAGCCGCATCACCCGCTTTTTCATGGGCATCGTCGCCTGGGCGGAAAAGCTGAACTTCAAATATGCCACGCTCGGCAATCCGCCCGTCTATGACAATGCCACCTTTCCCTGGGCGGCCGAGATCGAAAAGGCGGCGCCGGCCATCCGCGCTGAACTCGACAAGATCCTGCTGCGCAAGAACGAGCTGCCATCCTTCCAGGATATTTCGACCGACGTGAAGACGATCTCCACCGACAATGGCTGGAAGACCTTCTTCCTGCTCGGCTTCGGGGTGAAATCGGAGCAGAACATCGCCGCCTGCCCGGAAACCTGGAAGGCCTGCCAGAAGATCCCGGGGCTGACGACCGTGATGTTCTCGATCTTCGAACCGGGCAAACATCTTCCCGCCCATCGCGGCCCCTATAACGGCGTGCTGCGTCTGCATCTCGGCCTCATCGTGCCGGAGCCGCGCGACAAGCTCGCCATCCGCGTCAAGGACCAGATCTGCCACTGGGACGAAGGCAAGGTGCTGATCTTCGACGATGCCTACGAGCACGAGGCCTGGAACCACACGGAGCATACCCGCGTGGTGATGTTCGTCGATTTCGTCAAGCCGCTGAAGTTCCCGGCCCGCTTCGTCAACTGGTGCCTGATGAACCTGGCGATTTTCACACCCTTCATCCGCGAGGGGCTGGATAACCACAAGGAATGGGAAAAGAAGTTCTATGCGGAAGCGGAAAAGCTGAGAAATCGCCCGAACTGAGCGGTCTCGGCTTTTCAGGTGGCCTGCGAACGATCTGCTCGCAGGCCACGGTGTAACTCAGGCTTCGCCCCAGATCGTCTCGGCGGTCTTCACCACCAGTTCGAGCTTTCGCCTCTGGTCGTCTTCGGTGATGGCATTGCCGTGCTCGGTGGAGGCGAAGCCGCATTGCGGGGCAATGCCCAGCTGATCCATGTCGACGAACTTGGACGCATCGTCGAAGTGCTGGCGCAGCGAATCGAGGCTTTCCAGGTCGCCCGTCTTGGTGGTGATGAAGCCCGCCATGATCCGCTTCTTGCCCTTGGGCAGAAGCTTCAGCGGCTCCAGGCCGCCGGCGCGCTCCGTGTCATATTCCATGAAGTACACATCGACACTGGTCTTGTTGAAGATCGCATCGGCTGCGGCATCGTAGCCCCCGGTTGCCACATGCGTGGAGCGGAAGTTGCCGCGGCACATGTGCATGCCGATCACCATGTCGGACGGACGGTCCTTGATCGCTTCCTCGAGCATCCAGGCATAGCGGTCGATCAGCCAGTCCGGATCCTGCCCCATAGCCTTGCGCAGGTCGCGCTGCTTCGGATCGCACAGGTAGGCGAAGAAGATGTCGTCCATCTGGAGATAACGGCAGCCGGCGGCGTAGAAGCCGGCGACGGCCTGTTTGTAGGTCTCGGCAATGTCGGTGAACAGCACGTCCGGGTCCTTGTATTCGGACGGGCGCACATCGACGGGCTCGGTTCGGAAGTGCACGCAGGATGGCCCCGGAATCGAGATCTTCGGGCAGACCTTTGTGTGCTCCTGTACGAATTTGAAGTGCCCCAGCATCGGGTGATCGGCGGGAAAGCCGAGCTTGCCGTTGATCACGGGGTGGACCGGCGGGAGCTGCGTGCCATGAAACTGCACGCCTTCTCCGCGCGTCTCCATGTCCATGCCGTCGAGCATGCCCATGAAATCGAAATGCCAGTAGGCGCGGCGGGCTTCGCCGTCGGTCACCACCTTGAGGCCGACATCCTCCTGCATCTTGATGAGGGACGGAATTTCGGCGTCCTCGATGGCGTGCAATTCGGCGGCCGGCACATGGGCATGCCGGGCCTCGGCAATGGCGCGAGGGCGCAGCAGACTGCCGACGTGATCGGCACGGAAGGGCGGTGTGGGCATGGGATCCTCCTATGGATGTTTTCTCTGATAGTGCGGCGGCGGGGTCGAACCTTCGCCACGGCCTGCAAGACAACCGATGGCTGATCTTGCAAAGCCTGCGGCTGCAAGAACTCCTCCTCTCCCAAGGCCCATCAGTGCCTTGTTGGCGTTGTAATGCAAGACCTTCTTGAGGTTGTATCCACTTCTGAACAGCGCCTGACTGCCCTGCCGCACCTCAGATCTCGGTGCGGCGCAAGATATAGTCGAGGCCGCCGATCCGGTACCAGCGGTAGCCATAGGGCTCGAGCAGGATGTGGTGGCGCCCGTCATCCTCGGCCTGGCTGTGGCCGCCGTCGGCGATGTCGATCAGCCGCAGGCCGATCTCGCCCATCTTCAGGTCAAGCGCGATCTTGTGGGGGTAGTCGCAGAGATTGTGCAGGAGAAGCACGGAATTGTTGCGCCAGTCGTAGCGCATCGCCAGCACGTCCTTCTCGCCCGTCTCCACCACCGAATAGGCGCCCCAGCCGATCTCCGGCGCCTCGCGGCGCATGCGGATCATCCGCTCGGTCCAGTTCAGGAAGGAGTTCGGGTCGCGCCGCTGACTGGCGACATTGACATGGGCGAAGCCGTAGGGTCCTTCCGAAATGACCGGCAGCACCGTCTTGTCGCTGCGGCTGAAGCCGCCCTGCGGCTCGTCCGACCATTGCATCGGTGTGCGGGCGCCGTTGCGTTCGGGAAGCGACAGATCGTCGCCCATGCCGATCTCGTCGCCATAGCGCAGCACCGGCGTGCCCGGCATCGACAGCATCAGGCTGTAGGCGAGTTCCAGCCGCCGCCTGTCGCCGCCGAGCATCGGGGCAAGCCGTCTTCGGATTCCGCGCTCGTAGAGCTGCATGTCGGGGTCCGGCCCGAAATGATCAAAGACCAGCTTGCGTTGCGCTTCGGTCAGGCGCCCGAGATCCAGTTCGTCGTGATTGCGCAGGAACGTGCCCCATTGGGCGGTGTCTGGCCGCGCCCGCGTCTCATCCAGCGCCTTGATGAGCGGCTTCGTATCGGCGCTGGCCAGCGCGTAGAACAGCGTCTGGTTGACCTGGAAATTGAACATCATGTGCATGCGGTCGCCGTCATCGCCGAAATATTGCAGGTTCTGCTTTGGCGGCACATTGGCTTCGGCAAGGATCACGGCGTCGCCCTTGCGCCACTGCAGCAAGGCGCGGAACCAGCGCAGAAGATCGTATTGCTGCTGCGGCTTCTGCTCGTCGGCGCCCTTGTCGGCAATCACGAAGGGCACGGCATCCATGCGAAAGCCGTTGACACCCAACTGGATCCAGAAGCCCATGATCTTCAGGATTTCCGCCTGCACCTCCGGATTGGCGGTGTTGAGGTCCGGCTGGAATTTGTAGAAGCGGTGGAAGTAATACTCGCCGGCCTTGTCATCCAGCGTCCAGGTGCTTTCCTGCACGCCGGGAAACACCATACCCTGGTCCGCATCCTTCGGCTTCGTCTTCGACCAGACATACCAGTCGCGATAGGGTGAGTTCGGGTCGCTGCGGGCCGACTGGAACCAGGGGTGTTGGTCGGAGGTGTGGTTGACGACGATATCGATCAGCACGCGGATGCCGCGCTGCTTTGCGGCGTGGGTAAACTCGACGAAATCGCCGAGCGTGCCGAAGCGCGGATCGATATCGTAGTAATTGGAGATGTCGTAGCCGTCATCCTTGCCGGGCGAGGCCTGGAAGGGCATCAGCCAGATGGCATCGATCCCCATGCCGTGCAGATAGTCGAGCCTGCGCATCAGGCCGGGAAAATCGCCGACACCATCGCCGTTGGAATCCTGGAAGGTTTCGACGGACAGGCAATAGATGACGGCGTTCTTGTACCAGAGGTCGTTGATCATGACGGCTCCTTGCTATGCGCCGGAGCAACTCCGGCCACCGGCGGGCGGTTCCGCTTGAATGAACGGGTGCCTGCGCAAAACTTCCCCTTTCGCCCCCTGACTTACGTCATTTTACGTATGCCGTTTTGCGGTGCAGCAGCCGATAGTTCGTGAAGCAACGGTTAACGGCTCGCCTGAAGCCCCGTTGCAGAACGAACGAGAAGAGGGGTTCGCACCATGAGTTTCAAGACCAAGCTTGGCGGCGCCATGCTCGCTGCCATCATGTCCACCACGGCATTCCACGGCGCATTCGCAGCAGACGACACCATCAAGATCGGCGTCCTGCATTCACTCTCCGGCACCATGGCGATTTCGGAAACGACGCTGAAGGATGCCATGCTGATGCTCGTCGAAGAGCAGAACAAGAAGGGCGGCGTTCTCGGCAAGAAGCTCGAAGCCGTCGTCGTCGATCCGGCCTCCGACTGGCCGCTGTTTGCCGAAAAGGCCCGCCAGCTGATTTCGCAGGACAAGGTCGCCGCCGTGTTCGGCTGCTGGACGTCGTCCTCGCGCAAGTCCGTCCTGCCGGTCTTCGAAGAGCTGAACTCCATCCTCTTCTACCCGGTCCAGTACGAGGGTGAAGAATCCTCGCGCAACATCTTCTACACCGGTGCTGCTCCGAACCAGCAGGCCATTCCGGCCGTCGATTACCTGGCCGACAACGAAGGCGTTCAGCGCTGGGTTCTCGCCGGCACCGACTACGTCTATCCGCAGACGACCAACAAGATCCTGAAGGCCTACCTGATGTCGAAGGGCGTCAAGGAAGAGGACATCATGATCAACTACACGCCGTTCGGTCATTCCGACTGGCAGACGATCGTCACGGACATCAAGAAGTTCGGCTCGGCCGGCAAGAAGACCGCCGTCGTCTCCACCATCAACGGTGACGCCAACGTTCCCTTCTACAAGGAACTCGCCAACCAGGGCATCAAGGCCGAAGACATCCCGGTCGTCGCCTTCTCCGTCGGTGAAGAAGAACTCGCCGGCCTCGATACGGCGCCGCTCGTCGGCCATCTCGCCGCCTGGAACTACTTCCAGTCCGTCGATGCCCCGGTCAATGCCGAGTTCATCAAGACCTGGCACGCGTTCACCAAGAACGACAAGCGCGTGACGAACGACCCGATGGAAGCCGCCTATATCGGCTTTAACGCCTGGGTGAAGGCTGTCGAAGCCGCCGGCACGACCGACACCGACAAGGTACTCGACTCGATCATCGGCGTCTCCGTTCCGAACCTGTCGGGCGGCACTTCCACCGTCATGCCGAACCACCACATCACCAAGCCGGTGCTGATCGGCGAAATCCAGGCCGACGGCCAGTTTGAAATCGTGCAGCAAACCCCGTCCGTCGTCGGCGACGAGTGGTCGGACTACCTGCCGGATTCGAAGGACCTGATCTCCGATTGGCGCAAGCCGATGTCCTGCGGCAACTTCAACGTCGCCACCGGCAAGTGCGGCGGCAAGGGCAGCTGATGTCCCCCTTCTCCCCCTCGGGGAGAAGGTGGTCCGAAGGACCGGATGAGGGGGAGGCGTAGCCTCGCGGCTCCCCCTCATCGCCTCGCATCCGCTCGGCACTTCTCCCCGCTGGGGAGAAGAGGGAGCGCGCCGCAATCGCCGATTTCCTGGGGCGACGGGGACTGCCAAATGATAGCGCGACTTTTCACACTCGTTTTCTTCCTTCTTTCCATCGCCACACCCTCGCTTGCCCAGTCCGATCCGAAAGCGTTGATCGACCAGCTCGGCAAAGCGGATTTCAAGCAGGCGGAAGAACTGATCGGCCAGATCGCCGCGACGGACGACCCGCGGGTCGTGCCGGCGCTGAATGCGTTTGGCGAAGGCGATCTTTACGCTCGCAAATCGGATGGTGCCGTCTTCATCACCAAGGCCGCCGGCGCCAATTTTGCGCTCACCGATCCCTTGACCGGGGAAAGTGCCGGCGAGGCGCCAAAAGCCGCCATGGTCAAGCTCAAGATCAACAACAGCCTGCGCCGCGTGATCCGCTCGGCCATGGGCGGCCTGACGCTCCTGAGCCCGGATCGTGCGGTGCGCCTGCAGGCGGCCGATGCCGTTTTACGCTCGCCGTCGGCGGAAAACCTCGAACTGGTCGAGGCAGCCCTTGCCAAGGAGACCGACCGCGAGGTGAAGGCGCGGATGGAAGAGGCGCGCGCCGTCTCCATCCTGATTTCCGATCGTCCGGTCGCCGACAAGCGCGCCGCCATCGAGACGGTTGCCAGCCTCGGCGGGCGTGGCGCGATCAGCATCCTGATGTCCGCATCCGCCTCGCTCGATCCCGCGCTGAAACCGGATGTGGATGCGGCGATCGCCAAGATCGAAACCACCCAGGCCTTCTGGGACATGGGTCAGAACGTCTGGTACGGCATTTCGCTCGGCTCGGTGCTGCTGCTGGCCGCCATCGGCCTTGCCATCACCTTCGGCGTGATGGGAATCATCAACATGGCGCATGGCGAAATGGTCATGCTCGGCGCCTATTCCACCTTCGTGGTGCAGGAGGCGATCCGCACCCATGCGCCGCACCTGTTCGACTGGTCGCTGGCGATTGCGCTTCCGGTCGCCTTCCTGGTGACGGCCGCCGCCGGCCTCGTCATCGAGCGCGGTGTCATCCGCTTCCTCTACGGGCGCCCGCTGGAGACCCTGCTGGCGACCTGGGGCGTCTCTTTGATCCTCCAGCAACTCGTCCGCTCCATCTTCGGTCCGACGAACCAGGAGGTCGGCAATCCGTCCTGGATGTCCGGTGCCTTCCAGCTCGGGCAGATGCAGATCACCTGGAACCGTCTGTGGATCGTGGCCTTCTCGCTCACCATCTTCGTCGGCTTGCTGATGCTGATGAAGCGCTCCGCCTTCGGGTTGCAGATGCGCGCCGTCACCCAGAACCGCCGCATGGCCTCGTCCATGGGTATTCGCACGCCGTGGGTGGATGCCTTCACCTTCGCGCTCGGCTCCGGCATTGCCGGGATTGCCGGAGTCGCACTTTCGCAGATCGACAACGTCTCGCCGAACCTTGGCCAGTCCTACATCATCGACAGCTTCATGGTCGTGGTCTTCGGTGGCGTCGGCAATCTGTGGGGAACGCTGGTCGGCGCGCTGTCGCTTGGCGTGCTCAACAAGTTCCTCGAGCCCTCGGTCGGTGCCGTTCTCGGCAAGATCCTGGTGCTCGTTCTGATCATCCTCTTCATCCAGAAGAGACCGCGCGGCCTGTTCGCGCTCAAGGGAAGGGCGATCGAAGCATGATCACCAGCTTTATTCTTCGCGCGCTCGAAGGCCGGATCGTCGCGGCCGTCGCCATCCTGCTTGCCGTGGCCGTTCTGGTGCCTGCCAGCAACCTCCTTCTGTCGCCCGACAGTGCCTTGCATATCCCAACCTATGCCATGGCACTGATGGGCAAGTATCTGTGCTATGCGCTGCTCGCGCTGGCGCTCGATCTGGTCTGGGGTTACTGCGGCATTCTCTCGCT
This sequence comes from Allorhizobium pseudoryzae, assembly GCF_011046245.1. NCBI lineage: Bacteria > Pseudomonadati > Pseudomonadota > Alphaproteobacteria > Hyphomicrobiales > Rhizobiaceae > Affinirhizobium > Affinirhizobium pseudoryzae. The sequence goes on from NZ_CP049241.1 coordinate 2,171,426, forward strand.
CGGCCACGGCGCCTTTTTTGCGCTCGGCGGTTATGCCATGGGCATGTATCTGATGCGCCAGATCGGATCGCGCGGCGTCTATGGCGATCCGGTCCTGCCGGATTTCATGGTCTTCCTGAACTGGAAGCAGTTGCCGTGGTTCTGGCATGGCTTCGACATGTTCTGGTTCGCCATGCTGATGGTGCTGGTGGTGCCCGGCCTGCTCGCCTTCATCTTCGGCTGGTTCGCCTTCCGCTCGCGCGTCAACGGCGTTTATCTCTCGATCATCACCCAGGCCATGACCTACGCGCTGATGCTCGCCTTCTTCCGCAACGACATGGGGTTTGGCGGCAATAACGGCCTCACCGACTACAAGGACATTCTAGGCTTTTCCGTGCAGGCGGATGGCACGCGCGCCATGCTCTTTGCACTCTCGGCGATCATGCTGTCGCTCTGTCTGGTGCTGGCGTCGGCCATCACCCGCTCAAAGTTCGGCAAGGTGCTGGTTGGCGTGCGCGACGCGGAAAGCCGGGTGCGCTTCCTCGGCTTCCGCGTGGAAAACATAAAACTCTTCACCTTCGTCGTCTCGGCCATGATGTCGGGCATTGCCGGCGCGCTCTTCGTGCCGCAGGTCGGCATCATCAATCCGGGCGAGTTTGCGCCGGCGAACTCCATTGAAGTGGTGGTCTGGACGGCAGTCGGCGGGCGCGGCACGCTGATCGGCCCGATCATCGGCGCGGTGCTGGTCAATGGCGGCAAGAGCTTCTTCACCGGCGCCTTCCCGGAGTTCTGGCTCTATGCGCTCGGCGCGCTGTTCATCGGCGTGACGCTGTTCATGCCGAAGGGCATTGTCGGCACGGTTCAGGGTGTTTTCGCCAGCCGCCGGGCCGCCCGGGCGGCCGCAAAGGCCGAGGCCGGCCAGAACGACGACCGTGCCACCCCACAGATCCAGGCAGCGGAGTAAGAGTGATGGAAGTCAATGACGGCAAGGCCAAATCGCTGCTTTATCTCGACGGGGTCTCGGTCTCCTTCGACGGGTTCAAGGCGCTGAATTCGCTCTCTTTCGTGGTGGAGCCGGGGGAACTGCGCGCCATCATCGGCCCGAACGGTGCCGGCAAGACGACGATGATGGACATCATCACCGGCAAGACGCGGCCGGACAGCGGCACGGTTTTGTTCGAGGACAAGATCGACCTGACGAAACGCGACGAGGCCGACATTGCCCAGCTCGGTATCGGTCGGAAGTTCCAGAAGCCGACGGTCTTTGAAAGCCACACCGTCTGGGACAATCTGGAGCTGGCGCTGAACCGCAAGCGCGGCGTGTTTGCCACTCTCTTCTATCGCCTGACGGCGGAGGACCGGGACCGTATTGAGGAGATCCTCGCCACCGTGCGCCTCGGCCATCGCCGCGATGAATTGGCCGCCAATCTGTCGCATGGCCAGAAGCAGTGGCTGGAAATCGGCATGCTGCTTGCCCAGGAACCAAAGCTGCTGCTCGTCGACGAGCCGGTGGCCGGCATGACCGATGCCGAGACGGCCGAGACCGCGATCCTCCTGCGCGAGATCGCCAAGAGCCGGTCCGTGGTGGTGGTGGAGCACGACATGGGCTTCATCCGCGACCTCGGCGTCAAGGTGACCTGCCTGGCGGAAGGCTCGGTGCTGGCCGAAGGATCGATCGATTTCGTCTCGAATGATCCGAAGGTCATCGAGAACTATCTGGGGCGGTGAGGTTCATCCGGTTGGTCGTGGATTGCCCCTCACCCTAACCCTCTCCCCGCTTGCGGGGAGAGGGGACGTGCCCTGCGACGGCTTGGTGGATGCGGAGAGGGCGCGGCAAAACCCTTCTCCCCGCCTGCGGGGAGAAGGTGGCGGCAGCCGGATGAGGGGCAGCCTTCGAGATTGCTGACGGCGGTGGCCGGAGATGGGCTCAACAGAATTGGAAGAACAGCCATGCTGACAGTCAACAACATCAATCTTCACTACGGTGCCGCGCAGGCGTTACGGGGCGTGTCCATTGAGGCGCCGATGGGCAAGATCACCTGCGTGCTCGGCCGCAACGGGGTGGGAAAGTCATCGCTCTTGCGCGCCATCACCGGGCAGCATGCGATCTCCGCCGGCACGATTGCCTTCGACGGCGAAACTCTCAACGGTCTTGCCCCCTTCAACCGGGCGAAACATGGCATCGGCTACGTGCCGCAGGGGCGCGAGATCTTTCCGTTGCTCACCGTCAAGGAGAACCTGGAAACCGGATTTGCGCCGCTGCCGCGCAAGGAGCGGTTCATTCCGGACGATATCTTTGCGCTGTTTCCGGTGTTGAACTCCATGCTGTCGCGCCGCGGCGGCGACCTGTCCGGCGGCCAGCAGCAGCAGCTTGCGATCGGTCGCGCCATGGTCACGCGGCCGAAAATCCTCGTGCTGGACGAGCCGACGGAAGGCATCCAGCCGTCGATCATCAAGGATATCGGCCGGGCGATCCGTTACCTGCGCGATTCCACGGGGATGGCGATCCTGCTCGTTGAACAATATCTCGACTTCTGCCGCGAACTCGCCGATCATGTCTACATCATGGATCGGGGCGAGATCGTGCATGAGGGGGCGGCTGAAACGCTGGATACTCCGGAGGCACGGCGGCATCTGACCGTGTGAGCCTGTGTCATTTATGATAGCTCGTCATATTTTGCACGGCTGGCACGCGCAGGCAGGGTTTATCAAAGGGGGCTAATATGATACTCGGGCGGCGCTTTTCATCCAAAGCATGACACCTTCCACGCACTCTCTGTCACGAGGCGCTTGATGGCATTTGGAATTTGGACCGGCTCCGTCGCCCGCGCTCTTGCTCGCCTGACCGCGGCAGGGGCCTTTTCATTGGGCGCCAGCGTTGCCGCCCATGCCGCGGGATGCGGCACGCCCGTTGAAACCGGCTACCATGACATGACGCTCGATGTCGGCGGGCAGACCCGCTCCGGCGTCGCCTTCATCCCGCCGGGCTATACCGGTGCGCAGAAGGTACCGGTCGTGTTTGACCTGCACGGCAGCAACAGCAATCCGCGCGGGCAGATGACCCGCAGTTCCTGGGACAAGGTGGCGGCGAAGAACGGCTTCATCGTGTTCGCCCCGCAGGGCAGCCTCTCCGGCAGCATGCCGGGCACGCATGCCTGGAACGTTCCGGGTGTGACCTTCCGCGAGGGCGGACTGGACGAGGTGGCCTTCCTGAAGGCCGCCGTCGAGCGAGTGAAGGCGGAATATTGCGTTGATCCGGCGCAGGTCTTCGCTTCCGGTTATTCGGGCGGCGGGCGCATGCTGTCGGCCTATGTCTGCTCCGGTGCCGATGATTTTGCCGCGGCCGGTTTCGTCAATTCGCTGCGCGTCGGCCTGCCGGTCGAAAGCCGCGATGGGCGCTGGCGGCCGGACCCGACCACCTGCCACCCGGCCAAGCCGATCTCGATCATGGCCTTTGCCAGCGTGAAAGACGAGCAGAACCCCTATGCGGGCGGTGGCAAGCCCTATTGGCAGTACAGTTTCAAGACGGCGCTGCAGCGCTGGCTGGAACTCGATGGCTGCAAACCGGCCGCCAAGCCCGAGACGGTGGACGACGTGACCTTCAGCCAGTTCGACACCTGCCAGAACGGCGCGCGTGTCGCGGCTTACGAGTTTGCCGAGGGCAATCACGACTGGCCGAAGCCGAGCCAAAAGGCGCGGGTGATCGCCGCTGCGGCGGAGGGCAAGGCTGCCGGCGTGGTGCAGGTGTCGAGCGTCCGCAAGCCGGGTTTCGATCCGAATATTGATCCGGCGTCGCGGATGTGGGACTTCTTCCGCAAGGCCGACAGCACGGATGTCGTGGCCACCGCAACGCCGCCCGCGACCAAGGTCAAGGCGGCGGCAACCTGCGGCGGCGACCCGGCATCGGCCGCACAGACAGTCGAGGGGATGACGTGCAGCAGCAATCCGCCGCAAGAGCCGCGCCGCAGCGGGCTCGGGGCAAAGGGCGCCTTGTAACGAAACAGTTGGCGGGCCGTACGCGGCTCGCCGAACTCTATCAGGAGGGCTGCGGCAAGATCCGCCTGCCCGAAACCTTCGATTCCTCCCTTGAAGCGATCCTCATCAACAGTTCGGGCGGGCTGACCGGCGGCGACCGGCTGGACTGGTCGCTGAGCGCCGGACCCGGCACGGACGTCACCGTCACCACCCAGGCAAACGAGAAGATCTACAAGGCGGCTGCCGATACGGCTTTGCTTTCCAGCCGGATCGAGGTGGGCGAGGGGGCGAAGGTCGCCTGGCTGCCGCAGGAGAGCATTCTCTTCGACCGCGCCTCGCTCACCCGCGAACTTTCCGTCGATCTGGCACCGAGCGCCGAGTTCATGGCGGTCGAAGCGATCATTCTTGGACGCACCGCCATGGGCGAACGGGCCGAGACCGGTCTTTTCCGCGACCGCTGGCGCATCCGCCGCGGCGGCAAACTCATCCATGCCGAAGACGTGCGGCTGGAGGGCGAGATCGCAAGACTTTCAGCCGAGCCTGCTGTGCTGTCCGGCAAGGTGGCCTTTGCCACCGTTCTCTATTGCGGCCCCTCCGCAGAGCTGTTTTTGCCGCGTCTGAGGTCGGTTCTCGACGGCCACCATGCTGGCGCAAGCCATTGGCAGGACAAGCTGATCGTACGGGCTGCCGCAACGGACGGATTCTCTTTAAGAAAAATTCTTGTTCCGGTCATTTCGCTCTTGCGAAACGGCGCGGCCTTGCCGAAAGTCTGGAACACATGACAGCACAAGATTTGGGGAACCCATGAACCTCAGCCCGAGAGAAAAAGACAAGCTTCTGATTTCGATGGCGGCCATGGTGGCCCGCCGGCGGCTGGAGCGCGGCGTCAAGCTCAACTATCCGGAAGCCATTGCGCTGATCACGGATTTCGTCGTCGAGGGCGCGCGCGATGGACGCGCCGTGCCGGATCTGATGGAGGCCGGTGCCCATGTCATTACCCGCGACCAGGTGATGGAAGGCATTGCCGAAATGATCCACGACGTGCAGGTGGAAGCGACCTTTCCGGACGGCACCAAGCTGGTGACCGTTCACGAACCGATCCGCTGAGGGGAAGACGTTATGATCCCGGGTGAAATCATTGCCGCCAGCGGCGAGATCGAACTGAATGCCGGACGCCCGACCATCACGGTCGAGGTGTCCAATACCGGCGACCGTCCGGTGCAGGTGGGCAGCCACTACCATTTCTACGAGACCAATGCCGGCCTGTCGTTCGACCGCGACAAGACGCGGGGCATGCGGCTAGACATTCCGGCGGGCACCGCCGTTCGTTTTGAGCCCGGCCAGACGCGCGAGGTGACGCTGGTCCCGCTCGCCGGCAAGCGCGAGGTCTACGGGTTCCGCCAGAAGGTCATGGGCAAGCTGTGAGAACAAGGAAACAGGCGGTGATCAAGGCGGGCCTCGGCATACTCTATCTCTGCGGCTGCGTCCTGCTGATGGATGCCCCGTCCTCGGCGGAGGACAAGCCCTCGGTGCCTTGCGACCAGGCGGTGAGCCAGGCCGACATCAACCTCTGCGCCGATCTCGATTACCGCGCCGCCGACAAGGCGCTGAACGTTCAGTGGAGTGCCACGAAGAAGGTGCTGGCTGGCTGGGATGCGGAGCTCGAAGCCCAGAACAAGGGTGCGGTCGAAGAGCTGACGAAGGCGCAACGTGCCTGGATCGCCTATCGCGACGCCCATTGCAATGCCGTCGGTTACAGCGTGTGGGGCGGCAGCCTCTATCAGGCGGTGATCCTCGGCTGCCTCGCCGAGGTGACGCGCAATCGCACGACGGAACTGAAGGAACTGGCGGACGGCATCCAGTAGGGTGCCGGTCGCCGCATTGACCCGCGCGAGCGCTGCCGGCCTGAACCGGCGGCTCCGCCGAACACACATGGACTGACCCGTTTTGCAGTCGCCGGTTTCCCGCCGGTTCTGCTGCCGAAATTCTCCCGCCTCGAAGGAGTCTGACCCGATGCCCTACAAGATGTCCCGCGCCGCCTATGCCTCGATGTTCGGTCCGACCGTCGGCGACAAGGTGCGGCTCGCCGATACCGAACTCTTCATCGAGGTGGAGAAGGACTTTACCGCCTACGGCGACGAAGTGAAGTTCGGCGGCGGCAAGGTGATCCGTGACGGCATGGGCCAGAGCCAGGTGACGCGCGCCGATGGTGCTGTCGATACCGTCATCACCAATGCGGTGATCGTCGATCACACCGGCATCATCAAGGCGGATATCGGGCTGAAGGACGGGCGGATCGTCGCGATCGGCAAGGCCGGCAATCCGGATACCCAGCCGGGCGTCAACATCATCGTCGGGCCGGGCACGGAAGCGATTGCCGGCGAAGGCAAGATCGTCACCGCCGGCGGCATGGACGCGCATATCCACTTCATCTGCCCGCAGCAGATCGAGGAGGCGCTGATGAGCGGGCTTACCTGCATGCTGGGCGGCGGCACCGGCCCCGCGCACGGCACGCTTGCCACCACCTGCACGCCCGGCCCCTGGCATATTGCCCGCATGATCGAGGCGGCAGATGCCTTCCCGATGAACCTCGCCTTTGCCGGCAAGGGCAATGCCTCGCTGCCCGGCGCGCTCGAGGAAATGGTGCTCGGCGGCGCCACCTCGCTGAAACTGCACGAGGATTGGGGCACAACGCCCGGCGCCATCGATTGCTGCCTCTCGGTTGCCGATCAATACGACGTGCAGGTGATGATCCATACCGACACGCTGAACGAAAGCGGTTTCGTGGAAGATACGGTCGGCGCCATCAAGGGCCGCACCATCCATGCCTTCCACACGGAAGGCGCCGGCGGTGGCCATGCGCCGGACATCATCAAGATCTGCGGTCAGCCGAACGTCATTCCGTCCTCCACCAATCCGACGCGGCCCTATACTGTCAATACGCTCGCCGAACATCTCGACATGCTGATGGTCTGCCATCACCTGTCGCCGTCGATCCCGGAAGACATCGCCTTTGCCGAAAGCCGCATCCGCAAGGAAACGATCGCGGCGGAAGACATTCTCCACGATATCGGCGCCTTTTCGATCATCTCGTCGGACAGCCAGGCCATGGGCCGCGTCGGCGAGGTGATCATCCGCACCTGGCAGACGGCTGACAAGATGAAGCGCCAGCGCGGCAGCCTGCCCGGCGAGACCGGCGACAACGACAACCTGCGTGTGCGCCGCTATGTCGCGAAATACACGATCAACCCGGCGATCGCGCATGGCGTCTCCCACGAGATCGGCTCTATCGAAATCGGCAAGCGTGCCGACCTCGTGATCTGGAACCCGGCCTTTTTCGGCGTGAAGCCGGACATGGTGCTGATGGGCGGCGTGATTGCGGCTGCCCCGATGGGCGATCCGAACGCCTCCATCCCGACGCCGCAGCCGGTGCATTACCGCCCGATGTTCGGTGCCTATGGCAAGGCGCGCACGAATTCGTCCGTCACTTTCGTGTCCCAGGCTTCGCTCGATGCAGGCCTTGCCGGAAGACTCGGCGTTGCCAAGCAGCTGGTGGCGGTGAAGAACACCCGCGGCGGCATTTCCAAGAAGTCGATGATCCTCAACGACCTGACACCGCATATCGAGGTGGACCCGGAAACCTACGAAGTGCGCGCCGATGGCGAACTTCTGACCTGCGAACCGGCGACCGTGCTGCCGATGGCGCAGCGGTATTTCCTGTTCTGAGGAGCCCCTTTTGGCGGGCGGATGGTCTGTGATAGAATGCTGCCATGAGCACCAAAGAGACGGTCAGCATCGACGGTGATTTGAAAAAGCGTCTCGCAGTCATTGCGGAACGCGAAGGCTCGACCGTCTCTGAACTGGCGGAAGGCGTTTTGCGGCTTCATGCGGAAGATGTGGAACGCCAGGAGGCCGAATTTGCCGAAGATGATCGGCGATGGGCGCGATATCTGGAGACCGGTGAATCGATTTCTCTTGAGGATATGAAGACAGAATTGCGAGCTCTTGCCGATGAAGCGGGGCGCAAGGCAAGATCAGCTTGATAGTGCGTGTCATGTCAGGGTGGAGCCATGGCTGAAGACATCAACAATCTTGTGCTTGAACACCTGCGCGCCGTCCGCGCGGACATCCGCGACATGCGGGAGAGCCTGCGTGAGCAGGGCAGCCGCCTGACCCGGATCGAATTGGGGCTTGCCGGTCTTCGCCGAGATCAGGGAACTGATGCAGAAGGCGTTGCAGAGATGGGGCTGGATCGTCTCACCGACAAGATCAACCGGATCGAGCGGCGGCTCGACATCACGGATTGATGAGCAACCGTGCGGCCCCTCTGCCATGATCACACCGCATAGCCGCTATGCGCGGGTGTTGAAATCACCGTTCTATGCTGCACTGCACGCAAAGACCGGTTAAAATACCTCCTGTTTTTCCGCTGCCGGTTTCTTTTCCGATGCGGCGGCATCTATCGGTTTTTACAGGAGACGATCCATGCTCATTGGCCGCAAAGTGCCTGACGTGACCTTCCGCACGCGCGTTCGCGATGAAGCGATCGGCGGCCCCAATCCGTTCCGCTGGCAGGATGTCACCTCGGCGGATTATTTTGGCGGCAAGCGCGTCGTGCTGTTCTCGCTGCCGGGCGCCTTCACGCCCACCTGCTCGACCTTCCAGCTACCGGATTTCGAAAAGCTCTATCCGGAGTTCCAGGCGGAAGGCATCGACGAGATCTACTGCATCTCCGTCAACGATGCCTTTGTGATGAATGCCTGGGGCAAGTCGCAGGGTCTCGACAACGTCAAGCTCATTCCGGATGGTTCCGGCGAGTTCACCCGCAAGATGGGCATGCTGGTGCGCAAGGATAATCTTGGCTTCGGCCTTCGCTCCTGGCGGTATGCGGCCGTGATCAACAACCTGGTGGTGGAGCAGTGGTTCGAGGAAGAAGGCTTCTCCGACAACTGCGAGACCGATCCTTACGGCGTCTCCTCACCGCAGAACATTCTCGAGACCCTGCGCCGCAAGCAGGCCGCCTGAGGATTGTATTCGGGTCGGGCGGTTTTATCCGCCGGCCCCCCTATGCCTGTGCATCGCAAAAATGCCGCTTGTCATGCGGACCTTGCTTGGCAATGATGCCGGCCATCATCACAGGAACAATCCCATGCAGCATGTCCATTCCTTTCGCCCGGCCGGCGAGATCACCGATCCGCCCGTCGATACCGTCACGCTTCCGCATGACCTGCGGCACCTGCGCCGCAAGCTCCTGCATCTCTCCAATGGCGACATGGTGATGCTGGATCTGAAGGAGGCCGTGCTGTTTCATGATGGCGACCGGCTGGTGCTGGACAATGGCGATACGGTGGAGGTGAAGGCGGCGGCGGAAAAGCTGTTCGAGGTGAAGGCGCGCAATCCGCTTCACCTCATCGAACTCGCCTGGCATCTCGGCAACCGGCATCTCTCGGCGCAGATCGAGGAGGGGCGTATCCTGATCCTGCGCGATCACGTGATCCGCTCGATGCTGGAGGGCCTCGGTGCGAGCGTCACGGAGGTCGAGGAAGCCTTCCAGCCGGCCCGCGGCGCCTATCACAGCCATGGTTCGCACGGTCATTCTCATGATCACGGCCACCAGCACGACCATGGCCACGATCATTCCCATGGCCATCATCACCCCGATTGAGGCGCCATGAGCGCTTCCTCCGACATGCAGGCCCTGCTGCGGCTGATGGCGTGGCTCTCGCCGGCCTTTCCGGTCGGCGGCTTTGCCTATTCCGGCGGACTGGAGCGGGCGGTGCATGACCGTCTGGTGACGGATGCCGCCGGACTGGAGGGGTGGTTCTCGACGCTGCTGCGTTGCGGCACGTTGTGGAACGATGCGGTCCTGCTTGCCGCCGCAGCGGCTGCGAACGGAGAGGGCGAAACACTGGCCGAGCTCTCTGAACTGGGGCTGGCGCTGGCCGGGTCTGCCGAACGGCATCTGGAAACCCTGTCTCTGGGAAAGGCCTTTCTTTCCGCCGCAACCGCCTGGCCGCATCCTGTCTTCGAGGCCCTGCCGAAGGACTGTCCCTATCCGGTGGCGGTCGGTGCGGTGGCCTCTGCGCATGGGATCCAGCCGGCGCAGGCGGTTGCCGCCTTCCTGCATGCCGGGCTTTCGCAAGGCGTGTCCGCCGGCATCCGGCTCGGCGTCTGCGGCCAGCAGCAGGGTGTGGAGATCCTTGCACGCCTCGAGCCGCTGATGGCAGAGATGGCGGAACGGGCGGCGCGGGCAAATCTCGATGACCTCGGCACCGCCACCGTCCAGGCGGATATCGCCTCGCTCCGGCACGAGACGCAGGTCTCGCGCCTCTTCCGGTCCTGACGACCGGTCAACGTTTTGTCGCCTTGTGCGGCGCAGCGGCGGCGTTATGCTGCCGTCATGGATTTGTGGAAAGGCATGGACAAGATGACATCGGCAAACGGACCTCTTCGCGTCGGCATCGGCGGCCCGGTCGGCTCCGGCAAGACGGCGCTGACGGAAAAGCTCTGCAAGGCGATGCGCGAGACCTATTCGGTCGCGGTCGTCACCAATGATATCTACACCAAGGAGGATGCCGAGGCGCTGGTGCGCATGCAGGCGCTCTCCTCCGACCGGATCGTCGGGGTGGAAACCGGCGGCTGCCCGCACACCGCCATTCGCGAAGATGCGACGATCAATCTGCAGGCGATCGCGGGACTGAACGACCGCTTCCCGGATCTCGACGTGGTCTTCATCGAATCCGGTGGCGACAATCTTGCGGCGACCTTTTCGCCGGACTTGGCTGACATCACCATCTATGTGATCTCCACCTGCCAGGGCGAGGAAATTCCTCGCAAGGGCGGGCCGGGCATCACCCGCTCGGATCTGCTCGTCATCAACAAGAAGGATCTCGCGCCTTATGTCGGCGCCGATCTCGACGTGATGGACCGCGATGCCAGCAAGCAGCGCGCCGGCATGCCGTTTGTCTTTACCGATCTCAAGCGCGGCGAGGGGGTCGATCACATCGTCCGCTTCCTCGAAACCCATGGCGGATTGCAGCATGCCTGACGGTCGACGCTTCGGCTCTTATGAGGTTACAGTACTGATTGACGGTGTCTACAAGGCGCCGATCGAGCATCTTGCGCATGCCAGCAGCGAGACGGTGCGGGATGCCGCGGTCGCCGCCTGGGCCGAGCCCACCGTGGATATGGACGTCAACCTTTTCCTGCTTCGCGGACCGGATGGTGTGACCTTGGTCGATGCGGGCACGGGGCCGTTCTGGGGGCCGCAACTGGGCCTTGGCCGGGCAGCGCTTGCAGACGCTGGCGTGCAGCCGGAGGATGTCAAGCGCGTGCTGATCACCCATCTGCACGGCGACCACGCGCTGGGACTGTTTGCCGATGACGGCGCTTATTTTCCGAAGGCGGAGATCGTCGTGCCGAAGCCGGATCTCGACTTCTTCGGCAATAGCGCGTTGAAGGAAACGGTGCCGACCTATCGGCGTGGCGGGTTTGATATCGCGGCCCGCCTCTTGGCAACCTATGGCGAGCGGGTCAAGCCGGTGCCGGAAGGTCCCGTGCTGCCGGAGATCGAAGCGATCGCCATGCCTGGTCATACGCCCGGCCATTTCGGTTATCTCATCGGCAAAGGGGCGGAGCGGCTTGTTCTCTGGGGCGATCTGGTGCACGCACCGGCCCTGCAACTCGACGATCCGGATTTCTGCTTCATTTATGATGCCGATGCCGCCCAAGGGGCCGCAAGCCGCCGGTCGATCTTCGCGCGTGCCGCCGAGGAGCGCTGGGTGGCGTCCGGCGGGCACGTCTCCGGTTTCGTGCATGTGGAGAGGGCGGGTGACGTCTGGCGTTTCACGCCGGCCTGACACCCGACCATCCTGGCCGAAGCCTTGTTCTGCCGGGTGCCTCAGATTTCCTTCAAGGCGTCCACGTCGCCGATCTGGATGACCCGGCCGCGGACGGTGACGCCGGTGCGGCGCAGGGACGAAAAGGCCCGCGACAGCGCCTCGGGCGCCAGCCCCAGCATGCCGGCCAGAAGGCTCTTCTGGAAGGGCAGCCGGATGGAGGTCGGGCCGTTCTCATTGGTGCAGCGGGCGAGCAGATAATCGGCCACGCGCTGCGGCGCGGTGTGCAGCCGGTCGTTCACCACGCAATCCATCGTCGACAGCAGATGGTCGGAGAGGGTCGCCATGATCGCTTTGGCCACGGTCGGATCCTGTTCGGCGAGTTCGCGCACGTCCTGCATGTCAAAGCGGGCCAGCATGACATTTTCGGCGGCCTGTGCGTTGAAGCGATACTTGTCGCCGCCATAGATCAGGCATTCGGCAAACATGTCGCCCGGGCCGCAGATGCGGATGTCGGCCTGCCGGCCATCGCGGCTGACCCGGTAGAGGCGGACATAACCGCTTAGCAGGCAGTAGAAGGAAAGCGCCTGTTCACCCTCGCGGAAGATGGCGGAGCGCGCCGGCATCGTCGCGATATGCGCGCCATCCAGCATTTTCGATGACGCCACCGGGGACAGCGCGCGGATGAAACTCGTCTTTGACAGAAGAGTGCGCTCCCGTTGATTTGCCCTGTGATTTCTGTCCAGCATCGCCTGTCGCTCCCCTTGCGCGTCATGTCCTTCGGACTTGCGAACGGGAATGAGATTAGCACCACGCGAAAAGGCCCAATTTGACATCGATCAAACTGGGCCTCCCGAAAGATTAATTTTCTGTCTTCTTATTCAGCCGCAAGTGGTGGCAGCCTCAGCACGTTGTTGCCGGCGGAATGCGCCGCGCGCCCGTGTTCGTCAGGTGCCGATTTCGTCGTCAGGCTGTCCAGCTTTTCCTGCAGGGCGGCGATCTTGCGCTCGTTATCGCGGGCGACGCGGCTTAGTTCCTCATCCGACAGAACCTCTTCCTCCACCTCCTTCTTGCCGACGAAGCGGCTGAAGATGCGGCTGAGAATGCGGGATACGTCGTCCATGATCAGGAAGAAGGCCGGGACGACCACGAGGCTGAGCACCGTCGAGACGATGATGCCGCCGATGACGGCGATCGCCATCGGCGAGCGGAAGGAGCCGCCTTCGCCGACGCCGAGCGCGGACGGCAGCATGCCGGCCGACATGGCGATCGAGGTCATGATGATCGGGCGGGCGCGCTTGCGCCCGGCCTCCACCATGGCGGCAACCCGCTCCATGCCGTGACGGCGCATCTCGATGGCGAAATCGACCAGCAGGATGGCGTTCTTCGTCACGATGCCCATCAGCATCAGGATGCCAATAAGGACCGGCATCGAGAGCGCATTGTTGGTGACGATCAGCCCGACCGCCACGCCGCCGATGGCAAGCGGCAGCGAGAACAGGATGGTGAAGGGCTGGATCACGTCCTTGAACAGCAGGATCAGCACCACCAGCACCAGAAGCAGGCCAAGCAGCATGGCATTGGCAAAGCCCTGCACCATTTCCGCCTGGATCTTGGCGTCACCGCTTTCAGCGAGCCGCACCGTTGGCGGAAGGTCGGTTTCTTCGACGATGCGCTTGAACTCGGCGGTTGCCGTATCAAGTGCGGTACCCTGCGGGATGTCCGAACCGATCGAGACGACGCGGCTGCGGTTGTTGCGCTTGATCGAGCTCGGGCCTTCCGAATAGTCGATATCCGCCACGCTCGACAAGGGAACGGTGGTGCCGCTGGCCGTCTTGATCTTCAGGTTGCGGATCGCCTGCAGGTCGCGCCGAACGTCGAGCGAGGCCTGCGAGCGGATCGGGATCAGGCGGTTATCGAGCGAGATCTTCGGCAGGGCCGCGTCCACGTCGCCGATCGTTGCGACACGCACGGTTTCGGAAATCTGCTGTGGCGTGATGCCAAGCCGGGCCGCCTCGTCCTTGCGGGGACGGATCTGCAGTTCCGGACGGGGAAGGGCGCCTTCGGACGAGACGTTGGCAAGCACCGGCGATGCGCGCAGCCGGCTTTCGAGCTTGGCCACCGCATCGTCCAGCTGCTCGCTGTTGCTGGCGAGGAAGTTGAACGAGAGTTCGCGTTCGCCGCGGTCGTTGAGCTTGGTGATGCGCACATCCGGCACGGCGCGGACCTTGGAGAAGATTTCCTCCTCGATTTCCCATTGCGGACGCGTGCGGCCCTCGATCTTCATCTTCGGAACATACTGGCCGACGACCGGCAGTCCGCCCAGTCCCTTGTTGACCAGCGTCTTCAGCAGCGAGTGCTCGATGTTGCCGAGGATCACGTTGACGGTTGCGCGGCGCAGTTCGAGATCGCCCTTCGGCGAGGCGCCGCCGAGAATGAAGACGCTTTCCACGCCTTCCATCGGCCGGATGATATCGTAGAGCGCATTCGTCGTGGCCGAGGTCTCGTCCAGCGTCGCATTCGGCGGCAGTTCGACCGAAAGCGTGATGCGGGAGCGGTCTTCCGGCGGCAGGAAGCTGCCCGGCACCTGCATCAGCAGCATGATCGAGCCGATGAGGAAGGCGATGGCGCCGGCAAGCGTCGCGTAGCGCATGTACCAGCGCCTCGTCGTGCCGGTCACCAGGCGCGTATAGGCCTTCATGATCCGGCCGTCATTGTCATGGTGGTCATCCATCGCGTCTTCGGCGCGCATCAGGTAGGCGGCCATCAGGGGTGTGATGAGACGCGCCACCAGCAGCGAGAAGAAGACGGATATCGCCACCGTCAGGCCGAACTGGATGAAATACTGGCCGGGAATGCCCGGCATGAAGGAGACGGGCACGAAGACGGCGATGATGGTGAAGCTGGTCGCTATGACCGCGAGGCCGATCTCGTCGGCTGCATCAAGGGCTGCACGATAAGGGGTTTTGCCCATCTTGATGTGGCGGGCGATGTTTTCCACCTCGACGATCGCGTCATCGACGAGGATGCCGGTCGCGAGTGTGAGCGCCAGGAAGCTGACGAGGTTCAGCGAGAAGCCGAGCAGGTCCATGACCCAGAAGGTCGGGATGGCCGAGAGCGGCAAAGCAATCGCCGAAATCAGCGTGGCGCGCCAGTTGCGCAGGAAGAGCAGCACCACGATGACGGCGAGGATCGCCCCCTCGATCAGGGTGTGGATCGCGGCCTCGTAATTGCCGTAGGTGAAGTAGACGGAATCATCCACCATCTGGATGTTGACGTCCGGATTGCTTTTGCGGATCTGGTCCAGCTGCGTCGCGACCGTCTCGGCCACGGAGACTTCGCTGGCACCCTTGGCGCGGAACACGGCGAAGGTGACGGTCGGTTCGCCGTTGAAGCGCGAGAAGCTCTTCGGTTCTTGGTAGGTGTCGTTGACCGTGCCCAGATCGGAAAGCTTGACGAAGCGGCCGTTGGACAGGGCGATCGTGGTATTAGCGAGGTCCGCGACGCTGCGCGCATCGCCGAGCGTGCGGATGCTTTGCTCGTTGCCGCCCACCTGGCCGCGGCCGGAGCCGAGATCGACGTTGACGCTGCGCAACTGGGCGTTCACGTCCGGCGCGGTGATGCCGTAGGAATTCAGCTTGGCCGGGTCGAGCGCCACGCGGACTTCTCGGTCGGCGCCGCCGTACCGGTCGATGCGGCCGATGCCAGGCTGCCCCTGCAGGGACCGCTTGACTGTGTCGTCCACGAACCAGGAAAGTTCCTCAAGCGTCATGTTGGGGGAGGAGACGGCAAAGGTCTGGATCGCCTGGCCTTCGACATCCACCTTGGAGACGATCGGTTCATCGACGGAGGCGGGGAGATCGCCGCGGATGCGGTCGATCGCGTCCTTGACGTCCTGCACGGCCTCTTCCGTCGGCTTTTCGATGCGGAAGAGCACGGCGGTGGTGGACTGTCCGTCGGTAACGGTGGAGGTGATTTCATCGACGCCGCTGATCGAGGCGACGGCGTCTTCCACCTCCTTCGTCACCTGCATTTCGAGTTCCGAGGGCGAAGCGCCGCTCTGGGTGACGGTAATGGAGACGACCGGAACGTCGATGTTCGGGAAGCGGGTGATCGGCAGCGAATTGAATGCACCGATGCCGAGGAAGACCAAGAGCGCGAAAGCGAGCAGCGGCGCAATCGGGTTGCGGATGGACCAGGCGGAAAAGTTCATGACGATCTCGTCTCCGTCAGTTCGATGCAGCGGCCGGTTCGTCCGATACCGGCGAAATGCGGTCGCCGTCACGTACGAAGGCGCCGGCCTTGGCCACCACCATATCACCCTCTGCGAGACCGCTCAGGATCTGCACATAGCCCTTGTCCTGGATGCCGGTTTCGACCGCAACCTGCTTGATGACATGGTTCTCGACCTGCCGGGCAATGGTGCCGCCGCGCTCGGTCGTCACCGCCGATTGCGGCAGGGAGAGTGCTGTGGTTTCCTCGATAATGATCTGGGCGCTGGCATACATGCCCGCTTTCGCCCCGGTGCTCGCGTCGACGACGATGTGCACCGAACCAAGCCGCGTGGATGCATCCACCACCGGCGCCACCAGGCGCACCTTGCCCGGCAACGGGTCGCGCCCGCCGGCAATCGTCACCCTGGCCGGCATGCCGGCCTTGATGCGGCGAATATCGCTTTCCGGCACATCCGCCACCAGTTCGATCTCGCCATTGCGGATCATGGTGAAGAGGGGCGTGCCGGCGCCGCTGGCAATCGCGCCGACCTTGGCATCCCGGACCGATATGATCCCATCGACCGGGGCCTTGACCTCGGTACGTTCGAGCTTCAGATCGATGTCATCGATCTGTGCATCCACGACCTTGATGTCAGCCTCGCCGACACTGACGGCCTGTCTGGCGGCATTCAGCCTTGCAAGGGCGGCATCGGCGGAGGCGGTCAACTGTTCGACCTGGGAGGTCGAGACCGTGCCGTTGCGGCTGAGCGTCACGGCGCGGTCGCGCTGGCGCACGGCATCATCGGCATTGGCCTGAGCTTCGATCACCTGGGCGCGGTATTGCGCAAGACCTGCCTCGGCCTTTGCCTTATTGGCCTGCAACTGGCTCTTTTGCAGCAGGAGGCTGTCGCTGTTGAGCTCGGCCACCACGTCGCCTGCCTTGACCCGGTCACCGACATCGGCATGCAGCACCTTGATCGACAGGCCATCGACGAGCGGCTGCACGAAGATTTCCTGGACCGGTCGAACCGTGCCGCTGGCCACGACGCTATCGACCAGCGGGCGCGCGACGACCCGGGTAACCACAATGGCGGGAAGGCGGGCCGGCTCGGCCTGCGCCGGAGCGGCCGCTTTCTGATCCTGGGCGGCGACGGGGAGTGCCACACCGCCGGACAAGGCAATGGCGGCAATAAGGGTGACGAGCGTTGTCTGTCGGGTAATCATCGGCATTATCCGGCCTATCCTGGCAATTCCATCGGGGTACGGTCTGTCACTGGCTATGGGTCTTGGGCTGCTTCTACAGTCGGCATCAGGGCGTCGGTCGTTTCCGGCATTTCAGGTGCACGGTCTTCCTTGCCTGCGCTTTCGCCGCCTTGCCCGCCTTGTGTGAGCGTAGGTGGCTACGGCTCCTCTCTCCCACAAGACCACAGCACAACAATTCGTGATCAACTTAGTCGCAGTGCACAACCGGATCAATCACCGGATGTTGCTCCCAGTCATCACTTATTGTGCTGCAAACGAAAAAACGCGCAGCCAGAGACTGCGCGTTTCGACAGGGGACGCGATGCGCTTACTTCAGCGCTGCCGCCGTGATGTCCAGCGTATAGGCGCCCGTCGGCTCCTTGGTGATGACGGGGTCGGAGCCGCCACCCAGCAGCGTCTTGACAGTGCGATCGTAATCCGCCTTGTCGAGCGCGCCGTTCGAGCCGGCCGTCAGCTTGGCGATCTCGCCCATCATGCGCTTCTGGTGCTTTTCGGTCTGGGCACCGGAGGCGTCATTGTCGAGCACGATGCCGGCGGCTTCATCCGGGTTCTTTTCGGCGTATTTCCAGCCCTTCATGGAAGCGCGGACGAACTTGACCATCTTTTCCTTGAAGGCCGGGTCCTTCAGCTTGTCTTCCAGCACGTAGAGGCCGTCTTCCAGCGTCGCCACGCCCTCATCCTCGTACTTGAACGTGACGAGTTGGTCCGGCTTGATGCCGGCATCGATCACCTGCCAGTATTCGTTATAGGTCATGGTGGAAATGCAGGCGGCCTGCTTCTGCAGGAGCGGATCGACGTTGAAGCCCTGCTTCAGCACCTTCACGCCATCGGCGGAACCGTCGGTCTTGATGCCGAGCGTCGCCATCCAGGACAGGAACGGGTATTCGTTGCCGAAGAACCAGACGCCGAGCGTCTTGCCCTTGAAATCGGCGGGCTTGGTGATGCCGGTTTCCTTGAGGCAGGTCAGCATCATGCCCGACTTCTTGAACGGCTGGGCAATGTTGACGAGGGCTACGCCCTTTTCGCGGGTGGCGAGCGCAGACGGCATCCAATCGACGATGACGTCGGCGCCACCGCCGGCCAGCACCTGCGGGGGTGCAATGTCCGGGCCGCCCGGCTTGATATCGACGTCGAGGCCTTCCTCCGTGTAGAAGCCCTTCTCCTTGGCGACGTAATAGCCGGCGAACTGCGCCTGGGTCACCCATTTCAACTGCAGGGTCACCTTGTCGGCGGCAGCCGCAGACATGGCCGTCAAGGAGATGGCGGCGGCCAGCATCAGCGATGCAAGTTTCGTTTTCATGGTGTCAGTTCCCTCTTTTTTGGTTGTTACCTCCGTCCACCGCGGACGGAAGGGTGCCAGAAGGTGACGGCCCGTTCACTGAGCGCCACCAGACCGTAGAAGACCGAGCCGGCGACCGCGGCAACCGCGATTTCGGCCCAGACCATGTCAATATTCGCGCGCCCCACCTCGGTGGAGATACGAAAGCCCATGCCGACGATGGGCGTGCCGAAGAATTCCGCCACGATGGCGCCAATCAGCGCCAGTGTCGAGTTGATCTTCAGCGCGTTGAAGATGAAGGGCCAGGCCGCCGGCAGGCGCAGCTTGACGAGCGTCGGCCACCAGCCGGCGGCATAGGTGCGCATCAGGTCGCGTTCCATGTGGCTGGCGGCTGAAAGTCCCTGCACCGTGTTCACCAGCATCGGGAAAAAGGTCATGATCACGACGACCGCCACCTTCGACGGCCAGTCGAAACCGAACCACATGACCATGATCGGTGCGACGCCGACGACCGGCAGCGCCGACACGAAATTGCCGATCGGCAGCAGGCCCTTCTGCAGGAAGGGCGAACGGTCGATGAGGATTGCGACCAGAAAACCGAGGCCACAGCCGGCGATATACCCGGTGATCACGGATTTCAGGAAGGTCTGCTGAAAATCCGCCCAGAGCACCGGCAGCGAGTTGGTCAGCTTAGCCCAGATGGCGGACGGCGCCGGCAGCAGGATCGGCGGGATCTCGAAGCCGCGCACCAGGCATTCCCAGATCACGAGGAGCGTCACGCCGAAGATCAGCGGCACGGCGATGCCGATGGCGCGCGCTGTGCCCGGGCCTGCCGGCGTCTGCCGTACCAGCCATTCGTTGAGCGCCCAGGCGCAGAGCCAGACCGCGAGCGCCAGAAAGATATACCCGTTCATGGCTTCACTCCCATGCGTTTCAGCACGAGGCCGTGTGCTGCGCCGACGATGGAGACGAGAACGGCCGCCAGCGCGGCTGCCATGAAGAGCGCCGCCCAGATCTGGATCGTTTGGCCGTAATAGGAGCCGGAGAGCAGCCGTGCACCGAGCCCCGCCACGGCCCCGGTCGGCAACTCGCCGACGATCGCCCCGACCAGCGAAATCGCGATCGCCACCTTCAGCGAGGTGAAGAGATAGGGCATGGCCGCCGGCCAGCGCAGTTTCCAGAAGGTCTGGGTGTTGCTGGCATTATAGGTGTGCATCAGGTCGATCAGCAGGGTATCGGGGCTGCGCAGGCCCTTCACCATGCCGACGACGACGGGAAAGAAGGAAAGGTATGTCGAAATCAAAGCTTTGGGTAAGAGACCTGAGATGCCGATCGAGTTCAAAACGACAATGATCATCGGCGCGATGGCGAGGATCGGGATCGTCTGGCTGGCGATCACCCAGGGCATCAGCGATTTGTCCATCGCCCGGTTGTGGACGATGCCGACGGCGAGCGCGATGCCAAGCACGGTGCCCATGCCAAAGCCCATCAGGGTAGCCGAGAGCGTGATCCAGGCATGATAGACGAGGCTGCGCTTCGAAGTGATCGGCTTGGCGACCGTCGTATCCCAAAGCTCGGCAATGATCTGGTGCGGCGCCGGCAGGATCGGCCGCTCCTGGTTGAAGGTCTGCCCGACGATCTGGCCGAGCGTCACCGTCTCACCGGCCCGCGCCGCCTGGTCGCGCACGAAGGGGGCGTTGAGATAGACGACGAAGACATGCCACACGACGAGGATCGCGGCGATCACGGTGAGGACGGGCAGGATGCGGTCGCGGAAGAGGGCGGTCATGGGGTTCCTCCCGCCAACGCGGCCATGCGCCTCATCCGCCAATCTGCCTGAGGAGAAGAAAGGTACCCCCCTCTGTCCTGCCGGACATCTCCCCCACAAGGGGGGAGAACGGCCTGACGAGACGTCCGGCTCCATGTCCCCAACGTATCTTCGCTTCTGCTGACGGTGATGCCAGTTTGGCCGAAGTGGGTGCGTCCATCCGATCTCCCCCCGTGTGGGGGAGATGTCCGGCAGGACAGAGGGGGGTATGGCAGGGCTCGATACGCAATTGAGTTCAAAACCTGACTGAGCCCCGACGTGGAAATCCTACTCCTCATAGCTATGCCCCGCCTTCAGGCCCTCGCGGACGCGGTGGGCGATTTCCAGGAACTCCGGCGTGTCGCGGATCTCCAGCGGGCGATCGCGGGGGAGGGTGGATTCGATGACGTCGGTCACGCGGCCGGGGCGCGGGCTCATCACCACGATGCGGGTAGATAGGTAGACAGCCTCGGGGATCGAGTGGGTGACGAAGCAGATCGTCTTGTTCGTCTTGTCCCAGAGTTTCAGGAGCTGCTCGTTCAGATGGTCGCGGACGATCTCGTCCAGCGCACCGAAGGGCTCGTCCATCAACAGCAGGTCGGCATCGAAGGCGAGCGCGCGGGCAATCGAGGCGCGCTGCTGCATGCCGCCCGACAGTTGCCACGGGTATTTCTTGCCGAAACCGGAAAGGTTCACGAGGTCGAGCATCTCGGCGATGCGCTTCTTCTGCTCGTCCGCACTGTAGCCCATGATTTCCAATGGCAGCGCGATGTTCTTTTCGATCGTGCGCCAGGGATAGAGTGCCGCGGCCTGGAAGACATAGCCATAGGCACGCGCGAGGCGGGCATTTTCCGGAGTCATTCCATTAATGTCGATCGAACCGCTCGTGTGTTTCTCGAGGTCGGCAATCACCCGCAGGAAGGTGGTCTTGCCACAGCCGGACGGGCCGATGAAGGAGACGAAATCGCCCTTTCTGATATCGAGGTTGACACCGGTCAGGGCATGTACGGGCCCATCGCCGGTTTCGAAGGTGAGGCCGAGATCGCGGGCGGAGACGACGGATGCGGGGCTCGTCATGACAGCGCCTCCGGCAGAGAATGAGGCATGGAAAGGGGCATTTTATCTGGTATCTTCTGTGGCTGTTGCCGCACCGGCCGGCTTTCAGAGCCGCCGCCGGCAGGGCTGTTGGAGGATTTTGGACATGGACGCATCATCGAAGCCCACCTGCCGGCTGGTGAAGCCGGGCAATACCTATGACGGCAAGCAGGGGCTCAGCTATTTCGAGGGGATCGCGGCGGAAACCGTGGGGTCGAAGGGCATCTGCATGCATATTCTGACGATGCCGCCGGGCGCCCGCGCCAAGGCGCATCTGCACGAGAACCACGAGACGGCGATCTACATGCTCGCCGGAAAAGCCGACACCTGGTACGGCGACAACCTGGAACACCATGTGGTGGTGAGCGCGGGCGAGCTTTTCTACATCCCGGCCGGCGTGCCGCACCTGCCGGCGAACACCTCCGACGAGCCGGCAACCGCGATCATTGCCCGTACGGACCCGAACGAGCAGGAAAGCGTGGTGCTGTTGCCGCAGTTGGATGCGCTGGCGCGGTGAGGCGAGGCTCCCCCTCTCCCCTTGGGGAGAGGGTGGCGCGATAGCGCCGGGTGAGGGGACAGCACCTTTCCGTATCGTTTGCGTCAAGACGTGATCTCTTTCACCTTTACCGTTTGACTGCGGGATAAAAACGCGTCAGTTCGCAGCGAGCAAACAGCCGCCCTTCCAGCGCAGCAACGATCGTTTCCAACACGGCACGCCGCTCTTGAAGTATTTCGTGATTCCAGAACCGTAAGACGGCATATCCTTGGCAATTCAACCACTCGGTCCGATGGACGTCCGAAAGACTATCGGCGTGTTGTGAGCCATCCAATTCAACAATCAATCGTCTTCCCCGGCACAAAAAGTCCGCGAAGTAAGGGCCGAGCGGAATCTGTCGTGAGAACTTGAAGCCGTTCAAATTTCGGTTTCTGAGATCGGACCAGAGCCGATACTCTGCTTCGGTCTCATCCTTGCGAAGTGTTCGCGCACGTTGGGTTGCACCGTCTCGTCTTTTCCAGGCTGAATTGGGTGATGTCATCGCAAGGCCCCTCATCCGGCCCTACGGGCCACCTTCTCCCCAAGGGGAGAAGAGGCCGCGCCCTGCGCGGCTCCACCTAGATCAACGTCACAGAGACAATTGACAGGTTTGGTAACAAGCGCCGCGGGTCTACATGTTTCCATTATCACACCCCGGATGCCGGAATGCCGGTGCGTTCCACCTTGCGGGGCGCCGTCAGCTCCTTCCAGGTCGAGAGCGCCTTGGACACCGCCGGATAGGGCTCGCGGGAAACAAACTGGCCGTGGCCCTCGCGGGTCTTGATCACCCCTTCCTCGATGGCGACCACGCCGCGGGTCAGCGTGTAGCGCGGCAGGCCTTTCACCGTCTTGCCCTCGAAAACGTTGTAATCGATCGCCGACTGCTGGCTTTTCGCCGTGATCGTCTTCTCCTTGTTCGGGTCCCAGACGACGAGATCGGCATCGGCGCCGACCAGGATCGCGCCCTTCCTCGGGTAGACGTTGAGGATCTTCGCGATGTTCGTCGAGGTGACCGCGACGAACTCGTTCATGGTGATGCGGCCGGTCGCCACCCCATAGGTCCAGAGCATCGGCATGCGGTCTTCCAGCCCGCCGGTGCCGTTCGGGATCTTGCGGAAATCGCCGACGCCATAGCGTTTCTGGTCGGTGGTGAAGGCGCAGTGATCGGTCGCCACCACCTGCAGCGAGCCGGCGGCGAGGCCCGCCCAGAGCGAATCCTGATGCTGCTTGTTGCGGAAGGGCGGGGACATGACGCGCCGCGCGGCGTGATCCCAATCCGGGTTCGCATATTCGGTCTCGTCCAGCGTCAGGTGCTGGATGAGCGGTTCACCATACACCCGCATGCCATTCTGCCGGGCGCGGCGGATGGCTTCATGCGCCTGTTCGCAGGAGGTGTGGACCACGTAGAGCGGCGCGCCCGCCATGTCGGCAATGATGATGGCGCGGTTGGTGGCTTCGCCTTCCACGGTCGCAGGCCGCGAATAGGCGTGCGCTTCCGGGCCGTTATTGCCTTCATCCATCAGCTTGGCTTGCATGGCGGCGACCACATCGCCGTTTTCCGCATGCACCAGCGGCAGGGCACCAAGCTCGGCACAGCGCGAGAACGAGGCGAACATTTCGTCGTCGTTCACCATCAGGGCGCCTTTGTAGGCCATGAAGTGCTTGAAGGTGTTGATGCCCTTTTCCTGCACCACCGTCTTCATGTCGTTGAACACCTGTTCGCCCCACCAGGTAACGGACATGTGGAAGGAATAGTCGCAATTGGCGCGCGTCGCCTTGTTGTCCCAGCGCTTCAGCGCGTCGAGAAGCGACTGGCCGGGATCGGGCAGACAGAAATCGACGACCATGGTCGTGCCGCCGGCAAGCGCCGCGCGCGTGCCGCTTTCGAAATCGTCCGCCGAATAGGTGCCCATGAACGGCATTTCGAGATGCACATGCGGATCAATGCCGCCCGGCATGACGTAACAGCCGGTTGCATCCAGCACCGTGCCGCCTGACAGGTTCGGGCCGATCTCGACGATCTTCCCACCCTCGACCTTCACATCGGCCTTGTAGGTGAGATCGGCGGTGACGATCGTGCCGTTCTTGATGACTGTGGTCATGGGTTCGGTTCCCTCCGCTGGTTTTGGGAACCTCCGGCAGTATCGGTGCCGGAGGCCCGATGCCTATTGTGGTCTTGTGGGTGAGGTAGCTTGACGGTTGTCACGCCTCGACGAGATCGAGCCGTCGTTCGACACGGTCGAGCCGCTGATCGATGTGATCAACTCGGCGCGAGATGCTGGCATATTGCTGTTCAAGAATGCCGAGCCGGCCCTTGATCTCCAAGAGATCCTGGGTATGCCTGTCCTGCGTTGCCCTGATCGCCCTGAGATATTCCAGAACAAGATTGTCGGTAGACATGTCTGTGTCTCCGGTGTGGCTCCGATGCCGTATCGTAACACCAAAGGCATCACCCGACAATCTCCGCAGTTTCAACCACTGCGTGAAATAGCACGTCGCAGCCGGCGGCGGCCCAGTCCTTGGAGATCTCTTCCGCCTCGTTGTGCGACAGACCGCCGACGCAGGGGCACATGATCATGGTGGCGGGCGCCACCTTGGCGGCCCAGCAGGCATCGTGGCCGGCGCCGGAGATGATGTTCATGTGGCTGTAGCCCAGCTTTTCCGCCGCCGTGCGCACCCGCTCCACCAGGGTCGGATCGAAGGTCACCGGATCGAAGTGGCCGACCGCTTCGACCGAACAACCGACGCCGAGGGCCTCGCAGATTGTTGCCGCCTCCGCCTCGATCTTGGCGCGCATGCGGTCGAGCTTCTCCTGCGACGGCGTGCGGATATCCACCGTGAACACCACCTTGCCGGGCAAAACATTCCGGGAATTGGGCGAGAAGAACACCTGGCCGACGCCGCCGACGGCGCCCGGTTGCTCGGACATGGAAACCTTCTGCACCATTTCCAGAATGCGCCCGAAGGCGAGGCCGGCATTGACGCGCAGGTTCATCGGCGTGGAGCCGGTATGGGCTTCCTTGCCGGTCAGCGTGAATTCCAGCCACCAGAGGCCCTGGCAGTGGGTCACGACGCCGATCTGCTTGTTCTCGGCTTCCAGGATCGGGCCCTGTTCGATGTGATATTCGAAATAGGCATGCATCTTTCGCGCGCCGACCTCTTCCTGGCCCCGCCAGCCGATGCGCTTTAATTCCTCACCATAAGTCTTGCCGTCGGGATCCTTGCGCGCATAGGCGTAATCCAGCGAATGCACGCCGGCAAACACGCCGGAGGCCAGCATGGCGGGGGCAAAGCGGGCACCTTCCTCGTTCGCCCAGTTGGTGACGACCACGGGGTGTTTGGTCTTGATGCCCAGATCGTTCATCGTGCGGATGACCTCGAGGCCGGCCAGCACGCCGAGCACGCCGTCATATTTGCCGCCGGTCGGCTGCGTATCGAGGTGGCTGCCGACATAAACGGGCAGGGCGTCTGGATCGGTGCCGGGGCGGGTGGCAAACATGGTGCCCATCTGGTCGACGCCCATGGTGAGCCCGGCGGCCTCACACCAGCGCTGGAAGAGGTGCCGGCCTTCGCCATCGGCATCCGTCAGCGTCTGGCGGTTGTTGCCGCCGGCAATGCCGGGGCCGATCTTCGCCATCTCCATCAGGCTGTCCCACAGCCGATCGCCGTTCACGCGCAGGTTTTCGCCTGGTGCTGCCACCATACGTTCATTCCTTCTTCTGTCAGCCGTTGGTTCGAGTGATGCGGCTGCTGTTCCCGTGACGGTCCGCCCATCTTCTTGTGACGTCGGGTCGCGCGGTGGCTTGCCTTTGTCGGATGGGTCATTGATAAATTGACCGATTGGTAAAAGCTTACAATGTCCGCGCCGGTACTCAAGCCGAAAAATGCCGGACCGATGAAAAAATGAACACAAATCCGGCAGGCGGTTTGTGGGGATAAATTTTGTGCAGCTGCGTTTCGTGTTATGCGGATGCGAGAGGAGAAGTCAGAACGCAATGATTCCACGAGCGGCGAAAACGCAGCGGCGCACCCGCATTCAGGAAGAAAAAGAAGAGAAGATCCTCGAGGCGGCGCTCGACGTGTTTTCCGCCTACGGGTTCCGCGGCGCGACGATCGACCAGATCGCCGAGGCGGCCGGCATGTCGAAGCCCAATCTTCTTTATTATTTCCGCACCAAGGAAGCGATCCACCGCACATTGCTGGACCGGATGCTGTTTACCTGGCTGGAGCCGCTCCGGGCCTTTGATGCGGCCGGCAATCCGGAAAGCGAGATCCGCTCCTATATCCGCCGCAAGCTGGAAATGTCGCGTGATTTCCCCCGCGAGAGCCGGCTCTTCGCCAACGAGATCATCCAGGGCGCCCAGCATATCGAGGATGAGCTGAAGGGGCCGCTGAAGGAGCTGGTGGATGAGAAGGCTGAGGTAATCCGGGCCTGGATCCGGGCCGGCAAGATCGCGAAGTGCGATCCCTATCACCTGATCTTTTCCATCTGGTCCACCACCCAGCACTACGCGGATTTCGACGTGCAGGTGCAGGCGGTGCTGGGGGAGAAATCCGGCGAGGGGCGCTTTGACGATGCCGCCCGCTTCCTGGAGGAATTGTTCCTGCGCGGGCTGAAAGTGGAAACATCTAACCTCTGAAAAAGGTTAGGCGCCGTTGCAGAAGTGCCGGTCGAGCACAGCCATGAGATCAGCCACCGCGGCATGGCAGATGGAATAATACAGCGTGCGGTGGTCGCGACGGTAGGTCACGATGCCTTCGTCCTTCAGCTTCGCAAGATGCTGCGACATCGAAGTCTGGGCAATGCCCGTCTCCTCGATCAATCGGGTCACGGAGCGCTCGCCCCGCATCAGCGCGCACAGGATCAGCAGACGTTGCGGGTTGGCGAGCCCTTTCAGGAAACCTGCGACATCTTGCGCCACGCCCGGCATGTGATCGGCAATTGCCATCTCGTCCTCTTCTTGATTTACGTTTTTCTGATATCATCAAAATATGAATTGAAAAACCGCAAAACATCGAAAGGAACGGGCATGGCAAAGGATTTCAAACAGATCACCCGCGATATCAGCGCCTACACGGCGGAAATGCGCAAGCTGACGCCGGATGCGGTGAACGGCTTTTACGCGCTTGCCAAGGGTGCGACGGCAGATGGTGCGTTGTCGAAGAAAACGAAGGAGCTGCTTGCGCTTGCCATCGGCATTACCCAGCGCTGCGACGGCTGCATCGGCTTTCATGTGAAGGCCCTGAAGGATCTGGGCGCCACCCGCGAGGAGATTGCCGAGGTCGCCGCGCTCTCGACCTATATGGGCGGCGGCCCGGCCATGATGTATGCGGCCGATGCGCTGCGCGCCTGGGATCAGTTCAACGAGGCCTGAGCGGTTCCCCGCGCGGTGACTGACGGGTCAAAATCCCGCCAGCCGCACCATCAGATAGCCGAACCCGGAGATGAACAGCCAGCCGAAGGCACCGAGCGCCAGCGGGCGCAAACCTTCGGCAGCGAGCTGCTTCATGTGCGTTTGCAGGCCCATGGCGGCGAGACCGCAGGAAAGCAGGAAGGTGCCGAGCAGGCCGGCATCCTGAACGAGTGCCGGCGGCAGCGCGACGCTGCTGTTCAGCCCGACCATGGCGAGGAACCCGAGAACGAACCAGGGGAAGGGCGTGGCCCCGGTCTTTGCCGAACCCGTGCTGCGCGCGCGAAACAGTGTCAGTGCCAGCGTGAGCACCAGCGGCGCCAGGAGCATGACGCGGGCAAGCTTGGCAATCGTGCCATACTGGCCGGCCACATCGCCGGCCTGGAAGGTGGCGGCCACCACCTGCGCCACTTCGTGAATGGTGGCGCCCGACCACAGGCCATAGGCCACCGCATCGAGGTGCAGCGGCAGCATCAGCAGCGGGAAAAGCAGCATGGAGAACGAGCCGAAGATGGTGACGCAGGCGACCGCATAGGTCACGTCCTCGTCGCGGCCGCGCACCACCGCATTGGCGGCAATCACGGCGGAGGCGCCGCAGACGGAGGTTCCGGCGGCAATCAGCCCCGTCAGGCCGCGATCGACGCCGAGGAGGCGCCCGGCCAGCGTGACGGCTGCAAAAGTGACGGTGAGGGTGACGGTGACCACCGCGAGGCCTGGCAGGCCGAGCGAGACAAGCTGGGCGAGCGTGATCTGCAGCCCGAGCAGGATGATGCCGAGCCGCAGCAGGCGCTTCATGGAAAAGCCGATCCCGGGGCGACAGGCGACAGGCGGACGGTGCAGATTGCCGATCAGCATGCCGATGACGATGGAGAGAATGAGCGGCGACAGCGCCTGGATGCCGGTGAGCGTCCGGAACGCCATGGCGCTCGCGGCGATGCCGCCGGCAAGGGCCAGGCCGGGGAGAAGCGACAGGAGAGCGGTGACGGTAGACCCGGACGCGCCGGCGGCAGACTGGTTCTGCAAGGGTTTCGTGAGGTGCAACATGACGCGCGTCCTGACTGAAATGCGATGAAGGCACAGTGCACCGCTTCTTTTCATCGTTCCAACAAATCGATATGATCGTTCCAATCGAATAAGGCGATCAATTGCGATGACGCCGGAACAGTTGCGGATCTTTCTGGCGGTGGCGGCCAAAAGCCATGTGACGCGGGCGGCGCACGAGCTGCACCTGACGCAGTCCTCGGTCAGTGCCGCGATTGCGGCGCTTGAAGAGCGGCACGGGGTCAAACTGTTCAACCGGGTGGGCCGCGGCATCGAATTGACGGAAGCGGGGCGCCTGTTTCGCCCGCATGCGGAGGTCGTGCTGGAAAAGGCAGCGGCGGCCACGCGGCTGCTGAAGGATCTCTCCGGGGCGCCGGCGGGGCACCTCACCCTTCACGCCAGCCAGACGGTGGCGAGCTACTGGCTGCCGCAGCGGCTGATCGCCTATCGCGAGCGCCACCCCCAAGTCGATCTCACCATGCATGTGGGCAATACGCGGGCTGCCGCCGATGCGGTGCTGTCAGGCCAGGCGGATTTGGCCGTGGTGGAGGGGCGGGTCTCCGAGCCTTCGCTCTCCGTGTCGCGTGTCGGCGAGGACCGGCTGGTGCTGGTGGTCGGCCGCCGCCATCCCTGGCGTCCCGGCCAGGGCATTGCGCCCGCCGACCTGCTCGAGACCAACTGGATCCACCGCGAAGAAGGCTCCGGCACGCGGGCGGCGCTGGAAGAGGAGCTTCTTCGGCTCGGCATTTCACCCGCGGCACTTTCGGTGGTGCTGGAACTGCCCTCGAACGAGGCGGTGATCGCCGCCGTGGAGGCCGGCACCGGTGCCGCGGTGCTGTCGCTGCGCGCTGTGGAAGCGCATCTTTCGCAAGGGCGTCTGGTCATGCCGGATTTTCCCATGCCGACGCGACCCTTCTTTCTGCTGATGCACCGCGAACGGCATGTGACGCGGGCGATGAAGGCGATGGTGGAGGTTTTGGGGGAGGGATAGCGCTCTTAGCTCTCTCCGGGTCCGCATCCGCGCTCTGTCCGCAATCCGACGCCTCTTGCCCTCGGCGAACGGCGCTGGTGTCGAAGCTTTCAATTCGCGCGAAAGGTGCTATCTACCGGAGGATGAACATTCAGCTGAAACAGACGGGTGCCTGATGGCCTGGACAGCGGCCATCGCCTTCCTCGTAATAGGTCTGGTGTTCCTGATCAATCGCCGGATCGGATACGCAGTTGCCGCGCTTTGCGCCGTTGTGGCAGCCATCGTGCTTGTCCCCACCCTCTTCGACCGCGGCCAGAGGGGCAGCCGGACTGAGGCGATCTTTGCCAGTGCCACGCTCGACGCGCAGGCCTGCCCGGATCCAAGCAGGCCCATCCTCATCGAATTGAAGAATGGCGGTGAGCGCGGCGTGCGGCGCCTGTCGTTCACGCTTCTCGGCAGGGTCAAGGGGCAGGCGTCCGTCTCGTATCGGGCCTTCCTGCACGAGGATCGGCAGCTTCCCGCCGGCCAGACGGCGCGTATCTGCCACGGGCTTCTGCCACACGGCTTTGCGCCGCCGCGGCCGCAGACGATCATTCCGGGAAACTACGACTGGACCGTGGATCTCTCGCTGGTGGATTTCGCGGGCTTTTGAGGCCGGCGGTCGGGGAAGGGCCGCCGACGAGGATCGCCGCGCCTTTCTCCATCTACATCCGTCGGGCTTCCAGCCGCTTGCGGTCCCGCTCCAGATGCTGCACGCCAAGCTCCGTCAGGCGCATCTGGCGCTTCTGAAACTCGCCGCGCACCTGGATCAAACCCTGTTCCTCGGCTTCGCCCAGGGTTTTGAGACTGGTGCCCTTGGGTGGAGTTTGCCAGCCGGCGCCGACTGCGCTGTGCAGCAGGACCATGATTTTGATCATTGTTTCTCCGGGATGAACAAAGAAGACGGTGCGGCAGCGTGTCCGCTGCGGAATCCGCCGTTGTTAGCCGATCTTGCGCCGTCTGTAACGGGGCCATGCTTCTGCTTTCGCTGACTTGCGGCATTGATGTCGACGCTGGGTCGATAAAGTGTCGAGCAGCTCGTTACGGTTCCTGAGGCTGCCAAGCGCCAGTTCTCCGATGACGAACGGATGGCACAGCAGTTGATCCTCCTCGATGATCTGCCGCAACTCATCATCCGGCGATCGGAAGTGATCGATCCAGATCGAGGTATCGACCAAAATCATTTTGCGACGTCACTTCGGCGCCTCGGCGCAGCCTCCGCATCCGGCATGGAGCCACCCAGCGCAATAAACCGTCTTCCGGATTCGACACGAACCAATGTCTCAAGCGCCTGTCGCACCAGCGCTGCCGTCTCTTTCGTGCCGGTCAAGGCGCGGGCGCGTTCGAGAAGCTGGTCATCGAGGTTGATGGTGGATCGCACGAGCTTGCTCCGTTTCGGCTTGGAATTTTAGCACCAATTGGTGCCAAATGCTACGCCTGTGGAATGTGGCTGGGAGCAGAGCAAGGGCCGGCCTGACCGCGCCGCCGAACCATATATGAGGGTGATCGAGCGCAAGAGTGGCAGACGCCTGTCGGCCGATTGCGGTCATTGGCGGCATAGTCCGAGGACCAACTTTGCGCATCCGTTACAGACGCTCCATTACCGTTCTTTTCCATCTGTAAGCGGAGATTATTCCCGGGAGTACGGAAAATGTATTTAACGAAAATCTGCGTCAAGCAAACCTGACGTGGTGGTCACCCCCGCCCGCGCTCACGCTACGGGCTATACCATCTGGCCGCAGCCTCAAACGGAAGAGATGTGAGAAAGGGGCTGCTGGTAAGAGCACCTATGCTGTCATTGCTCTCCAGTTATCCTTTAATAGGTCGTCACACGTTGTGTTGTGGAGGTAGCTGTCAGTCACCCGCGATTTCCCGTGATGCCAAAGGGATTCCTTGATGTCCTTAAGAGCTACCGCCGCATTTTGCGGTGACATGCCGAGTGTGGTTCCATAGACCAGCTTTTCAGGGCCGTCGTCTTCGATCTTGAGCAGTTCCATATTCATGGCGCCGTAGGCAAAGCCTAGATAAACCACCTGTTCGGCTTCTGATATGATGTTCCGCATGCGTGCAAGCATGGCGCGGTCATCCGACCGCTCGGTAAAGGTACGGAGCTGGTTCGCGATGGCGGGCAGGTTGCTGCCGTCAGCATCGTCACCGAAGGCGACGCCGCCACTGGGGTTGCCTTGCCAGGGCAGGCGGCCGACCTGCCCGTAAGGATGGATTATCTTTAAGTCCTGCATAAGCAGCTGAATTTCTTGAAGAGGCATTCGCATATACGTCGAAAGCCAATTAGATATGTAGTGTTCGAGGCACCGATCATAGTTGAAGGTGATGAAGCTCACGTTGTCGAAAACATACTCGATATCTAACCTCTGAAGCTGCTCGGTGAGCATCTGACAAAAAGTGTTCTGCCAGACCGATGGCATGTCCTTGAAGTTGAGATTCTTGACGCTGCGAGGGTCGCCGTAGATTATGCTTTCCTGTTCCGCTGCAAGTATGCTTGAGGCAATGCCCAGCTTCCCAGCAAGTATAATGTGCGGGTCATCGGCGTGGGTATGCAGGTAATTATCGATTGAAATGGCTTGCGACATGGCTGTTGCAACTTCGCGTCCGGCTCTCGCCAGTACCGAAATATCGCTGTTGCCGTTCAAGTCCTGCGAAATCCGCGCCATTGCCTCGGCAATCCCAGAGTCGCCCGACACAAGCTGCTGTCCGTGCTTGAACGATAAGCTAAGCCGCTTCGCAATTTCATACTTTAATCCGTCACCCACCGGCAAACCAAGGTTATAGCTGCCGCCAGCTCCTACGATGAAAACCGTCTTCCGATTGAACATTCTTCGCTCCACAATCTGACGAATTCGTAGCATGGGCAAAGCGAGTCGCACAGCAAACTGAACAGAATCGACGACGTATTGAATGACTCGTGGCGGCCGATCCGGGCCATCCGGTATCAGTCGGGTTCCAGCCACGCATGCAATTTTGATAAATGTCTCCTTCTGGCGAAAAGCCGCCCCAGCCGACCACACGCGTTCAAACAGGCAGGGCGCCGCAGCGCCCCGCCCATTCCCATCATCGTCTCACTCCGCCGCCTGAACCGCCATCGGGTTGTTCGGGTGCGTGGTCCAGTTGGCATAGGTCGGCTCCACCACCTTGCCGGTGCGCTGGTCGAGCGTGCCCGGTTCCAGCCCCACCATGGTGATGCAGTGTTCGACCGGGCAGACGTTGACGCAGAGGTTGCAGCCGACGCATTCGTCTTCCATCACCTCGAAATGGCGAACCCCATTGACCGTGCTGGTGATCGCCTGGTGCGAGGTGTCCTCGCAGGCAATGTGGCAGCGGCCGCATTTGATGCAGGCGTCCTGGTCGATATGGGCTTTCGCCACATAATTGAGGTTCAGGTACTTCCAGTCGGTGACGTTCGGCACGGCGCGGCCGCAGATGTCGTCGAGCGAGCGGTGGCCTTTCTCGTCCATCCAGTCGGAGAGGCCGGAGATCATTTCCTGGACGATCTTGAAGCCGTAGGTCATGGCAGCGGTGCAGACCTGGACGTTTCCGGCGCCGAGTACCAGAAATTCGGCCGCATCGCGCCAGGTGGTCACACCGCCGATGCCGGAGATCGGCAGGCCTGAGGTTTCCGGATCGCGGGCGATTTCGGAGACCATGTTGAGGGCGATGGGTTTCACCGCCGGGCCGCAATAGCCGCCATGGCTGCCCTTGCCGCCGACGCTCGGGACCGGGGCAAAATTATCGAGATCGACCGAGGTGATGGAGTTGATCGTATTGATCAGCGAGACGGCATCGGTGCCGCCGCGTTTGGCGGCACGGGCGGGGTTGCGGATATCGGTGATGTTCGGCGTCAGTTTGGTGATCACCGGCATGCGGGTGTACTGCTTGCACCAGCGCACCACCATTTCGATATATTCCGGCACCTGGCCGACGGCTGAGCCCATGCCGCGCTCGCTCATGCCGTGCGGACAGCCGAAGTTGAGCTCGATGCCATCCGCCCCGGTTTCCTCCACCAGCGGCAGGATGGCCTTCCACTCTTCTTCCACGCAGGGCACCATGATCGAGGCGACCAGCGCGCGGTCCGGCCAGTTCATCTTCACCTGCTTCATTTCCTGCAGGTTCACCTGAAGCGGGCGGTCGGTGATGAGTTCGATATTGTTGAGGCCCAGCAGGCGGCGGTCGGCGCCCCAGATCGCGCCGTAGCGCGGACCGTTGACATTGACGACCGGCGGGCCTTCGGAACCCAGCGTCTTCCAAACGACGCCGCCCCAGCCGGCCTTGAAGGCTCGCTCGACATTGTAAGCCTTGTCGGTCGGCGGGGCAGAGGCCAGCCAGAACGGGTTGGGCGACTTGATGCCGACGAAATTGTTTCTGATATCAGCCATGGTTCATCCTCCCCTCGTTCAAGCGACAGCCACAGCCGGTTTTCCGGCGGAAGCAAAGGCGGAATGGATGGCGTCGGCGGCATCGCGGCCATGGGCGACGGCCTGCACGGTCAGGTCCTCGCCGCGGTTGGTGCAATCCCCCCCGGCATAGACGCCTGCGATGGAGGTCTGACAGTGCTCGTCGATGACGATGCGGCCGCGATCCATGGCAAGGCTGCCTAAGCCGCTGGCTTGGAAGGACTGGCCGATCGCCTTCATCACCTGGTCGCAGGCAATCGCGCCCGTCTCTCCGGTGCCGGTCAGGTGGCCGTCGCGCAGGGCGGTATATTCGAGTTCAATGCCGGCGACGGCTCCATCGCGGCCCAGAATGCGCTTCGGCGCCAGCCAGTGGCGGATCAATACGCCCTTGGAGGCGGCGAGATCCTGCTCGTAGTCCGAGGCGTTCATCTGGTCCTTGCCGCGGCGATAGCAGATGGTGACCTCTTCGGCGCCCAAAAGCTTGGCCTGCACCGCCGCGTCGATCGCGGTCATGCCGCCGCCGAGCACGACGACACGGCGGCCGATCGGCACATTCGCCTTGTCGTCCGCCTGACGCAGGGCGGCGATGAAATCGACCGCATCCTCGACGCCGGAGAGATCCTCGCCCTCGATGCCGAGACCGTTGACGCCGGCAAGCCCGATGCCGAGGAAGACCGCATCATATTGCGCCGTCAGGTCCGGGAGTGAAAAATCGCGACCGAGCGCCATGCCGTTGCGGATCTCGATGCCGCCGATGGCGAGCAGGTAGTCCACCTCCTTCTGGGCAAAGTTGTCGGTCGCCTTGTAGGTGGCGATGCCATATTCGTTAAGGCCGCCGGCCTTTTCGCGGGCATCGAAGATGACCACCGTGTGGCCGTTCATCGCGAGCCGATGGGCGCATGCGAGGCCCGCTGGACCGGCGCCCACCACGGCAATGACCTTGCCGGTCTCGGCTGCACGGTTAAAAAACTGGCGGCCCTGGTCCATGGCGATATCGGTCGCATACCGCTGCAGCCGGCCGATCTCCACCGGCTTGTCCTCCGCCGTGTTGCGCACGCAGGCTTCCTCGCACAGCGTTTCGGTGGGACAGACGCGGGCGCACATGCCGCCGAGCGCGTTCTGGGAAAAGATGGTGCGGGCCGCACCCAGCGGGTTGGCCGTCGAGATCTGCCGGATGAACAGCGGAATATCGATGGCGGTGGGACAGGCCGTCATGCACGGCGCGTCATGACAGAAATAACACCTGTCGGAGGCCACCAGCGCTTCATGCCTGTCGAAGCGCGGATGAAGGTCGGAAAAATTCGTCTCGTATTCCGCGGGTGCCAGACGGCCTCCCGCGATACCGCTTCCCAGTCTATCCATGTTGCATCCCTCTTTTATCATGGAATTCTTACGCAACTGAGGAAGCGTAACACGGGACAAATTTTTATCAATCGGTCAAATTTTGGAATTGCGCTTGGTCAATATGCCTTGCTTGCGCGGGGCTTGCAGCCCTGTCCGGCTGGAGAAATCACGGGTTGCGACGCAGCGCGGCGCTGGCTTATGCCTAACGGAACGTTAACGGCTTGTCGGAGCTTGGCTTTGACCGGAACACAGAAATCGCGGCACTACCTGGCGGAGCACTACCAGTCGCTTGGCCGGATCGATCTCAATTATCGCAACGCCAACCTTCTGGTCAGGGCAATCTATCCGACATCGGTAATGAAGAGTTTTGCCACGATGCAGGTCCGGATCGTCAAGATCTCGACGGAGGGCGCGCTGCTGCACGGTGACCTGCTGCATCACCTGCCGGAGCAGTTTTATCTGTGCCTGGGCGAGCAGGAGATCTTCATTACCTCGGCGAAACGCCATCTGGAGGATGATCGGATGGCGATCGTTTTTGCCCAGCCGGAAAGTCGGGCCTTCGTGCAGGCGCTGTCGCTCATCACCCAGCCGGTCGCCACGCTGCAGCGCTTGCGCGGGGCTGCTGGTCCGACCATCGAAGCGCGCATCACCGCCCGCCATCCCGCCTGAGGCCGTCTGCGCTCCGCCAGGGCGATTAAATATGATCGGAATCATCAAGTTTAATCTTTACTATGATTGTCATGTTATCTATGGTCCGGCTCGCACCGACCCGCAAGGGCAGACTCGCGAACGAGGGAAAACGAGCCGTGGCCAAGAAGGACAAGCGCAAGACATCCAGCAAGCCGGTACAGGCGGACAAGGTCGAGAGGGCCGAGGAGAGCAGGGGTGTCCGCAGCTTTCTCTATGTCGGCGGGCGTGATTGCCAGGTGGCGCACCTGCGCGAAATCGCCAGCAATTTCGGCGCGGAACTGATCCATCACGACGGTGGTTTGAGAGAGGCGGTCTCGCGCATCGATACGCTGCTGCCGTCGGTCGACTGTGTCTTCTGCCCCATCGACTGTATCAGCCACGATGCTTGTCTGAGGGTGAAGACCGGCTGCAAGAAGTTCTCCAAGGCCTTCATCCCCTTGCGCAACGGATCGAAATCCAGCCTGGAGCGGGCGCTCCAGACGATGCATGAACGGAACGCTGAACGATGAGCGATGACCGCCACGACGCGACCCTTTTGATCGGTCTGCACAAGCTTGCCCAGCAGAATGGCGAAGGACTTGTGCCGGAACTCTACGACCTCCTGACCCGCCGTCCCGATGAACTGCCGGAAGGAAACGGAATCGTGCGCTTTCCGATCGGCCGCACGCGCCTGCCGGCGGTGGCCGGTGTAGGAGCGGGGGAGGGTCCGCGGGCAGACGTGATCCCGCTTCGCCGGGCCTGAACGTCTCAGGCTGAGTGAGCCGTCTCATTTCGGAACATTCTGATAAACGAAGATAGGCTTCCACCGAGTCTCTTTGCCGCTCCTTAACCGAATGGTTAAACCGGAATTGAACGACGGTCTCCCTGGCCGCATAGTCATGTCCAGCGGAGACAAAATACATGCGGCGGACCTTTGCATTTCTCATCGCGGCAGCACTTGCCGGACCGGCTGGCGCGGTCGATGGCGGTCGAAAACCGCTCGTCGATTTCGCGGCCTATTCCCTTTTCATCGTGGCGAACGACAACTGCGGTGACCTGCATTTTGATGCGGAAAAACTGAGGCTCGGTATGGATCGCTTCGCCAGCACCATGAACTGGGGCGAAAAGAAGCGGCGTCTGCAGGCCCGCGCCATGGTGAGCGACAACCAGAAGAAATTCGAGGCGGACTCCAAGAGCTTCTGCTCTTCCGTCCAGAAGATCGTCGGCTCCTATGACAAGGACGGCATCCGCTACTGATGGATTGTCGGCAATCCGCCAGCGGGCAAGCGGCGTAAGGGGAGGGTAGCCTTCCTCCTCTGCCGCGAGTGACCCATGCCAACCTGCCGCCATCTCATCCTCCTTCTCGGCGACCAGCTGAGCCCGACGCTTTCGAGCCTGAGTGGTGCCGATCCGGCCCGTGACGTGATCCTGATGGCGGAGGTGATGGCGGAAGCGACCTATGTGCGCCATCACAAGCTGAAGATCGCCTTCATCTTCTCCGCCATGCGGCATTTTGCCGAAGAGCTGCGCGAACAAGGTTTTACCGTCCGCTATACGCGTCTCGACGAGGCCGGAAACACCGGCTCGCTCAGAGGCGAGTTGCGCCGGGCCGCCGAGGCGCTGCGGCCGGAAGCCGTCATCGTGACGGAGCCCGGCGAATGGCGGGTGCTGGACGACATGAAGGGGTGGCGGCAGCTTCTGGCCTGTCCGGTGGAGATCCGGCCGGATACGCGCTTTCTCTGTTCGCACCGGGAGTTTCGCGCCTGGGCGGAGGGGCGCAGGGACCTGACGATGGAGTTCTTCTATCGCGAGATGCGCCGCAAGACCGGTCTTCTGATGGAGGGCGACCAGCCGATGGGCGGCCGCTGGAATTTCGATACGGAGAACCGCAAGCCGGCTGCGCCGGATCTTTTGAGACCAAAGCGGAAAAACGTTACGCCGGATGCCATCACGCGCGAGGTGCTGGCGCTGGTGGAGGACCGGTTTTCCGATCATATCGGTCGGCTCGACCGCTTCGGTTTCGCGGTGACCCGCCGGCAGGCCGAAGAGCTGCAGGATGCTTTCATCGCCAACCACCTGGCGCAGTTCGGCGAGACGCAGGATGCGATGCTCTCTGGCGATCCCTTTCTCAACCACGCGCTGTTGTCCTTCTACATCAACATCGGCTTCCTGGATCCGCTCGCCGTCTGCCGGGCGGCGGAGCGCGCCTATCTGGAGGGCGAGGCGCCCATCAATGCCGTAGAAGGGTTCATCCGCCAGATCATCGGCTGGCGCGAATATGTGCGCGGCGTCTACTGGCTGAAAATGCCGGACTATGTGGCCAGCAATTTTTTCGACGCCCACCGTCCGTTGCCGGATTTCTTCTGGACGGGAGAGACCGACATGGCCTGCCTGTCCACCGTGATCGGCGAGACGATCGACCATGCCTATGCCCACCATATCCAGCGGTTGATGGTGACCGGCAATTTTGCGCTGATAGCCGGGCTGCATCCGCATCAGGTGCATGAATGGTACCTGGAGGTTTATGCGGATGCCTATGAATGGGTGGAGCTGCCGAATGTGATCGGCATGAGCCTGTTTGCCGATGGCGGCCTTCTGGGCACCAAACCCTATGCAGCGAGCGGCAACTACATCTCGAAGATGTCGGATTATTGCAGCGGGTGCCGTTACGACGTGAAGAAGAAGACGGGCGAGGGCGCCTGTCCCTTCAACGCGCTCTACTGGGATTTCCTCGATCGCAACGGTGACAAGCTGTCCGGCAATCGGCGGCTGGCGCAGCCCTATGCGACCTGGCGGCGGATGAGCGAGGCCCAGCGGCAGGATTACCGCGCCACGGCGGCCCGTTTTCTGGAAAAACTCGATGCCGGCGAGCGGGTGTGAGGAAAACCGGTCGCGGCATCCTTGCGTAAATCCTTGCAGAGCAACGGAGGAGCAGCCCATGAGCCTGATGACATCCCTGCCTGCGGGCTACCGCGCCCTGGTGATCGGTGCAAGCGGCGGCATCGGCGAGGCCATGGCCGCGGTGATCGCGGCTGACGACACGTGCGGCGAGCTTCTGCGCCTGTCGCGCAGTGCCGATGGTCTGGATGTGACCAATGAAGAGAGCGTTTCAGCCGCCGCCAGCGCCATCGCCGGCGAATTCCATCTGATCTTCTGTGCCACCGGCGGGCTGACCATCGACGGTATCGGCCCGGAAAAATCGCTGCGGCAGATTTCCGGCGAGGTGATGATGAAACAGTTCGCGCTGAATGCCGTCGGCACCGCACTGGTGACCAAGTATTTTGCCACCAAACTCGCAAAGCGCGAGCGAGCCCTGATGGCCTTCCTGTCGGCCCGCGTCGGCTCGATCGGCGACAATCACCTTGGCGGCTGGATCTCCTACCGCGCGTCGAAGGCGGCGCTGAACCAGATCGTCCGCACCGCCTCGATCGAACTTGCCCGCAGCCATCCGGAGAGCGTGCTTCTCTCGCTGCATCCGGGCACGGTCGCCACCACGCTTTCGGAGAAATATTCCGGCAATCACGAGCGCACCGAACCGGAGGTCAGCGCCCGCAACATGCTCTCCGTTCTCGACCGGGCGAGCCCCGCCGAGACCGGCCGCTTCTATGCCTATGACGGTCAGCCGATCGAGTGGTGAGTGTTAGACGAGGATGATCTTCGCCCCATAGGCGATGCAGACCAGCGCCGTCACCCGCGTGCGCAGCCGCCAGTACCAGGGCTTTTCGAGATGGGCGGTGGCGAGCCGGTAATCTGAGGCGAGGAGGGCGACGAAGATGGCGAGCTGGATGGCGAGCGCCCCGCGTCCCGGCTCGATCAGCAAAGTTCCCCAGGCGGCGAGCGCCAGCACGTTGCTGGCGATCAGGTGGCCGATTGCCGCGGTGTCGCGGCCCTGGACGATGCCCCACAACGTTCCCGCCATGAAGGCGGCGATCACGGCGCCGTAGGTGAGGAAGCCGTGCAGCGCATCGACGGGTGCCAGGACGGGCAAGGTCGGCGGCAGCAGCAGGAAGAACGGCAGTGCCCCGGCATAGGTCAGGGCTTGCGTCAGCGGGCGGAAGGACGGGGTCATGCGCGTGCCTCGGCAAGGTGTGTGTGCAGGGTATCCGCCAGGGCGATGCCGCTCAAGAATGCCGCTTCGACCCGGTTGCCGAGACACCAGTCGCCGCAGGCCGCGATCTGCCGTTCGCTGTCGAGGAGGAATGGCTGTCCCAGCGGCCGTGCCACATTGGCATACCGCCAGCGATGCAGATCGATCGACAGGGCATCCTGCCAGCCGATCATCGGGTAAAGGCTCTGGCAGGCCTCCAGCATCAGGTCGCGCACGGCTTCCGGCGGCGCGTCCAGATGGCGGTCGGACCAGCCGTTATCGGCATGCACCACCAGCGCCGGTGCCGGGTTGCGATCCGGCTTACTGTTGTTGGCGGCGATCCAACTGAGGACCGGGTGACGGATCCGGCTTGCCGCGAAGGGAAGAGCGGCTTCGTCCGGCAGGCGGATCATCAGCGTGAAACAGCTGTTCATGTCCACCCTGGCGAGGGCCTGGCGTACGCTTGGAGCAAACGGCAGGAGCTTTGCCGTCTGTGGTGCCGGGGCCGAGGAGACGATCCAGTCGAACGGGCCAAAGGGCCCCGTCTCGGTCATCAGATACCAGGCACCGGCCTCTCCCTCGACGGATTGCACCGGCATGCTGCACAAAACCGCAAGCCCATCGGCCTGCGCACGCACCGGCGCCGTCATGCCGGGAACGCCAACGAACCGCGGTGAGCGGTCGTCGAGGCTCTGGACGGTGCCGTCTGCCTCGGTCTGCATCAGGTCTGCATCCCAGGTCTCGATCACGCCCCGTTCGAGCGCCTCTTCCAGCGCTGCGTGGAACCGCGGATCGCGGATGGTGAAATACTGCGCGCCGTGATCGAAGTGTCCGTCTGGCCGCCTGCGGGTCGCCATGCGCCCGCCAAGACCGCGGCTCTTTTCGAAGATGGTCACATCGGCACGGTCGGCCAGGCTTCGTGCCAGGCTGACGCCTGCAATGCCGGCGCCAATGACGGCAATCTTCGGCTGTCCCATCAACGTCTCCCTTTCGATCTGCGGCAGCGCTCCGAACAATATTTGACCTGCTCCCAATCGCGCGCCCATTTTCTGCGCCAGCTGAACGGGCGGCCGCAGGCTGGGCAGGTCTTGGTCGGCAACTGGGTTTTGGGCGTCTGCCTGGGCATCTGACGCTCCTGACTTCACACGATTGCGATTTACGCACGGACGCAGCCGACAGATCAGCAATTTGATATGTGACAAGAAATCAGAACGAATTTTAACCAATGGTTAACCATGCTTCGTTCAGATGGGGCATCTCGATTTGCTTATGAAAAGCAGCAGCTTACCCTAAAATTTGGATTGTTATGACCAGCATTGTAACAAATGTCGGCGCACTTTCTGCGCTTGCGACCCTGCGGACGATTTCCGGTTCCATGCAGCAGGTTCAATCCGAGGTCGCGACGGGCGCCCGCATTTCCACCGCTGCGGACAATGCCGCCTACTGGTCAATTTCGACCACCATGACGTCGGACAAGAAAGCGATTTCCGCGGTAGCCGACGCGCTGAACCTCGCCGATGCGATGGTGAACGTAGCTTATGAAGGCTTGAACGCTGCGGTGGACGTTCTCGCAGAATTCAAGGCCAAACTTATTGCCGGCAGGGAGCCTGGGGTCGATACCGGCAAGGTCCAGAAGGAACTGGACCAGTTGCAGGACCAGATGATGTCGATTGCCACGTCTGCCAGTTTCAATGGCCAGAACTGGCTTAACACCAACGTCAACGACATCTTCGATCCTGCGCAAAACACTACGTCGATGGTTGCTTCCTTTTCCCGCGGCGCAAGCGGCGTTTCACTGGGAACCATGGAGCATAGACTGGCGGAAACTTCGCTCTTCAATTCGACCGGAGGGGGGCTGTTGCAGGCCGATCCGCGCGATCCGAAGACGTTGGGCGGCATTCGGTATGAATATTTGGACACGGACCGACATCTGGTGCGAAGCACAAGCAATTACTCGGGATCTGGCGCTCCATCCTTCGTCTTTAACTTTACAGGACCACTGCAGTTTGGCGCCGGCGATTCTATCACGTTTGATGTCACTGTGGACAAAGACAATCCGGCCGATGGCCTGCCCAACCCACAGGATCCCGGTCTGACGACATCTATTACCATCGACCGTTCGACAATCGATACAGTGCTCGGTGCCGGTGCTAACGGCCGAGTTTCAACCTACGTTGACTACGAGCGTGTGCTGTTTCATGCGCTGTCCGCGACCGGCAGTGGAGCTTATGCAACGACCTATACCGACTGGCGACACCAGCCGATCATTGACAGGATTGGAATCGGTTCAAACGAGACCTCCGGTCTCAACGGCTCCTATATTGGCATCTCGAACTTCACCAGCACGGTCGGTTCCGGCGGACTGAGCAATAAGGAGCAGTTTTCGTCCCGCGGTCAGGACCATACCCTCTATTTCAAACCGTTCAGAATTTTTGATGGCGTAGAGGTCAGCTTCGATTTCGATATCAACCGGGCTGCACCCCAAAGCTATAGCTTCGACCGCGACTACATCAACACGACCCTGGGTGAAACAGACGGCAGCGTGGATACTGCGGTCGAGATGCAAACGCTGCTTCAGTCCATGCTGTCGGCAGACTGGCCGGACCTCATCATCGACGTGCCCACGGCAGACACCATAACGCTGGAAACGGATGTCAATGCAGACCGGTTGGCGGGGGCCAAGACCTCGATCGGATTCACTGGAATTTC
Organism: Allorhizobium pseudoryzae; assembly: GCF_011046245.1. Taxonomy (NCBI): domain Bacteria; kingdom Pseudomonadati; phylum Pseudomonadota; class Alphaproteobacteria; order Hyphomicrobiales; family Rhizobiaceae; genus Affinirhizobium; species Affinirhizobium pseudoryzae. The sequence goes on from NZ_CP049241.1 coordinate 2,214,090, forward strand.
CGTTAATATCGAGCCGATCCCGACGCTCAACTTCATGGATATCGACATTGCCGTCAGACCGGATCTGATCGAGACCTATATCAACTATGTTGATGTTGTCTCCGAACGCGTGATCGACGGCGCGTCGACGCTCGGCGCGCTGCAAAACCGCATCGGCCTGCAAGGGGATTTTGCCGAGAGCCTGATGGACAGCATCGACACAGGTATCGGTAAACTGGTGGATGCCGACATGAACGAGGCTTCTACACGGTTGAAGGCGTTGCAGACGCAGGAACAGCTCGCGACCCAGGCGCTATCGATCGCCAATTCCGCCAACCAGAACATCCTGCAACTGCTGCAATAAGGCACAGGCGATCCGTGATCACGGGGCATCGCAGCCGGCCGCTGGTCAGCGCGATGCCACCGCATTCTGCGGCTTGGCGAAGATCCGCATGGTGCGACGCTTCATGCCGTTGACGTTGCGGCCCACCGCCGTCGCCGTTTCCAAGACGGGTGTCCCGCGCCGGGCAAGCTCTGCCCGGAAGGCGGCGCTGTCTTCATCCGCCACCACGGCGACGGCGCAGTCGGCTTCCTGGAAGAGCACGGCCGCCTGTTGCGCATCGACCAGCCGGGTGCGCGTTCCGAGCCAAAAGACGATGCTGGGTTCGCCATAGCCGGAGACGATCATTTGCGGGTTGCTGCAGGTTCGGGCCGAGGCGACCGCTTCGGCAATCCGGTCGGACAGCCAGAATTCGCGTGCCTGCGGCAGAAGGGCGGCATAGGCCATCGTATAGGCAAGGCCCGCGGTCACCGTCATGGCGGCAAGTCCCGGCATCAACCGGTCGGCGAGGAACAGCCGCCAGGCCGCGAGGCCGGCCACCGCGACGAGGAGGCCAAGCGCTACGCCCGCAACACTCACATGCCCTTGAAAATGATAGAGCGCGACATTGAGGCCGATGCCGAGGATGAGCCCGCCCGCCGCCATGCCAAAATAGGTGAAGCGGAACCACCCGGTGTCCCGGCGAAGCCCGCCTTGCGTCAACGCTACGGCGGTCAGCACCGCGAGCGCCGGCATCATCGGCAGCACGTAGTTCGGCAGCTTGGTCGCCGTCAGCTCAAAGACGAGCCAGGCGGGCACCGCCCAGAAGAACAGGAATTGCACGGCCTTGTCGCGCCGGTTCTTCCAGGCAAAGACGAAGGCGAGCGAGGCAAAGACCGAAAGCGGCCAGAAGGTGCCGAGCGCCACGGCGAGATAGGTGCCGGGCGGCGCGCCATGGCTTTCCTGCGCCGTGGCGATCTTGCCCAGCACATCGCGGCCGAGCGACTCGCGGAAGAAATCGCCGCCGGAAATCATGCCGATGGCGATCAGCCAGGGCAGAACCACCGCCGCCATGGCGATGATGCCCTTGACCGGCGACAGCGACCGTAACAGCGAGAAGGAGCGTTCGGTGAGCGTCAGCCCAAGCCCGGTCAGGCCGATGATCAGCGGCGCCATCGGCCCCTTGATCAGGATGCCGAGGCCAAGCGACAGCCAGAAGAGCGCATTGCGCCAGAAGACCTGGCGCCGTTCGGGGTCGAGACAGGCATGGAGGAGGGCGAACTGACAGGCGAGGATGGTGGCGCAGAGCATCGCATCGGTCTTGGCGATGCGCGCCTCCAGCGCCAGTTCCACGGTGGTGACCGCCAGCAGCCCGGCGATCAGCCCTGCCTTCGGTCCGGAGATGCGGTTCGCCATGCCGTAGGTGAAGAGGCCGACGAGGACGGCGCCGATCAGCGACGGCAGGCGGTAGACCCAGAGCGGACTCTTTTCGCCATAACCGCTCGCCAGTCCCGTCAGGCCCTGCAGCCAATAGATGCCGACCGGTTTTTTGTAGCGCGGATTGTCCTGAAAGCGGATATCGACCCAGTTGTGGCTCTCCAGCATCTGCCGGCTCGCCTGCACGTAGAGCGCCTCGTCGCGATCGGTCAGCGGCAGCAGGCCGAGGCCGGGAAGCAGCACGAAGAGCGACACGAGGACGAGGATGACAAGGTTCAGCCCATGCCGCCTTCTCCCTGCGACCGAAGGATATGCTCCACCCGGAGCCGCCGCGTTTACGTCTGCGGACTGTCTTTCGCCCATGCTGCTGCCCATCATCTGACCGTCCGGCAAGAGCGGCTCACAGACCTCTGCCGCGGCGCACAAAACGCCGAGGTGCGCGCGAAGTCAATGCGGCTTTGCGGGTTGGGACGCACGGTGTAAGTTGTGGGGGAAGACAATTGTTATTCATAGCATTACTAACGAATTTCTGTGTGTTGTCGGACATGAAATCCATTAAAAATTGTAATCTATTGACGTAGTTCAGTATTGCGTTGCTGTTGCTATGCTGTGTCATCGGCAAATATCTGGATTAATTGCTTTTTGTTCTTGTTTTAGGATTGAGGTAGTTATTGAAATTGCAATCATGCTGGTATGGGAAAACGCTGCGCAGAGTTCGTCATAAAGTTCTGCCGGTATGTGTGGGCTCTCTGGTCCAATAGCTAATTGGATAGAAAGAGAGCCGTCATCATTCACGACGCTTGTGGAGTGATTTAAAGCATGATGAATGTGCATTCCAGACAAGTGCACCATGCCCGAGGTGCGTTCATAAACCTTCTTGATCCAGTCATGCTCGACGTTCAAGGCGTTAAGTAGGACTGCATCCCGAAGTCTGTCGCCGCTTTTTGGGCGAATCCGATCGTACCTTTCTCCACCTAGAAGCTTCATGGCACCGTCATGAGGGTCAGCCATAAGGCGGAGACCGTAGACGCGCATTGATGTGTCGATCTGCATTCTAACAATAGCGCTGGCTACAGGATAATTGCGAGCGGTTATCATTGCCTGAAATCCAGCGGCGTTGGATTCAACGCGCTGGAGCGCAGCCAACAGGAACAGGGTCACCGAACTGAAGTTCTTATATCCCTGCAAAAGGTCCATCGTATATTTCTTGTTCTCATGGATAGCCGTTTGCAAATCATTCAAACTGTATGGGTAATCCAAGGTTCCACCCCTCTTGCTGACTGCAACAAAAAGAAAGTAAGCGCGCAGCTCGGCGCTGCTGCAGCCCGTCATTCATTTCTTCGAGCGGCTTCAATTTCGCTTGGCAATCAACGAAAGGCGCTTCAACTAATTTGCAGCATGTTACGGCGTGAAAAGTACTTGAAAAATGGCGCACCCGACAGGATTCGAACCTGTGACCTTTGGAATCGGAATCCAACACTCTATCCAGCTGAGCTACGGGTGCGTGCCTGTTTGGGAATCGGTGCGAAGCGCGCCGTTCCTGCCGGTGGAGGGTTCATAACAAAGGACGGCGCCGGCATCAATCGGGAAACGTCAGAAAATGCAAACGTGCTGCACGAGGCGGTGGAGCGGTGGTGGCGATCAGCGGAAGAACGTCAGCCGCTGGGCGCGGTCGACCAGCATGTTGGCGATCGTCATGCGGATCGTTGCCTCGCGGCGGAATTCGGGATGGACGCGGTCCGGATGGTTGAGCTTGGCAAAGCTGCGGCGCTTTTCCGCCAGCACCTCCGAGGTGTCGGTGATCAACAGCGCCAGATCCTCCTCGACCTCCGCCTCGCTGAGGCGCGACAGGTAGGCGGGTTTTTCGGGCGGGGCATCCGGCTTTGGCGCCGGCACGGTCTCGGCCGGGCGATCGGCCAGAAGAGCCAGATAGGCGTGGCTTGCGCGCGCCGGCGCTTCCGCCGTCTCGATGGGGGCGGCGAAGCTGGCGTTCAGGCCGGATATGCGAAAGACCGGCTCTTCGGCAACGGGTTGCTCCTCCGGTGCCTCGTGGTGGAGCCGGGTCAGGATGGATTGAAAGACCGATTTGCCAAACAGCATGGGTTCTCCCCTGGTGGCGGGGAGATAAGCACGCAAAGATGGCGCAAAGCTTGCGGTTACGTGAGGCCAGCCGCGAAAAGGGGAAGTCCTCCGATGGTCACCCCTGGCTCTGGCTTTGCCCGGTCTGATCCTGGCTCTGCCCTTCGGTCGAGACGCGGAGCGCCACCTTGAGGTTTTCGCCAGCAGAGCCGATGCGCATGCCGGAGACGGGGGCGGCATCTCGGTAGCAGAGGCCGGTTGCGATGCGCACATAACGCTCATCCGGGCAGATCTTGTTGGCGGCGTCGAAGCCGACCCAGCCAAGGCCCGGCACATGCACCTCTGCCCAGGCATGGGTTGCCACCTGTTCCACCTGGCCCTCCATCAGCAGATAGCCGGAGACATAACGGGCCGGCAGGCCGAGAAAACGGGCCGCAGAGACAAGGATATGGGCGTGGTCCTGGCAGACGCCGCTTCTGGCTTCGAGCGCCTGTTCCGCGGTGGTTTCTGAATCGGTGGTGCCGGGCAGATAGGCGACGGCTTCGTGGATCGCCTCCATCAGCGCATGCATCTGCGCCAGTTCGCTATCTCCCTTGACGCTGCGGGCCAGGTCCTTGATCAGTTTTCCGGCCTTGGTCAGCGGTGTGTCGCGCAGATAGAGCCAGAGCGGAACAAACCCCTGGTGCGGGCCCACCACGCCTGCCTTGTCCTGGGTCTCGACCTCGCCGGAGGCGGTGATGCGGATCAGGTGTTCGCCGCCTTCGACGGAAACGAGGTTGACCTGGTTGCCGAACTGGTCGGCATAGCCTGCCTCGATCGTGGCGCCATCGACCACAAGATCCCAATGGATCACGGTTTGGTTCGTGCCGCTCTGCGGCCGCAGCCTCAGGCGCTGCAGCGCATAGGCCACCGGCTCGTCGTAGAGATATTCGGTCGTATGAGAAATCTTCAATCGCATTGCGGCTGGTCCGTCCCCCGGTCCGCTTCAGTGGTAGAAGCGGTAGCCTTCTGAAATTTCGGCGCTGAGTTGGTTGTTGCGGCTGATGAAATCCTCCAGGAACTCATGCAGGCCCTGGTCCATCACATCGGTGATCGAACCGCGGGTCAGCATGGTCTTGATCGATGCCGCCGTCTCATGCGCCGTGTGGTGCTGGCCGTATTCCCGTTCCAGATAGCCCAGATTGCTGACGATCTTTTCGTAGCAATAGGCGAGCGAGCGCGGCATGCGCACGTTGAGGATCAGGAAGTCGGCGATGTTCGACGGCCGGTATTCGGCATCATAGACCCAGCCGTAGGAGCGATGGGCGGAGACCGAGCGCAGGATCGATTCCCACTGGAAATTGTCGAGCGAGGAGCCCACCTGGCTGACGGCCGGCAGCAGCACGTAATATTTCACGTCGAGAATGCGGCTGGTGTTGTCGGCCCGCTCGATGAAGGTGCCGATGCGCGAGAAATTATACTGGTCGTTGCGCAACATGGAGCCATGGAAGGCGCCGCGGATGAGCCCGGCGCGTCGCTTGATCGTATCGATCACCTGCGGCAGGTCGGCGGCCTTCACCTTGCGGCCGAGCAGCTGTTTGAGCTCGATCCAGCACTCGTTCGTCGCCTCCCAGGTCTCGCGCGTCAAGGCCGTGCGCACCATGCGGGCATTGTTGCGGCCCGATTCGATGCAAGACATGACGCTCGACGGATTGGCGAGGTCGCGCAGCAGGTAATCGATGGCGTTTGCCGCCGTCACCGTGTCATGCACCTCGCCGAAGGCCTCGCGCACACCCGCACTCTGCAAAACGCCATCCCAATCCTCGTCCGTCGAGCCGGATCGGGTCAGGGAGACCCTGAGGCCGGCATCCACAAGGCGGGCGATGTTTTCGGCGCGCTCGATGTAACGGAACATCCAGTAGAGGCCGTTTGCGGTTCTTCCCAACATTGTCTTACGCCCTCAATCTTCCAGTACCCAGGTGTCCTTGGTGCCGCCGCCCTGGCTGGAATTGACCACCAGCGAGCCCTGCTTCAGCGCCACGCGGGTGAGCCCGCCCGGAATGATCTTCACCTTGTCGGACACCAGAACGTAGGGCCTCAGATCCACGTGGCGTGGCGCGATGCCCTTGTTGACGAGGATCGGCACGGTGGAAAGTGACAGCGTCGGCTGGGCGATGTAATTGCCGGGCTTTGCCTTCAGCTTGTCGGCAAAATCGGCGCGTTCCTTCTTGGAGGCGGTGGGGCCGACCAGCATGCCGTACCCGCCGGAACCGTGCACTTCCTTGACCACCAGTTCTTCCAGGTGCTCCAGCACGTATTTCAGGCTGTCGGCCTCGGAACAGCGCCAGGTCGGCACGTTTTCCAGAAGCGGCTTGCGACCGGTGTAGAATTCGACGATCTCCGGCATGTAGGAATAGATCGCCTTGTCATCGGAAATGCCGGTGCCGGGCGCATTGGCAATCGTGATGTTGCCGGAGCGGTAGACATCCATGATGCCCGGCACGCCAAGCGCCGAATCCGGGCGGAAGGTCAGCGGATCGAGGAAATCGTCATCGACGCGACGGTAGAGCACATCGATCGCCTCGTAACCGCGGGTGGTGCGCATCTTCACCTTGCCGTCGATGACGCGCAGGTCCGAGCCTTCGACCAGCTCGACGCCCATGGTATCGGCGAGGAAGGAGTGTTCGTAATAGGCGGAGTTGTAGATGCCGGGCGTCAGCACCGCAACGCGCGGTTTGCCCTTGCAGCCGGGCGGTGCGAGCGAGGCCAGCGACTGGCGCAGCAGATACGGATAATCCTCCACCCGCTGCACCTTGTTCAGGGTGAAGAGTTCCGGGAACATCTGCATCATGGTTTCCCGGTTCTCCAGCATGTAGGAGACGCCGGAGGGGGTGCGGGCATTGTCTTCCAGCACATAGAACTGGTCTTCGCCGGTGCGCACGATATCGGTGCCGACGATATGGGTGTAGACACCGCCCGGCGGCTTGAAGCCGATCATCTCCGGCAGGAAGGCGACGTTCTTCTCGATCAGCGCGCGCGGAATGCGCCCGGCGCGGATGATTTCCTGCTTGTGGTAGATGTCGTCCAGGAAGGCGTTGAGCGCCAAGACGCGCTGTTCGATGCCCTGCGCGAGCTTGCGCCATTCGCGGGCGGATATGATGCGGGGGATGATGTCGAAGGGGATCAGTTTTTCGGAGGAATCGGCGTGTCCGTAGACTGCGAAGGTGATGCCGGTCTTGCGGAAAATGTTCTCGGCGTCCCGGGATTTCTGGATGAGATGCGCAGGATCCTGGGCGTCGTACCACTCTTGGTAGGTCTGGTAGGGCGGTCGCGAACGGTTGTCCGCAGTCAACATTTCATCAAATGCCAATGGTGTATTCCCCGTTTTTGGTCATAAGAGTACAAGGTTTGCGCCTTTGCAAGCACCCTTGCGCAAGGAAGCGGCAATTTAATTATCGTCACCGGAGACGACCTCGACAGCCTTACGGAGGACCGCACAAAGCTTGTGCAAATGCTCGCGGGACGCGTTCTTTCACTCCCTTTCCTTTTCAGGCTCTTGGCTGTCAGATTTTCTGTCCAAAGGGTTCAGTTTTTATCCTTTGACTGAAATTCAGCCAGGCTTTACCGCTCGCCTGCACGCTTCGTTGGCATTTTCATCAAGGCTCTTATTGGTCATGTTGTTCCGTCTGGCTCCGGTCGTCTTCGTGTTTTTGTGGTCGACCGGCTGGATCGTTGCCAAGATTGCCGCCACCCATGCCGATCCCTTGACCTTTCTCGCCATGCGCCACGCTTTGGCGGCCCTGGCCTTTGCGGGTATCGCTACGCTGGTTAGGGCGCCGTGGCCCTCCTCGCGGCTTGCCGCGGCGCATGGGTTCCTCTCCGGCGTGCTGCTGCACGGGCTTTATCTGGCCGGCCTGTGGTGGGCGATCGGGCAGGGCGTGCCGGCGGGTCTGTCCGGCATCATCGCCGGTCTGCAGCCGCTGCTGACTGGTCTGTTCGCTCTGGCCCTTCTAGGGGAGCGCCTGGGGCGCGCGCAGATCGCCGGCCTCGTGCTCGGCTTTTCCGGCATCATGATTGCCGTCTCGCCGCAATTTGCCGGCCTGTTCTCCACGGGGCTCTCGGGGCTTGCCTTTCCGGTGCTCGTCAATCTGGTCGCGATGCTCTCTGTCACGCTCGGGACGCTCTACCAGAAGCGGTTTCTCGGCGCCGGCGATTTGAGAACGATTGCGGTGTGGCAATATCTCGGTGCGGTCGCGGTCACCCTGCCGCTCGCCTTTTTGCTGGAGGACCTGCATTTCGACTGGACCTATGGGGCCATCGGCGCCATGGCCTGGTCCGTGTTCGGCCTGTCGATGGGCGCGGTGGGGCTGTTGCTCTATCTCATCCGCCGCGGCCAGGTCTCCCGCGCCGCCTCGCTCATCTACATGGTCCCGCCGCTGGTGGCGGTGGAGGCGACCGTCATTTTCGGCGAGCCGCTGAGTGTGCCGATGATCATCGGAACGGTGATCGTGGTGATGGGGGTTTATCTGGTGAACCGGCGGTGATTCCCGCTTCATCCCGGACTATCCCCGGCAGAGAATATGCCAGGCGGCGTATGGAGAACACCTGATCCGATGGTATACTTGCTGAATTACCCAAATAGGGTAAAATAGCGCATGGAAAAGCGGGTTGCCCATTATGATCTGACTGCCATCATTGCGTTGGTCCGCCGCCGCCGCGCGTCGGCCTTTACAAAGACAGCTCTTGATGGCGGCCGGCGCATGGGACTGACGCTTTTAGATATGGTGGATGTTGTTTGCGCACTCACCCCGAAGTTGCTCTACAAATCGATGACGACTTATGCCGACGGGCAGGTCTAGCAGGATGTATACCATGCGCCGACCCCCGCCGGAAAAGCCTATATCAAGGTGACTCTCCGGGAGGATGGCGCACTGGTGATCCAGTTCAAGGAGTTGTGACGATGAAACGGGTGTGTGTGAACTGCGAAGATCACAATGCCATGCAGGCCTTTTCCGGTGAAACGCATACTGTCGAATTTCGCGGTGCAAGTGCGGTGGTGGAAAAACTGTCCGGCTTCCGTTGCCTAGCCTGCGGCGAGGTGGAATTCGACGAGGAAAGCGCCGAGCGATACGCAGAAGCCGGAGATGCACTCGTCAGGGCCGCGCGAGCGGAGGCCGGTTCAGAGCTCCGGCGCATTCGCAGGAAACTGGGCCTGAACCAGGTCGAAGCCTCTCGGTTGACGGGAGGCGGTCACAACGCCTTTTCCCGCTATGAGACCGGCAAGGTCACCCCAACGCCTGCGGTCATCAATCTCTTCCGCCTGCTCGACCGCCATCCGGAAGAAGTTGACCGCCTCAAACGTGCATAAAAGGACACGCTGAGCGAACCTTCTTCGTTTGTTGCAAAAAAAACACCCGCCTGCGTTGCCACAGGCGGGTGTTGAAAATCACGCGATGTACGCTGGATCAGGCGCGGTCGCGGCGGCGCTGGCCGCCGTTTTCGCTGCCGCCGAACTTTACCGGGCCGCCATTGGCGGGCTTGGCGCCGCCGCGGTTGCCAGAGGGCTTCGGGCCATTACGATGGTTACGCTTCGCACCGGTTGCCTCATGCGGGGCATGCGGAGCGTGGCGGTTTTCGCCACCATTGCCGCGCTTGCGGGCATCGCCCGGCTTGCCGCCGAACGGCTTCTTGCGCTGCTGGCCGAAATCCGACGTTGTATCCATGTCGCCGTCGAAGGCCGGGGCCTCGTCGCGCGGGCGGTCGAAACGCGGAGCAGTGTTGCGGCGGGCATTGCGGCCATCGCCACGGCCACCGTTGCGACCGGCGCCATCACCGCGGGCACCGTTTTCACGCGGCTGACCATTGCCACGGCCCTGGCCGCCGCGCGCCTTCTGCGGCCGCTCTGGGCTGCGCAGTTCCGACGGGCGTTCGCCGGAGGCGACCGTGATCTCGATGTTCATCAGGCGTTCGATGTCGCGCAGCAGGCGGGTTTCGTCCGGGGCGCAGAAGGCGATCGCGATGCCATCGCGGCCGGCGCGTGCCGTGCGGCCGATGCGGTGGACATAGGCGTCCGCCACTTCCGGCAGGTCATAGTTGAAGACGTGGGTGACGCCCGGAATGTCGATGCCGCGCGCGGCCACATCGGTTGCCACCAGAACGCGGATCTCGCCGTCCCGGAAGGCCTTCAATGCGCGCTCGCGCTGGCCCTGGCTCTTGTTGCCGTGGATGGAGGCAACCTTGAACTCGACCTGTTCCAGATGCTTGGAGAGCTTCTCGGCACTGTGCTTGGTGCGCAGGAACACCATGGCGCGGCCATCCGGATTGGCGCGCAGCGATTCCTTCAGAAGCACGGTCTTGTCGTTCTTGCCGGCAACGAAATGCACATACTGTTCGACCTTGTCGGCAGCCTTGCCGGGCGGGGTGACTTCCACCTTCACCGGATCGGTGAGGAAGTCCTTGGCGAGTTCTGCAATCGCCTTCGGCATGGTGGCGGAGAACAGCAGCGTCTGGCGGTTCTTCGGAACCATCTTCGAAATCTTGCGCAGGTCATGCACAAAGCCGAGGTCGAGCATCTGGTCGGCTTCGTCGAGGACGAGGTACCGCACGGTGGTGAGACCGATCGCCTTGCGGCTGATGAGGTCGAGCAGGCGGCCCGGCGTTGCCACCAGGATGTCGGTGCCCTTTTCCAGCATCTGCTGCTGCTTGTTGATCGAGGCGCCGCCGACGACAGAATTGATCTTCAGCGGCGTGCCGCGCACATAGCTCTTCAGGTTGACGGCGATCTGGTTCACCAGTTCGCGGGTCGGTGCGAGGATCAGCGTGCGGGTGGTGCGGTTGTCCGGGCGCTTCGGGTCCTTCAGCAGCATCTCGATCAGCGGCAGGCCGAAGGCGGCCGTCTTGCCGGTGCCGGTCTGGGCAAGGCCCACCAGGTCGCGGCTCTGGAGGAGAAGCGGAATGGCCTCGGCCTGAATCGGCGTCGGTGTATCGTAGCCGAGCGTTGCAAGCGTGGATACGATCTGCTTGGACAGGCCAAGCTCTTGGAAATTCGTCAAGTCGAATACCTTTCGGGGGCGCCAAAAGAGGTCGCCCGGACGGCACCATGCCGTTCGGTCTGCCTTTGGCGTCAAGAACCCCGCGTGAAATGGGAACTTGTCAGTGGGAAATTGCTTTCCGGCGCGGGCCCATCTTCGGGCACCAGCTTTGTGCGCCTTGTTCCTTCTTCGCGAACCATTTTCGTCGCAGGGCCAGCTCACGCGGCGGCCGGAAGGTGAAAGCTGGACTGCATGTGCTGCTTTGCACACAAAAAGTCAAGAGCCCGCGTCGAAATCGCCGCGGGCTCCTGTTCTCGTCCTTGTTCAGTAGGCCGGGCAGACCTTCACGCGAAAGGCGTCGCCCCAGTCGTTCTCGCGCCATTCGTAATGGCAGCGGGGGCGCTGCGGCGGGGCTTCCTGGTAATAGGTCTGGTGATAGACCACGGGCGGTGGTGGCGGTGGGTCGATATAGACGCGTTCGTGATAGACGGGACCGCGCGGCTGATTTGCGATCGCCCCGCCGACGATGCCGCCGACGGCACCGGCGGCGACACCCGCCCAGAAGTCATCGCGGGCTTCGGCGGCAGGGGCCGTTGCCGCAAGCGCGCCGGCCAAGGTCAGCGAAACAAGACCGGCGGTAAGGCATGTTCTTATAACGGTCATGGCATTCATCCTTTCACCCTTCAATGCTGATGGGTACAGCTTGACGATCAACCTGGAAGCTGGCGAAAAGATGGAAAAATCAGTGGGATAAGTCTGAACATCCGTTCATCTGACAGCAGCTTTCGGCTGAACCTTGCCGGGTGCCTCACGTTCAAAAGTGGTATCGCGGCGAAAATCTGCCGGATCTGTGGCGCGGGTGAGGCGGACCCGACGCGGTTGGTCCAGCGCCGCCGGGATCGCGGCCGCCAAAAGCTGTTTGATGCAGCGCAATGGCTCGTTAACCACATTCATGCCATTCCCTTGATAACCTGGAACCATACGAATCACTCCGGTGGTGGGCGATTCGTCGGGGAATAATTTGACCAACGACGGCGAACTACTGCAGCGCGCCTGCGAGCGCATCAACGATCTCAACGTGCCAGCCTTCATCAAGGATGGAGCGTTGCGCTATGTTGCCGTCAACGATGCCTTTGCCCGGCTGCACGGTGCAGAGCGGCACCAGTTCGTCGGCCGCCTTTCGCAGGAATTCGGCCTGCGCATCGAGGATGAAGACTGCCATGAACGCCAGCGGCGGACGCTGGTCTTCGGCAGCGACGAGATCGCGTCGGTGCGCGACCGCTCCGGGCGCATCCTGCACGACATCCGCATCGAGCGCTTCATTTCGGAAGACGACAAGGCCTACCTGTTCGCGGTGTTCGAAGAGGGGGAAGCGAAGGTCGCTCCTGTGACGGCTCGGGCGGAAGGCGGGCTCCGGGAGTTTTCGGATGCGGGTGTGAACCTCGACATGCTGGGCTCGGCTCTGGATCTTCTGGATGCCGGGATCGGCATTTTCAGCGAGACGAACCAGCTTCTTTATTTCAACGACGAACTGGCCAATTATTTTCGTTCCCTCGGGTTCGAGCTTCGCACGGGAAATGATCTTCGCGAGGTGGTCGAAGGGATTTACGACCATCACAATGGACGCGAGCCGAAACCGCAGGACGCCTGCGATTCACGCCGTGACTGGATCGATGGTCGGATGGAAATCCTGTCGCGACGGAATTGGCAGGCGACCGAACCGCTGCCGGACGGGCGCTGGCTGCGAAGCGTCAACAAGCGGCTGGACAATGGCTGGCTGATCATCCTTCGCCTCGACGTGACCGAATTCAAGGTGCAGGAGATGCGTCTCGGCAAGAAGATCGAGGAGGCGGAGATCTACCGCGCCGCTTTCGAGGACTTGCCGGTCGCGGTGTTCCTGCGCGACAGCCAGCGGCGGCTGGTCTATGCCAATGCCGCCTACGAGGGGATGCTCGGCGATCAGCGGGACCGCTTCATCGGCCAGACGGAAGAGGAAATGTTCCCCGGTCGTGCCGAAATCTTTCGGGCGGAGAACGACAGGATTCTCAACGAAGGCGGGTCGCTCGAGAAGAGCGAGGACGTTCCTTTTCGGGATGGCCGATCGATTTCCGCCATCACGCGGCTGGGACGGATTTCATCTCCTGCCGGTGAACCCTATATCGTCGGGTCGATCACCGATGTGACGCTGGTCCGTGATGCCCAGAAGGAGGCAGAGCGACTACATTCCGAGCTTCAATCGATCCTGGACGCGCTGCCGGTCGGGGTCGCGATCTTCGATCGCGATCTGTGCATCGAATACGCCAATCCCATGCTGAACGAGTTCTGGCGGCTGGAGCACGAGAACTATCGCGATTGGAGTGGCGAAACCTATCGGTCGTTCCTCAAATTCAACTTTGATCGCGGCGCCTATGTTCATGAGGGCGTGGATTTCGAAACCCTCTACGAACGGCGTGTGGCGATGTGGCGCGACACGGGTCCGTTCAAGGCGTTCGAACTGTCCAACATCGACGGTCGCTGCATACTCGTCGATCGCTCGCATGTCGCTGATGGGAAGATCCTGATCAGTTGTGTCGATATCACCGGCATCCGGAAGCATCAGCGGGAGGTACAAGAGGCGCGTGAGGCCCTCGACCGCCATGCCCTGATGATGCATGAGGCCACCAGCGCGATGTCGCAGGGGCTCTTGGTGCTGCGCAATGATGCTGTTTTCTTCGCCAATGATGCGCTGATCGACATGCTGGAGGTTCCGGCGGAAAAATTCGAGCAGGGCAAGGACTGGCTCGAAGCCTTCGACTATCAGGCGGAGCGCGGCGATTTTGGGGCTGAGGAAAACGCACAGAGCATTCGGTCGCGATTGCTCGGCCAAGGCCAGCAACGCGTCCCCTTGAAGCTTTCGATTTGCATTGGCGGGCGCCGGTGGGTGGATATCGAAAGCAAGCTGAGCGGAAGCAGCAATATTCTCGTCGTTTTTACCGATGTGACCGAAGTCCGGCAGCGCGAGCGCGAGCTTGAGGGGCTGTTGATGCGTGCCGAGGCGGCGGATCGGGCGAAATCCGAATTCCTGGCCAATATGAGCCATGAGATCCGCACACCGATGAACGGCGTGCTCGGCATGGCCGAACTTCTGTCGAAATCCAACCTCGACACGCGCCAGAAGACGTTCACCGACATCATCATGAAGTCCGGCAATGCGCTTCTGACGATCATCAACGACATCCTGGACTTCTCCAAGATCGATGCCGGCCAGATGGCGCTTCGCCAGGCGCCGTTCGACCCGGTGGATGCGATCGAGGACGTGGCATCGCTGCTCTCCTCTTCCGCCGCGGAAAAGGATATCGAACTCATCGTGCGCGGGGCCGATGTGCATCATACCGTCATGGGCGATGCCGGCCGCTTCCGCCAGATCATCACCAACCTGGTGGGCAATTCGATCAAGTTCACAGAACGCGGCCATGTTTTCATCGACATCCAGTCCGTCGTCAGGGAAGAGGCCGAGGTGGCCTTGACGATCCGGATCGAGGATACCGGCATCGGCATTCCGCAGGACCAGCTTCAAAAGATCTTCGAGAAGTTTTCGCAGGTCGATGGTTCATCGACGCGCCGCCACGAGGGAACCGGGCTCGGCCTTGCCATCACGTCCGGCCTTGTCGAGCTGTTCGGCGGAAAAATGGCGGTGGAAAGCGAACTCGGCAAGGGATCGGTCTTCACGGTCTCCGTCATCCTGCCGATCGCGCGGCAACGCGTGTCGAACGATCAGATCGCTCACAGCGTGCAGGGTGCCCGCGTGCTCGTCATCGACGATAATGCCGTCAACCGCCGGATCCTGACCGAGCAGTTGCGTCTCTGGGGCTTCGATTGCGTCGCCGTCGATAACGGGCGGGACGGAATTGCCGTGCTGCGTGCCGCGGTCGAGATGGGTGCCCGCGTCGATGCGCTGATCCTTGACTATCAGATGCCGGGGATGAACGGCTTTGCCGTGGCCCGTCTGATCCGCGAGGACCGGAAGCTCGCCGATCTCCCCATCATCTTTCTCACCTCGATGGACAGTGCCAGCAGCGACGCCGCACTCGACACGTTGAACATCCAGGCGCATCTGATGAAACCGGCGCGCTCGCATCTCCTGCGCACGACGGTGGTCGAGGTGATCCGCTCCGGCCGCGCGCAGCAGCGCGAGGCGACGCGCCCTTCCTTGCTCCCGGCGAACGCCGTGGTGCAAGAGAACGAGGCTCTGAACGCTTCGCCTGATGCGCTGGAGGTCACCAGTGGCCTCGATGTGCTGGTTGCCGAAGACAATGAGGTGAACCAGATCGTCTTCACCCAAATCCTGCAGGGCATGGGGGTGGATTTCAAGCTTGTCGGCAATGGTGCGGAAGCCGTGGAGGCCTGGCGCCGGGAGCGACCCAACCTCATCCTGATGGATGTCTCGATGCCGGTGATGAACGGCCACCAGGCGGCACGGCGCATTCGCGAGATCGAGGCTCAAGAAGGCGGGCACGTTCCGATCGTCGGCATCACGGCACATGCGCTGGAAAGCGACCGCGACCTCTGCCTCGCCGCCGGCATGGACGACTATCTTTCGAAGCCGATCAGCCCCGAGCTTCTGGAAGCCAAGATTGCCGAATGGCGCAGTGTGCCGCGTGCCGCCGGTGCCTCACGCCCGTAGGGCGGATTTTGTCCCGCACAGCATCTCGCGTTTGCCGGCAAAGCCCGGCCGCCGCTCGACGGTGAAGCCCGCGGCCTGCAGGTTTCGTCGGACGAAGCCGGCGGCGGCATAGGTCGCAAAACTGCCTCCCTCCTTCGTCTTGTCGAAGACGGACTGCATCAGGTCGAGCGACCACATGTCCGGATTGCGCGACGGCGCAAAGCCATCGAGATACCAGGCGTCGAAGGCGGGATCGGCTGCCGGCACCGTGTCTTCCGCCTTGCCGCAGACCACGGTCAGACGCATGGTCTCCGACAGGGCAAGATCGATGATCCCGCCCGGTGCTTCTGGCCAGGCGGCCACGAGTGACTGGCGCTCCCGGTCGATCTCCGGCCAGTGCGACAGTGCCTTTTCGATCTCTGCCGCCGTCATCGGATAGAGTTCGAAGGAGGTCATGTGCAGGATCGCCTTGCCGCGGTCCGCGCCCTGCCACTGGCGCCAGGTTTCGCAGGCATTGAGCCCCGTGCCGAAGCCCAGTTCGCCGATCCGAAACGTGCCCTCGGATGGCCAGCGTTCCGGCAGTCCATTGCCGGCCAGAAACACGTGGCCGCATTCGAGGCGCCCATCGGTCTGGCAATAAAAGTGGTCGCCAAACTGGGTCGAATAGGGCATATCGCCCTCGCGCCATTCCAGCGCCTGTCCTTCCATCGTCGCGTCGGGATCTGTCATGGGCGAATTCTCCTTGGGGCAAGCCGATAGTCCCCCAAAGGCCTCCGGTCAATTGCAGGACCTGCCCGGCTCGATCGATCTTCTGATCATCGGCGGGGGGGTGATGGGCCTGTGGGCGGCGGTGAAGGCCGAGCGGCTGGGCATCCGGACCCTGCTTCTCGATGCGGTGCGCCCGGCCTCCGGCGCGAGCGGCGGCCTGCTCGGCGCGCTGATGGCGCATATGCCGGACCAGTGGAACGACAAAAAGCAGTTCCAGTTGGAGGCGCTGGTGGACCTCGAATCGGAGGTGGCGGCGCTGGAGGCGGAGACCGGTCTTTCCTGCGGTTATCGCCGCTCCGGACGTCTCATCCCCCTGCCGAAACCGCATCTGCGGCCGCTCGCTGAACGCCGTGCCCCGGCAGCGGACGAGAACTGGCGGATGAGAGATCGCCGCTTTTCCTGGACGGTGCGCGATACGTCGCCCGATCCGGCCTGGTTGTCTCTCGACGCCTGTGCCTTCGGCCTCGTCGAGGATACGCTTGCCGCGCGGATTTCGCCCCGCGGACTGACGGCGGCGCTGGTGGCTGCCATCGATGCGGGCCGACATGTCCGGCGGCTGGACGGGCTTGTCGTCCGCAGGCTTCTGCCGCGCGAGGCCGAGCTGGCCGATGGCCGCCGCATCGCCTTCGGCCATGCGATCGTGGCCGCCGGCACCGGCTCCTTCGAGCTTCTGGCCCAGCTTGGGGCGCCGTTGCCGCGGCCGCTCGGATCGGGCGTGAAGGGCCAGGCTGCCTTGCTGGAAGCCGAGATCGACCCTGCCCAGCCGGTGATTTTCCTGAACGGGCTTTATGTCGTGCCGCATGAGGATGGCCGGATCGCGATCGGCAGCACCAGCGAGGATCTATTCGATGATCCGCACAGCACGGACCAGCAACTGGAGGCGCTTCTTCGCCGCGCGATGACGCTTTCACCAAAACTTCAAGGTGCACGGGTGGTTGAGCGCTGGGCCGGCGTGCGCCCCAAGGCGATCGACCGGGAACCGATGCTCGGCCCGCATCCGGATGCTCCGCAAGTCCTTGCTCTGACAGGCGGTTTCAAGGTCAGCTTCGGCATTGCCCACAGGCTGGCGGATGCCGTGCTTTCGCCGCTTGGCGGTCCCGGTGCGGTCGTGCCGGACGGCTTTCATTTGTCGCATCACCTTCAGGTTGCGAAAGGCTCCGTTTGACCACGCATCCGTGTCGTCAATCTGTCACGCAAATCACCTAGATCCTCGCCCAACCCGAAGAATGGGGGCCTGGGGCAGGGCGACAGGGAGGTGACGGATGCGCTACGCCATCAATTTTACGCCGCCAGCGAGCGATCCGCTGACGATTGCCGCCTCGCAGTGGCTGGGGCGCAATGCGTTTTCCGGCGAAGCCATGGAATCGCCTGCCATCCGCGGCCTTGATCTGCACGAGATCGCCTTCAATACCGCCGTCCCGCGGCGTTACGGTTTTCACGGCACGCTGAAGCCGCCGTTTCGGCTGGCGGATGGGATCGCCGAGCCGCTGCTGCTGCGCAACCTGATGCATTTCGCCGGTCAGTACGAGCGTTTCTGCCTGCCGAGGCTGGAACTGGCACGGCTCAGCAATCGCTTTGCGCTGATGCCGAGCGAACCGAGCGAGCCGCTGCATCATCTGGCGAGCGCGGTCGTGCAGCATTTCGATGCCTTTCGCGCACCGCTTTCCGATGCGGAACTGGAGCGTGCCGACACCGGCCACCTCTCGGCCTCGCAATTCGCCAACCTGCATCGCTGGGGCCATCCGCATGTGATGGACGAATTCCGCTTCCACATGACGCTGACCGGTGCGGTGGCGCCGCAGTGGATTGACCGCTTCGAAGAGGTGCTGCGCCGGTATTTCGAGCCGCATCTCGAGCGGCCGCTGGAGGTGGCGAACCTTGCGCTGTTCGTCGAGACGGAGCCCGGAGCACCCTTCCTCGTGCATTCGCTGCATCCGCTCGGCAGCGTTGCCTCCCGCCGCATCGCCTGAACCAAGACTGTTTGCAGCGCATCATTGCGTCTCGACATCCGACGCCAGAATGCTACCGTCAGGTCACTGTTTCAGAAGGTGATTTTCGATGGTGGCAGAACCCTATCCGCGCAATCTCATTGGTTATGGCCGCAACATCCCGGACCCGAAATGGCCGGGTGGGGCGCATGTGGCCGTGCAGTTCGTCATCAATTACGAGGAAGGCGGCGAAAGCTGTATTCTCGATGGCGATCCGGCTTCGGAAAACCTGTTGTCGGAAATCGTCGGTGCTAGCCCCTGGCCGGGCCAGCGCAATCTCAACATGGAGAGCATCTACGAATACGGCTCGCGTGCCGGCTTCTGGCGCCTGCACCGGCTGTTCACGGGCTTGAACGTGCCCTGCACCGTCTATGGCGTGACGCTCGCCATGCTGCGCAATCCGGATGCGGTTGCCGCGATGAACGAGGCGGGCTGGGAAATCGCCAGCCACGGTTATCGCTGGCACGAATATAAGGATTATCCGGAAGCGCTCGAGCGCCAGCACATTCTCGATGCCGTGCGCCTGCACACGGAAGTGGCCGGCGAGCGGCCTTACGGCATGTACCAGGGCAAGCCCTCCATGAACACGCTGCGACTGGTGCAGGAAGAGGGCGGTTTCCTCTATTCCTCCGACAGTTACGCCGATGATCTGCCCTTCTGGGTCAAGGGCGTCGATGGCAAGCCCTTTCTGATCATCCCCTACACGCTGGATGCCAACGACATGCGGTTTGCGACGCCGCAGGGTTTCAACTCCGGCGACCAGTTCTATACTTACCTGAAGGACACGTTTGACGCGCTCTATCAGGAAGGCCAGGAAGGCGCGCCAAAGATGATGTCTGTCGGCCTGCACTGCCGCCTTGTCGGGCGGCCCGGCCGCATCGCCGCGCTGAAGCGCTTCATGGAATATGTGCTCGGGCACGAGAAGGTGTGGATCCCGAAACGCATCGAGATCGCCCATCACTGGCACGAGCACCACAGACCGGACAGTCTCTGATCATGAACAGAACCGAATTCGTTGACCGCTTCGGCGGTGTTTTCGAGCACTCGCCTTTCATCGCCGAGCGCGCCTATGACGATGATCTGGTGCGGGGCGACAACCTGACCGTGGACCGCGTGCATGCGGGCCTCGTTGCCGTCTTTCGTGTCGCAAGCGAGGAGGAGCGGCTCGGCGTGCTGCGCGCCCATCCGGATCTGGCCGGAAAGCTCGCCATCGCCGGCGAGTTGACGGAGGACAGCCGCAAGGAGCAGGCGGGCGCCGGGCTCGATCGGCTGAGCGCGGACGAGCACGCCCGCTTCACCGAACTCAACACTGCCTATGTGGAAAAATTCGGCTTTCCGTTCATCATTGCGGTGAAGGGCCTGACGAAGGACGACATTCTCGCGGCCTTCGAAAAGCGCATCCACAACAGCCGTGAAGACGAGTTTGCGACCGCCTGCGGGCAGGTGGAGCGGATCGCGCTTCTGCGGCTTGAAAGCCTGCTGCCGTCGGCGTGAGAATGAGGTAGGTTATGCCGACAGGAGTTCATCATGCGACCGTCTGAAGTGCTGAACGAGAATAGGCAGGCCATTCGCGCGCTCGCGGTTCGTCATCGCGTGGCCAATCCGCGTGTTTTCGGCTCCGTCGCCCGCGGTGAGGATCGCGAGGACAGCGACCTCGACATTCTCGTTGACACACTGGAGGAGACGACCCTCTTCGATCTCGGCGGTTTGCAGCATGATCTGGAAACCCTGCTGCAGCGGCGTATCGATCTCGCCACCAGCAAGGGGCTGCGACCGAAAGTCAGAGACCGCGTTCTGGCCGAGGCCGTTGCGATATGAGCCGCGATCTGGACCGTCTGCTGGATTCGATTGACCATTTGATGGAGATTTGCACCGAGACGGGCGCATTCATCGAGGGAATGACGGCGGAGGGTTTTCGTGCCGATCGCCTTCGCCAGCGTGCAGTCAGCATGGACCTTGTGATCATCGGCGAAATTGCCGCCGACATCCTGAAGCGCAACCCCGATTTTGCAGCGGACCATCCGGAGATCGGATGGACGGTACTCGTCGATCTTCGCAATCACATTCAGCGGGACCATTCGAGCGTCGATCCGGCGGCGCTATGGGCTGCGGCCATTGGTGCCGTGCCCCAACTTCTCTCCCAGTTGCGCGCTCTGCGCCACTTCAATGCCCAAGGTGAATAATCAAGACATGCCCAAGACACTTGCCATCCGCCCGCTGACGCGCGACGCCTTTCTGCCCTTCGGCCAGGTGATCGAAGCCGATCCCGCCACCATGAAACTCATCAATGGCGGCAATACCGAGCGGTTTCATGCGCTGGCGGAAGCGGAAGCAGCGGGCGAGGGCGCCCGCGTCATCCTCAACATCTTTCGCGGCAAGCCGCGCGCCTTTCCCTATGCGTTGACCATGATGGAGCGCCATCCCTTCGGCAGCCAGAGCTTTTCGCCGCTCAACGGACGACCCTATCTCGTCGTTGTATCGGAGGATAAAAATGGCCGTCCGGGTGAGCCGCAGGTGTTTCTGGCGCAGGGCGACCAGGGGGTGAACTACCGCGCCAATGTCTGGCATCATCCGCTGATGACGATCGACGCAGTTTCGGATTTTCTGGTTGTCGATCGCGACGGGCCGGGCAACAATCTGGAAGAATTCTACTTTGATGAACCCTTCATCATCACCGCACCCATTCTCAGCGAGTAGACCATGACCGGACTCACCACCCATGTTCTCGACACCGCGCTTGGCAAACCCGCCGAAGGGCTCGCGATCGATCTCTATCACCTGGAGGGTGATGCCCGTACGCTCCTGAAGACGGTGACCACCAATGCCGATGGCCGCGTTGACGGCGGGCCGATCCTGATCGGCGAGAGTTTTCGAAAGGGAACGTATGAGCTGGTCTTTCACGCCGGGGATTACCTGCGTCGCAGCGGCGCAACCCTTGCCGAACCCGCCTTCCTCGACGTCATTCCGATCCGGTTTGGTATTGCCGATGAGACCGGCCATTATCATGTGCCGCTGTTGATCTCGCCCTACGGTTATTCCACCTATCGCGGCAGCTGAGATGCGCCTGGCCGCCATCGCCGACGTTCACGGAAACTGCGCGGCGCTGGAGGCGGTTCTGGCGGATATCGCGGCGCAGGATATTACGACGGACGCGATCGTCAATCTCGGCGACTGCCTGTCGGGGCCGCTGGAAGCCGGTCGGACGGCGGATCTGCTGCTGTCACTCGATCTGGTGACGGTGCGTGGCAACCATGATCGATACCTGATCGAGCACGCCGAAAACGCCATGCACTCTTGGGAGGCGGATGCCTTCCAGCAACTGACGCCCAGACATCTCGACTGGCTGCGCAGCCTGCCGTTCTCGCGTGTGTGGCAGGACGCGGTGTTTCTCTGCCACGCGACGCCGAAGGACGATCAGACCTACTGGATGGAGGAGGTCAAGCCGGATGGTTCGGTCTGCCTGAAGCCGCTGGCCGAGATCGAGCATCTCGCCGAGGGGATTTCGCAGGCGCTTATTCTCTGCGGTCATTCGCATCTTCCGCGTGCCGTGCGCCTGTCGGACGGACGCCTGATCGTCAATCCCGGCAGCGTCGGCTGCCCGGCCTATGATGACGATACGCCCCATTATCACCGCGTCGAAGCCGGCACGCCGATGGCCTCCTATGCAATCTGCGAGCGCCACGCCGGCACCTGGTCCGTCACCTTCCGGCTGGTGCCGTACGACCACATGAGCCAGTCACGACTTGCGGCCAGGAACGGTCGCCCCGCCTGGGAGGCGGGGCTGGCGACGGGGTGGCTGGGGTAGTGCGGGCCAGAAACGCGTTGCACGACCCCTCATCCGCCCTTCGGGCACCTTCTCCCCGAGGGGAGAAGGGTGAGAGGCCGCGCCGTTCGCGGATCGCCTCTCCCTCAAGGGAGAGGGTGGCCGAGCAAAGCGGAGGCCGGGTGAGGGCGCGCTCGCCCCGAACAGCGATGGCTTCAATACGGGCAATGCGCAATCACGCTCCGGTCCACCGCCTGGATGTCCCGCTTGCCGCAGAGCGCCATGGTGATGTCCATCTCCTTGGCGATGATGGAGAGGGCCGTTTCGACGCCTTGCTTGCCCATGGCACCGAGGCCGTACAGGAAGGGGCGGCCGATATAGGTGCCCTTGGCGCCGAGCGCGACGGCTTTCAGCACGTCCTGGCCGGAGCGGATGCCGCTGTCGAGATGCACCTCGATGCGGTCGCCGACGGCGTCGATGATCTTCGGCAGCATGCTGATCGAGGAGGGGGCGCCGTCGAGCTGGCGGCCGCCATGGTTCGAGACGATGATGGCATCGGCGCCCGTATCGGCGGCGGCGCGCGCGTCTTCCTCGTCCAGGATGCCCTTGATGATCAGCTTGCCGTTCCAGCGCTCCTTGATCCAGGCGATGTCCGACCAGGAGAGGCGCGGGTCGAACTGTTCCGCCGTCCAGACGCTGAGCGAGGAAAGGTCGGAGACATTCTTCGCGTGGCCGACGATATTGCCAAACCCGTGGCGTTTGGTGCGCGCCATGTCGAGGCACCATTGCGGGCGGGTTGCCATCTGCCAGATATGTTTCGGCGTGAATTTTGGCGGCGCGGAGAGGCCGTTGCGCAGGTCCTTGTGGCGCTGGCCCAGGATCTGCAGGTCGGCGGTGACGACGAGTGCCGAGCAGCCGGCGCGCTTGGCCCGGTCGATCAGGTTCTCGATGAATTCACGGTCCTTCATCACGTAGAGCTGGAACCAGAAGGGTTTGGAGGTGACCGAAGCGACATCCTCGATTGAGCAGATGCTCATGGTCGACAGCGTGAAGGGTACACCGAAGTCTTCTGCCGCCTTGGCGGCCAGCATTTCGCCATCGGCATGCTGCATGCCGGTGAGGCCGGTTGGCGCCAGCGCCACGGGCATCGAAACCGGCTGGCCGATCATCTCGCTTTTCAGCGACCGGTTCGTCATGTCCACCAGCACGCGCTGGCGCAGCTTGATCGCCTCGAAATCGGATTCGTTCGCCCGGTAGGTGCCTTCGGTCCAGGAGCCGCTGTCGGCATAATCGAAGAACATTTTCGGCACCCGGCGGCGCGCAAGGGCTTTCAGATCGGCAATCGTCAGTGGCTTGGACATGGGGTGGGCTTTCCTCCGAAACACGTCCGAGACAACTAGCATATGGAGAGCGGGAGGAAAGCGCTTTTCACCCTGATTCCGTCTCCTGTGGGGCTCTGTCACAGGATGAAATAGCATGATATAAAGTCCTAAATTCAGCGCCGATGAAAGACCTGACAATGCAGCGTGTCGAGGCAGAAATCGCCGTTAGCGTCTCCGATCTGAAAAAGAACCCCACCGCCATTGTTGAAGGCGCCAATGGCCAGGCCGTCGCCGTGCTCAACCATAACCGTGTGATGGCTTACATGGTGCCCGCCAGCACCTATGAAGCCATAATAGACGCGCTGGACGAGCAAGCGCTTGTCGATCTGGTGCAGAAGCGGGCAGGAGAACGCGGAATCCCGGTTTCACTGAATAACCTGTAGGGCACTCCGAAATTTATAAGACAAGCCGGAAGCGGTCGTGACTGTAAATCAGGCAGCTTCATCAATGGTGGTCTGGTAATCCTGCAGGCTTTGAAGAGTTCGGATCGTTTCCATGGCTTTCTCCCGGGAGGTGAACGACGAAGAATAAAACATAATTTCACCACTCGGGGCGATCAGCCGAAACATGTACTGCCCGTTCCTGTCTTTTAAGAGTACAAACCGATAACTGTCATTGGCGGTCTGCGCGCTCACCTGACTGCCGTTCTGGTCCGCCAGAAATTGCCGGATGCTCTCTTCATCGGGCGTTCCCATCGGGAAATGCTTGTCCTCATAGGCAACAATGCGATCGACGAGGCTGTCCAATCGTTCTCCGTCCGGCGTGCCGGGCGCTGCGCCCCAGAGTATTTTCAGGTCGCGCAGCGCCTTCTCGTAGTCTTGCTCGGACTGAATTGTCTGGAGTTCATCCATGCTGCACCTTCGTCACATCAATCCGATCATAGTCCCTGTGTGACCCAATCCACTTTATCCAAACGAGGCCGTTCTCATAGTCAATGGCAGCCACGAGTCGGTAGTGGTTGCCCTTGATGTTGAACACCACGCGCTCGGCGTTCACGATACTTGCCGCCGCGAACGTCTTCTTTACCTCTGCAGATGTCTGCCATTCGGCCTTAAGCGTCAGATGATACCAGACATCCAACGCTTCAGCCACGCTATCCTGTTCCTTGCGGCTCGCAAGGTTTTCGACGAAATGGCGAAGCGTTGAGCGCGCTATGATCCTCATGTCGCGATCGTAACAGTGCGCAGGGAAAACTCAACCCAGGGCTGATTTAACCGCCACGCCCGCCACATAGGTCTCCACCACGCTGCGGTCGTCGCCCAGCGTCTGCAGCAGGAAGAGTTCCTCGGCAAGCGTGCTCACCGTTTCCATGCGCAGCCGCATCGCCGGTGTCGCGCTCGCGTTCAGCAACACCAGATCCGCATCGGTACCTTCCTCCAGCGTGCCGATGCGATCGACCAGCGACAGCGCCTCGGCATTGCCGCGGGTCATGCGGTAAAAACTGTCGAGCGGGTTGAGGCGCTCGCCGAGCAGCTGCTGGATCTTGTAGGCCTCGTCCAGCGTCTTCAGCATGGAATAGCTGGATCCGCCGCCGATATCGGTGGCGACGCCGATGCGCACCGGCTTCTCGCGACGCGCCAGCGCCTTCAGCGGGAAGAGGCCCGAGCCGAGGAAGAGGTTGGAGGTCGGGCAATGCACCGCGATAGAGCCCGTCTCCGACAGCACGTCCGCCTCGCGTTCGGAGAGATGGATCGCGTGACCGAGCAGCGTCTTTTTGCCCAGCAGACCGTAGCGGGCATAGATATCGGTGTAATCGGCGGCCTCGGGATAAAGCTCGCAGGTGTAGCGGATTTCCTCGTGGTTTTCCGACAGATGCGTCTGGATGTGCAGGTCGGGATATTCCTGCGCCAAGGCCTGCGCGGCACGCATCTGTTCAGGTGTCGAGGTAATCGCGAAGCGCGGCGTGATGGCGACGTGGTTACGCCCCTTGCCGTGCCATTGTTCGATGACGGCGCGGGTTTCGTCATAGCCCAGCTGCGGCGTGTCGAGCAGGCCCTGCGGCGCGTTGCGGTCCATCATCACCTTGCCGCCGACCATCAGCATGTTGCGGCGCATGGCCTCTGCAAAGAAGGCATCGGCGGAGGCCTTGTGGACGGAGCAATAGGCGACGGCCGTCGTCGTGCCCTGGCGCAGGAACTCGTCGTAGAAATGCGTGGCGATGCGCGTTGCATGCCCGCTTTCGACAAAGCGGCATTCCTCCGGGAATGTGTAGGTGTTCAGCCATTCCAGCAGGTTGGCAGCATAGGAGGCGATCACCTGCATCTGCGGGAAATGTACATGCGTATCGATGAAACCCGGCAGGATGAGATGCGGGCGGTGGTCGATTTCCTGCACATCCGCCGGAGCGGCGGCCTTCACCGCGGCATAGGCGCCGGCTTTCAGGATGCGGCCCTCCGCAATCAGAAGCCCGCCATCTTCCTCGTAGGAATAGCTTGCGGTGTCGGCGAGGCTTTCCGGCGCGCGGTGAAAGGAAAGAAGGCGGCCGCGAAGAAGTGTGGTCATGTTATCGTGTTGCTCCGGCGCTGTTGGTCGCGCTTTCGTACCAGGCCGTCAGAAGCTTGCGCTCCTCCGGCGTGATGGCGGTGATGTTGCCGGGCGGCATGGCATGGCTGCGCCCGGCCTGGATATAGATCTCATGGGCGTGTTTGGCGATCTCCGCATCCGTTTCCAGCTTCACGCTCTTTGGCGGAAAGGTGATGCCTTCCCACACGGGTTCTTTCGCATGGCACATGGAACAGCGCCCCTGCACCACGTCGCGGGCGTCGGCGAAATGCACGTCTGCGGCAAATTTCTGCTGCACGGGGGAGAGCGCGGTGTCCGTCTCGCCGGTCAGCACCTTCGGAACGGTGGATAGCCACATGATGAGGATGAACAGGATCGCCGTCACCAGCCAGGTCCAGGTGGGCTGTCCCTTGCGGGCATGCGTGGTGTTGAACCAGTGGCGGATGGTGACGCCCATCAGGAAGACCAGCGCCGCAATCACCCAGTTGAACTGAGTGCCGAAGGCCAGCGGATAATGGTTCGACAGCATGAAGAAGATGACCGGCAGCGTCAGATAATTGTTGTGCAGAGAGCGCTGCTTGGCGATGCGACCGTATTTCGGGTCCGGCGTACGCCCGGCGATCAGATCGGCCACGACGATCTTCTGGTTCGGGATGATGATGAAGAAGACGTTGGCCGACATGATGGTGGCGGTGAAGGCGCCAAGATGCAGGAAGGCGGCGCGGCCGGTGAAGACCTGCGTGTAGCCCCAGGCCATGGCGACCAGCACGACATAGAGCAGCGCCATCAGCCCCCAGGTGTTTTCGCCGATCGGTGACTTGCAGAGCTGGTCGTAGAGGATCCAGCCGACCGCCAGCGAGGCGAGCGACAGACAGATGGCCTGCCAGGGCTGAAGTGGCAGCACGGAGTGATCGATCAAAAAGAGATCGGCGCCGCCATAATAGACGATGGCGAGCATCAGGAAGCCGGACATCCAGGTGGCATAGCTTTCCCACTTGAACCAGGTCAGGTGCTCCGGCATCTGGGCGGGCGCCACGAGATATTTCTGGATGTGGTAGAAGCCGCCGCCGTGGACCTGCCATTCCTCGCCGTAAGCGCCGGGCGGCAGATGCGGCCGTTTGACCAGTCCCAGATCCAGCGCGATGAAATAGAAGGACGAGCCGATCCAGGCGATCGCGGTGATCACGTGCAGCCAGCGCACGGCAAAGTTCAGCCATTCCCAGGCTATGGCATATTCATACATGCGGCAGATCCCTTCGCATTCCCCGACTGCGCACATTGCGAGAAAATTCGAACCTTGCATAGGCGGAAAGCATGCACCGCAACATGCCAATCGATGCCATTTTGGCAGCGCAGACCGAGTGTGAAGCTGGCTCCAGGCTGTGCCGGGCTATCAATTGTGCATCGCAAAATCTTGTGGATTCGCCGACTCATCACTCTGCGCTAATATGACATTTGCAAGACAGCCGGTGAAAGGCGGGTATTGCGGGTTCACCGGTGGTGATGCACTCATCAACGGAGAATAAGCTCATGCGAAGCATTCTGGCGCTTGTGATGATTGCGTATGCGTCTGCGTCCCCGTCCAGCCTCAGCGCACACGAGGCCCATTCCGGTTGGAAATACGAAGCTTACTGCTGTAACGGCAACGAGCATACCGGCGACTGTCAGATGATCTCGACGAAGAATGTCCGGATCACTCCGAATGGCTACGAGATTTCGCTCAGAGCCGGAGAACATCGGCTGGTGACGAAAAGCCATGCCTTCCGCGTGCCGCAAAGCGAAGCGCGGCGTAGCCAGGACGAGGAATATCACCTCTGCCTCTATCCGAACGAGGATACGTTGCGCTGCTTTTATGCGCCCGACATGAGCTACTGAGCGGCACCAGACGGTGTGAGGATCTGGGGCGGAAGGGTCTCCAGCAGCCACTGGCGGAAGGTCTGCACCTTCGCCGACTTGCGACGGCTTTTCGGAGAGATCAGCCAATAGCTCAGGTCGTCCTTCTTGAAGACATCGAAAGGCATGATCAGGCGGCCGGCCTCCAGTTCCTCGCGGTGAAGAAACGGGCTCAGCAGAGCCACACCGTGACCGGCAATGGCGGCGCTGCCTTCGAGATCCAGTGCACCGTCGGCGTCGATCGTGATCGTGCCAGGCAGCGGAGAAACGAGGCCGTTCGACTGAAACCAGGTTCCCCACCACTTGCTGCTGGCACCGATCAGCGGCAGTTTCAGAAGATCCGCCGGCATCGTCACGCCGCCGATTGTCTTCGCCAAGGCCGGGCTCAGCATCGGTGCGTATTTGAGGCGGAACAGTTCGTGCGCCTCCACATCCGCCGACGGTTGGTCACCGCGCCAGATGGCGATGTCGGCATTGTCGCTGCGGAAATCCACCGGCTTCTCGATGCGCAGGATGCGGACCGCCAGACCCGGATGCTGCAGTTGAAAGGCGCCGATATGGCGGGCCAGCCAATGGCTGGCAAAGGTCGGCGTCGAGCGGATTTCCAGAATGTCGCCCGCCTGCTGCCTGGCATCCGCCACCGCGTCCGCCATCAGGCCAAGCGCTTCCGCAACCTTCGGCAGCATGCGCTCGCCGGTCTGGCTCAGCACCGCGCGCCGTGCCTGGCGCAGGAACAGCAGTTCACCCACATGCTCCTCCAGCAGCTTGACCTGATAGCTGACGGCCGTCTGGGTCATGCCCAGGTCCTCGCCGGCCTTGGTAAAACTCCCGAGCCTGGCAACCGCCTCGAAGACGCGCAGCGCATTCAGCGGCAGTTGGCGGGACAGCTTCATCGATAAGCTCTCTTTCTGGATGGCTCGGCGGATTGAATTGGTATCTCGCCGGAAACAGGCGCATTTGTCGATCCGGAAGCGATAAAAAAATCAAGAGATGACGGAGGCCATCATGGCGGTCTGGACCACTGGTTCTGCCCGGAGCAAAGGCGCGTTCTGGAGCTGGCTGAAGCGGCGACTGCCGTTCGGCAGCCGATCAGAGGCTATGCCACTCGACGAAATCCCGAATGCGCTGTGCCGGGACGTGGCGGCGCCGGAGGTTTTCTCGGTGACGCCGCGGGAGGAGGTGTGGGCGCGCATTGCCGCTGGAAAACTGCCGCGGCTGTGATGCGCGTGCCCGTCTATACACTGCCGCCGTCCGGGCCCTTGTCGAAGCTTGGCAGGGTCTTTTGCAGAAAGGCCCGGAAGGCGCGCACCTTTGCGGTCTGCCGGCGGGCTTCCGGATAGACCAGCCAGTAATGCGAACCGTCCTCGCAGGTGAGGTCGAAAGGCTGGATCAGGCGGCCCATCGCCACGTCGTCCTGGTAGAAATCGGGCCTCAGGATGGCGACCCCATGGCCGGCGATTGCGGTTGCCGCCTCCACCGCCTGCGAGCCGAGCCGGCTTCTCGAGGCGCTTTCCAGGACGACGTCCGGGTAACCCGCCGCGATGAACCAGAGGCGCCACCAGGGATCGCTGGGATCGATGATCTTCAGCCGCAGCAGGTCACGCGGCGTCTGGACGCCACCGATGCTGTCGGCCAGCTTCGGGCTCAGCATCGGCGTGAAGTGGTTGCGCATGAGAAAGTGGGCGCGCAGGCCCGGCCATTGCCCCCTGCCGACACGAATCGCAAGGTCGGCTTCCGTCTTGCTGAAGTCGATCACCTCCTGCGAGGTTTCGAGCCGAACGGCAATCGTTGGGTTGTCGAGCTGGAAGATGCCCAGATGCCGGGCCAGCCAGTGGCTGGCGAAGGTGTGCGTGGCATGGATGGTGAGCGTGCCCTCCGCGGTGCCCTGCATCTCGTTCACCGCCTCTTCCAGCATGTCAAACCCCTGCGTGACCTTCGGTGCCAGGCGCGCGCCGGCTTCCGTCAGCAGAATTTTGCGCGGCTGGCGCAGGAACAGCGTTTCCTTCAGCGTCTCCTCCAGCAGCTTGACCTGATAGCTGACGGCAGTCTGCGTCAGGCCCAGTTCCTCGCCAGCCTTGGTGAAACTCAGATGCCGCGCCACGGCTTCAAAGACGCGAAGCGCATTCAGGGGAAATTGCCTCGACAGTTTCATGCATCAGTCCTCTTGATCCATGCAGACGAAGCTTCGATTGGATTGGCGCGCCCGCATTCGGCATCCTGTCACTAGATACCAGCTCAGACGGTGATGCAAGATGCAACGAATACAGGTAATTATCCCCATCAGACTGTTCCGCGACCTGTTCGTCACGCTGCTCAGGCAGCGTCAGCCGTCCGGCAATCCCCAGACGGGACGGACCAACAGGCTTCATGCCGAAGAGATGTCCAACTCTCTGCGGCAGGATCTCGGTCTGACCGATCTCCACCCGAAGCGCGGTCGCTTCGTGAGCCAGCCGACGGCCTTCGATGCCGCCCGTGACGCGTTCCTGCGGCGACCGCTCTAAGGACGGCCTGCCAGGGCGGTGAGGAGTTCGGCGGTCACCAGGGCTGCGATCACCGCCGGGCGTTTGTCGCGCACCTCGGTACCACCGATCGGCAGCACGAGACGGTCTGCGGTGACCGTGCCGCCGGCTTCCCGGTCCAGCCAGTGCTTGAAGGTCGCGCGTTTGGTGGCCGACCCGATCAGGCCGACATAGGCGAGATCGCCGCGTGCCAGCGCTTGCCTGGCGATCAGGAAATCCAGCGCGTGATCATGGGTGAGGATCACGACGGCGCTGCCTCCGGGCAAATCCGGGATGAGGGCTTCCGGCATCGCCGCCAGACGTCTCTCCACCGTATCGGGCAGGCCGTCGAGCGCCTCGGCCCTGGTTTCCACCACCGTGACCCGCAAGGGAAGGGGCGCCAGCGCCGTTGCCAGCGCTTGTCCCACATGCCCGGCGCCAAACAGCATGACTCGCGGATAGGCGTCTTCCTCGGCGGCAAGGCGTGACTCAAGGTCGGCGATCAGACGTGGGGTGAGCCTCTCGAAGGCGAGTTGCGTGCGCCCGCCGCAGCACTGGCCGATCTCCGGACCCAGCGGAATGTCCATCCGAGAGACGCCCTTGCCGGAAAGCAGGGCCCGGGCATTGTCGATCCCCATGAATTCCAGCTGCCCGCCACCGATGGTGCCGAAGATCTCCGTGGCGGACACCAGCATGAGCGCCCCCTTTTCCCGCGGCGTCGAACCTTTGGCCTGCGCGACAGTGACGAGGACGGCGTCGGGATTTCGGGTGAGGAAGGCGGCGAGGGCGGTCATGATGGCCGACCTCTATTTTGGGGTGCGCTTTCACGCGTTTCGCAAGCGTTGGGCGGGTGTGCCCAACTGCCAGACGGAATTGAAAAAATTCTCATCACAGGGCCTTCAGCCGCTCCACCGCCATCAGCACGCGCTCGGGCGTTGCAGGCGCATCGAGCCTCGGGCAGACGGTGTAGTCGGCAATCGAGGCGACCGCCATCGAGAGCGCTTCGAGCACCGAAATGCCCAGCATGAAGGGCGGTTCGCCGACGGCCTTGGAGCGGCCGATCGTCTGTTCGCGGTTTTCCGACCAATCCGCCAGCTTGACGTTGAAGATCTTGGGCCGGTCGGAGGCGAGCGGGATCTTGTAGGTGGAGGGGGCATGCGTGCGAAGCCGCCCCTTGGCATCCCACCACAGCTCCTCGGTCGTCAGCCAGCCCATGCCCTGCACGAAGGCGCCTTCCACCTGGCCGATGTCGATCACCGGGTTCAGCGACTTGCCCACATCGTGGAGGATATCGGTGCGGTCCACCAGATATTCGCCCGTCAGCGTGTCGATCGAGACTTCCGAGCAGGCGGCGCCATAGGCGAAGTAGAAGAAGGGGCGGCCCTTGCCGGCAGCGCGGTCCCAATGGATTTTTGGCGTCTTGTAGAAGCCGGCGGCGGAGAGCTGCACGCGGTCGAAATAGGCGGCCTTCACCAGCGCGTCGAAGCTCACCGTCTCGGTGCCGATGCGCACGCGGTTTGGCAGGAATTCGACATCCTCGGCTTTCGCCTGCCATTTGCGGCAGGCAAAATCGATCAGCCGATCCTTGATCTGGCGCGCCGCATCATAGGCTGCCATGCCGTTCAAATCCGAACCGGAGGAGGCCGCGGTGGCGGATGTGTTCGGCACCTTGCCGGTGGTGGTGGCGGTGATCTTCACCCGCTCGATATCGACGTTGAAGGTATCGGCCACCACCTGCGCCACTTTCGTGTAAAGGCCCTGGCCCATTTCGGTGCCGCCATGGTTCAGGTGGATCGACCCGTCCGAATAGACATGCACCAGCGCACCGGCCTGGTTGAAGGCGGTCATGGTGAAGGAAATGCCGAATTTTACCGGCGTCAAAGCGATGCCCTTGCGGATGACCGGGCTGTTCTCGTTGAACTCGATGATGGCCTGGCGGCGCGCCCGGTAGTCGCTGGAGGTCTCCAGCTCTTCCACCAGCCGCAGCAGAATATTGTCTTCCACCTCCTGGTGGTAGGGCGTCAGTGTCCGCCCGGAGCCGGGCTCGCCATAGAAATTCAGCTTACGCACATCGAGCGGATCCTTGCCGACCGCATAGGCGATTTCCTCGATGAAACGCTCACCGCCCACCATGCCCTGCGGGCCGCCGAAACCGCGAAAGGCGGTGTTGGAGCAGGTATGGGTTTTCAGCGGCTTCGAGGTAAGGTGCACATGCGGATAGAAATAGCTGGAATCCGCATGGAAGAGCGCACGGTCGGTCACGGGGCCGGAGAGGTCTGAGGAGAAACCGCAGCGCGCCGCAAAAGTGGCGTCCACCGCGTGGATGCGGCCCTCGTCGTCAAAACCCAGTTCGTAATCGACGCGGAAATCGTGCCGCTTGCCGGTCACCATCATGTCTTCGTCGCGGTCCGGGCGGAATTTGACGGCGCGGTTGAGCTTCTTGGCGGCGACGGCCGCGAGGCAGGCAAAATGCGCGCCTTGCGTTTCCTTGCCGCCGAAACCGCCGCCCATGCGGCGTGTGTTGACGGTTACCGCGTGGCTCGCGCAATTCAGAACATGCGCCACCATGTGCTGCACCTCCGTCGGGTGCTGCGTGGAGGACCAGACGGTCACGTCCTCGTCCTCGCCCGGAATGGCGAAGGCGATCTGGCTTTCCAGATAGAAATGCTCCTGGCCGCCGATGTAAAAGCGGCCGTTCAGGCGGCGCGGCGCCTTGGCCATCTCGGTGTCCGGTTCGCCGCGCTTCAGCGTCATCGGGGTGATGACCAGCGGCGCGTTGTTCTCCAGCGCGGCGTCGATATCCGTCCAGTGCGGCAGGTCGCGATACTCGATCTTCGCCAGACGCGCGGCCCGGCGCGCCTGGTCGCGGGTCTCGCCGATGACCACGAAGATCGGCTGGCCGTGGAACTCGACCTTGCTGGTGGCGAGCAGCGGCTCGTCATGGCTGCCATTGGAGGAGACGTCGTTGACGCCCGGAATATCGTCCGCCGTCAGCACCATGACGACGCCGGGGGCAGACTTCACTGCCGAGAGGTCGATCGACAGGATGTCTGCATGGGCGCGGTCCGCCATGCCGAGCGCGGCATGCAGCGTGCCTGCGGGTTCGGGAATGTCGTCGATATATTCGGCGCTTCCGGTGACATGCTTGTGGGCGGAATCATGCCGCAGCGAGGCGTGCATCGGGCCGTTGATGGTGTCCTTGGTGTCGAAGGTGGTGGTATCCATCAGCGGGCTCCTTCGATGACGATGCGTTTAGCAATTGGCTGGTGGCGATGACTCCGTCCGGCCCGAAAAAGACCCCCTCTGGCTGCCGCCATCTCCCCCACAAGGGGGGAGAGGACTCGCGGCAATGCTGTCGCCCAATGTGAATGCTGAGGGTGCGGCGGATTAAGCCCCTCCCCCTTGTGGGGAGGGGTTGGGGAGGGGTCTTTTCTCTTCAGACTTTTAGTGCGGCTTGCCATCCCTCACGCCTCCTCGGGCTCGAACCGCGCCAGTTCCTGTGGCTGGCCGGCAGTTTCCAGGAAGAAGCGGGTGAGCAGGTTCTTGGCAGTCAGCGCGCGGTATTCGGCGGTCGCGCGCCAATCGGAGAGCGGCTGGTAATCCTCGTCGAAGGCGTCGCGGACGGAGGCAACCGTGTTCCAGCTCCAGGGACGGCCGGTGAGGGCTGCCTCCACGGCCTTGGCCCGCTTCGGGGTGGCTGCCATGCCGCCAAACGCGATGCGACAGGTTTCGACGCAGCCTTCCGCATCGAGCGCCAGATAAAAGGCGCCGAGAAGGGCGGAAATATCCTCGTCGCGGCGTTTGGAAATCTTGTAGACGGCGAAATAGGCATCCTCCGGCGCATCCGGCACCGTGAGCTTCTCGACGAATTCGCCCGGATTGCGGTCCTGCTTGCCGTAGGCGATGAAATAATCTTCGAGCGCCATGGTCCGGCTTCCCGCGGCGGAGCGCAGGGTCAGTTCCGCGCCAAGCGCGATCAGCGCCGGCGGCGTGTCGCCGATCGGCGAGCCATTGGCGATGTTGCCGCCGATCGTGCCCATGTTGCGCACCTGCTGGCCGCCGATGCGGTCGATCAGGCGGCCGAGCGCCGGGTGGCGGCCTTCGAGAACACTAAGCGCCTGCGCATAGGTGACGCCGGCGCCGATCACGATCCCCGTCTCGTCTTCCGTGATCGTCTGCAGATCGGTCAGGTGATTGATGAAGACGACCGGGTTCAGCGGCCGCATCTGTTTCGTCACCCAGAGCCCGACATCGGTTGCGCCCGCGACGATGGTGGCGGAAGGCTCTGCGGCGAGCACTTCGGCCAGC
This sequence comes from Allorhizobium pseudoryzae, assembly GCF_011046245.1. Taxonomy (NCBI): domain Bacteria; kingdom Pseudomonadati; phylum Pseudomonadota; class Alphaproteobacteria; order Hyphomicrobiales; family Rhizobiaceae; genus Affinirhizobium; species Affinirhizobium pseudoryzae. Next base: position 2,248,658 of record NZ_CP049241.1, read on the forward strand.
GCATCGAGGGTGCCTGGAATGATCGCCCGGTCATTGCTCTTGGTCACGGTGATGGTGTCGGAGGCGGCGCGGATGGTCCAGAGCTTGGCCATGATCTCGGCGCGGTCGCGTTCGATCGGGTCGAAGAGGGCGCTCGGGCGCTCGGTTGCCACCTGTTCCGCCGACTTGATGATCGGCTCATACCCGGTGCAGCGACAGAGATTGCCCTGCAGCGCGATCTCGATTTCCGCGCGGCTCGGATTGTCGTTCGCCATCCACAATCCGTAGAGCGACATGACGAAACCCGGCGTGCAGAAGCCGCATTGCGAGCCGTGACAATCGACCATCGCCTGCTGCACCGGATGCAATTTGCTGTCTTTGGCCGCCAGGTGTTCCACCGTCACCACATGGGTGCCGTGCAACGAGCCGACGAAGCGGATGCAGGCATTGACCGCCTCATAACGCAAGGCGCCACCGATCAGTCGGCCGACAAGCACCGTGCAGGCGCCGCAATCCCCTTCGGCGCAGCCTTCCTTGCTGCCGGTCAGCCGCCGCCTCAGCCTCAGATAATCCAGGAGCGTTTCCGTGGGCGCAAAGTCGCCGAGAGAAACCTCTTCGCCATTGAGGATAAAGCGGATGGCTGACGTCATGCGTGTTCCCTTGCCAAGGTTATTGAGCGGTCCAGCCGCCGTCGATGGAGATGTGTGTGCCGGTGATCTGTCGTGCTGCGTCGCTGGCGAGGAAAAGTGCCGTTGAAGCCACTTCCTCGATGGAGACGAATTCCTTCGTCGCCTGCAGGCGGAGCATGACGTCCGTCTTGACCGCCTCTTCCGAGATACCACGTTCGCGCGCCGTGTCGGGGATCTGTTTCTCCACGAGGGGCGTCAGCACGTAGCCGGGGCAGATGGCGTTCACTGTAATGCCGAATTCGGCCAATTCCAGTGCGGCGGTTTTGGTCAATCCCAAAACGCCGTGCTTAGCAGCGACATAAGCCGATTTGAACGGCGATGCAACCAGTCCATGCGCGGAGGCAACATTGATGATGCGGCCTTTGCCGGCCTTCTTCATCAGCGGAATGGTGTTGCGCATGGTGTGGAAGGCAGACGAGAGCAGGATCGCGATCAGCTGATCCCACTTCTCGATCGGGAAATCCTCGATCTTCGCCACATGCTGGATGCCGGCATTGTTGACCAGCACGTCGATGGTGCCGAAGCTTTTTTCCGCAAGGCCGATCAGGTCGGCAATCTCGTCGGGCTTCGTCATGTCGGCGCCGTGATAGAGCACCGTGCCTTCGCCCAGCCGGTCAAGCTCGGCACGGGCCGCCTCGATCTCGTCGGCCTTGCCGAAGCCGTTGATCACCACATTGGCGCCATCGGCGGCAAAGGCCCGGGCAATGCCGAGCCCGATGCCGCTGGTGGAGCCGGTGACGACGACGGTTCTTGCCATGTTTTTCCTCCCCTTCGTGTGGCTGCATGCTGCAGCGCTTCAGGGAGGTTATGCGCAAATGGGCAGGGCTGGCAATCGGCTTGTCATGCCCTGCGGGAGTGCCCCGTCAGCGGCAGTTGCGCACAGCCTGCAAGGCCGCCGTCACCCCCTTCAGGGAATAGGTGTAGCTGGTATTGGTGCCGCGGGCGGAGGTCGCCTTCAGCGTCATGTCCGAACCGCCGCGCATGGCCGCAACCAGGGCCGGTTCGCGGGCCGGATCACGCACCCAGGCGGTCTTGTCCTTCGGCACCAGGGTGAAAGTCTCGCTGCCGATGGTGAGCGTGATGCGGCTATCGGTCTTCAGGTCATAGGCCATGATGGCCTGCGGCATATAGGAGGAGGCGCCGGCCTGAGGGGCGACGAGAAAGAAGTTGTCGCCGTGGTTCACGCTCGCCGGGAGCGCGGTCGTCGGCACGGAGAGCGCATAGCAACTCTTGTTGCTGCCGCTGCCATAGGAATAAACGCCCCATGCTTCGAACTGTTTGACGCGGGTGGGCTGTGCACTGGCGCTGAGCGCAGTCAACAGAACGGCGGAAACGGCTAGGGCGCATGCCTTGGCGGACATCGAACTCTCCTGATCATGGCAGATGGATACATCCCGCACGCGAAACGAGAGCGGGTGTGACAGCGCGTGATTGTTCGGCAGGAGAGTTACCGAATGGTTAATGGTGGGATCAACCCTTCCCGAGAGTGGCTCACAAAGGGTTGATCTGGCGTGTATCCCGGCGGGAAGTGGGATATCAGCGCATCTCAGGGGCGTGCGGGGATTTCCACGCCGCGCTGCACGGCGGGCCGCACCATCATGCGGTCGAACCAGGCGGATAGGTTGCGTCGCGTGTCATATTCCACCAGATCGCGGGCTTCGTAAAAGCCGATCAGCGAGCGAATCCAACCGACAATGGCGAAGTCGGCGATCGTCACGTCACCGCCCATCATGAAGTCGCGGCCCGCCAGGCGCTGGTCGAGAACGCCGAGCAGACGCTTCGTCTCGGCGAGGTAACGGTCACGCGGGCGCTTGTCCTCGATCTCCTTGCCGGCAAACTTGTGGAAAAAGCCGAACTGGCCGAACATCGGGCCGATGCCGCCCATCTGGAACATCACCCACTGGATCGTCTCAAAACGGGCGCCGGCGTCTTTCGGCAGGAACTGGCCGGTCTTTTCGGCGAGATAGATCAGGATCGCGCCGGATTCGAACAGTGCCAGCGGTTTGCCGTCCGGACCGTTCGGGTCGAGGATGGCCGGGATCTTGCCGTTCGGGTTCAGCGACAGGAATTCCTCGCCCCAGGTCTCGTTCTGGCCGATATTGATGAAATGCGGCTCATAGGCGAGGCCGGTCTCCTCCAGCATGATCGACACCTTCACGCCGTTTGGCGTTGGCGTCGAATAGAGCTGCAGGATGTCCGGATTGGCTGCCGGCCAGCGGCTGGTGATGGGGAAGGCGGAAAGATCGGCCATGGTATCCTCACGTGGCAAATGAAGGCCGGACTATAGCGCGCGACGGGCGTTGCGCCAGGGGCAGGCAAGCAGCAGGGGAGGGGCCTGTTTTAGCCTGCAAGCCTGCGGCTTGCCGGTGTCGGAAGCGTGAATCTTTTGAAGGAGATGACGGCGGTCTTTCGCGCACTGGTTCCGTTGGCGCTTGAATTTCCTGGTGTTTTTGGGCAGAAGATCCGATAACCTGAAGCGCTGCGTGAGCGGAAACGGACAAGTCATTGCAGTCGGATTCATATTAGCATCGCGGCTTCATCCAGTTTTTCGAACGGGGTCTTCGAAACTTTCCTGTTTCATCGAGAAGCCTCGGTCCCTATCTAGCGTCCAAGAACAGAAGGGAATGACCGTCATGGAACTCGGCCTTTATACGTTTGCGGATGTCGATCCGAACATTGCCAGCGGCAGCCGCGGCCAGGATGCCGCCACCCGGCTGAAACATCTCATCGAGGAGATCGAGCTTGCCGACCAGGTGGGGCTTGATGTCTTCGGACTTGGCGAGCATCACCGGCCGGATTATGCCGTCTCCTCGCCCTCCACCGTACTGGCGGCCGCTGCTGTGAAGACGAAGAACATCCGTCTGAGCAGCGCCGTTTCGGTCTTGAGTTCGGACGATCCGATCCGCGTCTTCCAGCAGTTTTCGACCGTCGATCTGCTTTCCGGCGGGCGTGCAGAAATCATGGCGGGGCGGGGCTCCTTCATCGAATCCTATCCGCTCTTCGGCTACGACCTCAACGATTACGACCGGCTGTTTTCCGAAAAGCTCGACCTGCTTCTGACGCTCCGCGACAACGAGATTGTTGACTGGGAAGGGGAACTCCGGGCGCCCATCCAGCGGCGCGGCGTTTATCCGCGCCCATTGCAGGACAAGCTTCCGGTGTGGATCGCGGTGGGCGGCACGCCGCAATCGGTGGCCCGTGCCGGCGCCATGGGCCTGCCGCTGGCGGTCGCCATCATCGGCGGCGACTACGCCCGTTTCGCGCCCTTCTTCGAACTGTACCGGGAGGCGGCGCGCCGCTCCGGTCACGATCCGAAGACGCTGAAGACGAGCATCAACGTGCATGGTTTCATTGCCGACACGACCGACAAGGCGGCAGACCAGTTTTACGGCCCGCAGGCGGCGGTCATGGACCGGCTTGGCCGCGAACGCGGCTGGCCGCCGACCAACCGCACGCAGTTTGATCGCGCCCGCTCTGCGCCCGGCAATCTCTTCGTCGGCGATCCGGAAACGGTGGCGGAAAAAATCATTGCCGCTCACAAGGTCTTCGGCAATGACCGGCTGCTGATCCAGATGGCGATCGGCCTGATGCCGCACGATGAGATCATGCGCGGCATCGAGCTTTTCGGCACCAAGGTGGCGCCGCTTGTCAGAAAAGCGTTGACGCCTGCCCAAGATGGGGCGAAACCCGCCGCCTAAAACGGCAGCCGGATTTGTCCCATGATCATCACCTCCGACGACGAACTTCAGAAACTGAAGGCCATCGGGCGCATTTGCGCCCAGGCGGTCGATGTGATGGCGAAGGCGCTGGAGCCAGGGATCACCACGCTGGAACTCGACCGGATCGGCCGCAAGGTGCTGGAAGACCATGACGCGCAGTCGGCTCCGGAATTCTGCTACCAGTTTCCGGGTGCGACCTGCATCAGCGTCAATGAGGAAGTGGCGCACGGCATTCCGGGCAGCCGGGTGATTGCGGCAGGCGATCTCGTCAATATCGACGTCTCTGCGGTCAAGGATGGGTTCTTCGGCGACACGGGCTCGTCCTTCGCCGTGCCCCCGGTGAAGCGCGAGATCGAGAAACTGGTGCGCGATGGACGCCGCGCGCTCTGGACCGGGCTGCAGCAGGTGAAGCCCGGCAAGCCGATCGCCGGCATCGGCCAGGCCATCGGTACATTCGCCAAAAAGAACCGCTATACGCTCATCACCAACCTCGCGAGCCACGGCATCGGCCGCTCGCTGCATGAGGAGCCGGCGGAGGTGCCGACCTGGCCGGATCCGGCCGAGAGCCGCCTCATGGACGAGGGCCTCGTCTTCACCGTCGAACCCTTCCTCTCGCTCGGCGGCGAGTGGGCGGAAGACGGCGGCAATGGCGATCCCTGGACGCTCTACAGCGATCCCAAGGCGCCGACGGTGCAGTTCGAGCACACCATCGTCGTGACCCGCAACGGCCCGTTGATCTTGACGCTTGCGGAGTAGGGGCGGGGTCCATCCTCGCACTGGCCTTCCGTGAATTAATGTGTACTTTTATCTCTCTCTGCGTTAGATTTCCTATGTCCGGAAACTGCGATGAAGATCATCTACGACGAAGGCAAGCGGCTTTCCAATCTCGAGAAGCATGGTCTCGACTTCGCCGACCTGACGATCGAGTTCTTCGCTGCTTCCACCGTCATTCCCGCGAAGTCGGGTCGCTTCATGGCGATTGGCGAGCTTGATGGCCGCATCATCATCGCGGTGGTGTTTCGTCCATTGGGCGCTGAGGCCCTGTCGGTGATCTCCATGCGGCCCGCGAGTAGCAAGGAACGGAGCGTGCGATGACGGCCAAGTTTGCATCCAGACGTCCGCTGACGGAAGATGAAGAAACCGAGATCCAGCGGATGATTGCCTCCGATCCGGATGCGCCGGAGGCAAGCGATGCGGAAATAGCCGAGGCACGTCCTTTTGCCGCGGTCTTTCCGGAGATGGCTGCCAGCATTGATCGGGAAATCGCCCGCCGCGGACCCGGTCGTCCGCCGGTCGAGTCCCCGAAGGTGGCGGTCACCATCCGCGTCGAGCCTGAGGTTCTGCAGCGGTTTCAGGCGCAGGGCAAAGATTGGCGAAGCCGGATGACCGAAGCACTGCGCAAGGCGGCAGGGTTATGATGCGACACGGTTGCTGTGGGCTGTTCGGGGCATCACTCCGGCCCAGAGGCCGATTTCTTGCTGAAGGCGAGCGCTGCCTGAGCGGTCGCATCGGACGGTTTCCGCATCACCCGTTCTGATGGGTTGCGTCAGAATTCCTGAATTGCGCCCCTGCCGTTTTGCTGCGACGAAGGGGCATGTCCCGCATCACCTCCCCCGAACCTTCACTGCTGATCGGTTTTGCCGGTGCCGTCGCCATGGCGGCGGCCATGGGCTTCGGCCGGTTCTTTTTCACTCCCGTTCTGCCCGGCATGATGAGCGGCATTCCGCTGTCGGCGGCCGAGGCGGGTTTGATTGCCGGCGGCAATTTTGCCGGTTATCTCGCCGGGGCGCTGCTTGCCAGCCAGGGCTGGGCCGCCGGCCGCGAGAGGCTGCTGTCGCTGTGCGGACTGTTTGCCACCGCTCTGCTTCTCGCCGCGATGGCGACCACGGTCTCCTTGCCGCTCTTTATCCTGATCCGCTTTTGCGCCGGGCTTGCCAGCGCCTTTGCGATGATCTTCACCTCCTCGATCGTGCTGCCTTATGCGGTGGGGCGCAGCGCGGTGCAATCGGTGCATTTTGGCGGCGTGGGGCTGGGCATTGCGCTCTCGTCCGTCGTCGCCTTCCTCATCCAGCGCGCTGCCGGTGATGCCGCGCATGGCTGGCGGCTGGACTGGGTCGGCGGGGCCATGATTGTTCTGTGTGCTGCGCTGTTCGTGGCGCGGCATCTTCCAAAGCCGGTGCAGGGCCGGCAAGCATCGCCCGAGCCGCCGATGACCTGGACGCGGCCGCTCGTGCTGCTGACCGTTTCCTATGGCCTGTTCGGGTTCGGTTACGTGGTCACGGCCACCTTCCTCGTCGCCATCGTGCGCATGGCCGCGGCGGGCGCCGCCGTGGAAGCGGGCGCCTGGCTGGTGACGGGGCTTGCCGCGGCCTGTGCGCTGTTTCTCTGGCAACCCATCGCCCGGCGGCTTGGCCTCGGGCTTTGTTATCTGCTTTGCCTGTTGCTCGAAGCAGGTGGTGTGTTCGCTTCCGTCCTGCTGCCGCCCGTGTCGGGCGCGCTGCTTGGTGGGCTGCTGCTTGGCCTCACCTTCATGACGGTGACGGCCTATGGTCTGCAGATCGCCCGTGCCCTTGCGCCAAGCAGCCCGCGCCGGGCGCTGGCGCTGATGACGGCGGCGTTCGGCACGGGCCAGATCGTCGGGCCGCTCGTTGCCGGCTGGGCGACGGAATGGAGCGGGTCGTTTACGCTGGCCTCCGTGCTGGCCGCGATCGTCCTCCTCCTCTCGGCCGTACTGATGATGCCTGTGCTGCGGCACAGCTGAGGCGGATGCAATGAAAAAGGGGCTCGGCTTGGCGCCGGCCCCTTCCTCGGTTTCAAATTGTCGTTGGTTCGAGATCAGAACTCTTCCCAACTGTCTGCCGGCTTGGTCGCAAGTGCGGCATTGCCGGAGAAGGCGCTGGCGAGCTTGCGTCCGAGCGCACGGGCCGGAGAGGCTGCCGGCTTTGCCTCGGCCGCCGCGATGCGTGCCACCGGTGCCGCGGTGCCACCGTTTGCCAGCTTGAACTGCGACAGCAACTCGTTCAGCGACGCGACTTCGCGGGCAAGGCCGTGGCTGGCGGCGGTCGATTCCTCCACCATGGCGGCGTTCTTCTGAGTGTCCTGGTCCATCTGGTTGACGGCCGTGTTGATCTGCTGCAGGCCGGACGACTGTTCCTGAGCGGCTTCCACGATCGCCGCCACATGGCGGTTGATCTCATGCACTTCGGTGACGATCGTCTCCAGCGCCTTGCCGGTTTCGCCGACCAGCTGCACGCCTTCCTGAACTTGTCCATTGGAAGTGGAAATCAAGGCTTTGATTTCCTTGGCAGCGGTTGCGGAACGCTGGGCCAGTTCACGCACTTCCTGGGCAACGACCGCAAACCCCTTGCCGGCATCACCCGCACGGGCCGCCTCGACGCCGGCGTTCAGCGCCAGGAGGTTCGTCTGGAAGGCGATTTCGTCGATGACACCAATGATCGAGGAGATTTCGGAGGACGACTTCTCGATCTTTTCCATCGAGGCGACGGCGCGGCGCACCACATCACCGGACTGCTCGGCACCACGGCGGGTGCGGGCCACCAGATCACCGGCCTCCTGGGCGCGGCGGGTGGAATCCTTCACCGTCGTGGTGATCTCTTCCAGGGCGGCTGCGGTTTCTTCCACGGCCGCGGCCTGCTGCTCTGTCCGCTTGGCCAGATCATCGGCCGCCGACTTGATTTCATTTGCGCCGGCATCGATGCCTCGGGCATTCTGGGCCACGGCCTTCAGCGCGGTCTGCAACTTGTCGGCAGAATGGTTGAAGTCGTGGCGAACCTGATCCAGGCTTTCCGCGAAGGACTGGTCGATGCGATAGGAGACATCGCCGTCAGCGAGACGCGAGAGGGCGCCGGCAAGATTATCGACGGCGAACTTCACCTCGGCAGCGACCCTGGCGTTCTCCGCTTCCCTCTGCAGGCGTTCCGTTTCCGACAGGCTGCGGTTGGCGTCTGCCTCTGCCTCGAGACGGATGCGCTCGATGGCATTGACGCGGAAGACGGCAACGGCGTCCGCCATCTCGCCCAGTTCGTCGCGACGACCGATGCCGGGAATTTCCTCCTCGGTCTTGCCGTCAGCGAGCGACAGCATGCGGTTCCGCATCAATTCGATCGGGCCGGTAATGCCGCGAGACGAGATGAAGAGGGCGGCAGCGATGATGGCGGCGAAGCATACGGCGAGACCCGTCAGAATGCTGAGGATCATCGCACTGTTCTGATTGCTCAGAACAACCGACTGCGCCTTGAGCTCCGTCATCCGGTTGTTGTTCCAATTCCGCAAGTCGGTGCGCCAGGTGACAATGTCTTTGTCGATGCCGACAAGAATGGCTGTGGCTTCCGATGTCTTGCCCTGACCGTCCAACGCAATGGCAGAGTCGAATTTTGTATAGATCTCTTTGGCGCGGCTTGCGAACCGGTCGATGTCGGTGGAGGCGTGAATGTCCAGTTCCTTGGCCTTGTCAAGACGCCTGAAAACTGTCGCTTTCCCTTCGTTGTAGCTGTCCAAAGGAGCCAGTTGCTTCTCGGTGGCATCGTCCAGGTGGACGATCTGATAGGCGGCAGCCTCCGATGCAAGCAGGGACGTCGTTGAACGCGCCATTTCCATCGCGGATGACATGTCTTCCGAGATGAAGGCGGAATAGGCCGAATCTGCTTCCTTGTAGCCGCTTGCCATGATGCCTGCGCCACCCACGCCCACCACGACAATGGAGGCAACTAAAGACAGAATTTTGGTGCGGATACGGGCGTTCCGGAGAAAGGACAAATCAAAACCTCCTTGGGTTCGATCCGTTCCTTCCCGTGGCAAGAAGTCGGCGGATTAAGAAATATTAAACATTCATGCCACGGTCAACGACCTGCTCATCAGACCACCGAACAACGTACTTAGCGAAACTTGGTTCAATACATCTCAAAAACTGACTTAATGTTAGGTTAAATTCGCCGTATATTTGACAATACGCATTCATAATACAACCTATGGGAAACTTGTTGTTGGGCTTCGCCCAATTCGATGAAGGTTACAAATGCTTAACCCTGCCGTGTCGGCCATTGCCGCACTCTCGCAACTGGCATAGGTTCTGCGCACATCGCGTCCTTCAGACGTTTGTACTGCAGCAAGGGAAACCGCATTCCGTGTTCCATTCGTTCTTCCCCCGTCCCAAACTGTTTTTTTCCTCCGCCGCCATCTGGGCGCTGATCCTGATCTTCGGCTGGTATGCTGGCGGAGAGGCGCTCGGTGCCTCGATCGGCCTGCCGCCGTTGCCGGACGGGCAAAGCCCGATCATCGGCGTGTCGGTGTTCTGGTCCACGCCGTTTCTGTGGTTCTATCTCTATTACGCCGCCGGCGTGGCGATCTTTTCCGCCTTCTGGTTCTGGTTTGCCCCGCATCGCTGGCAGATGTGGTCGGTTCTGGGCTCGGCGCTGATCATCTTCACCACCTATTTTTCGGTGCAGGTCAGCGTCGCCATCAATGCCTGGTACGGACCTTATTATGACCTCATCCAGCAGGCGCTGGCCCGTACCGCACCGGTGACCGCGGAACAGTTGTACACCGGGATGCTGGGTTTCGTCGGCATTGCCTTCGTCGCCGTTACCGTCGGCGTGCTGAACCTCTTCTTCATCAGCCATTACATCTTCCGCTGGCGCACCGCGATGAACGAGTTTTACATGGCGAACTGGGGCAAGCTGCGCCATATCGAAGGGGCTTCCCAGCGCGTGCAGGAAGACACGATGCGCTTTTCCTCGACGGTGGAAGGTCTCGGCGTCGGCTTCGTGCGTGCCATCATGACGCTGATCGCCTTCCTGCCGGTTCTGTTCACCTTCTCCGAAACGGTGAACGAGCTTCCCTATTTCGGCCAGGTTCCGCATGCGCTGGTCTGGGCAGCGATTGTCTGGTCACTGTTCGGCACGGTGTTCCTGGCGCTGATCGGCATCAAGCTGCCGGGGCTGGAATTCCGCAACCAGCGTGTGGAAGCGGCCTACCGCAAGGAACTCGTGTATGGCGAGGACGATGAGGGCCGTGCGCAGCCGGTAACGATCAACCAGCTGTTCGCCAATGTGCGCAAGAACTATTTCCGGCTCTACTTCCACTACATGTATTTCAATGTTGCCCGCATCTTCTACTTGCAGGCCGACAACATCTTCGGAACCGTGGTGCTGATCCCCTCGATTGTGGCCGGCAAGGTCACGCTCGGTCTGATGAGCCAGATCATGAATGTGTTCGAGCAGGTGCGCGGCTCTTTCCAGTATCTCATCAATTCCTGGACGACCTTCGTGGAGCTGATGTCGATCTACAAGCGTCTGAAAGCCTTCGAGGCCGCCATTGACGGAGAGCCGCTGCCGGTGATCGACCAGCATCATCTGAAACGCGAGGCAGAGGGCGGTGAACTCGCCGCCAACAAGCCGACCTGATTGAACCGACATTCTACTGACGAGGACCCGCATTGCCGACCGGTGATGCGGGTCCTGCCGTTTCAGAGACCCGACCGGCGTTCCGGCTCTGCGCGTGCACGCAGCGCTTCGATCGCCTCGCCATACGTCACGCAGGCGACATCCGGCATGCGGCACACCTCGGTTGCCAGCCGTTCCATGGCCCGCCAATAGGCGCCGCCATTCATCTCGACGAAATGGAAACCGAGCTGCAGCGGAACGCGCTCGCCGGCATATTCCCGGTCGAAGGCGGCACGGAAGGCCGAATAGGCGCGCTCCTCGAATTCCACCGTTCGGCTCTGGTTTTCCACGCCCGCCGAATGGCGGATGAAGAGGTTGTAGTCCATGGCGATGATTTTGCGCTGTTCCGGGCCCTCCGGGATCAGCGGCAGGCCGAAGTTCAAAACACCGTGTGCTGTTTCCGGCAGAGACGGACCCCTGGTGACGCCGCTGGCATCATAGGTGAAACCCTCGCGCCGTTCTGCCTCGTTCAGCGCGTCGGATGTCGAGAGATAAGGCGCACGGAAACCCCGGATGGATTGGACGAAACCGCGCCACTCGGAGGGTTCGCGGTCTGCGGCACCGACATCGCTCCAGGCGGAGGTGAGAACCGTTCGGAAGGATTGCATTTCCTGGCGCCAGTCCGTAGATGCCCAATCCTTGCCGTCGAAGTGACCGCAGGTATGGCTGGCAATCTCGTGGCCTTCCTGATGGGCCTGCCAGACATGCTCCAGCCGGGCGACCGCTTCCGCCTTCGTCTCAGCAAAGCCAACATTCGAGCGGCCGGCCTTTTGTCCCGGCCCCTGATAGGTTTTCGCCCGCTCGCGGTCGATCACCAGCGTGCAGGAGAGAAAATACGTGAAATGCGCGCCGCTTTGTTTGGCGAAATCCCGGCTTCGTTGCCAGAGCGCATTGTTGCCGGCGCCGTCGAAGGAGATCAACACAAGCTGTTGTTGCTTGTCTGCCGCGTCGGCGGTGGCGGCGGAAGCCAGAAGGGCGGCGGCAAAGGCGGTCAGAAGGCGCAAAACAGATCCTTGGTAATAAGCTTGCAAAGCGGGACTTGTCGGTGCCGAATACGGCAAAGGCGGGGCGAGGGCTCAGCCCGCAGCTCAAACCTGGTCTGCTTTCCCGGTATCAGGGCCTTGCAAAATCCAGCGCACCGCTTTGTCTCTTGTCGGTGAGAGCAGTCAACGTCGCGGCGAGCCGTTTACATCCCCCCTTACATCCTGGGCAAAATAGGTTAGAAGGCAGGCTTTCGAGATCCAGGGGCCGCCGTGCGGCCGGAGTTTGGCCCGGAGTTTGGCATGGCACACGACAACGACAGCTTTATCCGCGAAGTGAACGACGAACTGCGCTCCGAACAGCTTTCGAGCTTCTGGCGCCGCTTCCGGCCGTTCATCATTGGTGGAGCCGCTTTGGTCGTGCTCGGCACCGCCGGCTATCGTGGATACGAATACTGGCACTCGCACAATGCCTCTGTCTACGGCGATGCCTTTCTCTCGGCGCTCAACCTTGCCAAGGAAGGCAAGACGGATGAGGCGCTGACGGCGCTGCAGGATCTGGAAAAGAATGGTGGCGGGTCCTATCCGGTGCTGGCGCGCCTGCGCGCGGCTACGCTGCTTTCGGAAAAGGGTGACAAGGCCGGTGCCGTATCCGCGTTCAACGCCGTGGCGGCCGATAGTTCCGTTCCGGAGGTTCTGCGCGAACTCGCCAAGATGCGCGCGGCCTGGATCCTGATCGATACCGGCACCTATGACCAGGTCTCCGCCGAGGTGGAGGTCATGGCAACGCCCGGGCAGGCGCTTCGCCATTCCGCGCGCGAAGCGCTGGGCCTTTCGGCGTACAAGGCCGGTGACATGGCCAAGGCCAAGCAGTGGTTCCAGGACATCGCCAATGATGCCGAAACCCCGCGCAACGTCGCCAACCGCGCGCAGATCATGCTGGATACGATTGCCGCATCCGGCAAGGCGCCGTAAGATTTGAACAAGAAGGCCCAGAAAGGCACTTTTCCATGAGCTTCACCGTCGCCATTGTCGGGCGCCCCAATGTCGGCAAGTCCACGCTGTTCAACCGTCTGGTTGGCAAGAAGCTGGCGCTTGTCGATGACACGCCGGGTGTGACGCGTGACCGTCGCCCGGGCGACGCGAAGCTTGTCGATCTTCGCTTCCGCATCATCGATACCGCCGGTCTCGAAGAGGCGGGGCCCGAGACGCTCGAAGGCCGCATGCGCGCCCAGACGGAAAAGGCGATCGACGAGGCGGATCTGTCGCTCTTCGTCGTGGATGCCAAGATGGGCCTGACGCCGGTCGACCAGTCGCTGGCGGAAATGCTGCGCCGGCGCGGCAAGCCGGTGGTGCTTGTCGCCAACAAATCCGAAGCGCGTGGTTCCGACGGCGGCTTCTACGACGCCTATACGCTGGGTCTTGGCGAGCCGGTGCCGATTTCGGCCGAACATGGCCAGGGCATGATCGACCTGCGCGACGCGATCGTCGAGGCGATCGGCCCGGAAAAGGCGTTTGTCGACGACGAGGACGACGAAGCGATCACCGACATCGATGTGCGTTTTTCGGACGACGAGGACGAAGAGACCGAACCGGCCTATGACGATACCAAGCCGCTGCGGGTGGCGATCGTCGGCCGGCCGAACGCCGGCAAATCGACGCTGATCAACCGTTTCCTGGGTGAGGACCGGCTGCTGACCGGCCCGGAAGCCGGCATCACCCGCGATTCCATCTCGGTCGAATGGGACTGGCGCGGCCGCACCATCAAGATGTTCGATACAGCCGGCATGCGCCGCAAGGCGCGCGTGCAGGAAAAACTCGAAAAGCTGTCGGTTGCCGATACGCTGCGCGCCATCCGTTTCGCGGAGACCGTCGTCATCGTCTTCGACGCCACCATTCCCTTCGAGAAGCAGGACCTGCAGATCGTTGATCTGGTGCTGCGCGAAGGGCGCGCCGCGGTTCTCGCCTTCAACAAGTGGGATCTCGTGGAAGATCCGCAGGCGGTGCTGGCGGATCTGCGCGAAAAGACCGAACGGCTTTTGCCGCAGGCGCGCGGCATCCGCGCCGTGCCGATCTCCGGCCAGACGGGCTATGCGCTCGACAAGCTGATGCAGAACATCATCGACACCGACATGGTGTGGAATAAGCGCATTTCGACCGCCAAGCTCAATCGCTGGCTGGACGGGGTTCAAATTCAGCATCCGCCACCGGCGGTCTCCGGCCGTCGCCTGAAGCTCAAATACATGACGCAGGTGAAAGCGCGCCCGCCGGCCTTCATGATTTCCTGCACGCGGCCCGATTCCGTGCCGGAATCATACCTGCGCTATCTGATCAACGGCCTGCGCGCTGATTTCCAGATGCCGGGCGTGCCTGTGCGCATCCACTTGCGGGCGGCGGAAAACCCGTTCGAGAACAAGCGCAAGAAGCGGTAGTCACGACGGCAGGGCGGCGCGAAAGCCGCCCTTGCGGCCGGAGAGATTCTTCTTGCCCTGGGCGATCAGCACATTGTTGAGGAACTGTTTGGACGCCGCTTCCCAGGTGAAATGGCGCGCCAGGCGGCGCGCGTTTTCGCGCGGGCAGGACAGTGCATCAAGGCAGGCCTGGCGCAGGTCCTCGTTCAAGGCGCCTGCACCGGACCCTTCCTCTATGATATCGACCGGCCCGGTGACGGGAAAAGCTGCCACCGGAACGCCGCTCGCGAGTGCTTCCAGGATCGTATTGCCGAACGTGTCGGTCTTCGACGGGAAGACAAAGACATCGGCCTGCGCATAGGCGCGGGCCAGATCTTCACCCGTCTTCATGCCGGTAAACAGCACGTCCGGATAACGCCGCTGCAGCGCTTCCCGCTCCGGCCCGTCGCCGACCACCACCTTTGAGCCCGGCAGGTCGAGATCAAGAAAGGCCGGCAGGTTTTTTTCGACGGCAATGCGGCTGACCGTCATGAAGATCGGCCGCTGGAGGCCAAACGGTTCGTCCTCCAGTGGGCGGGGATGAAACTGCGCCTGATCGATGCCGCGGCTCCAGCGCAGAAGGTTTTTCAGTCCGAGCTTGGAGAGTTCGCGCTCCAGGCTCGCAGTCGCCACCATGCAGCCATTGCCGGCATTGTGGAACCAGCGCACGAAGGCGCGCATCCAGCGGATCGGCACGGGAAACCGCGCCGCCACATATTCGGGAAACCGCGTGTGGTAGCTGGTGGAGAACGGCAGATCGTTCTTCAGGCACCAGCGACGGGCGAGAAGCCCGAGCGGTCCTTCGGTCGCGATATGTACCGAGGTCGGCCCCTGGCTTTCCAAGAGTTTGGCGACTGCCGAATAACTGGCGACGGAAAGCCGGATCTCCGGATAGGTGGGGCAGGGGACGCTCGAAAAATCCTGCGGCGTGATCATCGAGACCTCGACACCCATGCGGGTCAGCTCGCGATTGGTGTTCTCGATGGAGCGCACCACGCCGTTGACCTGCGGATACCAGGCATCGCTCACGATGGTGATTCTGGTCATGCACCCGACCCTCGCTGGGACTGGGCACGACTCGCATGCCGCACCCATGATGAGGGCCCTTATCGATGATGCGTGTTACATGCTGATGTCAGGGGCAGTTGCGTTGTTTCCCCGTGCATGCGGTGCTATTGTTCGAAAAAAAGGGGTTTTCGATGTCATTTGTTGTGCGCGACGATGAGATTGCCGCCATGGCGGTCGAATTGCAGGAACTGTTGAAGGTGCCTGATACGACCGAGGCGCTTCGGCAGGCACTCCGCCACGAGCTGCAGCGGGCGCGGTCCCATACTCCGCTGCGTGAGAAGATCGCTAGGGCTCGTGCGACAGCGGATGCGATCGGGCCATCTGCTCCTCATTTTCAGTTCAAGCCGTTCTCCGACCAGCTCTGGGGCAACTGATGTATTTCCTGGATGCATCCGTGATCGTGGCAATCTTGAAGCCCGAGGCGGATGCGGAAACCTGGGTAAGCCGCCTTGAGCAATTGGGCGGCCCTTTTTTCGTGTCACCACTCGTTCGAATGGAGGCGATGCTTGCGGTCACCCGTGCCAAAGCGGATGCGATCCCTCAAGGAAAGCGTTCGCTTCCGCAGATCATGGTTGCAGCTGCGGCGGCGGTCGATCAGTTCATCGACGCTCTGGATGCGCACGATATGGCGATTACACCAGCCGTCGGCGCCTTCGCCAAGGATGAATCTATACGCTACGGGAAGGTGGCAGGACACCCGGCGCGGCTGAACATGGGAGACGTCTTTGCCTATGGCTGTGCCAAGTCAGCAGGCCTGTCGCTCGTCTACAAAGGCGATGACTTCACGCAAACTGACCTCGCCTAGTGAGCCTCACCCCGGCAACAGCGCAAAATCGATCAGCGCACCGTGATGGGCGATCACCACGGAGGCGACTGCGGCGCCGTGGGCGGCGGCTTCCGGCAGGGGGCTTCCCATCATCAGTCTTGCCAGCAGGCCGCCATTGAAACTGTCGCCGGCGCTTGTGGTATCCACCAGGCTTTCCGGGCGGGCGGCGGGAACGAAGATCGTCTCACCGTCCTCGCCAACGGTCGCGCCTTGCGCGCCGCTCTTGACGATCACCTGGCGTGGCCCAAGCGACTGGTAGCGCTCGATGGTGGCCGCGACGTTCGGATCGCCGAAATGGGTGTTTTCGTCATCGAAGCTCGGCAAAACGATGGTCGCGGCACGTGCGCCGGCGCTGATCGTGTCCAGCATGACCTCGCGGTTTTCCCAGAGGCGCGGGCGGATGTTCGGGTCATAGGCAACCGTCTTGCCCGAGGCTTTGGCGCGGCGCAGTTCCGACAGCAGCGTTTCGCGCGCCGTCGGGCTGAGGATCGCGAGCGTGATGCCGGAGAAATAGACGACATCCGCCGTCTCGATCGCCCGGCGCAGATGCTCGGCGTCATCGGCGAGCATGCGGGCGGCCGAGGTGTCGCGCCAGTAGCTGAAGGTGCGTTCGCCGTCCTTCAGCGAAATCAGGTAAAGGCCGGGCGTCTTGCCCGGAACCTGGCGGATGTGGTCGGTGCCGATGCCGGCCTTTTCCATGAAGCTCAGCATCTCGCCCGAAAGCGCGTCATCGCCGAGGCAGGTGAGATAATCGACGGCCACGTCATCCGGCAGGTTGGCGCGCAGATACCAGGCGGTGTTGAACGTGTCGCCGGCAAAACCCTTGCGCAACAGGCCGTTGCCCGCCTGCGACAGCTCCACCATGCACTCGCCGATCGAGAGAATGCGTCTTGTCATGAAATGTTACTCTCTCCTTCTGCCCCGCAAGCGGAATAGGCCGAACCGTGATGCAAGGCAAGCCGGCGGTTCACGCTTCTGTCATTCCTGAGGCGTCGCCGCATCATCGGGTTCATCTTCATTTGTCTTTTGCCGCAAGGTCACTAGGTTGTCGTCAGAACAGAAACGCAGACGGAGCAGAGACGGCATGGCAACGGGAACGGTACGCAAGGGCGATCCGAACTGGTGGCGCGGCGCGGTGATCTATCAGGTCTATCCGCGCTCCTTCCAGGATACGTCCGGGGATGGCATCGGCGATATCCAGGGCATCACGGCCCGCCTGCCGCATATTGCCTCGCTCGGTGTGGATGCGATCTGGCTGTCGCCTTTCTTCACTTCGCCGATGGCGGACATGGGCTATGACGTGTCCGATTATTGCAACGTCGATCCGATGTTCGGCACGCTCGCCGATTTCGATGCGATGATGGCCGAATGCGACCGGCTGGGCCTCAAGGTCATCATCGACCAGGTGATTTCGCACACCTCCGACCAGCACCCCTGGTTCATCGAAAGCCGGGCGAGCCGTACCAATCCGCGCGCCGACTGGTACATCTGGGCCGATCCGAAGCCGGATGGCACGGCGCCCAACAACTGGCTGTCGATTTTCGGCGGGCCGGCCTGGGAATGGGATGGCGTGCGCAAGCAGTATTACATGCACAACTTCCTGTCCTCGCAGCCGGATCTCAACTTCCACAACCCGGATGTGCAGGATGCCGTGCTGGCGACGGTGAAATTCTGGCTGGATCGCGGCGTGCACGGTTTCCGGCTGGATACCGTCAACTACTATTTCCATGACAAGCAGCTGCGCAACAATCCGCCGATGGTCTACGATCCGAACTCGACGGGGCTTGAGACGGATACCAACCCGTATTCGATGCAGCACCATCTCTATGACAAGAGCCAGCCGGAGAACATCGATTTCCTGAAGCGCTTGCGCGCGCTGCTCGACCGCTACGATTGCCGCACGACGGTGGGCGAGGTGGGCGATGCGGACCGTTCGCTGACGACGCTTGCCATTTACACGAGCGGCAATGACAAGCTGCACATGTGCTACACCTTCGACCTTCTGAGCCCGCGCTTTACCGCCGACCATATCCGTGGCGTGGTGTCGAAGTGCCAGGAGATCGTCACGAATGGCTGGGTCTGCTGGGCCTTTTCCAACCATGACGTGGTGCGGCATGTCTCCCGCTTCATGGAGGCGCCGGAAGAGCGCGAGCCGATCGCCAAGCTCGCCATCAGCGTGCTGTCGACGCTGCGCGGTTCGATCTGCCTCTATCAGGGAGAGGAGCTCGGGCTTCCCGAGGCGGAGCTGTCCTTCGAGGATCTGCGCGACCCTTATGGCATCCGCTTCTGGCCGGCCTTCAAGGGCCGTGACGGATGCCGCACGCCGATGGTCTGGGAGGCGGATCAGCCGCTTGGCGGCTTCAGTTCCGGGCCGAAGGCCTGGCTTCCCGTGCCGCCGGAGCATCTGCCGCTTGCCGTCAGCGCGCAGGAGGGGATCGAGACCTCGATCCTCGCGCATTACCGCGAGACGCTTGCCTTCCGCCGGGCGCATGGCGCGCTGCTGGATGGAGACATGACCTTCCTCGACACGCAGGCGGATCTTCTGGCCTTCGTGCGCGAAAAGGGCGGCGAACGGCTGCTCTTCGTCTTCAACCTGACGCGCGAAGCACAGGATTATCTGCTGCCGGCGTCGCTTGCCGATTGCCACCCGCTGCCGATGCCGGGCTACAATCCGGAGATGGACGACAAGGTGGTGCGCCTTAAGTCGTTTGACGTGTTCTGCGCGCGTCTTTGAGGGTTTGCCTCAGGCGGAGGCCGGTGCAAAGGCTGCCGGCTCCGTCTTCAGGCGCGAGACATCCTGGATCGGCGGTGCGCCGAACAGACGGCGATATTCGCGGCTGAACTGCGAGGGGCTGTCGTACCCGACGCGATGGGCGGCGCTTGCCGCGTCGAGCGCTTCTGCGAGAATCAGCCGCCGCGCCTCCTGCAGGCGCAGCTGCTTCTGGTATTGCAGCGGGCTCATGGCCGTCACTTCGCGAAAATGCTCGTGCAGGGACGAGGTGCTCATGCGCGCCTCGCGGGCCACTTGGTCGATGCTGAACGGGCGGTGGTAGTTCTGCCGGATCCAGGCGATTGCCCGGTTGACCTGCGACAGCCGGCTTTCCGGCATCAGCATGCGCCGAAGTTTTGCCGCCTGGTCGCCGCGCAGCAGGCGGTAGAGGATTTCCCGTTCGATCAGCGGTGCCATCACGGGGATATCGTCCGGCGTGTCGAGCAGGCTGACCAACCTCAGCGCCGCATCGACCAGCTTCGGATCCGTGCGGCTGAGGCAGATCGCCTTGCCGCAGCTTTTCGACGGCGAGGCGGAGGATGAGGCAATCGGCACCTCCATCACCAGGGCAGCGAGCGCATTCATGTCGAGGTCAAGCTTGAGGCTCAGATACGGAACGCCGGGACTGGCCTCCAGCACCTGCCCGGTGATCGGCAGGTCGGCGGAGGCGATCAGATGGCGCGCCGGACCGTAATCATAGATCTCGTCCGCAAGGATCACCTGTTTCGATCCCTGCGCGATCAGGCAGAGCGACGGCTGCTGCACACCCAGCATCGGTTCCGTCGGTTTTGAGACGCGCACCAGGCTGAGGCGCGGGATGGCGGTTTCCACGATCCCGTCAGCCTCGGTGTGTTGTGCAATCAAGCGAGAGAGGGCCTCGAGCTGCTGCATCGTCGTGCCTTTCCAATCCATTCGTACAAGCCGGAAATCCAGCCTTTGTGTCATGTTGAATATCAGCGATGGCTTGCTGAAGCCAGGGGATTTCCGCAAGCTCCGGATTTTTGTGCAATCATCTCGGAGTCCTGATCTACCGCGTCTGCTGTCTCGTTTGCCATATTGCTCCTGCAACGCAAAACGCACATTCCATAGAAAGGAGACGGAGATGCAACATTTCCAGCGGCTACTCGAAAGCCCATTGAACTGGGTCGTACACCTGATCGAAACGACGAAGACGCAGCACCGCATATCCGTCGAACGTCGCAAGCGTGCCGAACTTCGCCGCCGATATATGAACGGCTGAGCTTGCTTGAAAGGGGTGGGATTGCAGGTCTGCCGGATCACTGCCGACAATCATGCAATCCCTACCCATCGAGAGCATCCCGGAAAGACCCAGGAGAGACCCATGACCAGCCATTCCTATACCGGGCTGTGGATAACCGATGACGGTTTTATCCGCCACGAACTCTTGCCGAATGGCCGTTACGTTGAAGGCCGAGGCAACCGCGAACGCGCCTATCAGGGCCGTTACGAGGTGCGGGGCAACCAGATCGACTACAAGGACGATACCGGCTTTTCCGCCGACGGCGAGTTTCGCAACGATGTGCTCTACCACGCGGGCATGGTCTTGCGGCGCGGCTGACACATTTTCGCCACGGAACACGATAACGTCTGCCGGACCTTCAAACGGAGCTTCGGCGGATGGCGATAGCGGCACTTCACGCAGGATCGGACGACGCAGATTGCCGGTTCGGTGCCATTCATCCCCGCCAGCATGTGATTGCCTACTCGATCCGGGCGCATTGGCGCGTTTCGCTCGCCCTGCTTCTGCTGGCGGCGGGCTCGACCTGTCTTCTCACCGAAACCATCACCCATGCGGTGGGCCATCTGCCCAAACCGCAGAAATCGGTGGTGCTGGCCCGCAGCCGGCGCCAGCCGGTGGCGACACCGAAGACCGGGCGTGTGTGGATGCCGGAGCTTGCCAGTGCCCCGCGCAAGCTCGACCTCATCGAGCGCATGGGGGACGGCTCGCTGGCCCATTCCTCCTATTTCAACGTGTCGCTCGATCTATCCGCCGCCGAAGACAAAACCTCTCCCCTGCTTGCCGCCTATCAGGATGGCGACACCGGCGATGATCCGTTCGGGCTTGTGCTGCGTGGAACGCAGGATCAGAAGCCGTCATCTGGTGGGCTGACGGGACTTGCGGCGAAGCGGGGCAGGCTCGGTCCGGTTCTGGGCGAGCCGATCAATGTCAGCATTGCGCCGGTCAAGCCGGCGGGGCAGGTGCGGCGCCTTGTTTCCATGCCGGCGCATGACGAAGCGCTGATCAATATCGAAGGGGCCGTCGATATTCCCGAATGTGAGTTTGCCGCACTCGCCGCCGATCTCGGCGCGGGGAGCGTCAAGGCGGGCGAAGAGCTTGATCTTCTGGTGCGCGAGGCCGAGCAAGGCAAGCAGAGCCGCCAGATCATTTTCGTGCGGCACAGAAGCAAGGATGGCAAGGAGCGGCTGCTTGCCCGGCGAGACAACGGCCATTTTCAGGCGGTGGGTGACCGGCGTCTCTACGATCGGCTGCTGGCCGAGGCGCTGGCGGCGGAAGAGACCAACCGGTCTGCCAAAAGCACGGCCAAGCCGCAGGATGTGAAGGCCTTGTCGCGCGCGCAGGCGGACTATCCGAAACTGGTCTCTCATCTGAAGCAGTCCAACATTCCCTCCCGCGTCGGCGTGCAGGTGGTCGATCTCCTGCGCAAGAACGGCATCCAGTGGGAGGGTGAGGACAAGGAGCCTGTCATCGACGTCGTGTTCCGCAAGACAGAGGCGGGTGGCGAAGATCTGGTCTCGGTGACCGTGCGGCAGGACGGAAAGGAGCGGCATTTCTATCGTTATGCCGCGTCGGACGATGGCGAGGCGGAATATTTCGACGACAGCGGCCGCTCCGTGTCCAAACACCTGATGCACAAGCCGGTGCCGGCCGGCAAGCTGGGCGATGGCTTTGGCTGGCGCGTTCATCCCATTTTGAAGGTTCGCAAATTTCACAACGGCGTCGATTACCGGGCACCAGAGGGATCTCCGATCCTTGCCGCAGGCGATGGGGTCGTCATCAAGATTTCCTCCGAATGGGGGTATGGCAAGTATGTCCGCATCCGGCATGACGGCGGGTACACCACGACCTATGCGCATATTGCCGGTACGCCGAAGGGCCTGAGCGTCGGTCAGCATGTCTCACAGGGAGAGGTGATAGCCTATGTCGGCTCGACCGGCCTCTCCACCGGGCCGCACCTTTACTACGAACTGCGGGTGGGCGACCGTTATGCCGATCCGACCAAGGCGCAGATGTCGGCCGGTACGACGCTGAAGGGCCGGGCGCTCGACGAGTTCCAGTCGCAGGTGAAGCGCGTCGAATCGATTGCCGACGCGATCAAGACCTCCGCCACTTCGGCGGCGGACGCGGTTGCCCAGGCCTTCAGACCCGGCGCGCGGCAAAGAGCCGAATAGGCTCAGTCGAGCAGGCGGAACTGGTCGACATCCACCATGCCCATGTCGGAAATCTTCAGGTGCGGGATCACCGGCAGCGGCAGGAAGGCCACCTGCAGAAAGGGTTCGGCCAGCGTCGTTCCCAGAGCATAGGCGGCCTTGCGCAACTCGGTCAGCGTGTCGCGCACCGTCTCGTAGGGCTCAAGGCTCATCAGGCCGGCGACCGGCAGCGCGATTTCGCCGGTAACCTTGCCATCTTCCACCACGACGAAGCCACCGCGAATATCCGACAGGCGGTTGACGGCAAGCGCCATATCCTCCTCGCTGACGCCGACGACGCAGATATTGTGGCTGTCATGGCCGACGGTGGAGGCGATTGCGCCTTTCTTCAACCCGAAGCCTTGCACGAAACCGTTGGCATGGTTGCCGTTCTTGCCGTGACGTTCGATCACGGCGACCTTGATGATGTCGTTGGCAAGATCAACGCTCGTCTGGTTGCCGGCCGATGGCAGGCGGTAACGGCGATGTTCGGTGATGATCTTGCCCGGCAGCACGCCGATCACCGGCTGCTCCTCGCTCTTCACCGGCACGGCAAAATCCGCTGCCTTGACGAGGCGCGCCTTGACGCTGTCGAGGCCGACCGGTTCCACCGGCTGGCGGGTGGCAAAGAGGTCTGCCGTCACGCGCCGGCCGCCGGCAAACACCATCTCGGCCTTGCAGTTTTCCAGGCTGTCGATGACCACCAGATCGGCACGCCAGCCGGGCGCCACCAGCCCACGATCGCGCAGGCCGAAGGCGCGCGCCGCGGAAATCGAGGCGGCGCGGTAGATCGCCAGCGGCTCGACGCCATGGGCAATCGCCGTGCGGATCATGAAATCGAGATGGCCTTCCTCGGCTATATCGAGCGGGTTGCGGTCATCGGTGCAGAGCGCGAGATAGGGGGAGAGGCGCTCCGTGATGATCGGCATCAGCGCGTGCAGGTCTTTCGAGACCGAGCCTTCGCGCACCAGGATATGCATGCCCTTGCGGATCTTTTCGAGGGCTTCTGCGGCGCTCGTCGCCTCGTGTTCGGTGCGGATGCCGGCGGAGAGATAACCGTTCAGCCCCTGGCCCGAGAGCAGCGGCGCGTGGCCATCGATATGGCCGCCCTGGAAGGCGTCGAGCTTGGCGATTGCCCCCGGGTCCTTGTGGATGACGCCCGGGAAATTCATGAACTCGGCAAGCCCGATCACCTTCGGGTGGTCGCGGAAGGGCAGGAGCCGTTCGATCGGCAGGTCGGCGCCGGAGGTTTCGAGATGGGTGGCCGGCACGCAGGAGGAGAGCTGGACGCGGATGTCCATGATCGTCTGCTCGGACGAATCGAGGAAGAACTGGATGCCTTCGGTACCGATGACATTGGCGATCTCGTGCGGATCGCAGATCGCGGTCGTCACGCCATAGGGCAGCACGCAGCGGTCGAATTCGTGCGGGGTCACCAGCGAGGATTCGATGTGCAGGTGCGTGTCGATGAAACCCGGCACGACGATCCTGCCGGTGATGTCGATTTCGTCGCGCCCCGCGTAGCCCTCGCAGGTGCCGACGATCGTCTGGCCGCAGATCGCGATGTCGGAGGCCACCAGTTCACCGGTGGTCAGGTCGAAGAAGCGTCCGCCCTTCAGGACAATATCGGCCGGCTCGCGGCCCGTGCCCTGGTCAATGCGCCGTTCAAGATCGCTCATGCTGCCGTTCTCCGATTCATGCTGGCCGCACAGTAACCGGGTGCGGCGCGGCGCGGAAGGGGCAGACCGAGCAGGGCTTGGTCGAGGCCCGGCGCATGCGAGACCGGGCAGATCGCTCTGCCCGGTCCGAAGGTCAAAGGTCGGTGCTTATTGCACCGGAACCATCTTGCCGCCTTCCCATTTGAAGAGGTCGAAGGTCTGCGAGGTCAGGTCGCCGGTTTCGCCATAGGTGAGGTCGCCGATGACGGTCTTGACCGGCTCGCCGGATTTGAGGGCCTTGGCGACCGCTGCGGCATCCTCGGTGCTACCGGCCCGTTCGATGCCGGTCTTGATGACCTGCACCGCCGCGTAGGCATTCAACGTGAAGGATTCCATCGGGATGTTGCGGGCGGCCAGTGCGTCGGCGGCGGACTTGGCGTCCGGGTTCTTGCTGGCGTCGGACGCCGTTGTGAAGAGTGTGCCGTCGGCGGCCGGACCGCCAATGCTCGCCAGTTCCGTGTTGGACAGGCCGTCGCCGCCGATGAACAGCGGCTTGATGCCGATATCGGCGAACTGTCGCACCAGCAGGCCGGCTTCCGGATGGTAGCCGCCGAAATAGACCACATCGACATTTTCCGCCTTGATGCGGCTGGTCAGCGCGCTGAAATCCTTTTCGCCGGGCGTCAACGACTCGTTCAAGACTTCCTTGACGCCGCCCTTGTTGAGAGCGGTCTTGAAGGCTTCGGCGAGGCCTTTGCCGTAAGCACCCTTGTCGTTGAGGATGGCGATGCGCTTGTCCTTGGCGGTCTTCAGCAGATAGGCGGCGGCCACTTCGGCCTGCTGGTCGTCGCGGCCGCAGGTGCGCAGCACGGTTTCGAGGCCGCGGGTGGTGAGCGCCGGCGTGGTTGCCGTCGGGGTCACCATCAACACGCCGTTTTCAGCCAGCGCATCCGAGGCCGGCATGGCGACGCCGGAGGTGACCGGGCCGACGACGAAACGAATGCCTTCGCCGATCAGCTGGTTGGCGGCGGAAACGCCCTGCTTCGGTTCGCCGGCATCGTCAGCGATCTTCAGGACGATCTTCTCGCCCTTGATGCCGCCGGCATTGTTGATCACGTCGATGGCGGTCTCGACGCCGTTCTTGACCTGGTTGCCATAGGCGGCAACCGGGCCGGTTACCGGCGCGATCAGGCCGATGACCAAATCGGCCCGCGCGGCGGATGCGAGGGACAGCGTGGCAAGGGCAGTCGCGCCCAGCAATGTTCTGAGGTTCATGTGGCTCTCCTTGGGTCGGCCGATGCGGATGCAGGGCCTTTGCGCCTCGCGCATGAGCTGCTGTCGCCGACGTCCTGCTGCAACAGGGCGTGCCAAGCGGCGACCAGACTGCGCGGTCTATGCCGGTTGCGCCATGTTTGGCTGCAACCCGTCTGAATTGTTTAGGAATTTGCAGGGATCTGCGCAAGGAAATATCAAGTGAAGCGCGATTTTTGTGCAGATGCCTCCATTCAATGCTGTGTCGGCGATCAAATGGATCGTGGCGCTGGTCTTTGACGGCTTTTGGACCCGTTCTCCTTGCGGTTGCGCCGCCTGCTTTCTATCTCATCCTCATGAAGCAGGGTATCGATGAAAATCCGGTCATCGTGTTTGATGGCGATTGCGTGCTGTGTTCGGCGAGCGCCCAGTTCGTGCTGCGGCATGACCGGGCGGCGCGTTTCCGGCTGGCGGCGCTGCAGACACCGGCCGGCGCTGCGCTGGCAAGCCTCTACGGGATCGATCCTCTCGATCCGCAGTCGATCATGCTCGTCCGGGGAGGCAGGGCGCTGACGGACAGCGATGCCGTGCTTGCGATCGGGCAGGGGCTCGGCTGGCCGTGGAAGGCGGTGGGCGCATTGCGGATTGTTCCGCGACCTGTGCGGGATCTCGTCTACCGCTTCATTGCCCGCAACCGGTATCGGTTGTTCGGCTGGCGCGAGGGCTGTTTCGTGCCTGCGCCGGACCATCGCGGGCGCATCCTTTGAAGGACCTCGCCCACGCGGTTCCCGGTCTCATTGGGAGGGCGGGGTGACCTCGAAGGAGAACCCGTCGCGGCTGCAGCGGCGCACCTGCTCAGGCCCGCTTCGCCGTTCGCGTTCGGCGCCTGGACGCTCCCAGGACATGCGGGTGACCGTGTCGCAATCAAAGCCGCTGTCCGGCAGGTCCGGCTTGGCAACCGTTTCTGGCTGGTGCGGGCTCGGCGGTTTAAAGGCGGGGGCGGTTTGAGGGTCTGCCTTGCCGGCGCTTCCCCAATCGATGGCATGGGTGGGGCTCACGACAAGAATGCTCAGCGCGACAAATGCCAGCGCAAGCCCAGTCATCATCTGTTTCACGGATAGGCGGCTCCTCGACCTCGTTGTCCGGTTGCGTTGTCAGATGGTCCCCGCGCCATGGAAGAGCAGGATGGAGCCGAGGTCAAGTCCGGACGGATTTTTCGGCAGAGCAAATGTCCGCCGCCGCAAGGGAGCCACAGTGGTGCTCACCCACAGGCAATGGTTTGATCAAAGGGATTTTATGGGTTTTCAGTCAGCAGGCGGGGGAGGTTTGTGTCCGGGTAGCGCTCCGACATCCGGTGCCTCCCATGTGCCGCCGCAATCCTTCGGGGAGATCTCGAAGCCTTCCCCCGTCCCGATCAATCAGCTCGGAAAGTGATAAAAAAGCAGGGGGGACGCGCCTTGGGTCCGCGCCCTTCCTGCTTCCTTCAATGCTTGTCGCACCGCGATGTTTGCGCTGTCATCAGGCCGCAGATTTTGCCTGTTCGCCTTCGCAGTACAAACCTTCCAGCGTCTCGAGAACCTTCATGACCGATTCCGCGGAGCTGGAATAATAGATAGTCTGGGCGTCGCGACGCGTGTTGACCAGCTTCTGGGCGCGCAACTTGGACAGGTGCTGCGAGAGCGCCGACTGGCTCAACCCGACCTTGGTTGCGAGAGCGCCCACGGCAACCTCGCCCTTGACCAGGCAACACAGGATCATCAGCCGCTTTGGATTGGCCATTGCGGACAGCAGATTGGCTGCGGCAGCCGAGTGCTCAGTGAGTGTTGTCATTTCTTGTTCCTCAGTCGTCCCCTAGAAACACGCTACCAGCCCTGTGAGCGGTAACAATGTATCATAAATCTAGCAACTCACAGTAAGGATTGTATATCCCTAAATTTTGCGTATCGGGTATACAGCCTCAAGTATTTCGCGCAGCTCGGCATCTACTGCCGTCCACTCATCGCCCTCGAATACAAAATCGTATCGGAATGATACACTTCCGCCAATCAAGTTAAAACCGGCCGGGTCCAACCCTGCCAAACGGTAACGATGCGCCTTCGGAGCGCCGATCGCCGCCGCCAGCTGAGTCGCATCGCGATACCTTATCATAATCCGTTCTTCCAGCCGGAGCCAGTCTTCGGGATCTCCCGGCACGGCGATTTTGAAAGCGTCGCCGTCGAGCGCGTAGGCCCGCCCGAACCCGCCGTTGAGCGAGGCCCGCCTTGGCTCCAGACGAAAGAAGCTGAAGTCGGGGAAATCGATGTAGAGCGCAGCCTTGGGGTGCCGGTTGAGGAAGCGCCGTCTCGCCCTTTGGTGATCGGGGGTGTCGCGGGGCACCTGTCTTGCCTCTGCAAACAGGGTGATGCGTGGATGGGCGAGGGGATCGCCCTTGCCGACGTCGCCCGCCAGGAGCGAGCAGCGGGGCTCTGCCAGCAGGCTTTTGGTATGCAGGGCGAGCATCGAGACCAGGATGAGCGGCGTGCCATCCAGGTCGGTCGCCGTCAGCGCGCGGCTGACGGCGGGGAAGCCGGACACCGCATCCTGCACGGCCAGTGCCACATGGCCGGCCGAACGAACGAGCTTGCGGGCAAGGCTGAGGGCCTCGGGATCGAGATCCCGCAAGACGTTCGGCTTGTCGGTCACGGCGTTACCTTTCGCGGCGCCGGTGACGCGTGAGACCGGCGATGATGTCGTCTGCGCCGATGGTGCCGATCACGGCGCCGTTGTCAACGATGCCGATGACGCCCGGTTGCCGCGCCAGGGCATCCATCACGTCGATCAGCGGGGTTTCCCGCCTGGCGGTCGCGGTTACCGGTGCCTGTGCGGTATCGTCTGCGCCGGCACGCATGATGTCACCGGCGCTCAGCATGGTGATCGGGTTCAGGTGCTGCACGAAATCCGCCACATACCGGTCCGCAGGGTCCTGGACGATCTCCTGCGGCGTGCCGCACTGGACGATCCGCCCGCCCTCCATGATGGCGATGCGGTTGCCGATGCGGAAGGCCTCGTCCAGATCGTGGCTGACGAAGAGGATGGTCTTTCTCAGGCGGCTTTGGAATTCGAGCAGTTCATCCTGCAGGCGCGTGCGGATCAGCGGGTCGAGGGCCGAAAACGGCTCGTCCATCAAAAGGATGGGTGCGCCGGTGGCAAAAGCGCGGGCAAGGCCCACACGCTGCTGCATGCCGCCGGACAGTTCGCCCACCTTGCGATCGGCCCACTGCGACAGGTTGACGAGCGCCAGCTGCTCGGCGACCTGCGCCTTGCGCTCCTTTTCGGGCACTCCGGCAAGCTCCAGGCCGAAGCCGACATTGTCGGCCACGGTGCGCCAGGGCAAAAGGCCGAACTGCTGGAAGACCATCGAGACGGTGTGCATGCGCAGGTCGCGCAGCACCTTCGGCGAACAGCGGTAGGGATCGACCGGGCCGCCTTTCGTCATCACCGTGACGGATCCGCGCACCACCGGCGCCAGTCCGTTGACGGCGCGCAGAAGGGTGGACTTGCCGGAGCCGGAGAGACCCATCAGCACGAGGATCTCGCCCTCGCGGATGGTCAGCGAGGCTTTGGAGACGCCCAGCACGAGGCTGGTTTCCTTGCTGATCTCATCGCGGCTCTTGCCGGCGTCCATCATGGCGAGGGCGCGGTCCGGCTGGTCGCCGAAGACGATATCGACGGCGTCGAAGGTGATTGCGTCCGTCATGCACCATCCCCTTCGCTGTCGGCGCGGAACATGCGATCGAGGATGATGGCGAGAATGACGATGCAGAGGCCGGCCTCGAAACCGCGTGCAACGTTGACGGTATTGAGCGCGCGCACCACCGGAACGCCGAGACCATTGGCGCCGACGAGCGCTGCGATCACCACCATCGAGAGCGAGAGCATGATGGTCTGGGTCAGGCCCGCCATGATCTGCGGCATGGCAAAGGGCAGTTCCACCTTGCTCAGCACCTGGGAGGGTGTTGCGCCGAAAGCGACGGCGGCTTCGGTCAGGGCCGACGGTGTCGAGATGATGCCGAGACGGGTGAGGCGGATGGGAGCGGGGATGGCGAAGATGACGGTGGCGATCAGTCCGGGCACCATGCCGAGCCCGAACAGGATCAATGCAGGAATGAGATAGACGAAGGTGGGGATCGTCTGCATCAGATCGAGCATCGGGCGAAGGATCTCGTAGAGCCACGGACGGCGGGCGGACGCGATGCCGACCGGCACGCCGATTGCCATGCTGACGGCCGCGGCGGCGACGACAAGCGCCAGCGTCTCGGTCGTTTCCTTCCAGTAGCCCTGGTTGATGATGAAGAGCAGTCCGAGACAGGTGAACAGTGCGACGCCCGCCGAGCGGCGGAAATACCAGGCAATCCCGGTCAAGGCGGCCACGATCGCCAGCGGATGCGGCCATTGCAGAACGAGGAGAAGCAGATCGATGATGTGCTTGAGAACGGTGGAGAGCCAGTCGAAGAACCAGGCGCCACTGACGGTGAGCCAGTCGACGAAATGTTTCGCCCAGATCCCGAT
Organism: Allorhizobium pseudoryzae; assembly: GCF_011046245.1. Lineage (NCBI taxonomy): Bacteria > Pseudomonadati > Pseudomonadota > Alphaproteobacteria > Hyphomicrobiales > Rhizobiaceae > Affinirhizobium > Affinirhizobium pseudoryzae. The sequence continues at coordinate 2,278,507 of NZ_CP049241.1, forward strand.
CGGGATTTTATGGTCTGTGAGAAATTCCAAAGGACATCTTCCCGTGTTGGACAGATTGCGCGGGAGCGACATGAGCCTCGATCAGGCAGAAGAGAACTCAGCGCTTGGCGAATGCTATCGTGCGAGCCTGTCACCCGCACGGCACCAATCGGCACGGAACCGGTGACCGTCTCCCTTGTCGGGTGCAATCACCGGGGTTCCGCACGGGGCTCGTCCCGTCAGAGGCCGAGCTTTGCCTTGACCGCAGCCGATCCGTCCTTGCCGTCCAGCGTCGTGACGCCGGCAAGCCAGGGGGTGATGGCGGACGGGTTGTCCTTCAGCCACGCAAGTGCTGCCTTCTGCGGATCCTGCCCGTCATTCAGGATCTTGCCCATGATGACGTTTTCCATGGGCAGGGTGAATTTCAGGTTGGTGACGAACTTGCCGACATTCGGGCAGTCCTTGGTGAAGCCGGCGCGGACATTGGTGTAGATCTGCGCGCCGCCGAAATCGGGACCGAACACTTCGTCGCCGCCCGTCAGATAGGTCAGCTTGAAGTTGGCATTCATGGGATGCGGTTCCCAGCCGAGGAAGACGATCGGCTCGCCGGCACGATCGGCGCGGGCGACCTGCGCCAGCATGCCCTGTTCGGAGGATTCGACCAGGTCCAGCTTCTTCAGGCCGAAACTGTCCTTGGCAATCATGTCGAGGATCAGGCGGTTGCCGTCATTGCCGGGTTCGATACCGTAGATCTTGCCGTCCAACTCCTTGGCGTGGGTGGCGATGTCCTTGAAATCCTTGATGCCGAGTTCGGCACCCTTGGCATTGGTGGCGAGCGTGTATTTTGCGCCGACCAGGTTCGGCCCGAAGGATTCGACCGATTTGTCGGTCAGGAAGGGACGCACGTCGGCCTCCTGCGTCGGCATCCAGTTGCCGAGGAAGACATCGATGTCCTTGTTCTTCAGTGACTGGTAGGTCACCGGAACCGACAGAACCTTGACTTCCGGCGTGTAGCCAAGCGCGTCGAGAAGCACGGCTGCCGTTGCGGTCGTTGCGGTGATGTCCGTCCAGCCCACATCCGAAAAGCGAACAGTGCTGCAGCTCCCCGGATCGGCGGCCAGCGTCTGACCCGTGGCCATCACGGTGATGATGGCCGCGACGGATAGTTTCAGCGAAGTGGTTCCTGGCATGGTGTTGCTCCATTTTTATGTTCCCCGGCCATTATCAATATATGGAAAGGGCAAGCAAGCACGCCTATTCGCGCCGGAAGCCAGGGGGTATTTGCGACAATGTGTCCAAAATGTGGTTTGACTTCGGTCAAAACATGAGTGCGCGAGGCGTCGTATCAGCAGCTCCGAAACAATGAACGACAGCCGCACGAGGCGGCTCGTCCGGAAGGAGCCCGACAATGAAATTCACGACCATGATCGCTGCCGGCCTGATGGTGGCTGGCACTTCGCTGTGCAGTTCTTTGGCCTCGGCCGCCGAATTCGAAGTGAAGATGCTCAACAAGGGATCGGATGGCGAAGCGATGGTCTTCGAACCGGCTGCGTTGCGCGTGGCCGTTGGCGACACCGTCCACTTCGTGCCCGTCGACAAGGGGCATGACGCCGCTGCGGTCAAGGAGCTCATTCCCGAAGGCGTGGAGGAGTTCAAGGGCAAGATGAACCAGGAACTGGTCGTCACCTTCTCGAAGGAAGGCGCCTATGTGATCAAGTGCTCGCCGCATTGGGGCATGGGCATGGTGGCGCTCGTCGTTGCCGGCGAGGGAGCCCCGGCCAATCTTGACGGCATCAAGTCCGCCAAGATGGCGAAAAAGACCCGCGAGCGTCTCGACAAGGAAATCGCCGCGCTCGGTCTCTGACCGGTCGGTCGTTTGCCTCTGTGCTTTAACAGCGAAGTCTCCTAAATAGACCTGCACACAGACGAGGTGGGGGATCAGGATGGGCGCGGAGGCTCTGAAGAACGCAGTATCGGTTGTCGAGGCGCTGTCATCGTTGCAGGGCAGGCTATCGGTTTTCGCGGACCCGCTTCTGTCGGGTGGCCGTCTCGCCGTTCGCGGCGGCCGCCGGGATCTTCTCGACGATGCCTTTGCCGAAATGGATCGCGCGGCGATCGAGGCGCGCCAGGTGGAGAGCCATCTCGTGCGCCTTGTCCTGGAAATGGATCAGGAAACGCAGCGGCTGATTGCGCCCCTCCAGCAGCCGAAGGAAGCGGAACGGCGTCCCGGCATCTGGGGGCGGTTTCGCCTGCGCGAGCCGGAGCGGGCCGAGGCCGACAAGGATCGTCGGGCGATTGTCGCGCTGGTGGCACTGTTGCGGGAAACCGGCGTCCTGCTCGGCGCGCTCGAGGATCATCGGTCCTTCCTTCGCGCATTGCTTCTGCGCTGCGAACAGGCGCTCGACGAGGCGCTGGTGCGCGTGAGGTCCGTTGCGGGAAGACCGGAGGGCAATCACGTGGCCGATGACCTGCAACCCGGCATCGACCTGCTGCAGGAACTCGTCGATCGGATCATCGGTCTCATCGGCGCGAACAGTCTCCTGATCAACAAACTGTCCGTCGATGCGGAGGAGCGCGTGATCGTGCTGTCCGGATTACGGTTCGTGCTGGATGAGGGGGACGAGAGCGTGCCGAAGCTTGCTTATCTCTTTCGCCGGGCGGAGCGGGGGCTGCTCAGCCTGAAGGGCCTGTCGTCGCGCAAGGCGCGGATCAATGAGGCGTTCCGGTTTCGGCTGAATGCGTCTCGACAAGCCGCCACCGCATAACTACGTGAAAGGCGGTCTTTGGAGGGCCTGTTGATGATGGATGCCGTTTCCGCCTTTTTCCGCCGTGCCGGCGCTGCCATAGGGCGGGTTCTTCAGCTCGCCTTTGCCGCCATCGTCTGGCCGTTCATGGCCGCGCATGGCTGGTACCGACAGCGCCATCTGATGATCAAGGTGCCGGTGGCCGCAGCTCTCATCTTTCTCGCCGGGCTCTATGGTTACTTCATCTGGCAGACGCAGGTCTGGACCGGCTTCGATACGAATTTCACCGAGCGCTACAGGCTCTCGGAACGGACCGTTCCGGTCGGCCAGCCTCTGGTGCCGCAGACGCCCGCCGTCACGGATCCGGCGCGTAGCTGCCAGTCGTCCGCGATCGTCGAGACGGTGGCCGATCTTACCGATCAGAATGTCAATCAGAACGCCTGGATCTCCTCCATGCTGCTCTACCGTCTCGGCCTGTTCGGCATGGACTGGGACCGCACGCCGTTTCTGGACAACAAGGCGGCCTTTCAGCGCGGCGTGAACCAGGCGGTGCGCCGCACGGCGGTGGAACTCGTCGATACGCTTGGCCGGGTGCGCGGCACCTCCGGCATCAACGGCGACCTGCAGGATGCGCGTGGCAATCTGCAGTTCGATGAATATTCCTGGTATTTCGGCCTCAATCCCTTCGGCTTCAAGACGCCGACGCCAAGCTACTATCGCGCGGCGATCAACAGCCTGCGCAAGTTCAACGTCGATCTCGCCGCCTGCAATGCGACATTCGATACGCGCGCCGACAACCTCGTCCAGTTCGTCGATCGCATCGCCAATGATCTGGGGTCCACCTCGGCGATCCTGCGCGAGCGCTCGGAAAACTACAATGCGGGCTGGTTCGACACCCGTGCCGATGACCGTTTCTGGTTCGCCTACGGCCAGCTCTATGGCTATTCGGCGGTGCTCTCCGCCGCCGGCGCCGACTTTTCGCAGGTCATCCGCGAACGCAATCTGGGCTCGCTGTGGACGGAAACGCTGTCGCAGTTCCAGGCAGCGTTGAAGATCCAGCCGGCGATCATCTCGAATGGCAGCGAATCCGGCATCATCATGCCGACGCATCTGGCGACGATGGGCTTTTACATTCTGCGCACGCGGTCGAACCTGGTGGAGGTGCGCGGCGTTCTGGATCGGTAAGATGCGCCGGCTGAAGACGCCTCAGATCGTGTTCATCCGCTTCTGGATCGCTTCGCAGCGTTGCGGCGGGATTTCCCAGGTAATGCCGACGATCTCGCCGATCGTTCCCTCCTTCGGGCGGAAACGGCCGGCAGAGCAGTACCAGCGATAGGTGCCGCCCGGGTCTTGGATCCGGTGGATCTTCTGGAAATGCATGGGCTCGGCGGAGGCCGATTCATGGGCTTCCATCACCAGGGTCAGATCGTCTGGATGCAGGCGGGCCGAAATGTCCACCATGCTCACCGGTCCGTCGGATGGCGGCAAACCGAAGATGTCGAGCATCGTCTTGCAACAATAGACGAGACCTGTTTCCAGGTCATTGCGCCAGTGCCCAAGCACATTAAAGGTGGAAAAGATCTCGACGACTTCGGTGTCCGTGATCTGAAACGGCCCCTGAGTGGCGGTTTCCTGGACCGATGAATGCGACTTTTGCTCCTCAAGCAACGTGGCCGCTCCCTTCGCTAAAACTACGCACGCCCGGGTGTTGATGAGGCAGGATCTAACTGATCAGCCGCAGGCGAATGGCTTTGGCTACCAGCTGAGTCCGATTCACGCAATCGAGTTTCTTGATTGCCTTATTTAGATACGTGTTGACCGTGTGATCCGACAACGAGAGGATATTGGCGATTTCTACCGATGTCTTGCCCTGCGAGGTCCAGCGGACCACTTCCAGTTCGCGGGCGGTCAGCAGGCTGCGATGCATCGGTTCGTCACCGCGCAGCCGGTCGAAGCTTCGAAACGACTGCAGGAAGAGCATGCCCAGTTCGTTGAGCTCCGGCAGCGCCAACAGCGTGCGGTCGCCGTCAAGCCGCATGACGAAGACAGATCCGTCCGACGAGTGGAGAGGCATCGCCACCCCGGTGGTCACGCCCCAGACCTTCAGCATCCGGGTCATCGCGTCCGGAAAATTGAGGCCCAGATCCGCACTGCTGGCGGGATCGTAGCTCCAGCACAGCGGCAGGGCCATGTTCTTCAACAGCGGCACCAGAGGGCAATGGGCGAGCAGGCGCCGTGCGTCAAAATCCTGGATCAACCGCCGGGGCAGCGTCGTTTCGATGATGAGCGACGAGAGCGTATGATCGCTGGCGGCAGGCGCGGTCATCAATGTGAAGAAGCGAAAGCCGAACTGTGCCGGCAGCTTTTCCATCGCAGCAACAATCGCTGCCCGCGAGTCAGCCGAGGAAATTTCTTTGCTTAAAACGGAATGGCGTTCCAGCGTAATCATCGGACGATTTTGTCAGACATGTGAACCCAGGCCCCCTCAGGCAAACCAAAGATCGTTGCGGACTGGTGGAGAGAATGTTCGAATGTCTTCTCTTAACACAGCAAATCGATAAAGCGAACGAATATTCGTTTCCACTTATTTGATGGAATGCGGCAGAACTCAGTTTTCCGTGAGTGTATCGGAATTTTCCTCTACTTGTTTTTGGTCCCGGCGGAAAACGTACTGTTGGTTGTTTCTTTGTTCGGCCAGCCATCCTCCTGCGATCCCCGGTTGATTTTCCCGTTTCCGGAGACTGTCGAGAGCGCCATTCGGCTTAAAGGTGATAGTTTTCATCCACTTTAATGTTGACAGGATCAATCATGTTTTTTATGGGGCATAGGTGAGGCGCTTCTGCGCTGACCCGTCACTTCACACCGCCAGGACCTCTTCGGCGCGCCGCGCGCCGTTGCGTTTTGGCGTGCCAGCCCGAGGACAGATCCTACATGTTGCTCCGTATTCACACCAATCTCCTGACTTGTACCGGACTTGCCCTGTTGTGCCTGACGTCGGGAGCCGTCGCGCAGGAGCAGCAGGCGGCCGTCTCCGAGGCGACGGTGCTGCCGCGCATCACCGTCAAGGGCCAGCGGGTTAACGCACCGAAGGGGTCCGCGACCGATACGCCGCTGACCACCGAGACGTCGCGGGACGAACTGGACAAGAAGCAGATCACCAGCATCGAGGATCTCGGCCGCGTGGCGGAGCCTGGTGTCAACTTCAACCGCTCGACCGGGGCGGTGAATATCCGCGGTCTCGAAGGCAGCCGCGTGCTGACGACGATCGACGGTATCCCATTGCCTTACCTGTCGGATGCCACCCGCAGCGCGAGCGGCGGTGTCGATACCGTCAATTTCAGTTCGCTGTCGGCAGTCGATGTGATGCGCGGCGCCGATTCCAGCCGCGCCGGCGGCGGTTCGCTGGGCGGCGTTCTTGCCTATCGCACGCTGGAGCCGGAGGACCTGATCGGCGAGGGCAAGGACTGGGGCGGGATTGCCAAGACCACCTATGACAGCGCCGACAAGAGCTGGCGGGGGGCGGTTGCCGTCGCCAAGACGATCGACAATACCTCCGTGCTGTTCCAGGGCAGCTACGCGAAGGGTAATGAGCGCCAGACGAACGGTTCCGTCGGCGGCTACGGCACCACCCGCACCGAAGCCAACCCGTCCGATTTCGACGAGAACAACCTGCTGTTCAAGCTGCGGCAGGAACTGGCCGGCGGCCACACGATCGGCATCACGCTGGAGCGGTATCGCAAGGACCGTGATACGGATCTGATGACGAACCAGACGCTCACCGGCAATTACCGGCCGGGCGGCTACACCACGCAAAAGGATTCCGACCGCGACCGTGTCTCGATCGACTACAGGTTCGAGAGCCAGGACAAGGACAGCTTCATCGACAATATGTGGGCGTCGCTCTACTATCAGAAGACGCGCAGCCTGGATGGTTACACCGGCTATCGCTCCACCTCCGTCATCGGCCCGATCGGCCGTGAAAACACGACGGACGAAAAGGATTTCGGCCTCATCGGTGCGGCCCAGAAGAGCGTCGAGATCGGCGGCAACAACCATCTCTTCACCTTCGGCTTCGACCTCGCAACGCTGACCAGCGAACAGTATTCCGCCGGCTACGACAATTGCGGTCCCAAGCCCGCGCGCGGCAGCTATACGGGTGCGCTCACAGCCTGCAACAATCTGCACACCAATCAGGCGGACACGCCGAAGGTGGATGGCAACCGCATCGGCTTCTATCTGGATGACGAGATCACGCTGGGGCAGTCCGGCTTCCGCTTGACGCCCGGCCTGCGCTTCGACTGGGTGCGTTACGAGCCGCAGATGACCGACGCCTTTGCCCGCAACGCCTCGAAGCCGTCGCTGCCGGGATCGTTCGAGGACACGGCCGTGTCGCCCAAGGTGCGGCTTGCCTATGATCTCGCGCCGAATGTCGAACTTTTTGGCCAGTGGGCAATGGGCTTCCGCGCGCCGACGACCGGCGAACTCTACAGCCGCTTCGGCGCCAGCGGCACCTATCTGCGCATGGGTAATCCGGATCTCGACTCGGAAACCAGCAACGGGTTCGAACTGGGCGCCAATCTCGGCGACGAAACCTTTGGCGGTCGTGTCAACCTCTTCTACAATCGCTACAAGAACTTCATTGACACGCGCAGCCTGACATCCGCAGAAGCCTCGGCCATGGGCCTCAACCTTGCAGACTACCGCCAGGGCGGCATTACCAGCTACCAGAACATCTCCCGTGCCGAGATCTATGGTCTGGAAGTGTCGGCCGAGAAGGTCTTCGACAACGGCTTGCGCATCGGCACCGGCCTTTCGGCGATGCGCGGCAACGATCTCGACAACGACACCTTCCTGCGCTCCGTCGCGCCGATGAAGGCGGTCGCAAGCCTTGGCTATGACACCGAGACCTGGGGCGTCGGCGTCGATCTGATCGGGGTTGCGGCCTCGAAGTCCGACGACGGCAAGGGTGGCACCTACTTCAAGACGCCCGGTTACGGCGTCGTCGACCTCACCGCCTGGTGGGAGCCGGAACAGGTCAAGGGCCTGCGCATCAATGCCGGCGTCTACAATGTCTTCGACCGCACCTACTATGATTACAGCAGCGTGCGGACGAACTCTGCGGCCCAGGCGCGCGAGTTCTACTCCGAGCCCGGCCGCAGCTTCAAAATCTCTCTGACGCAGCGCTTCTGATCTCCCGTCGCCGTGTCCGGGAAGGGGGTGGCACCCGGCGTGCCGCCCCTTTTCTGTTTGCAGTCTTCACTGCGCGCCGATCTGTCATTCACAGCCGGCCCGTCCATGGTCTATGCAGGGGGAACAAGAACCGCCTGCTTTTGACGAGGAACATGCATGGGACCTGTGCCGTCGGACATCGAAATCGCTCGTGCCGCGAAGAAGAAACCCATCCAGGAGATCGGCCAGCGCCTCGGCATCGGGGCAGAAGACCTCGTTCCTTACGGGCATGACAAGGCCAAGATCACCGCGAGCCTGATTGCCTCTCTATCCGACCGGCCGGATGGCAGACTGATCCTGGTGACGGCCATCAACCCGACACCGGCGGGCGAGGGGAAGACCACGACGACGGTCGGGCTCGGTGACGGGCTGAACCGCATCGGCAAGAAGGCGATGGTCTGCCTGCGCGAACCGTCGCTCGGTCCCTGTTTCGGGGTGAAGGGTGGCGCTGCTGGCGGTGGTTATGCACAGATCGTGCCGATGGAAGACATCAACCTGCATTTCACCGGCGATTTCCACGCCATCACCTCGGCGCACAATCTGCTGGCCGCCATGGTGGACAACCATATCTACTGGGGCAATGCGCTCGACTTCGACCTGCGCCGCGTGACCTGGCGGCGCGTCGTCGACATGAACGACCGGGCGCTGCGCCAGATGGTGGGCCCGCTCGGCGGCGTCTCCAATGGTTATCCGCGCGAAACCGGTTTCGACATCACGGTCGCCTCGGAGATCATGGCGATCCTCTGCCTCTCCACCGATCTTGCGGACCTTGAAAAGCGGCTTGGCGCGATCGTCGTCGGCTACCGGCGCGACAAGAGCCCGGTCTTTGCGCGTGACCTGAAGGCCGATGGCGCCATGGCGGTGCTGTTGAAGGACGCCATGCAGCCGAACCTTGTGCAGACGCTGGAAAACAATCCCGCCTTCGTGCATGGGGGCCCGTTCGCCAATATCGCGCATGGCTGCAATTCCGTCGTCGCGACCCGCGCCGCGCTGAAGCTTGCCGATTACGTGGTGACCGAAGCCGGTTTCGGTGCCGATCTGGGCGCCGAAAAATTCTTCGACATCAAGTGCCGCGAGGCGGGCCTGAAACCCGCGGCGGCGGTCATCGTGGCGACCATCCGGGCGCTGAAGATGAACGGTGGCGTCGCGAAACCGGATCTGTCGAAGGAAAATGTCGCTGCGCTCATTGATGGCTGCGCCAATCTCGGACGGCATATCGAGAATGTCACGAAATTCGGCGTGCCGGTGATCGTGGCGATCAACCACTTCTCCTCCGATACGCAGGCCGAGGTGGACGCGGTCCAGACCTATGTGCACTCGCTCGGCGTGGAGGCGATCCTGTGCCGTCACTGGGCGGAGGGGTCGGTCGGCGTCGAGGAACTTGCCCACAAGGTCGCAGCGCTTGCCGATTCCGGCAGGGCAAATTTCAAGCCGCTCTACGGCGCGGACCTGCCGCTTCTCCAGAAGATCGAAACCGTCGCCCGCGAAATCTACCGGGCTGGCGAGGTGACGGCGGAAAAGGCGGTGCGTGACCAGTTGAAGGCGTTCGAGGATCAGGGCTACGGGCATCTGCCCGTCTGCATTGCCAAGACGCAATATTCCTTCTCCAGCGATCCGGATCTGCTCGGCGCGCCGACCGGCCATACGCTGCCGGTGCGCGAGGTGCGACTGTCGGCCGGTGCCGGTTTCGTCGTGGCGATCACCGGCGAAATCCGCACGATGCCCGGCCTGCCGCGCTCGCCCTCGGCAGAACGGATCCATCTCAACGAGGCCGGCTATATCGAAGGTCTGTTCTGATCTGGGACGCATGACGTCCGCCCAGTCCGAATAAGGGCCACTCTTCCCGCGCAGGCGGCGGGCGGAGACGCAGAAGTTGTCGGCGCTTTACAAGGCTTAACCTTAGCGCCGCAATTTGTGTCGCAGTGAGGCGGGACCCCGCCCTATATTAGGGCTTTGACAAAGTTCTTCCCGGAGAAAGGGAATAACTTTGGAGACCTGATGCCGACACGCGACAAAAACCTGGTTGCTGCGCCCCGCCTCGCACCCCTGCGGTGGCTGACAGATATGGCCAATATTGGAAGCTGCGAATTGCAGTCGCGTCTCAGGCAGACGCTGACCGGTTCTGCTCTGCCGATGGCTCTGGGCTGCGCAAACTCTGCGACCGTCGCGCTTATCGCCTATTTTCGAACGGGATCCTCCATCTTCCTCTGGCTGGCGCTGTTGGATGTCATCGTTCTCTGCATCCGATGGGCGGCGACCTCGCCCCTGTTGCGGCCGTGGTATGCCGATCTCGTTCTGTTGTGCGGGGTGAGTTGGGCGGCGACGACGGCGACCACAACCTTGCTGATCAGCCTGGGAGACGATCTCGACCTGATCATCCTCGTCACGGCATCCGCCTTCGGATCCTGTGCCGGCATCATTGCCCACAATTTCGCGGCTCCCCGATATGCCTTGCTGCAGGTGATCATGATCGATGTCGCCTTCAAGGTGGCATTCGCCTTGCGCTCGCCCCTCTTTATCCCGCTCCTGTCGGTCCAGGCGGTGATCTTTGTCGTGGTGGTGCGCTGGATCATGAGGCGGCAGCGCAATACGACGGTCCGGGCCATCCGTGCCGAAATCGAAAGCCGCATTCAGGCGTTCAACGATCCGCTGACCGGCCTTCTCAATCGCCGCGGCTTTCAAGCCCGGGCGGATGAGATGATGACGTCGAAGACGCCTCTGACGCTGTTTTATCTGGATCTCGACGGGTTCAAGGCGGTCAATGACCAGATGGGGCATGCGGTTGGCGACGAGTTGCTGCGTCAGATCGCGCAACGGTTACGCGACTGCCTGCCCGAAACGACCATCTGCCGACTTGGCGGCGATGAGTTCCTGATCCTGACGCCCGGGATGGACCGTCGTCTGGCGCAATCGACGGCAGCGCGTCTCATACACGCGATTTCGACGCCCTATCTGATCGCAGAGACAATCGCCAAGGTCGGGGTGAGTATCGGTATATCGACTGTGGACGCCGAAAACTCCGACCTGATTGCCGCAACCGCGCTCGCCGACCGGGCGCTCTACCAGGCGAAGGCGTCGGGCAAGGGGCATTATATCCTGGCAGACGATGTCGCCGGAGAGACGTGCGGCGCCAACGCAAATGTCCTCAACCACGCGTTCGGGGCCGATATCTAGCGGCAGTAGCGGTAGCCGCCGTTGCGCTCCAGCACGTCCAGATGCAGGTGGTCCTGGTGCGTCGCGTCGCTGCCGGGGGAGAGCACGGTGGTGAAATGCAGGCAGGCGCCGGCGGTGATCGTCCGCTGGAAGGCGCCAGTCAGCGTCGGATCCTCCATTTTCGGTGTCATGATCACCGGCTCGCCCTTCGACAGGTCGAGACCGATGATATCGATGGCATTGCCGCGGGCATGTTCGGAAATCTTGCCGGTCTCTGCGCCGTTGCGCTTGCGGCAGGTATAGCCCGGGGCATTGCGCACGCCGGTCAGCGTCCGGTCGGGCAGGGCAAGGGCGAGCGTCGGCTGCACCGTGTCCTTCAGCCAGTGCGAGAGCGCAAGGGCTGCCTCGCAGCGCATGGGGGAGGGGTCCGACATCGGTACGCCCGGCAGGGCCTTCGTCATCAGGATCGGCCTTTCGATGCCGCAGACGCCATCGTCATCCTTGATCGGCTCCTGCGGTTCAAACTCGGCCCCCAGCGCCTTCAGATCGCGCAGGCAGGACTCGAGCTTCACCGGATCCTCCGCAACGATGGCGCTGACCACGGGTTCCTTAGGCTTTTCCGCGTCGGTGGTTGATTCCGGTTTGGGCTCGGGTGTCGGCGCGGCCGTGTCCTTCGGCTCGTCCGGTTCTGCCTTGTCCCGCTCCTGCGCGGTCGGCGTCTCACCGGAGGCCGGTGTGTCGGGGGAGGGTTTGGGCCGAGGTGTCGCGACGGGTGTCTCCGGCGGGTTCTGCGGGCCGGAGACGTCCGGTTTATCCGTCGGCAGAGGCGGTGTGTCCGGCAGTCCGGCGCCCGTCAGCATGATGGCCGCAAGTGCTGCGGCCATCCCGTTCCTGGCCCATGATGGGGATCGTGTCATCGTGCCGTCCTCGCCTTCTGCCCGTGGTGAAGTCCCTGTGGGAACCCTCACATCTGGGCAGGTAACGCACGACGGCGGGATTGGTCGCAGACGGAGGCGGGATCAGGCGGCCCGGCGGCGCGGGCGCGGATCGATCTGCACTTCGTCTTCACGGCTGACGAACTGGTTGACCAGCGCCACCATCTCGCCCACCTCCTCGGTCAGCGAATGGCTGGCGGCATTCATTTCCTCGACCATCGCCGCATTCTGCTGGGTAATCTGGTCCATCTGGTTGACGGAGGTGTTGATCGCCTGCAGCACGTCGCTCTGTTCGCTGGTGCCGAGTGCGATCGTCTCGATGTCGCCGGCAATGGACGCGATGTCGTTCTCGATTTCCTTCAGAGCCTCGCCGGTGCGCGAGACGAGCGCCACGCCGCCGGCCACTTCGTTGGTGGAATGGGTGATGAGCGCGTGGATTTCCTGCGCGGCATTGGCGGATCGTTGGGCGAGTGCACGTACTTCCTGGGCGACAACGGCAAACCCTTTGCCGGCTTCGCCTGCGCGTGCCGCCTCGACGCCGGCGTTCAGCGCCAGCAGGTTGGTCTGGAAGGCGATCTCGTCGATGAGGCCGGTGATCGAGCCGATGCGCTGGGAGGCATCCTCGATGCGGCTCATGGCATCGATCGCCTGACGGACGATCTCGGCCGAGCGTCCGACATTTTCGCGCGCGTGGTTGCTCTTCGTCATCGTGTTCTTGGTCAGGCCGCTGGAGGCGGCGATATTCGAGGTGATCTCGTCCAGCGCGGCAGCGGTCTCTTCCAGGGCCGCGGCCTGCTTTTCGGTGCGGTGGGCGAGGTTGTCGGCGGAGCCATCCAGGCTTTCGGCATTGGCACGGATTTCATCCGCCTTGCCCAGCACCCGGCGCATCGTCTGCTGGAAGACGGCGAGCGACCGGTTGAAATTGTTGCGCAGCACCTCGAATTCCTCGTCGAAGGGCTCGTCCAGCGTGACATGGATGTTGAAGCGCGACAGGCGATCGAGGCCGGCGCCCAGATCGTCGATGACCTTCTTGAGGGTCGCGGCCCGTTGCGTTTCGATGGCCAGCTGGCGGTTGCGCTCTTCGCTCGTCTGCTGTTCGTGGCGGTCGGCATCCTGCTCCAGCCGTTCCTTCTCCAGGGCCGCCTCGCGGAAATGGGCCACGGCCTGTGCCATGTGGCCGACTTCGTCCTTGCGGTCGGCATGCGGCACCGGGCTTTCGAGGTCTCCGGTCGCCAGGGCGGTCATGTAGCGTTGCATGTCCTGCAATGGCGAGATGGCGCGTCGGCGAAACAATGCGATGCCGCCGAGAAGGACGATGACGGCCACGCCGCTCGCCGTATAGGCCAGGGAGCGATAGAAGGTTCCGGTGGTGGCGGCTCGCGCCTCGACGGCGGTCATGTCCTTGTGGGCCATGTCGACCAGGTGCACGACGGCGGCGCGCTGGGTGCGGAAGCGCTTTCTCAGCTCCGTCAGGTCGGTTTCCTTGCCATTGACGGCGGCAATCTTGAACTGCGGGACAACAACCTCGAACAGATGTTGCCAGAAGGCTTCGGACGCCTGTTTGTACTCTCCGAAGACGAAGGATGCGGTGGCGGCCGGCAGGGGTTTGGTGGCCCAGGCCGCCATGCGTGCCGAGTAATCGGCGTGCAGCTTCTTCAGCATTTCGGTATTGGCGTCCGCTTCTTCCGGATAGGCCGCCGTCTCGGTGGCCGTCAGATAGGCCTCGACCACGAACATCGGCGGCGGCAGGATGTCGGCCACGAGGTCCTTCGCATCGATGATGAGGCTGTATTCCGGTCCGTCGATCTGCAACTGACGCAGAGAATACAGAAGCGTTCCCACCGCGACAGACAGTCCCATGAAGAGAACCATTCCGAACAGAGCAAGAAAGCGCGATATGGTCATCTGCATGCGTGTGAGCTCCAGTCTCTGACCCTAGGCTGTCTGATGCGGCTTCTAGTGAACAGGGTTAATCTAAGATTAACATAAGCATAAATTTGTTATTCAATTGCTAATGGCGCAGTACAATTGATTTAACTGTTCGACCTATCCGGCTGTGCGAAAAGTGTTTTTTAAAGTGCAGGCTTTCCTGAAGAAAAACTTTCGCCGCGCGTCTTCAGGCCGTCCGATCTGACGCTGTCGCGGAGCAGCACAGATCCCGCTTGTCAGACACAAAGCCGCGCGCTATGAACGTCGCCATGACAACGTCGAGCAACATGATGATCTGGTGGTGGGCACGCTAAACGCGGCCTTGACCAGTCATGTCCAAAGACGAGACAAAGCCGCCCGAAACTCCCGAGGCGGCTTTTTTGATGAAAAGACCTCCTCCAGAACCGGGCTCGATGGGAAAGAGGAAGAGGTTAAGAGCATGGTCACCATCATCGAAGACGACGGCTCGGAGGTCTACGAGACTCGTGGCGGCATTTCCGTCAGCCGCAAGCGCCGGCCGACCCCTTATGCCAATGCGGTGTCCAGTTACGTGGACAAACTGGATGAACGCCGCGGCGCGGTCTTCTCGTCGAACTACGAATATCCGGGCCGCTATACCCGCTGGGATACGGCGATCGTCGATCCGCCGCTCGGCATCTCCTCCTTCGGCCGCACTGTCTGGATCGAGGCCTATAACGGCCGCGGCGAAGTGCTGCTCGATTTCATTGCGGATCGCCTGTCGTCCGAACCGGACCTGACGCTCGGGGCACGCTCTCAGCGCCGTCTCGACCTCTCCGTCAACACGCCTTCCCGCGCCTTTACCGAGGAAGAGCGCTCGAAGATGCCGACGGTGTTTACCGTGCTGCGCGCCATCGTCGATCTCTTCCATTCGGATGCTGACAGTGCCATCGGCCTCTTCGGTGCCTTCGGTTACGATCTCGCCTTCCAGTTCGATTCCATCGATCTTTCGCTCAACCGCCCCGATGACCAGCGCGATATGGTGCTGTTCCTGCCGGACGAGATCCTCGTCGTCGACCACCACGCCGCCAAGGCCTGGATCGACCGCTACGATTTTGCCCGCGACGGCAAGACGACGGTCGGCAAGTCGGAAGAGATTGCGCCGGAACCCTTCCGCACGACGGACACGATCCCGCCGAAGGGCGATCATCGCCCCGGCGAATATGCCGAACTGGTGGTGAAGGCGAAGGAAAGCTTCCGCCGCGGCGATCTGTTCGAGGTCGTGCCCGGCCAGAAGTTCATGGAACGCTGCGATTCAAAACCCTCGCAGATCTCCAACCGCCTGAAGGCGATCAACCCGTCGCCCTATTCCTTCTTCATCAATCTCGGCAACCAGGAATATCTCGTCGGCGCTTCGCCGGAAATGTTCGTGCGCGTTTCCGGTCGCCGCATCGAGACCTGCCCGATTTCCGGCACGATCCGCCGCGGCGAAGATGCGATCTCCGACTCCGAACAGATCCTGAAGCTCTTGAACTCCAAGAAGGACGAGAGCGAGCTCACCATGTGCTCGGACGTCGACCGCAACGACAAGTCCAGAGTCTGCGAGCCGGGGTCGGTCAAGGTCATCGGCCGCCGGCAGATCGAGATGTATTCGCGGCTCATCCACACGGTGGACCATATCGAGGGACGCCTGCGTCCGGACATGGACGCCTTCGACGGCTTCCTCTCCCACGCCTGGGCCGTTACCGTCACCGGGGCGCCGAAGCTTTGGGCGATGCGCTTCATCGAGAAACACGAAAAGAGCCCGCGGGCCTGGTATGGTGGTGCGATCGGCATGGTCGGCTTCAACGGCGACATGAACACGGGTCTCACGCTGCGCACCATCCGCATCAAGGACGGCATTGCCGAGGTGCGCGCCGGCGCGACGCTGCTCAACGACAGCGACCCGCACGAGGAAGAGGCCGAAACCGAACTGAAGGCCTCCGCCATGATTGCCGCCATCCGCGATGCCCGCACGGGCAATACCGCCAAGGTCAGCCGTGACGTGCAGACGGTGGGGCAGGGGGTGAAAATCCTGCTGGTCGATCACGAGGACAGCTTTGTCCATACGCTCGCCAACTATTTCCGCCAGACGGGAGCGGACGTCTCCACCGTGCGCACGCCGGTGCCGGAGGAGATCTACGACCGGATCAAGCCGGATCTGGTGGTGCTCTCGCCCGGACCCGGCAATCCGAAGGATTTCGATTGTAAGGCAACGATCAAGGCGGCGCGCGCCAAAGGTCTGCCGATCTTCGGCGTTTGTCTCGGCCTGCAGGCGCTGGCGGAAGCCTATGGCGGCGAGCTTCGGCATCTTGCGGTTCCGATGCACGGCAAGCCGTCGCGCATCCGCGTGCTGGAGCCGGGGATCGTCTTTGCCGGCCTTGGCCGCGAGGTGACGGTCGGCCGTTATCACTCGATCTTCGCCGATCCGAAGACGCTGCATCCGGATTTCATCATCACTGCGGAAAGCGAGGACGGCACGATCATGGGGATCGAACACGCCAAGGAACCGATTGCGGCGGTGCAGTTCCACCCCGAATCGATCATGACGCTCGGCGGCGATGCCGGCATGCGGATGATCGAGAACGTGGTGGCGAACCTGTCGCGCCGGGCGAAGGAACAGGCGGCGTAAGGGCTGTTTGGGGCTCTCCATCTATTCCATCAAACCTCGCAAGACTCGGTCTTGCGAGGTTTTTATGTGACCGGCGACGGATCCGGCGAGTGGTACCCAGGTAACCGTCGGGCACATTCCGGGGCCGACTGTCGGATCAGTCGTGGCACTCAGGCACTGGCTTTCCGTCATCGTTCCCCCAGCTTTTCAGCCAGGCGCTGACTTCGTCGCCGGTCAGATGGCGACCGGAATGTTGGTAGGCGGTCCAGAATGCGTCTGCTTCCTGCCTGAAGCTTTCGCGCGCTTCGTCGCGCGGTTCGATCGGTTTCAACTCGGCAATCCAATCAGCTTCTCGAAATCTTCCCAGGTGTCGTCCATGGCATAGGCGCCGGTGAAGGGAATGTTCAGGTGGCCGAAGAGCGGCGTCAGCTGCCATTCGGCGGTCCGTTCGTCCACATTCGCCACCTGCTGCAGATACATGACGGAGGCAAGGCCGGTGCGGTCGGCGCCGTTCTTGCAGTGGACGAGGATTGGGCCTTGTGCCGTGCGGAGCAGGCTGACCAGCTTGAAACTCTGTTCCGGCGTCAGTTCCTTGCTGGCCGACATCGGAAAATCCACATGCGTCACACCGTGTGCATGCGCGGCCGCCAGTTCATCCTCGTACCAGGCCGCACCGGGTTTTGCGCCGCGCAGGTTGATGACGGTTCGGATGTGGTAGGTCTCGATATAGTGATCGAAGCCGTCCTTCGAAAGCTGGGCGGAGCGGTAGAACTGGCCGGGTACGACCTCGTGGACATTCCCCGTCAGCTGCAGAAAGCCCAGATAGGCACCGAGCAGCAGCAGCGGCGCGACGAGACAAAGCCCGGCGCCTTTAGCGATCTGTGAAACTGTCATGAAGGCCCCCGTCCGACCGAAGCAGATGCACCACACCTGCTGGAACACGATGAAGATCGCATCGGTGGCGGTTTTGTGGCAAGCGGAAAAGCTTGCCGAAGTGCTTTGACATTGCCGTCAATCCGAGCGATAGAGCGCACGAAACCGAAACCGCCGAGCGCTACAGTGTGCTCGGCGGTTTCGCCGTTTTCAGGCTTTTGCAAATCATTCGCATGCGCACGGAAAGACGATGACCGACGACGAAAAACAGCTTGTCCAACGCCTTGCCTTCTGGGGCATCCCGCTCTCGCTTGGCGTGATGGGCCTCAAGCTCCTGGCCTGGTGGGTCACCGGTTCAGTGGCGCTTCTGTCCGACGGGCTGGAGAGCTTCGTCAATGTTGCGGCGGCCTGCATCGCCTACTTCGTCATTCGTTATGCGCAGCGTCCGGCAGACGAAGATCACCAGTTCGGCCATCACAAGGCGGAATATATCTCCGCCGTCATCGAAGGCGTGCTGATCGTCATTGCCGCGCTGCTGATCGTCAAGGAGGCCTGGGGCGGGCTGGTCGAGCCGCGCCTGCCGGAGGCGCCGGTCATGGGTCTGGCGATCAATGCCTTGGCCGGCGTCATCAACGCCGCCTGGGCAATGCTTCTCATCCGCATCGGCACCAGCCATCGTTCGCCGGCGCTCAAAGCCGACGGGCAACACATCATGTCGGATGTGGTCACATCCGCCGGCGTGCTGATCGGCCTCATTCTCGCACTTCTGACCGGTTATGCCATCCTCGACCCGGTTCTCGCCATCATCGTCGGCATCAACATTCTCTACCAGGGCTCGAAGGTCATCTCCCACTCTCTGGGCGGACTGATGGACAAGGCGGTCGAGCCGGAAGAGGAAGATGCGATCCGTGCGGCGATCCGCAGCCATTCCGCCGGCGCGCTCGGCGTGCATGATCTGAGAACCCGCCGTGCTGGCGCTGTCGCCTTCATCGATTTCCATCTGGTGGTGCCGGCGAAGATGCCGGTCGGTGAGGCGCATACGATCTGCGATCGCTTGGAAGATGCGATCAAGGCGGTTATTCCCGGCGCATCACTCGCCATTCATGTGGAGCCGGAGGGCGAAAGCCCCCACGGGCTCAAGGTTACTGTAGAAGGTCAATGAAATGAGCATGACGGATGTCAGCGGGCTCTCGCAGCTCGGTAAACACGTAGAGGCTCCGACGAGCCCGGAGACGGCGGTTCTCGAAAAAGTGCCGAACAGCAATGCGGGCACGGATTACGTGGTGCGCTTTACCGCGCCGGAATTCACCTCGCTTTGCCCGATGACCGGCCAGCCGGATTTCGCCCATATCGTCATCGACTACATTCCGGGCGAGTCGCTCGTCGAATCGAAATCGCTGAAACTGTTCCTCGCCGCCTTCCGCAATCACGGCGCCTTTCATGAGGATTGCTCGGTCTATATCGCCAAGCGGCTGGTCGATCTTCTGCAACCGAAGTGGCTCCGGATCGGCGCCTACTGGTATCCGCGCGGCGGCATCCCGATCGATGTCTTCTGGCAGACCGGTGCGGTGCCGGAAGGGGTCTGGCTGCCGGACCAGGGTGTGCCGACCTATCGCGGCCGCGGATAATCCGGCTTTCGGATCAGACTTTGCAGCGCGGGGAAGTCTCGAGCTTTCCCGCGGTGCTTTTTGTGCTTGATCAGACGAAATCGCTGCCGTCGTCGCTGCCGAGATCGGTGTCGTCGTTCCAGCCGGTATCGTTGGTATCGAGATCGGCCTGCTGCAGGTTGTCGTCCGGCTCCAGGTTGGCGCTGGCATTCGTGCCGGTATCGATCTGCGGCGGATCATTGCTGGGATCGCCGTAATAGTTGTTGATGACGGTTTCCTCCACCGGCGCATTGCCAAAGCCTTCGCTCAAGGGTGCGCCGAGCCCGAGCCCGGCCATGTGATGGCCGAAGATCCCGCTCAGGGAATTGGCAAGCAGCATACCGCCCGCAACGCCTGCGGCGGTGCCGAGCGCACCGGTGAGGAAACTGCTCCCGGCGGAGGGGCCGGACACAGGTTGCGACCACGGGCCTGTCGGCGCCTGGGAATAGCCAGATGCCTGCCCATAGCCCTGCGGCTGGCTCCAGGGCGCGCCGCGATCGGTCGCCGGATAGGCGGGACGCGAGGGTGCGGGCGGTGCGGTCCGCGTCGGCTGGCTGGAGCCGAAGATCGAGCTCAGGAAACCGCGTTCCTCCGGCTGGGGTGCCGGTTTCGCCAGGTTTCCCTCAAGCTCGCGGATCCGACCTTCGAGATCGTTGATACGTTTGGAGGCGGCTTCGAGCCCTTTTTCCTGAACGATCACCGCCTGCGCCAGATAATAGGGCGCGGCCGGTTCGGCGCGCACCGCATCGGCAATCAGCCGTTCGGCATCGGCATCGCGCGGGGTGCCGGCGGCGGTGCGAACACGGTCGAACAGGGCGGTCAAAAGCTGGCGTTCTTCCGGTAACATCGGGTCTCTCCTTCGCTCAAAGGCTCTTTGCCTCAGCCATGAAAAAGAAATGGGGCCGGATTCGGTCCGTGTCACCGGGGCTTTGCCTTAATTCTTGGTAAGGCGGGGGGAGGGCTCGGGTTGCGCCCGCCCGAAGCTCTCTTCAGCCGCCGAAGGCGAGCGACAGGCCGGCGAGGGCCGCAAGGGTTCCCAGCACCCGCGACACGACCGGTGCCGTGCGGCTGACGAGAAGGCCAAGCGCTAGGCCCGCCACATGCAGGAGCGCGGTCGAGACCAGGAAGCCGAGACCGAAGGCCCAGGCGCCGGCATGGCCCAGCTCGGCGCCATGCGCATGGCCGTGGAAGAGGGCAAAGACCGCAACGACGGCAGCGGACGCCGCCACCGGCAGACGCACGGCGAGGCCGACCAGCAGGCCGAGACCGATGACGGAGGCGAGAATCGCCGGCTCGACGAACGGCAGTTGAACGCCGAACACCGCCAGCGCGAAACCCAAGGCCATGGTGCCGACAAAGGCGGCGGGCACGGCAAAGAGTGCGGCGCGGCGGCCCGGTGTGGCGGCAATCTGCGCGGCCCAGAGCCCGACGGCCACCATGGCCAGAACGTGGTCGGCACCGAAGACCGGATGCGAGAGGCCGGCGGCAAAGGAACCATGGGCCAGCGGATCAAGATGGGCGAAGGCCGGAGCGGCAGCGGCGGCAAAAAGGCCTGCGGTGAGTGAAAGACGTTTCAACATGAAGGGTTCCTTTGACAATCGACAGACAGCGGCAGGTTATCATCTGCTGCACTGCATCAGGCGCAAGATTAGGCAGTGCCTAAAAATCTGTCCATCCGCAAAATGACGGTAATTGGATTCACCTTGCCGGAAGTTCAGGCCGGCTCTTGCCGTTTCGCTCATTGTCTTGCGCGCCCGAACGCATTATGTCCGGTGGCATGCACTTCCACATTGGAGAACGCTCTATGCTTGATGAGAATGACGACGACAAGTCGAAGGAATTGCCACTCGGGAAGGAAACGGAGGCGAACCTCTTCAAGTCGCGTTCGATCTTCATCTATGGCGGCATCACGCAGGAACTGGCGCAGAAGGTCTGCACCCAGCTCGTCGCGCTGGCCGCAGCCTCCGACGAGGATATCCGCATCTACGTGAATTCTCCGGGCGGCCATGTCGAATCGGGTGATTCGATTCACGACATGATCAAGTTCATCAAACCGAAGGTCTGGATCATCGGCACTGGCTGGGTCGCGTCTGCCGGCGCACTGATCTACGTATCGGTGCCGAAGGAACGCCGCATCTGCCTGCCGAACACCCGCTTCCTGCTGCACCAACCGTCCGGCGGCACGCGCGGCATGGCGTCCGACATCGAGATCCAGGCCCGCGAAATCATCAAGATGAACCAGCGCCTGATCAAGATCTTCTCCAAGGCCACCGGCCAGACGGAAGAGAAGATCGCCAAGGACATCGACCGTGACTACTGGCTGTCGGCGGAAGATGCCGTCTCCTACGGTCTGGTTTCGAAGATCGTCGAGAGCCAGGCCGAAATCGGCTGATCGTTTTCGATCTTCGTTGCAAAATTGGCCCCGTCGGAGAGATCCGGCGGGGTTTTCCGTATCCATGATCTGCGGCGCGGCAAATGTCCGCGCAGCGTTGCAAGACCGGTGCATCCGATGAGCGTTCCGACCGACCACCCGTTCGCATTCGATCCCACCTACGGCTATAGCCTGGAGGCGCTTCAGGCGCTTCGCGCGCCGGAGGCCCCGGAGGGGTTCGACGCGTTCTGGGCCGGTCGCTACCAGCGGGCGCTTGAGGTGAAGCCAAAGCCGCAGCGGCGCGTGAGCGCCTTGTCGCATCCGGCTTGGCAGGTGGAGGAGATTCACTTCACCTCGACCGACCGTGTGCGGATCGGCGGATGGTTGCTGACGCCGAGGAGCGGAGAGATCCGCCGCGGGATCGTGGTCGGCCACGGCTATGGCGGGCGTGAGGCGCCGGATTTCGACTATCCGGTCACGGATGCAGCGCTGCTCTTTCCCTGCTTCCGCGGCATGTCGAAGAGCCCGCATCCGCCGATTTCCGGCAACGCGGTCTGGCACGTGCTGCACCATATCGAGAAGCCGGACCAATATGTCATCGGCGGCTGCGTCGAGGATCTCTTCGTCTCCGTCTCGGCGCTGCTTCAGCTGTTTCCCGCGCTTGAGGGGCAGATTGGCTACAGCGGCATCAGTTTCGGCGGCGGCATCGGGGCGCTCGGCATTCCCTTCGACCCACGGATCGATCGTGGTTTCCTCGAAGTGCCGACCTTCGGCAATCGGCCGCTCTGGCTGACGCTGCCCTCCACCGGTAGTGCGGCCTCGGTTCAGATCTATCGCAAGACACATCCGGGCGTCGATGAGGCACTGCGTTTCTTTGATGCCGCCACCGCCGCCACGCGAATCACGGTGCCGATGCTGGTGGCGCCGGCGCGGTTCGACCCGGCGGTGGCGCCGCCCTGCCAGTTTTCCGTCGCCAATGCGGTGCCGCAAAAATTTAATGAAACCTTCATTCTCGACGCCGGCCACTTCGATTATCCTGACGCTGCAACGCAGCATAACCTTCTCTCTGAGAAGGTCAGGACATTCTTCGGAGATCCATGAACCGAGAATATGTGCGCTGGTACAGTCCCCGCCTTCATCGCGAGATGGAGCTACTGATCTTTGGACACGCCGGCGCGAAGGTTCTGATGCTGCCGACCCGTGAGGGGCGGTTCTTCGAATACGAACAGATGGGCGTGGTGGCGAGCCTCGCGGGCAAGATCGAAGCCGGACAGATGCAGCTCTTCTGCATCGAAGGCATGGCGGGCGAGACCTTCTACAGCGGCTGGCGGCATCCAGGCGATCGCATCCGGCGGCATGCGCTGTTCGAGGACTATGTGCTCTCTGAGGTGCTGCCGCTGATGGCGGCGCGCAACCCGCATGACTGCACGATCATCCAGGGCTGCAGCCTGGGCGCCTTCCAGGCGGCAAGCCTTGCGCTGCGCCATCCGCACCTGTTCCGCAAGCTCGTCGCCTTTTCCGGCCGCTACGACCTGACGCTGAAAGTGGAACATTTCGATGACCTTCTGGGCGGTTATTATGACGACGAGGTGTATTTTCGCACGCCGACCCATTTCCTGCCCAACCTGCCGCCGGGCGATCATCTTGATCACCTCAGGCGTCTGGAGGTGGTGCTGGCGATCGGTGCCGACGATCCGTTTCTCGACAACAACCGGCATCTCAGCCGCCTTCTGACGGAAAAGGGTGTGATGCATCAGCTGCATGTGTGGGACGGACGTGCGCATCGCGCCGGCATCTGGCGGCGCATGGCGCCGCTCTATATCTAGCAAGCCGATCAGACGATCACGGCTTTCGGAACCGTCTTGGTGTCGGAGACGAGGCGGCCTTCCTCCAACACAAGAATGCGGTCGGCGAGATCGACGATGCGGTTGTCGTGCGTGACCATGACGGTGGTTGTGCCGCGCTCACGGCCGAGCGCCTTCAGCAGGGTCACCACCTGCAGGCCGCTTTCCTTGTCGAGGGCGGCCGTCGGTTCGTCGGCAAAGACAATCCGCGGTCCGCTGACGAGCGCGCGGGCAATTGCGACACGCTGCTTCTGGCCGCCGGAGAGGGATGCCGGCAGATAATCGATGCGGTGGCCGAGACCGAGCAGGTCGAGCATATGTTCGATCGCCCGCTGGCGTGCCTGGGCATCGCCGCGGCCATGCACTTCCAGTCCCATCATGACGTTCTGCCGGGCCGTCAGGCTTTCGTGCAGATTGTGCGCCTGGAAGATGAAGCCAACCTCACGGCGCAGGGCCTCGAGGCGCCTCTGGCCAGCACCGCGCAGTTCCTCGCCCAGCAGCAGGATCGATCCATCCATCACCTCGCGCAGGCAGCCCATCAGTGTCAGCACCGTCGTCTTGCCGGAGCCCGACGGTCCCATCAGCACGGTGAGGCTTCCCAGTGCGATGGACAGCGAGATATCGAAGAGCGCCTGCTTGCGGGCCTCGCCCTTGCCGAACCAGTGGTTCAGATGCCGGATGATGATGGGGCTATCGGTCATCAGAAAAGGTCCGCTGGATCGGCGCCCTTGAGGCGGCGGGTGGCAAGGCTGCCGGAAATGACCGAGGCGGCCAGCGTGCCGACTAGGACCATGACGGCGCGCTGTCCGGTCATCGCGATCGGCAGCGCGGTGACGCCTGACAACAGGCTATAGATGAGGTTCGACAGAAGGAAGCCCGGCACGAAGCCGAGGACGCCGAGCACCAGCGCCTCCTCCAGCACGATGCCGAAAAAGAAGCTGTGCGGATACCCCATGGCCTTCAGTGTCGCATATTCCTTCAGGTGATCGGCGACATCGGTGGATAGCACCTGATAGACGATGACGATGCCGACGAGCACACCCATGAAAACCCCAAAGCCGAAGATGACGCCGGTGGGGCGCTCTGTGGTCTGGTAGCGGAGATCCTCGGCTATTGCATCGGCGGTGGAGCGGACGATGACCGGCTCATCCTTCAGGATTTCGCGCAAGTGCGCCACGAGCGATGGGATCGCCTGCTTGTCGTCCACATGCAGAAGGATGTGTGAGGGGGTTCCGCCGATCCTTTTCGGAAACAGCGACAGGAAGGTCTGGTCGGAGGTGAACATTGCACCATCGGCGGAAAAACCGGCGCCGATACCGAGCGTTCCGATGGCGGTGATCGTGCGGCCCTGGACTTCCAGGCGGTAAGGATTTGCCTCGGATATGTCGGCGAGTTCCTGCGCTTCGACACCGCGAATCGAGTGGTCCAGCAGGACATGATCCGTCAGCATCAGGCGTGGCATCTCTGGCCGCACCTGGGGGCCGGCAAACGCCGCAGCCTCGACCGGCAGGCCATAGACCATCAGGTTCACCGTGTTGCCATCCTGCCGTTTCCAGTCCAGCTTGCCCATATAAAGGGGGGCGGCCGCGATGATACCGGGTACGGAGAGTGCGCGAAACAGCAGGCGCCTTGAGACTGCCGACCCCTCCGTCAGCGTGTTGCTGTCGTTCGACGAGATCATGATGTCGGAGACGATCGGGTCATAGCTCGTCTTGATGGTGCCGTTCAGGACGCCCATGATGCCGAGCTGGACGAAGACCAGCATGTTGGCAAAGGCGACGCCGGCAAGGGCTGCTGCCAGGCGCGCCGGGTTGTGCCGCAGTTGCAGCCAGCCGATGGGCAGGCGCCCGAACAGTTTTCCGAGAAGATAGCTCATGATGCCGGCCCCGAAATGCTGATGCGGCCGATGACTTCGAGCCCGGTCAGGCCGCGGGCGCGCTCGGAGGAGGCGTTGTCCAGATCGCCGGTCACCCGCACGATGCGCGCATCGGTATTGGCCACTGGATCGGAAGACAGAACCGTCTGGCGCTCCACCTCCAGCCCGATCCTGGTGACGAAAGCCTTCAGCGGCGTTGCAAGCGCCGGGCTGCTGATCTCGATCGACTGGCCGGGTGCAATCGACCGGATGTCGGTTTGGTAGACTTCGAGCTCCACCTGCATGTTTTGTGTATCGCCGAGCGTTGCAAGCCCGGTCGTGCCCGGCCTTTCCCCGACGCGGCTGATGAGGGAAATCACGGTGCCGTTGATGGGCGAGACGATCGTGCCCTTGCTGATGTCCCGTTCTGCCGTTTCCAGCTGGATCTTTGCGACCTCGACATTGCGGGCGGCAAGCGCGATATCGGCCTGATCGGCGGGACTTGCCGCATCATAGCGGGCGACGGATGCAATCGCCTTCAGCAGATCGCCGCGCGCCTGCGCCAATTGGCTTTCCGCCGATTGCAGCGTGGAAGTGGAGGAGGCGCCGCCCTGCTGCAGGCTCTTGGCCCGTGCCAGTTCCTTTTCCGCAAGGTCAAGCGCCGCCTTGGCGCTTTCCTGAGTAGCCCTTGCCTCTGCAAGGTTGGTCGAAACCGTCAGCTTCGTCTGCGAAAGTGTTGCCTCGCTGGCGGCGAGATTGGCTCTCGCCGTCGCAACGGCGGCCTTCAGCGATGGCAGATTGTCAAGTTCCGCCAGCACCTGGTTTGCCGTAACCGGATCGCCTTCGTCCACCAGGATCTTTGCAATGCGCGCATCGCTGCCGCCATAGGGGGAGGAGACCGTGATGGTTTTCCCGTGCGGCAGCAGGTGTCCAAGCGCCGTGACGGAGACGTTCGTGTCGGTAGCCGTCGGGAGCGCAGCCGGGGAGGGCGCCACGGCGATCGGGGTCGAGGTGCCGCCGCCGGGTTGAAGGCCGGTGATGCCGAAGAAGGCCTTCAGCGCCGGCGGCTGGAAATAGAGGCCGATGACCGCGCCTGTGAAGAGGATCGCCATCAGAACGGGCAGGCGCCAGAGACGGCGGATCGCCTTCAGCCGCGGGCGCTCCGCAGGGCGCGCGGACGGTACCACCAGCGCCTCGCGTGGCACGGGCAGGGGGAGCGATGACGCAACGGCTTGCGTGTCTTGCTGCGTCTCTGACATGATGACCTCTGGCGATTTAATGACTTTTCGGTCATTAATAGCGGAAAGGCATGAGGAAAACAATATGGATGTGGAACAGAGCCCGCGCCGGCGTCAGCGCCGCAAGGAGGCGAGACCGTCCGAAATCATCGATGCAGGGCTGGAACTGTTCCGGGAGAACGGCTTTGCCGGTACCCGCCTGGAAGACGTGGCCAAACGCGCCGGCATCGCCAAGGGCACGGTGTATCTCTATTTCCCCTCCAAGGAGGCGTTGTTCGAAGCGGCGATGAAGGAGCGGATCGTCTCCAACATGGAAGCCATGGGCCAGTTGGTGGCTTCTTTCGAAGGGACGACAGCCGAACTGCTGCAACGCTTCCTTGAGACCATGTACTCCCACCTCATGGAGGGAGAGGCCGGCATTCTGATGCGGATCCTGATCGGCGAGGGGACGCGCTTTCCGCACCTGATTGAGCTGCATCGGAAGATCACCATGGAGCTCGGCCTGGGCACAATGAAGGCCATGTTGATGCGCGCCGAGGCGCGAGGCGAGTTACGCATCCCGGTCCAGGATATCGATCCGCGGATGATCGTGGCGCCGCTCGTTCTCTTTGCTGTCGCCCGTGACATCTTTCCCAAGGACAGTTTTGGCAGCCGAGAGGATTTCATCCGCCGCCATTGCGACCTGGTGCTGAACGGCATGCTGGCCCGGTAGCGATCAACCGCCGATGAGCAGCCGGGCGGCGATGGCCCACATGACGAGCGCGATCACCCCTTCGAGGAGACGCCAGGCGGATGGGCGGGCAAACAGCGGGCGTAGCCACGCCGCGCCATAGCCGAGGGAAAAGAAGAACAGGAACGAGCCGCTGGTCGCCCCCAGGGCGAAGCTTAACGTGCGACCCGGAAACTGCGTGGAAATCGTACCAAGCAGCACGACCGTATCCAGATAGACATGCGGATTGAGCCATGTGAGCGCCAGGCAGGTGGCGAATACCTGGCCGACGGGAACCGCTGCGCCCGCATTGGTGGCCAGGGCTTCCGTCGAGGTGAACGCGGAGCGCAGGCTGCGCGCGCCATACCAGAGGAGAAAGGCAGCGCCGGCCATGCGCATCGCAGGATCGAGCCAGGGGAGCAGGGTCGCCACCTGGCCGAAGCTGGTCACGCCGAGCGTAATCAGGATCGCGTCCGAGGTGGCGCAGGTGAGGCAGACGAGGAAGACGTGCTCACTGCGCAGGCCCTGCCGCAACACGAAGGCGTTCTGGGCGCCGATGGCGAGGATGAGACTGAGGCCCATGCCAAGCCCGGTGACGTAAACGCCGAAATCCAACAAAGATTCAATCTCCACCATTGGGTTTCGCTTTTGTTAAATGCAGCTGGGCTAAATATCGAACGAGAAATCCTTGTGCCGATTAAGCGGAGCTAATGATGCTGGACTACGCAGCCCTTTCTGCCGTTGCAGCAGTCGTCCAGACGGGGAGTTTCGAGCGTGCGGCCAGCCTGCTGCATGTCACGCCATCGGCTATCTCCCAGCGCGTCAAGCAACTGGAGGAACGGCTCGGGACCGTGCTGATCAGCCGCGGCACGCCCTGCAGCGCCACGGATCAGGGCGCCTGGTTGTGCCGGCATATCGAGCATGTCGGCATGCTGGAAAAGGAGTTGCTGCAGAACCTGCCGCAGTTGACGGAGCGGGATGCTCCGGCTCTGAAAGTGACGTTGCATCTGGCCACCAATGCCGACAGCCTGGGGACCTGGTTTCTCAAGGCGATCTGCGATTTTGCCAACGCCTCCGATTATCTCTTGAAGATTGAAGTGGACGACCAGGAGCACACGGCCGAATGGCTGCAGAAGGGCAGGGTGCTGGCGGCCGTCACCGGGCATGGCAAGCAGGTGCAGGGGTGCCGCATGACGCGGCTTGGCAACCTGCGTTACCATGCCACCGCAAGCCCGGACTTCGCGGCCCGTCACTTTGCCGAGGGCGTCGATGCGGGTTCCCTGTCGAAGGCGCCGGCGCTCACCTACAATCAGAAGGATCGGCTGCAGGAGCAGTGGATCCACGCGATCTGCGGTCGCACCGTCAATCATCCCACCCACTGGCTGCCCTCGACGCATGCGTTTGTCGAGGCAAGCCTTGCCGGCACCGGCTGGGGTATGAACCCGGCTCTGCTGGTGAAGGAGCATCTGGAAAGCGGTCGCCTGATCGACCTGGCGCCCGGCACCGTTCTGGATGTGCCGCTCTATTGGCAGGTCAATCGTATGGTCGATGAGCAATTGTCGGGGCTGACCCAGGCCGTTATTGCCGCAGCCGAGTCCGCCCTCGTGCGCTGACGTCAATTTCCGGTGGATTTTTAGGGGGCGTATCAACCGATTTGAAACGGCTCAGTGAGAATACTGGTATTCTGGATGCAGATTTTAACGCATGGATGTGTTCAGTTTTACCGGATGGATCGCTGCCTTCGGGTCGATCGGCTTGTTCTGTTGTCGATGGACCGATGATTTGGATGACCTGCCGCTGATTTGAGAAGGCCACGATATTGCCAGGTTTGCTGGAGGCATTTTTTGCAAGGGTGCGCCATCGTCTTTCTTTTCACGAAGAGACGATGAGTTGGACGGCTGCCCAGAGACATGACTGGCGGGTCCGAAATCTGATCCTGGTCGCCGGCGTGCTCAGCATTCTCGTCGGCTCGATCTGGTCCTATGTCTATTTCCGACTGGGCAATCTGTGGAATCTTTCCTTCACCGCAATGGTGGTCGTCGGCGGGGGCATCATGCTCGCCCTGGTGTTTTATGGCCATCAGCGCGTCAGCATGATTTTTTTCGCGCATCTGGTGTTCGTCACCGTCATCCTGTGCGGGCTCGCCGATGTGCCGGTGGATGGTGTTCCGCGGTCGATTCACATGAACCTCCTGCCGGTGGCAGCGGCTGCGTTGCTGGCCTTTTCCAGCGAGGGCTTTTATCTTCGGCTTTTTCTGCCGATCACAAGCCTTGTGGTGTTCGTGGCATTCCAGGTCGAGTTGATCCCCGCATTGCAAATGGACGACCTCACCGGCGTGTCTGCCGGCTGGCCCGGCGTGTGGGCCAACAACATCACCGGCATCGGATCCACCTGTGTCGCCATAGCGATCATGCAGGCGAACATGACGCTCCGGCGCTCGCTGGAAGGCGAATTGCGCCAGGCGGTTGCCCGCGGTGAGTTTCACCTTCACTACCAGCCGCAGATGGACCATACGGCCCGAATGATCGGGGCAGAAGCCCTGCTGCGCTGGCGACATCCAACGCGCGGTCATGTCTCACCCGGCGAGTTCATTCCGCTGGCGGAAGAAACCGGCCTGATCATCCCGATCGGCGAATGGGTGCTGCGCACCGCCTGCGCGCAACTGCAGGTCTGGGCAAAAGATCCCGCGACGGCGCACCTGACGATTGCGGTCAATGTGAGTGCATCGCAGTTTCGCCAGCCGGATTTCGTCGAGCAGGTTCGTTCCATCCTCGCGCTCAGCGGGGCGCCCGCATCCCGGCTGAAGCTGGAATTGACGGAAAGTGCGCTGGCCGACGATGTGGCGACCGTGGTGGCGAAGATGACCGCGCTGAAGGGGACCGGAATCAGTTGGTCGCTCGATGATTTCGGCACCGGCTATTCATCGCTCAGTTCCTTGAAGCGCCTGCCACTCGACCAGTTGAAGATCGACCAGTCCTTCGTGCGCGACCTGCAGACCGATCCGCGCAACATGCCGATCGTGGAAGCGATCCTGCATTTGAGCGAGACGCTCCATCTCGTGGTGATTGCCGAAGGGGTGGAGACCGAGGCGCAGCTTGCGGCGCTGACCAGTGCCGGCTGTCGATATTTCCAGGGGTTTTACTTCAGCCGTCCGCTGCCCATTGCCGAGCTGGAGCAGTTTCACCGTTTAACGGCGTGACCTCCCGCGTCATTCGACGCCGAGCGCTTCCGCCGAGATCCAGAACACCGCATCCTGCGATTGCGCCGTCTCTATCCAGGAAAATTCCAGGTGCGGGAATTCTTCTTCCAGGATCTCGCGGCCCGAGCCGATCTCGCAGAGCAGACCGCCGCCGGCATTCAGGAACCGCGGTGCGTCGGAGAGGATGCGGCGCACCAGATCCAGCCCATCCTCGCCGCCGTCATGGGCGATCCGCGGTTCGGCCTGGTATTCCGGCGGATAGCCTTCGAGTGCGGCGTGATCGACATAGGGCGGATTGGTGATGATGAGGTCGTAGGTCCGGCCTTCCAGCGGGGCAAACAGATCGCCCTCCAGCAGCTCCACCTGGTCTTCCACCTCGTGCGCTTCCACGTTGATGGCAGCCACCTGTAGCGCATCGGCGGAGAGATCCACGGCATCGACCCGCGCATTGGGGAAAAACTTTGCCGCAAGCACCGCAAGGCACCCGGAGCCGGTGCAGATATCGACCGCACTTTCCACCAGCATGGGTTCCGGCAGGAAGGACGAACCGTTCTCGTTCAGATATTCGGCAAACAGGATCTCGCCGATATGCGAGCGCGGCACGATGACCCGCTCGTCCACATGGAATCGCACGCCCTGGATATAGGAGCGGCCGGTGAGATAGGCGGACGGCTTGCGGCTCGTCACGCGCCTCTCGATACGCTCGGCGAGCATCCGGCGCTCGTCGTGCAGGAGTTTGGCATCCAAAAAGGGATCGAGCACGTCGATCGGCAGTTCAAGCGAATCGAGGATCAGGAAGGCGGCGTCGTCGCTGGCCGTATCGGTGCCGTGGCCATAGCTCAGTTCCGCTGCGTTGAAGCGCGAGATCGCATACCGCCAGTAATCGCGCACGGTGGCGAGTTCCGCAATGACGGCAGTCTGGTGGATGATCTCGGTCTGGTTCATGGGGGGCCTCTCTTCCAAACGGTCCGGCTCTGCTTTATGGGCAAAGCATGTTTTGGGCAACGGGGTCCGGTCTCAGATCAGCATGGTGAAAAACAGCCGAAACCGCCCGCCCTCCAGACCGGCCAAGGCGCCGGATGCCCGCCGTGGCAGGCAGGCCCAGCCTCGACAGGCCGAGACGGGCAAGCGCGCCACCCTGCCGCGGGCGCTCTCCAAGCTCGGCTTCTGCTCGCGCGGCGAGGCGCAGGTGCTGATCGCGGAAGGCAGGGTGCGCCTCGGCAGCCGTCTCGTGACCGATCCGGAGACCTGGGTGGATCTTGCGGCAGACGTCATCTTCGTGGATGGCAAACGGGTCGCGGCGGAAAAGCGGCTCTACCTGATGCTGAACAAGCCGCGCGGGCTCGTCACCACACGGCATGATCCGCAAGGCCGCCCCACCGTCTTCGACTGCCTGCAGCAAGTGGACGCCACGCACCTCTCCGCCGTCGGGCGGCTGGACAAGGCGAGCGAAGGCCTGCTGCTCTTTACCAACGACACCGATTTCGCCAACCGCCTGATGGACCCGAAAACCCATGTGGCAAAAACCTATCACGTGCAGGTGGAGGGGCAGGTGGACCCGGAGACGCTTGCCCGCCTTGCCGCCGGCGTCGAACACAAGGGCGAATTCCTGAGTGCCGAGCGCGTGACCCTGATCCGCGAGGGCGAGAAGAACAGCTGGCTGGAATTCGTGCTGACCGAAGGCAAAAACCGCCAGATCCGCCGCATGCTGGAGGTGGAGGGCATCCCCGTGCTGCGCCTCATCCGTATCGCCATCGGCCGCCTGGAACTGGGGACGCTGGAAAAGGGCGCGGTGCGGGAACTGACGGAGGCGGAGCTGCGGGGGCTCGGGGGGTAACAAGTCTAGATCAAGCGCCGATTAACCTTGCAATTCTGGAACTGTTCTCCATAATTGCAAGGATGATACCGCGACGAAAATCCGCCGAACTGTTCGCCCTGCTGGACAGCAATCCTGCTGTGGTGCTGCTCGGCCCGCGGCAGGTCGGGAAAACGACCTTGGCTCTCGACATTGCAGAGCAACGTCCCTCCATTTATCTCGACTTGGAATCCGATGCAGATCGTGCAAAGCTCGCGGAGCCCGAACTCTATCTCACCGGGCATGAGGACAAGCTCGTCATACTTGACGAAGTGCATCGTGCGCAGGGTTTGTTTCTGAATCTGCGTGGCCTGATCGATAAAGGGCGCCGGAAGGGTTTGCGCAGCGGTCGCTTCCTGCTGCTGGGATCGGCGTCCATGGATCTCCTGAAACAGTCCGGGGAGAGCCTCGCTGGACGGATCGCTTATTTGGAACTAACTCCGATCCATGGCCTCGAAGTTGCGCCCGATGATCTCAACCAGCTTTGGGTGCGAGGCGGTTTTCCGGACAGTCTGTTGGCCGGGACCGATTCGATCAGCCAACGCTGGCGCATCGATTTCATCCGTACCTATCTGGAACGCGATATTCCGCTGCTCGGCCCGCGTATTGCGGCGGAGACACTGCGCCGCTTCTGGACGATGCTCGCCCATCATCAGTCCGCTCTCCTCAATGCAGCGGAACTTGCGCGCTCCCTCGGTGTGGACGGCAAGACGGTGGCCGCCTATCTCGATTTGATGGTCGACCTGCTTCTGGTGCGTCGGCTGGAACCCTGGCACAGCAATGCCGGCAAGCGGCTGGTCAAGGCACCACGGGTGTATGTGCGCGATACAGGTCTGCTCCACAGCCTGCTCGGTCTGACAACTATTGAGGATGTTCTGGGCCATCCTGTTGCGGGGGCAAGTTGGGAAGGCTTCGTCATCGAAACCCTTCATGCGGTTATGCCTGAGGGCGCGCGTCCCCACTTCTATCGCAGTTCGGCCGGTGCGGAAGTTGATCTCGTCATTACACTGCCTGGCGGTGGTCGATGGGCGATCGAGATCAAGAGAAGCCTTGCGCCGACGGTCGAACGCGGTTTCCACCACGCCTGCCTCGATCTGCAGCCGGACCGCCGCATCGTCGTCTACCCCGGACGCGAGGCCTATCCTCTCGGCAATGGCATCGAGGTGCTTTCATTGCCGGAACTTGGGGTACAGCTTGCATGGAATGGGAGGTGAGGTATGTCGAAGCTGTGCACGCACAGAGGCTAAAGCGTGTCGCATTTATTTTGCCTCATATCCTGCTGCGCGGAAAAAGTTTCTGCATTCGGTGACGGAGAAGAGGCTGATGATGTCGCCGAGGGCTTGGGCAATCGCATCGAAGCTTCTGGCGGCTCGCTTTCGTAAGAGCGCCTTGAGCTTTGAGAACGCCATTTCGATGGGGTTCAGGTCCGGTGAATAGGGCGGCAGGAAGAGCAGCCAGGCGCCCTTTGCCTTGACCAGCTGCTCGGCTTTCTCGCTTTTGTGGAAGCCGACATTGTCGAGGATGACAACATCGCCGGGCGACAGTGTCGGCGCAAGCTGTGTTTCGATCCATGTTTCGAAGATGCGGCCGTTCATGGGCCCCTCGACGATCCACGGCGCGGTCAGGCCATGGCAGCGCAGTCCGGCGATGAATGTCTGCGTCTTCCAGTGGCCAAAGGGAGCGTAAGCCGCAAAGCGGCTGCCTTTGGCAGACCATCCGGTGCGCTTCGTCAGGCGGGTATTCGTGGACGTCTCATCGATAAAGATGAGCCGGGACAACGCTTTGTTGAAGAACCGCTTTCGGCGGTTGATCCAAAGATCACGCGCCTTGGCGATCTCCGGTCTGCGCTGCTCGCTTGCCTTGAGGCTTTTTTTTATTGCTCAGCCCAAGCTGGTGTAGAAACCGCCCGACGGTGGCGCGGTGGACGTCGATACCGCGCTCGGCCAGTTCGAGACACAGTTCGTCCAGGGTCACTTCGCCATGCAGAGCAACGCGCTCGCTGATCCACTCCGCATGAGGCGAAAGTTTACTGCCAGGCGGATGGCCCTGTCTGGCGGGGCGAAGAGAACCAGAGGAACGGTGCAGGATCATCATGTTGTTGACGAACCGGGGCGAAACCCGGAAATGCCGGGCGGCTTCCCGATTGCTATTGCCTTCGTTCACAAATGCAACGACACGCTCACGCAACTCCATCGGATGCGGCTTGCCCATGGCGCTTCTCCTTCCATGGGCAAATGAATCATAAATCCAAACAAACCGGAATACCGAATCTGGTTTGGCGCGACACGCTTTAGACTTCACTAGCATTGCCGACCGTATTTTTGTCGATGGTGACAGAGACCCTCGGGACTTCGCCCTGAGCAGACGACGGAGGGGCGTTGTCGGCAACGAAAAACTCCGCCGAATTCCTCCAGCGGGGTTGCATCTTTCATCCCATCCCGAACGCCGATCAGAACTCCACAGCCCGGTCGCCATCCTCGTCCTGAATCCGCGTCGGCAGGCCGATCTTGTTGAGCAGATTGATAAACGGCTTCGGCGGCAGTTCTTCCACGTTCGCCATCTTCTTCACGTCCCATTCGCCGGTGGCGACGAGCATGGCGGCCGCAACCGGGGGAACGCCGGCGGTGTAGGAGATGCCCTGGCTGCCCACTTCGTTGTAAGCTTCCTTGTGGTCGGCGACGTTGTAGAGGAAGACGGTCTTTTCCTTGCCGTCCTTGAACCCCTTCACGTAGTCGCCGATGCAGGTCTTGCCTTCGTAGTTGGGGGCAAGCGAGGCGGGATCCGGCAGGCAGGCTTTCACCACCTTGAGCGGCACGACTTCGGAACCGTCGGCCAGCTTGACCGGCTGTTCGGACAAGAGGCCAATCGACTTCAGCACGGTGAAGACGTTGATGTAGTGATCGCCAAAGCCCATCCAGAAGCGCACGTCGGCGCCGTCCATGTTTTTGGCCAGCGAATGCACTTCGTCATGGCCGCAGAGATAGGCGCGGCGCGTGCCGACGACCGGCAGGTCGTAGTCCTTGCCGATCTCGAACATCTTGTTGACCTTCCATTCGCCGCCCTGCCAGGAATAGACGACGCCGGTGAATTCGCGAAAATTGATTTCCGGGTCGAAGTTGGTGGCGAAGTATTTGCCGTGGCTGCCGGCATTGATGTCGACGATATCGACATCGGTCACCTTGTCGAGATATTCGTCCTTGGCAAGCCGTGCATAGGCGTTGACGACGCCCGGATCGAAACCTGCACCGAGAATGGCGGTCACGCCCTTTTCCGCACATTCGGCGGCGCGCTTCCATTCGTAGTTGCCGTACCACGGCGGGGTTTCGCAGATCTTGTTCGGCTCTTCATGGATCGCCGTGTCGATATAGGCGACGCCCGTGTCCATGCAGGCGCGCAAGACCGACATGTTGAGGAAGGCGGTGCCGACATTGATGACGATTTGCACGCCAAGCTTGGTGATCAGCGCCTTGGTGGCGTCGATGTCGAGGGCGTCGAGCGCATGGGCTTCGAGAACGCCTTCGCTCTTCATCGCCTTCTTCTCGTGGACCGAGGCAATGATGGCGTCGCACTTCGCCTTGGTGCGCGATGCGATATGGATATCGCCCAGCACGTCATTGTTCTGTGCGCATTTGTGCGCCACGACCTGCGCGACGCCGCCGGCGCCGATGATGAGGACGTTCTTTTTCATGATGGGGACCAACTCCTTGTCCAATCGTCAGAAACCTTGACCCTGAGGAATTTCAGGACAGGCTTTGTTCGTAGTCCGCGTAAGAAAATTCACGGACCGTCCTGAGGCTGCCATCCAGTTCGCGGATGGCGATTGCCGGCATTTTCACGCCGTTAAACCAGTT
The DNA here is from genome assembly GCF_011046245.1 of Allorhizobium pseudoryzae. Lineage (NCBI taxonomy): Bacteria > Pseudomonadati > Pseudomonadota > Alphaproteobacteria > Hyphomicrobiales > Rhizobiaceae > Affinirhizobium > Affinirhizobium pseudoryzae. Next base: position 2,314,525 of record NZ_CP049241.1, read on the forward strand.
TTTCTTGACCATCGTGTAACCGGCGGCGTCCTGGATCGAGATCCGGTCGCCGACATTCAGCTCGCTCGGAAAATCGAACTCGCCAAAAATGTCGCCGGCCAGGCAGGACTTGCCGCAGACCATGTAACGATGTGGTCCCTGGTTGGGGGAAACCTTCGCGCTTTCACGGTAGATCAGAAGATCCAGCATGTGCGCTTCGATGGATGAATCCACCACGACAAGGTCCTTGCCGTTATAGAGCGTGTCGAGCACGGTGACTTCGAGCGTCGTCGATTTGGTGATCGAGGCCTCGCCGGGCTCCAGATAGACCTCTACGCCGTAGTCTCCGGCAAAGCGCTTCAGGCGTTCGGCGAATTTTTCGAGCGGATAGTCTTGGCCGGTAAAGTGGATGCCGCCGCCAAGGCTCACCCACTCGGCCTTCTTCAGAAGCGGCGCGAACTTTTGCTCGATCTGGCCGAGCATGGTGTCGAAGAGATCGAAATTGCCGTTTTCGCAGTTGTTGTGGATCATGAAGCCGGAGATCAGATCCATCACCGGCTCGACCTGGCTCACATCCCATTCGCCCAACCGCGAGAAGGGGCGGGCGGGGTCGGCTAGGTCGAAGCTGGAGGATGATATGCCGGGGTTCAGCCGCAGGCCGCGGATAATGCCGGCGGATTGTTGTTCAAACCGCTGCAGCTGGCCGATCGAGTTGAAGATGATCTTGTCGGCGTGGGACACCACCTCGTCGATCTCGTAATCGGCATAGGCCACCGAATAGGCATGCGTCTCCTTGCCGAACCGCTCGTGGCCAAGGCGCACTTCGTTGAGCGAGGACGACGTCGTGCCGTCCATGTAATCGCGCATGAAATCGAACACACCCCAGGTGGCAAAACATTTGAGCGCCAGAAGCGCCTTGGCACCGGAGCGTTCGCGCAGCCACGCGATCTTCTCCATGTTGGCGAGAAGCTTTGACTTGTCGATGAGGTAATAGGGAGTCTGGATCAAGGCTTTATCCTTCGTGAACCCAGCCGTTTCCGGCGGAAGTGAACGGGACGCCCCGAATGCGTCGGAGGGGGTCCTATGCAAAAGGGGGGCGCAAAGCAAGAGGCAAAGCGGGCCTTTGCCTTGCAAATGCGTGTCAGGGTAAACCCTGGTTGCCCTGCGCGGGTTCTGGCTGGCCGGATCTTCGTACGGAGTGTGCCGGTTTTGCACTTGTCCGCCGCGGCGGATTCTGGTTGCAGTCGCAGACTTATTTCCAGTTGCCGCCCGGATCGCCTCGCATGCTGAAAGATTTCTCCGTTCAAGCCATGGTCATGGGCCTGCTTGCTGCCTTTGTCGGCTTCGTCAGCTCGTTTGCTGTCATCATGCAGGGGCTGACGGCCATGGGGGCGGGGCCGGATCAGGTGGCCTCGGCGCTTCTGGTGCTGTCGGTGCTGATGGGCGTGCTCGGCATCCTGCTGCCGCTCTGGTATCGCATGCCGATCAGCATTGCCTGGTCGACACCCGGGGCCGCCCTGCTGACGGGCGTCGGACTGATCGAGGGTGGTTTTCCGGTCGCTGTCGGCGCCTTTATTCTCTGTGCCGGGCTGATCGTGATTTCCGGCCTGTTTTCACCGCTTGGCCGCGCCATCCGTCTCATCCCGGCGCCGCTTGCCAATGCGATGCTGGCCGGCATTCTCGTCAACCTGTGCCTTGCCCCGGTGAAGGCTGTCGCCTTCAATCCCAGTCTCGGGCTGCCGATTGTCGCTACCTGGATGTTGGTGGTGATCTGGAAGCGGTTGTGGGCGGTGCCGGCGGCGCTTCTTGCCTTCGCGCTGGTGCTGGTCTTCGGTGTGGAGCTACCTGATGATGTGCTGTCGCAACTTGGCCAGTCCATTCATCCGCAACTGCTTCTGGTGGCGCCGGTCTTTACTCTGCACGGCTTCATCTCGGTTGCCGTGCCGCTCTTCATCGTCACCATGGCCTCGCAGAACATTCCGGGGATCGCGATCCTGAAGGTGAACGGCTATGAGCCGGCGCCGAACTCCCTCTTCGTGGCGTCCGGCCTGTTCTCCGGCCTTGGTGCGGCCTTCGGCGCAGTACCAGTCAATCTCGCAGCGATCACCGCGGCCATGTGCGCCAGCGAAGAGGCCCATCCCGATCCGGCGCGGCGCTACTGGTCGGCAATCGTTGCCGGCATCGGCTATATCCTGCTTGGCCTTCTGGCGTCGGGAATCATCGCTTTCGTGGCGCTGTCACCGCCGATCCTGTTGCAGGCGGTGGCGGGGCTTGCCCTGATCGGGGCATTCTCAGGCGCCGCGCAGGCGGCCTTCCGCGATGCCGAGAGCCGCGAGGCCGCGGCCATTACCTTCCTCGTCACAGCGTCCGGCACGGCCTTTGCCGGCGTCTCCGGCGCTTTCTGGGGGCTTTTGGCAGGGGCTGTCATGCTGGGATTAAAGCGCGTGGCGGAGAAAGGTTGAAGTTCTCGATTTCACCGAGAGGTTGTGCTTTGATGCGGATATGGAATTCGAGTTCGATCCGGCAAAGAACGCTGCAAACCAGGAAAAGCATGGGATCGACTTTGTCGAAGCCCAGGCGTTGTGGTACGATGATTTTCGTATTGATGCCGAAGCGAACCATGATCTGGAGTTGAGACGGATCACCATTGGCCGTATTGGCGAAAAATTTTGGACCGGTATCTATACGATGCGCGGGGATGTCGTCCGGATCATATCGGTGAGGCACGCCAGACCGGCGGAAAGGCTTCGTTATGCAGAAAATAACCGCTGAGGAATTTGACCGGAAGTTCGATAATGGCGAGGATATCAGCGCCTATGTCGACTGGAGCAAGGCCACTCGACCCAATCTGGAACCGGTGGAGATGACCGTTGTCGTGAAGCGTGGAACACTGCTGCGATTGGATAGGCGTGCCAAGGAGCTTGGGCTTTCGCGCGACTCTCTTTTGGAAAGCTGGCTGACGGAAAAGCTGGAAGACCAGCGGAAAGATGCCGCCGAATAACCTGCTTGCACTCTCTTCAGTCCCGCGTTATCACATCTCCATGACGATCAACGGCACATCCATAGCTGCGACGAAGATAACGGACCGCCCCGCGGTCGGTTTCGTCGCGTCGGTGCCAAACTCGCTTCTTCTCCTCGGCCTTATCCGCGGTTGCCGGGTCCTTTGAGGAGCGCCCGGCGGCCGATCAAGCCTGCCGGCATCAGCTCCTCGCACAAAATCCCCGTTTGAAGACCAAAAGCCTCACCTGAGGCCTTGATCCACCGTTATGGCGCTGTCACAGGCTTTTGCCACAAGCGCCGACGCTGGACGCGAAGGAGAAGAGACCATGGACGCCAACCATTCCGCCACAGCTGTGACCGCTTCCGGCAAAAAGGGCATGCCCGATGCCGCCCGCAAATATCGTGCTTACCCCACCATCAACATTCCGGATCGCACCTGGCCGTCGAAGGTGATCGACAAGGCGCCGATCTGGTGCTCGGTGGACTTGCGCGACGGCAACCAGTCGCTGGTCAATCCGATGGGCCATGACCGCAAGGCGCGCATGTTCAAGCTGTTGCTCGACATGGGCTTCAAGGAAATCGAGATCGGTTTCCCGTCAGCCTCGCAGACCGATTTCGATTTTGCCCGCTGGTGCGTGGAAGAGGGTGGTGTGCCGCAGGATGTCTCCCTGCAGGTGCTGGTGCAGTGCCGTCCCGAACTGATTACGCGGACCTTCGAGGCGCTGGAAGGTGCGCACCAGCCGATCATCCACTTCTACAACTCGACCTCGGAGCTGCAGCGCCGGGTGGTGTTTGCGAAGGATGTGCCCGGCATCAAGCAGATCGCCGTCGATGCGGCCAAGATGATCATGGACATGTCCCAGAAGGCCGGCGGCGGGTACCGCTTCGAATATTCGCCGGAAAGCTTTACCGGCACGGAACTTGAGGTGGCGCTGGAGGTCTGCAACGCCGTCATCGCCGAAGTGAAGCCGACGGCGGAGAACAAGCTGATCCTCAACCTGCCGTCCACCGTCGAAATGGCGACGCCGAACATCTATGCCGACCAGATCGAGTGGATGTGCCGCAACATCGACAACCGCGACAACGTCATCATCTCGCTGCATCCGCACAACGACCGGGGCACCGGCATTGCCGCGACCGAACTCGGCCTGATGGCCGGTGCCGACCGCGTCGAAGGCACCTTGTTCGGCAATGGCGAGCGCACCGGCAATGTCGATGTGGTGACGCTGGCGCTCAACATGTTCACGCAAGGCGTTGATCCGGAACTGGATTGCACCGACATCGAGCGCATCAAGGCGGTCTATGAATATTCCAACGAGATGACGATCCCCGAGCGTCATCCGTATGTTGGCGAACTGGTCTACACGGCGTTTTCCGGCTCGCACCAGGATGCGATCAACAAGGGCATGAAGGCGATCAAGTCGGCCAATTCGCCGGTCTGGGAAGTGCCCTACCTGCCGATCGACCCGCAGGATGTCGGGCGCACCTACGAGGCGATCATCCGCATCAATTCGCAGTCCGGCAAGGGCGGTATCGCCTATATCCTGCAGCAGGATCATGGCATCAACCTGCCGCGCAACCTGCAGGTGGAATTCCGCGAAGACATCCAGCGCATTACGGATGAGGAAGGCAAGGAACTGCCCTCCAAGCGGATCTACGAGCGCTTCATCGAGCGCTACGTGGAGCAGCCGGAAGGCCGCATCAAGTTCGTCGATCACCACACCTATCCGGCCGGCATGGACCAGAAGGGCATCCGCGTGGTCGCGGCCGAGATCACCGACAAGGGCGAGACGAAGCGGATCGAGGGCAAGGGTACCGGCCCGATCGACGGTTTCATCAACGCGCTGTCGATCTATCTCGGGGTGGAGCTGTCGGTCGCCGATTATTCCGAACATTCGCTGCAGCACGGCTCGAACGCGTCTGCCATTGCCTATGTGGAAGTCGAGCATGCCGGCGGAAAGCTGTTCGGCGTCGGCATCAACAAGAACATCGTGGCCGCCTCGCTGGAGGCCATCGTTTCTGCGGCAAATCAGGTGATCGCTGGAAAGTAATTCGCCTGACGGTGACTTGAATGACGCCCGGCGTTCGACGCGCCGGGCGCTTTTCGTTGTCAGGGAACCTCCCGCAGGGCTTCCGCCAGCACCGTGTCGATGCGCCTGTCCTGCATCTGCGCCACGTTGAAGCGCATGAGATTGCCGGCGCTTTGGCTGAGACTGAAGACATTGCCCGGTGCCAGCACGACGCCCTTTGCCAGCGCCTGTTGGGCGACCCTCGCAGCATCCACCCCGTCCGGTAGCCGGCACCAGAGATAGAAGCCGCCGCGCGGGCGCAGCACCGGCTCGATGCCAAGCGCTGCCAGACGCTGTTCGACCTCGCGCCGCGCATGGCCGAGCCGCCGGCGCAGCAGATCCATGTGCTTGCGATAACCGCCGCCTGCGAGAACGAGCGCGACGATCTCTGCGGCGATGGGGCTCGGCCCGCCGAAATTGGTGGCGACCTGCAGATCGACAAGGCCTTCGATCCAGTCGGCGCGCGCGGCGATATAGCCGCAGCGAATGGAGGCCGAGAACGTCTTCGAAAAGCTGCCGATGCGGATGACATGGGTCAGGCCATCGAGGGCGGCGAGCCGCACCGAGGCCTCCGGCTCGAAATCGGCAAAGATGTCGTCTTCGACGATCGTGACGCCGTGGCGGGTGGCCAGCGTGAGGAGACGATGTGCGACCGGCGCTGAAAGACTGGCGCCCGTCGGATTGTGAAGGGCGGAATTGGTCAGGTAGAGGCGGGGGCGCTCGGCCTCCAGAACCGCCGCAAACCTGTCCGGATCCGGTCCGGCGGGCGTATAGGGCACGCTCACCACCTTGACCTGGTGCGCCTTCAGCAGTGCCTGGAAGTTGAAATAGCACGGATCGTCGATCAGCACCGTATCGCCGGATCTCAGCAGGAAGCGGCAGGTGAGATCCAGCGCCTGTGTGCCCGTGCTGGTCAACATCAGCTGGTCCGGCTGCGCCACAATTCCGCCTTCGGCAAAACGCGAGAGCAGCAGGCGCCGAAGGGACTGCGAACCGCGGGTGCTGCCGTAATCAGCCAGGAGTTCCGGTGTCGCCCGCGCCACCTGCCGCATGGCTCGGCCCAGCGCCTCCTGCGGCATCCAGTCGGCCGGAAGCCAGCCGCAGCCGGGGCGGAGGATGTCCTCGCCCGCATCGAGCGACTGGCGCGAGACCCAGAAGGGATCGACGGCGCGTGCCTGCGGGGTCGAGGACTGCATCAGCGTCAGCGGCTGCAGAAGGCCTTCCGTGACGTAGAAGCCTGAGCCGCGCTGAGCCCGGATCAGACCTTCCGCCGCCAGCCGTTCATAGGCATCCACCACGGTTGCGGGCGCGACTTTCATCGTCGCTGCAAAACCGCGCACCGAGGGCAGGCGATCGCCCGGCAGGAGCGTGCGTGCGGCTATGCGGGTGCGGATTGCCTCCATCACCACCTGCCTGCGTGTCCCTGTCTCCATCTGTGCTACCTGTGGCTCCAGTACAGTTTGTGTAAATTGTATCTGTCTGTGCCTGTCATTGCCAGAGCCGGCGCCTATAAACGGAGGCGAAAGCGAGGGATCATGAAGGCGTCAATGGATGGCTGGCTCAGCGGCCTCACGGGTGTGGTGATCTTCAGCGGATCGCTGCCGGCAACGCGCGTGGCGGTGGCGGATCTGTCGCCGCTGTTCTTGACCTCGGCCCGGGCGGTGATTGCGGCGCTTCTGGCGGCAGCATTGCTGGCGGGGCTTCGGGAGGCGCGACCGGCGCGCAGTGACCTTATCCCGCTTGCCGTCATCGCAGTTGGTGTGGTCGTCGGTTTCCCACTTTTCACGGCGCTGGCGCTGCAAAGCATCACCTCGGCCCGGTCGATCGTCTTCATCGGCCTTCTGCCGCTGGCCACCGCGATCTTTGGTGTGCTGCGCGGAGGCGAGCGGCCAAAGCCGCTGTTCTGGCTCTTCTCCTGCCTCGGCAGTGCGGCGGTGGCGGGTTTTGCGCTGCAGTCGGGCGGAGCGGCGAACCTCAAGGGCGATCTGCTGATGCTGGCGGCGATCATCGTCTGCGGCCTGGGCTATGCGGAAGGGGCGCGCCTTTCCCGGCGGCTGGGCGGTTGGCAGGTGATTTCCTGGTCGCTTCTTCTGGCCTTGCCGCTGATGCTTGCGCTGGCGCTCAGCCAATTCCCGGCAGACTGGTCGGTGATCGGTGCCGGCGCCTGGGGCGGACTGGCCTATGTTTCCGTGTTCAGCATGCTGGTGGGTTTCGTCTTCTGGTACCGAGGCCTTGCGATCGGCGGGATCGCCGCTGTCGGCCAGTTGCAACTGCTGCAGCCCTTCTTCGGGCTCCTGCTGGCGGCTCTGCTGCTCGGTGAGCCGGTCAGTCCCGCCATGCTGGCCGTCACGGTGGGCGTGGTGTTCTGCGTGGCGCTTGCGCGCCGGTTTGCGCGCTGATGCGAGTTGAGAAAGGCGAGACTACAACTTTTGACATATCATTTCATGATGCTGAAATTTAGCAAATCGTAAATCCCCCATGGGTTGAATGCCGTGTGGAAATTCCACGGATCCGGAGGGTATGATGTCGTGGCGTAGTCTGTTTAATGCCTCGAAACTTGCGGATGATCTGGATGCCATTTCCGCCTCACAGGCGATGATCTGGTTCAAGCCCGACGGCACCGTGCTCAGTGCAAATGAGAATTTTTGCAAGACCCTGGGCTACCAACTGTCCGAGATTCTCGGCAAGCATCATCGCATCTTCTGTGAAGATGCCATCCGCAATTCTCCGGATTACGTTTCCTTCTGGAATGACCTCGCGAAAGAGAATTTCAAGAGCGGACAATTTCGCCGCCAGTCCAAAACATCGCAGGACGTCTGGATCGAAGCGACCTACAACCCGGTCTTCCACGGGAACAAGGTTGTCCGCATCCTGAAGCTCGCAAGCGACATTACGAAAACAAAAATCCAGGCGCTGGACGATAACAACCGTCTTCGCGCGATCGATCAATCGCAAGCCATCATCGAGTTCGAACCCGATGGTCGCGTGTTCAAAGTCAACGACAATTTCCTCTCGGCCATGGGCTATCAGGAAAATGAGGTCTTGGGGCAACATCACAGCATGTTCTGTGATCCGGTCTATCGCAACAGCAGTGACTACCAGCGGTTCTGGGAAAGGTTGAGGGCCGGCGAATATATTGCCGACAACTTCATGCGTGTCGGCAAAGGCGGACGCAAGGTCTGGATTCAGGCGGCCTATACGCCGGTCTTTTCCTCCCGCGGCGTGGTCTACAAAGTCGTCAAGGTTGCCACCGACATTACCGCTCGGATGGTTGCCGTCGAAACCATCGGCAAGGCGATCGGGCGTCTGGCGAGTGGCGACCTGACGGTCGAGATCACGGACAAGATCGACATGGCCCTTGAGCAGACGCGTCTGGACTTCAACAATGCGGCTCGGTCCCTGGAATCGACGGTGGGGTCCATCCAGCATTCGGCCGAAGTGCTTGCCGCCAATGCCGAGGTCATTCGCTCCGTGTCCGATAACATTGCGCGCAATACCGAACAGCAGGCCGCCTCTGTCGAGGAAACGGCGGCGGCCATCGATCACATCACCACCACGGTGCGCGACTCGAGCAGTCGGGCGGCGGAAGCGAGCCAACTGGTTGCCGCAACCCGGACCTCGGCTGAAGTGTCAGGCCAGATCGTCGATGATGCGACCAACGCGATGGGCAAAATCGAAGAGTCATCCAAGGAAATCGAGAACATCATTTCCGTGATTGATGAGATCGCCTTCCAGACCAATCTGCTGGCCCTGAATGCGGGAGTGGAAGCGGCTCGGGCGGGCGAGGCGGGCAAGGGCTTTGCGGTGGTTGCGCAGGAAGTGCGGGAACTGGCCCAACGCTCCGCCAAAGCTGCAAAAGAAATCAAGGCGCTCATTGCCGCGTCTGCGGGCTCGGTGGATCACGGCGTGAAGCTTGTGGCACAGACCGGCGATGCCCTGCGGGATATTGTCCAGAAGGTGCTCGAAGTGGATGGCAATGTGCAAGCCATCTCCGCGGCGGCGCGGGACCAGACTATCGGCATCAACGAGATCAACGCTTCGATCGGCACCCTCGACAAGGGGGCGCAGACCAATGCCGCCACCGTGGAAGAGGCCAATGCCGCCGCGCAAACCCTCGCCGAAGAAGCCTCGCATCTCTACGACATGATTGCGCGCTTCAAGGTCGCGCGCAAAGCACCGGTCGAGCAAAGGATCACACGAAAGGCGAACGCCGCCTGAGGCAGGACGTTCAGATGATCCGCGCCACCTTGGCGGCGAGCGTATCGAGGAAGGCGTCGGAGGAGGGGCCAGTCAACACATAGCTCGCCTGCAGTCCCTGCCAGGTCACGAGGCCGATGTCGTCGCGGATCACTTCCCGCATCTCGGTGTCGCTCGGCGCCATGCTCTTGGCAAACGAGATCGCGATGACCTCCGACTCGCTGTTGCGGTACACGAGCTGTCCGACCGGACGGCCGCCCGCGGAATAAAGGCGGGCGCCGATAAATTCCAGCCCATCCTCCGTCAGGTCCGGTATCCGGAAGGAGACGCCCGTGGTCGCCATCAGCCACTCGACGATATGAGCGGATTCATTGGCTGGCAGCTCGACAAGATGGCGCGACTGGCGGGAAAACAGCCGGTAATGCGAGGTCACGTCATCGAGCCAGGCCTTGCCCGGATCGCCGGCGAGATCGGCAAAGGTGGTCATGCTGGGACGGGCGCCGAACATGTAACCGGCACCGGCGCCCAGTCCAAACATCAGCAAGGACGAGGCGACCACCGTTGCCAGCGTCGGCTTTATTCTCACCTTGACCTTGTCAAGCGGCGTCTCGGGCAGCTGCACAACGCGGCGCGGCTCCGATGCCGTCTTGATCGAGCGCACGAGATCAAGCGAGACCGGTTCCTTCAGCATGGCCTCGAACTGTTGGCGTCCCAGATCGTTGGCGTAGCGAAGCGCATCCATCTTGGCCCGTGTCGCAGGATCATTGTCCAGCAGCGCATCCAGCGCGGCACTTTCCGTCTCGGAAAGCTGGCCGTCCAGCTGTGCGGAAAACTGCGATTCGGGGTTTTTGCGATTGTCAGCCATCAGGCCCTTCGCTCTTCGGTGTTGGATGCCAGCGCAGACAGCGCACAACGGGCGGTGAACATGGATTTGGCGATGTGGTCTTCCGTGCTTCCCATGACGGACGCGGCCTCCCGATAGGTGAGGCCCTCGACCGCGCAAAGAAGGAAAACGGCGGCAGAATCGTTCGGAAGCGTGTCGATTATGAGGCGGTGCGTCGGCTGGGTTCGCGGTGTGCGGCCCCTGGCGGATGTCTGCTCGTCGCCCGCCTTGCGCCTCTGCGCATCCTTGCGCGCGATGAGCCGCAGCCCTGTAAACAGGCGGATCTCCAGACGGATATCCCCGCGCCACGACGACGATTTGAGCACCGCCTCCTCGCAGGCGAAGGTCACCAGCCCGTCAACCCGATTTTCATCCCGGCAGAGCGCCAGCGCAAAACGCCGCAGCCTCGGCAAAATGGCGACGAGGTCGCGGCGGATGTCCGGTCGTGCGGGCGCAGGTTCCATATGCTCGTCTGTCTTTTCTCGCTGGCTGTTCACGTCGTCTGGGAAAGTCGGACCACAGATAAGCATATCGGGCTTTCGCCAAGCTAGCGGAATATCGTTGTTCAGCAAGAGGACGGCGCGAAAGGCGCACTTGGCCGCCGAAACGGGACAAACGCTCGTGTATGATTAGAGATCGAGCGCCAGCGGCGGCGGTTGTGGCACAGCATCGCCGCTGCCCAACAGAATGCGCCGCTGCTGGTGTTCGATGGCATCCGCCGTTTCGGTGAGGCCGTAGCGGTCGCAGGCGAGATTCCAGGCGCCGGGCTTCCCCGACAGGGTGAAGAAATTGTAGGCGGCGCGCGGTTTGTGTCCGCCGGGCCCTTGCGAGGCCGATGCGATGCCGACGACCGGCACGTCACCGTGATGGGTCTTCAGCGTGTAGACGGTGTTCAGATGCGTGTGCCCGTGCAGCACGAGTTCGGCGCCACCGACAGACAGGGCCGCGGCAAAACGCCGGATGCCGATCATGCGTTTATGCGAGGGCGCCGCGCCGCGGATTGGCGGATGGTGGATGAGCACGACGCGGAAGAGACCGTCCGCCTTGGCCCGCTTCAGAAGATTGGCCGTTTCGCGCGCCTGGCGGGCGCTGAAATAACCGCCGGCAGAAAACGGCAGCGTTGCATTGGAGGTCGAACAGCCGATGATCGCGATCGGGCCGCGCTGGCGGTAGGTCGGGAAAACGTGTTCCTCGTCCGGCCAGTCTTCCGGAGACTCGTCGCCGGCGATGAAGGGATACCACGCGCGGACGGACCGATCGTGCGCGCCCGGCACATAGGCATCGTGATTGCCCGGCACGACGGTCGTTTCCAGGGGCTTGCCGATGCTGTCCAGCCACTCGCCGGCCAGCCTGATCTCGATCGGCGTGGCGAGATTGACGAGATCGCCGGTGACCATCAGATGTTCGGGCCCGCGCAGGCGCATGTCGCTCAACAGCAGATCCAGCGTGTTGACCAGCAAATGCTTGCGTCGGTTCCGGTGCCAGTTGATAAAGCCGGTGATCCGTTTCGATGCCAGTTCACGCAATGTGAGGCGCGGCAGCGGTCCTAGGTGAATATCGGAAATATGCGCGAACGTGAACATGGCGCAGACATAGAGCCAAGAGGCCAAGGGGGCAAGACGCATGGCCAATCAAGGCATTCCCGAAATCAGCGGCATCAGGACGCGCATCACCGTTTTTCTGCTGCATCGTCTGTTTGCGTTGACGCGCGGCATGACGATGGGCGTGCGGGCCGCCTGCTTTGATGAAGCGGGCCGCATCTTCCTGGTGCGCCATACCTACGTGCCCGGCTGGTACATGCCGGGCGGTGGCGTGGAGCGGGGCGAGACGGTAAGCGCCGCGCTGGCAAAGGAGTTGCGGGAGGAGGGCAATCTCGACATCGTCGGGGAGCCGGAACTCTACCATGTCTACCAGAACGCCAAAGCGAGCCGCCGGGATCACGTCGTCTTCTACAAGGTGACCGTGCGGCAGGTGGCGCCCCGCTCGCCCGACCGGGAAATTGCAGAGAGCGGCTTCTTCGCGCTCGATGCCCTGCCGCCGGACGTGACGGCGGCGACGCTTGCCCGCATTCGGGAAATCTCCGGACAGCAGCCGAAGGCGGACCACTGGTAGGCCGCCTTCGGTGAACGCCTGTCAGCCGAGCGCTTCGCGCCCGTGCGGGGACTGAAGATCAAGTGCCGGGCCGAGCGGCACGACCCCGGTCGGATTGATCGTCTTGTGGCTCCGGTAATAATGCTCCTTGATGTGGCGCATGTTCACCGTCTCAGCGACGCCGGAAACCTGATAAAGATCACGCAGATAGGCCGACAGGTTACGGTAATCCGCGATGCGGCGGATGTTGCACTTGAAGTGGCCGACATAGACCGGATCGAAGCGGACGAGCGTTGTGAACAGCCGCCAGTCCGCCTCCGTCAGCCGGTTGCCGACGAGATAACGCTGCGTTGCCAATCGTTCATCGAGCGTGTCCAGGGTTTCGAACAACCGCGTGACGTTTTCCGCATAGGCCTCCTGGGTCGTGGCAAAACCCGCCTTGTAGACACCGTTGTTGACGCTGTCGTAGACCAGTGCATTTACCTCGTCGATCTCGGCCAGGAGGTCCGCCGGGCAGAAGTCGTCGGTCGAACCGGTGAGACCATCGAAGGCGGAATTGAACATCCGGATGATCTCCGCCGATTCATTCGAGACGATCGTGGTCTTCTGCTTGTCCCAGAGGACGGGGACGGTCACCCGACCGCTGTAGTGCGGATCGGCATTGACATAAACCTGCCAGAGGGTCTTTGCGCCAAAGAGCGGGTCATCCGTGGCGTCGGCATCATCGTCCGGGCGAAATTCCCAGCCCTGTTCCAGCATCAGCGGATGCACGACGGAGACCGAGATCAAATTCTCGAGCTTCTTCAGCTTGCGGAAGATCAGCGTGCGGTGCGCCCAGGGACAGGCCAGCGACACGTAAAGGTGATAGCGTCCGGCCTCCGCCTTGAAGCCGCCATCGCCGGTCGGGCCCGGTGCGCCATCGGCCGTCACCCAGTTGCGGAAGCTCGAATCAGCGCGTTTGAAATGGCCGCCTGTCGATCGCGTGTCGTACCAGACGTCCTGCCAGACGCCATCTACCAACCTGCCCATGCGTTCTTCCTTCCTGTTCCTATTCGTCGGGCGAATGTGGCAGCAGGCATCGAAAATTTCGACCCCTGCGCCGGTAGACAGTGTGTTTTTCGTGGACGACCGGAAAAAATCTTGTTATTGCGCTCGGTCAATTGGAGACATTCATGACTGAAGCCCGGACCCTTCGACGACGCTGATTGAGCCTGACGGTGCGAAAACGCGCCGTGCCGAACCGTTGTCCTGTCCGCTTATCTGGTTTCAGCTATCCATGCACGCTCACGAACTCGTCTACCTCACCGAGGACGCGTCGCACGACGCCATCATCGAGATCATCAATGCCGAGGCCTTTGGCCCTGGCCGATTCACCAAATCATCGGCGCGGATCCGCGAGCAGGGACCGCACGACCGGTCGCTCTCCTTCGTCTGTGCCGATCGGGGCGAAACGATCGCCTCGGTCAGGATGACGCCTGTCCGGGCGGGCGACGTGTATGGCCATCTTCTCGGACCGCTTGCCGTGCGGCCCTCGCACAAGAACATGGGGATTGGCCGTGAACTGGTGCGCATCGCCATCGAGGCGGCGCGGCGGAAGGGTTCGGAAGCGGTGATCCTGGTGGGTGATCCGCCCTATTACATGCCGCTCGGTTTCGAGAAGGTCCGCTACGGCGCGCTCACCTTCCCGGGCCCGGTCGATCCCGGCCGTGTCCTGGTGGTGCCGTTGGTGGGGGATGTTCACACCCGGCTGAAGGGCGTGATCGCCTGGGACGGCTGGCAGCCACAGGCACTGGCCGCCGCCGCCGAGTAAGGCCTCACGGCTTCGTCCATTCCATCAGATGCGCATAGGGCACGCGGTTGTAGGCCTCGCGTGCCGGCGGCGGACCGCCGATCGCCGGCGGTTCCTCGAACCGCACCAGTTGAAGCCCTGCCGCCAGAAGCAGCGTCATGTAGCGGCTCATCGGGCGGTGATGGTTGAGAATACGGATGCCGCGCCAGGCCTGCCAGTCCGCATGGTCCTCCAGATAGCGATCGACCCGCACGAACTGTTTGCGACCGGCGCCATCCTTGACCCAGGCGGTGCCGCCGCAGGCCGTGATGAAAGAGTTGAGGTTGGCAATCAGCAGCGTTCCCTTCGGGCGCAGCACGCGGGCCATTTCCGAGATCGCCTGCGGCAGATCAGGGATGTCGATCAGAGACAGGTAGCTCACCACGAGATCAAAGCTCTCGTCGGGAAAGGGCAGGGCTTCCGCGTCCGCCTTGAGATAGGTGCCTTGCGGATCCCTTGTCCGGGCCGCCGCCAGCAGCGGTTCCGTCGGGTCGATGCCGGTGACGGACGCAATCCCGTACCGGGTCCGCATCCGCCGGCAGAAGCGTCCTTCGCCGCAGCCGACATCCAGCGCCCGGTCGAACCGGCGTCCGGCCATCAGCGTGTCGATTGCCGGATCGAGCACGAATTCGCGGCTGAAATCGCCCTCGCTTCCCTGACTTTCGATCCAGGCCGGCGCCGATTGCGACCAGCCGTTTTCCTCGTCGTTCATGCCGCGCTTCCCTCGTCAAATCGTTTGCTGAGCCAGGAGATCCTCATATCGCCCGTCAGCGGGCCGTGCTGCCCGATGAGCCGATAGCCGCAGCGTTGATAGGTCTTCAGCGCCTCCGGGTTCATCGTATCGAGATAGGCGCCAATGCAGCCGCGGCGTTTGGCCTCCTCTTCCGCCATGGCGAGAAGTCGGGACGCAAGCCCCTGTCCGCGTGCCGCTTCGGGGATGAACAGAAGCCGGACATAAAGCCAGCCGCGCGCGGTATAGCCGACCAGCCCGCCCTCGACCGCGCCCTCTGCATTGCGCAGCGGAATGTTGAGGTCGCGCTTGTCGCTCTTGCCGAAGGTCGCGATGTTATAGGCAATCAGCGGCACCTCGATCGCCTTTTCGTCCTCCGAGGTGATCGCGTCCGTGACCGTCAGGTCATAAGCCATGAGAGTGCCTCAGCCTCCGTGAAGATCGGAAGCGCGGTGTAGCAGACCAAGAGGCGGGCGAAAACCCGGTGTTCGATGGGGTGTCAGGTTTGGGAGGCCGTCTCTTCCAGCGGACGAACCGAAAGCCGCAGCCCCATGCTGCGCAGAAGAGCGCTCAGGCTGCGCAACTCCGGATTACCGCCCTCCGAAAGGGTTCGGTACAATTGGGTGGGGTTCAGTTCGGCAGACCGAGCCACCGCCGGAACCCCGCCGAATGCCTTCGTCATCTGCCGAAGCGTCACCAGCAATTCGCCCTGATCGCCCTCGGCCAGGATGGCATCCAGCGTTGCCGCGGCAAGATCCGGGCTCTCCCGGAAGAAATCCGCCATGGCGTCGTCATGGCTGCGGTCCTTCATGATCCTCGTCTCCAAACCGTCCGTCCGCCCAGGCATCATAAACCTCACCGCCCCTCGCGCCACCACATGGCGGAGATGGCCATCAGCAGCACGGCAAGGCCGGCGAAACCGGCAAACAGCGGGGTCGTGTCGATGCCGCGCAGCACGGTCTCGTCCGTCATGCGGATCACCATGCGGTTCGGGTCGCTGATGCGCACTTCGCCGCGCACCGGCAGGATGTCCGGCAATTGCACGCTGTCACCATCCTCGACGCGGGTCACAAGGCCGCGGGTCTTCTGGGCATAGGGGGCGAGCGTATCGGTGGTCGAGATCATCGCCTTGAATTCCGGCGCATCCACCGTGCCGATGTGAACGAGCGTGGAAAACTCGCCGTTCGAGACTTCGAACAGGCCGGTCTCCTCCATCCGCTTTTCGATGCGGTAAAGGCCGGGGCCGGCGGCGGTGAATGCAACGGTCTCCGTGCGGCCGGAGGGATAGCGGATCGTCGCCGGGCCAGGATCGTCGCCGATCGTCTGGCGGGTCGCCTCCAGCGTGCGGCCAACGGCGCGTGCGGTGAGCGCCTCTTCTTCCAGCTCCGGCTCCTTCATCAGCCAGTGGGCGATGCGGCGATAGAGCGCCACATGCGGGCCGCCGCCTTCGAAACCGCGGGCCCAGAGCCAGCCCTGGTCGGAAAGAAGCATGGCGACGCGACCTTCGCCCGCCCGGTTCAGCACCAGGAGGGGGCGGTCGCCGTCGCCCTGCATCACGGTTTCGCCTTCCGGCTGGGTCACGTCGATCGTGCGGAACCAGCGGCCCCAGGCGGGCGGTTCGCTGCCGGAGCCATCAAGGCCGCGGGTCACCGGATGTTTCTTGCCGAGCTCGGAGAGACGCGGGAAAAAGCCCGCTTGATGAATGTCCCCAGTGGGAGCGGCCGGCAGAACGGTGGCGAGCGGCGTCGAGGCGATCGAATCCTGACCGGCATGTTCGGGGCCGGCGGCGATGAGAAGCGCGCCTCCGTTTTCCACGTACTGGGCGATGTAGTCGTAATAGAGGATCGGCAGCACGCCGCGGTGCTGGTAGCGGTCGAAGATGATCAGGTCGAAATCGTTGATCTTTTCGACGAAGAGCTCACGCGTCGGAAAGGCGATCAGCGACAGTTCGTTGATCGGCGTGCCGTCCTGCTTTTCCGGTGGGCGCAGAATGGTGAAATGCACCAGATCCACCGAGGCATCGGATTTCAGCAGGTTACGCCAGGCGCGTTCGCCGGCATGCGGTTCGCCGGAGACGAGCAGCACGCGGAGATTCTGGCGGATGCCGTCGATCACATGGACGGCGCGGTTGTTGGCGGTCGTCACTTCGCCCGGCAGTTCGGCGACGGAAAACTCCATCACATTGCTGCCGCCGCGCGGCACGGTAAAGCTGAACGGGATCGGTGCGCCGGGTGTCGCCGGCAGATTGGCAATGATTTCGCCATTCATGCGCACCGTCACGGGGGCAGAACCACCCTGGGCGCGTCCGTCATCGAAAACCCGGAGCGTCATCTGCTGTTCTTCGCCGACGATGCCGAAGCGCGGCGCGCGCACCACTTCGACGCGGCGGTCGAACTCGTTGGCGCGGCCGGTGATCAGCCCGTGGATCGGCGCGTTGAAAGGCAGCGCCTGATCGACACCCGGCAGATCGTGGATCTGGCCATCGGTCAGGAAGACTGCGCCGCCGACACGACCGGGCGGCACATCCGCGGTGGCGGTGGAGAGCGACGAGAACAGGCGGGTGGAGGGCGTGTCGGAATTTTCGTCATCCCGCACCTCGACGATGCGGGGCTCGATGCGGGGGAAGCGCGAAAATCGGTCCTGCAGCTGCGCCAGCGCCTCGTTCGTCTGGGCGACCCGCTCCGGCGTATCCTGGCTCTGCGAGCGGTCGACAATGACCGGAACGATGGTGGAGAGCTGTTCGCGGTCCTCCTGGGTCAGCGTCGGGTTGGTGAGGGCCAGGAGCAGCGCCGCGAGCGCGAGTGCGCGCAAGACACTGCCGCGCAGGCCCCGCCACAGGGAGAGGACGACGAGGATGGCCGCGAATGCGGCCAGAACGGCCAGAACGGGCAGGGGCAGAAAGGGCGCAAACTGAATGTCCATCGTCGCGCTCCTATTGTCCCAGCCGCTCGAGCAAAGCCGGCACATGCACCTGGTCGGCCTTGTAGTTGCCGGTCAGCATATACATCATGATGTTGACGCCGGCGCGGTAGGCATATTCGCGCTGCATCTCGTCCGGCGGAACCGTGGGCAGAACCGCGCGGCCCGTGTCGTCGATCGCCCAGGCGCCGGCAAAATCATTGCCGGTGATGAGCAGCGGCGTCACGCCGTCGCCGGTTGAGGACAGCTGGCTGCCGGAATTGCGCGCGTCCTGGCGCGCCTCCACCCAGAGCGGGCTGCCGGAATAGCGGCCGGGGAAGGACGAGAGCAGATAGAAGGTGCGGGTCAGCACATGGTTTTCCGGCGTCGGCTCCAGCGGCGGAATGTCGATATTGGCAAGGATTTCCTGCAGCCGCTGGCCATTGGCATTCGGTGCCCCACCGGCATCCAGCGAACTCAGCTGGTCACGCGTATCGAACAGCACCGTGCCGCCATTGCGCATATAGGCATCGATGCGGGAAATCGCCGCCTGGGTCGGCATCGGCGCGGTGGCCGAAATCGGCCAGTAGATGATCGGGTAGAAGGACAGCTCGTCCTTGGTGATGTCGAGACCGACCGGGGCGCCGGGCTCCAGCGTCGTGCGGTAGGTGAGGAACTGGCTGAGGCCTTCCAGGCCCTGTTCGGACAGCGTGTCGACATCCGCCTCGCCGGTGACGACGTAAGCCAGGTGCGTGGTGTCCAGCCGCTCGAGCGCCTGTTCGTCGCCCGGTTTCAGATCCTGGGCCCGGCCTTCGGTCGGGGCGAATGCGAAGGGGAGGAGGGCGAGCATCAGCATGGCCGCGGTGGACCGAGCCGCACGCGGAGTTCTGGCAAAGGCGCCGTTCATGAACAACACAATCAGGCTATCGAGGAGAAGCATCAACAGCGCCGCGGTGAAAAGAGCGGGCCTGAGAGAGATCGCCTCGCGTCCGATCAACGCCTCGCGCGTCACGGTCATGCCGGTGCCGTTGAGGGCAATCGGGTTGAGCTCCGTATCCGCCGGCAGCAGGTTGACGGCGGTGAAGCCATCTTCGGAACCGTAGAGACCGGGTGGATGGTCAAGGCTTGCGACCGGCACCTGGCCGGCGGTGAGGGTGATGGGTTTCGCCGCGGCAGTATCCGCCGTCAGCACGCCGGTGGCGTTCAGCAGGCGATAGGGCGGCAGCGCGGCTGCGGCTTCTGCCGACTGCCCGGTCGATTGTGCCCCGCCGGCACGCGAGAGCTGGACGATCCGGCGCAGCATTTCAACGAAGGTGCCCGACAGCGGCAGATCCGACCAGGTCGCCTCGGCGCTGACATGGAAGAGCACGATTCGGCCCGCATCGATCTGCTGAGTCGTCACCAAAGGCGTGCCGTCGGCCAGGCTTGCCCAGGTGCGCTCAGCCAGATCCGGCGTCGGTTCGGCCAGCACCTGGCGTTTGACTGTCACATCCGTTGCGCGCGGCATGCCGGCGAACGGGCCGAAAGTCGGGAAATCAGCCAGCGGCTGCGGTTCAGCCCAGGAGAGCGCGCCGCCAAGCGCGCGCTCGCCGCGGCGCAGGATGACCGGCACCAGCGGATCGTCGGTCGGGGCGGCAGCGAGGCGCGGGCCGGCAAACCGGATCAGCATGCCGCCCCGGGCGATCCAGCGCTGCAGCGGCTCATAGGTTTCCGCCGGCAGGCGACCGATGTCGGCCATGATGATGGCAGACGGGTTCTGCTGCAGGATGTCCGGGATCGAGGCGGCGAGATCGGCGCCTTTCGGTTCGATGAGGTCCGCATAGGGCTGCAGTGCGCGGCTGATGTAATAGAGCGGCAGCAGAAGCGGCTGCATATCATTGCCGCCATCGCCGGCAATCAGCGCCACACGGCGGCGCTTGAAGCCGTCATCCAACAGATGCACGGCGCCGGCGCTTGCGGCATTGTCGATCGACAGCCGTGCGAAATCGTTGCGCAGTTCGAAGGGAGCGGAAATCTCCGCGGTCGCCGTGGCGGCGCCGGGCGCGAAGGAGAGGGCGCCGGTGGCGAGCGAGCGCCCCTGCTGGTCGAGCGCGTTGACGGTGTAGGTGGCAGACGCCTCCCGAGTCAGCCGGGCCGCCGTAACGCTCATTGCGCCGGCATTGTTGGTGGCGCTTGTCAGCGCGACGGCCTGCCCGCCATCGCCCTCGATGAGGCGCATGTCGGCAGGCGAGAGGCTTTCAAGAGCGGACATCATGTCGGGATCCTGTGGCGTCGCCACACCATCCGACAGCAATGCGACGGTACCGGGGCGGGTGCCGTTAAAGGCTTCGGTGAGCGCCGCGGCGGCCCGTTCGCGATCCGGCACCAGCGGCTTCGGCCGTGCCGCCATCAGCTTTTCGCGGGCGGCAGCGGCACTGCCTGGCACCGCGTCGTGGTTCGCATCGGCGGTGAAGACGATCGCGACCGGCAGGTCGGCATTTTCCGCATCGCCGATCAGCATGTCGGCGGTCTCCACACGCCGCTCCCAGTCGCGCGCCGTCGACCAGCTGTTGTCCACGACCAGCGCCAGCGGCCCGACGGTCGACAGCGACCCGGTGCGCGGGTTCATCACAGGATCGGCGATCGCAAAGATGAGCGCGGCGGCCATCAGCATGCGCAGCAGCGTCAGCCACCACGGGCTTTTCGCCGGCGTTTCCTGGCGTTTCAGCACCGAGGCCAGGATGGCGAGCGGCGGGAAGACTTCTGCTTTCGGACGCGGCGGGGTGAGCCGCAGCAGCCACCAGATGGCCGGCAGCGTCACGAGAGCGATCAGGATGAGGGGGCTGGCAAAGGCAAGGGCACTCATGGGCGTGCTCCCGACAGCACCGGCGGATTGCCCGAAAGATAGCCGTGAATAGCGGCCAGTGCCTCGGAGGCGAGGTGGTCCGTGCGGTGGAAGACGAAGTTCCAGCCCATATGGCGCAGCGACTGGCCAAGGCTTTCGCGCCGCGCCAGATAGGCTCGTTGATAATCGTCCTTCAGCGTTTCGGCGCGGCCGGAGACCAGCTTTTCGCCGGTTTCCGGATCGGTGAACTCGGTGCGACCGCTATAGGGAAAAATCTCTTCGGCGGGGTCCGCCACTTCCACCACATGGCCGCGCAGGTTGCGCCGGGCAAGCGGCGTGATCTTCTCCATGATCCGGTCGGCATCGTCCAGGAAATCGCCGATCAGGACGATATCGCTCGCCCCACGGATCATGCCGGTATCCGGCATACCTTGCGTCGGCGGGGCGTGCATGATGGCGGTTGCCAGCCGTTCGGCGGCATTGCGTGCCGCGACCGGCTCCATGACGCCGGGGCAGCCGATGCGCTCTCCGGAGCGGGCCAGGATTTCCGCCAGCGCCAGCATCAGCACCAGCGCGCGGCTTTCCTTGGATACTGTCCCATAGGTTGATTTGTACATCATGGAGGCGGACATGTCGGCCCAGAGCCAGACGGTGTGCGCCGCTTCCCATTCCCGGTCGCGCACATAGGTATGGTCGTCGCGGGCGGAGCGACGCCAATCGATGCGCGACAGGCTCTCGCCTTCGGAATAGGGGCGGAACTGCCAGAAGTTTTCGCCGATGCCGCGCTTGCGCCGGCCGTGCCAGCCGGCGATCACGGTGTTGGCGATGCGGCGCGCCTCGACCATGCAGTCCGGCACCAGGATGGCGCGCTGCCGGGCGCGTGCCAGCACCTCGCTGCCGGGGGTCTGCGGAACGATCTGGCCGATGGATGATGCCACGCCTGCTCCTTCGAATTCGTCTATGAGTGTGTTGCGGACCGCGGCGTCAGCCGCGGGCCTGCTTCACCAGTCCCTGGATCACGTCGCGCACGCTCATGCCTTCGGCGCGCGCCGCAAAGGCGAGCGCCATGCGGTGTTCGAGAACGGGTTCTGCGAGTGCGTGCACGTCATCGATCGACGGCGCGAGCCGGCCTTCGTACAGCGCGCGGGCGCGGGCGCAGAGCATCAGTGCCTGGCCGGCGCGCGGGCCGGGGCCCCAGGCCACGTGCCGGTCGGTCAGCGTATTGCCCTGGCCGGGACGGGCCGAGCGGACGAGCGATAGGATGGCATCGACCACGCTGTCGCTCACCGGCATCTGGCGGATCAGGCTCTGGATCTCCTGCAGCCGCGGCGCATTGATCACGCCACGGGGCTTCGCTTCGGAAATGCCGGTCGTTTCAAGCAGGATCTGCCGTTCGGCGGCGAGATCGGGGTAAAGCACATCCACCTGCAGCAGGAAGCGGTCGAGCTGGGCTTCCGGCAGCGGATAGGTGCCTTCCTGCTCCAGCGGGTTCTGGGTGGCCAACACATGGAAGGGGGCAGGCAGATCATAGCGCTGTCCGGCCACCGTGATGTGGTACTCCTGCATGGACTGCAAGAGCGCCGACTGGGTGCGGGGCGAGGCGCGGTTGATTTCATCGGCCATCAAAAGCTGCGCGAAGACCGGCCCCTTGACGAAGCGGAAGGAGCGCCGACCGGTTTCGTCCTGGTCCATTACTTCCGTGCCGAGGATATCGGAGGGCATCAGGTCGGGCGTGAACTGGATGCGGTTGGCATCGAGCCCCAGCACCGCGCCGAGCGTCGTGACCAGCTTGGTCTTGGCAAGACCCGGCACGCCGACAAGCAGCGCGTGGCCGCCGGAGAGGACCGCGATCAGGGTGTTTTCCACCACCTGTTCCTGGCCGAAGATGACCTTGCCCACTTCGGCGCGGATGGCGGCGATATCGGCAAGCGCCTGTTCGGCCGCGGCAATGATCGCCTTCTCGTCGAGCGGAGTTTCGGTGGAAGTCATGACGCCCATGTCGGTCTCCATCAGGCTTTCTCACCGGCATCCTGCCGGGGAAACGCGAATCGCTGCGGTTGCACGATCTCATCGTGCTCTTGAACTTATTCCCACGCCAGCCGCTGACAAGAACGATCGAAATGACTATCTCGTGAGAGAGATGCGCATACACGGCAACCATGAATGAAATTATGGCAGGCGAAACGATAAACACCGCGACCGATGCTGCAGGCCGTGCTGCGATGATTGCCCGTGCCGCCGAGCAGACGGGCGAGGGCAAGCGCGGCTTACCCCCCGTAGAGCGCTGGAATCCGCCGTTTTGCGGCGATCTGGACATGGAAATCCGCGCCGACGGCACCTGGTTCTATCTCGGAACGCCGATTGGCAGGCCGGCTCTGGTGCGGCTGTTTTCCACGGTTTTGCGCAAGGATGAGGACGGCAAGACCTATCTCGTCACGCCTGTGGAAAAAGTCGGAATTCGCGTCGAGGATGCGCCCTTCCTCGCCGTTGAAATGTCCGTGACCCATAGTGAGGAGGGTCCGGTGATCACCTTCCGCACCAATCTCGGCGATGTGATCGAGGCTGGCCACGAGCATCCGCTGCGCTTCGAGATCGTTGGCGAGGAGCGTCGGTTGAAGCCCTACCTGCATGTCCGCGGACGCCTCGAAGCGCTCGTGTCGCGTGCCGTCATGTATAATCTGGTGGAGCTCGGCGAGGAGATCGAGGTGGATGGGGTGATGATGTTCGCCATCCGCTCCGGCGGCGCGGTGTTTCCCGTGATGCCGGCGGACGAACTGGATGCGGCTTCCCGATGAGTGACGTGCTGATGCCGCCGACGTTTACGGCCGAGGATTTTCGCCGTCGTGCCCTTAACCAGACGGGCGCTTCGCTGGCCGAGGCGGTGCATGATCATGGCGATCATCTCCTCAATCCGGGCATCGTCCGGCATGTCGAGGGGATGGTGCTGAAAAATGCCGCCGTGCTCGTGCCGGTCGTCGATGACGAGGATGGCGCGAAGATCATCCTCACCCAGCGCACCACCGGTCTTCGCAAGCATTCAGGCCAGATCGCCTTTCCGGGCGGTGCCATCGACCCGGAGGATGGCGGGCCGGAAACCGCGGCACTGCGCGAAGCGGAGGAGGAGATCGGCCTCGACCGACGTTTTGTCGAACCGGTCGGCCGGCTGCCGGATTATTTCGCCGCAAGCGGTTTTCGCATCACGCCGGTGCTCGCCGTCGTCCAGCGCGGCTTTAATCTGACGCTCAACCCCACCGAGGTGGAACACGCCTTCGAGGTGCCGCTCTCCTTCCTGATGGACCCGGCCAATCACAGCCAGGGCAGCCGGGAGTGGCAGGGCGCGATCCGTCATTTCTACGTGATGGCCTATCGCGACTGGCATATCTGGGGCATTACCGCCGGAATCCTGAGAACGCTTTACGAAAGGCTATACCGATGACGAGCCTCGCCGGTCAGACCTGGCTCACCGATCCCGCCGTGCAGGCGGTGTTTTCGCTTCTGAACGCCGATGGCGGGGAGGGGCGGATCGTCGGCGGCGCCGTCCGCAATGCGCTAATGGGATTGCCGATTTCGGATGCCGATTTCGCCACCACCCATCTGCCGGACGTGGTGATGGCGCGGGCGAAACAAGCCGGCATCAAGGCGGTGCCGACCGGCATCGACCACGGCACCGTGACGCTTGTCATTGATGGCCGCGGCTTCGAGGTGACGACACTGCGCCGCGATGTGGCAACTGATGGACGCCATGCGACAGTGGCCTTCGGCACCGACTGGCAGGCGGATGCCGAGCGGCGGGATTTCACCATGAATGCGCTCTACGTGACGGCGGACGGCGTGGTGATCGATCTGGTCGGCGGCCTGAAAGATATCGAGAGCCGCACGATCCGCTTCATCGGCGACGCTTCGGCCCGAATTGCCGAGGATTACCTGCGCGTTCTGCGCTTCTTCCGCTTCTTTGCCTATTACGGCTCTGGACGACCGGATGCGGATGGACTGCGCGCTTCGGCCAAGGCGAAGGATCGGCTCGACCATCTGTCGGCGGAGCGCGTCTGGGCCGAAATGCGCAAGCTGTTTTCCGCGCCCGATCCGGCGCGTGCGCTGTTGTGGATGCGCACATCCGGCGTGCTCACCGCCATCCTGCCGGAAACGGAAAAATGGGGCATCGACGCCATCCACGGGCTGGTGGCGACCGAACAGGCGCTCTCCTGGACACCGGACCCGCTTCTGCGGCTCGCAGCCATCATTCCGCCCGATGCGGAGCGGGTGGGGGCGCTGGCGAAGCGTCTGAGGATGTCGAATGCTGAGGGTGAACGGCTGCTGGAATGGGCCAAGGCGCCGCCGGTGACGGCGGATCTGGCGGAAACCGCTCTCGACCGTCTGCTCTACCGGCATCAAAAACCCGCTCTGGTGGCAAGGCTGAAACTCGCACTCGCCGCAGCCAGGGCAAGTGCCGTCACGAACGATCAGGACATGCTGAAGGCGGCGAAGCTCTCCACGCTGCTGTCGCGTGCCGAACGGTTTGAGAAGCCGGTCTTTCCGCTCGGCGGCAGCGATGTCATGCAAGCCGGGGTGCCTGCCGGTCCGCGCGTGGGGGAACTGCTGCGGGAGCTTGAAACCCTTTGGGTGGACCGCAATTTTACCCTTGACCGGGCAGCGCTTGCCGCCCGGTTGCAGAAGATGATCGAAGATCGGGGCTGACCGACAGGCAACCGGATCGGCGCCGCTCTCAGGGCGATCTCCGGCAATTGTGTTCGGTTCAGACCGTCGCCTTGGCCGGATCGTCGGTTCGGATCCGCTCCTTGATGTTGTCGATCATGTTCTCGCGGATAAAGGTTTCGCCGTGCACGGAGCGCATATGCTCGACCGCTCGGCGCACCACTTCCGCATCCTCATCCGCCCGGGTGTGCCAATCACAACCCGGAACCAGGGTTCCACATTCGAAACGTCGCATAGGAAGCCTCCATCCGTTGATGATGGGCGGCCGCTTCCTCCAAGCGGTTGCGCCCTTGGCACAACGGACGAGAGCTGGCTGTGTTCCGTTCGGCAGTCGTCGAAGGTCTATTCCGACAGAGCCCAGGCGTGAAAGACGGAGGGATGCGCCTGTCCGCTGCGCGCCGCGATACTTCCGTCGTCATTCGCCGCCGCCGATCGGGTGCGGGCCTCACCGGCCAGTTGCCGACGCACCTGCTCGACATAAAACGAATGCGGCAGATCGGAATCGCTGCGAGCACGAAGCTCCGCGGCCATCCGGTCGATCATTTCGGGGGTTTCAATCAAACGCGCCTTGTCAGGACCAGTCGATCCTGGCGCAGGGGGTACTGGCACGCTCCTTGATGTAACCATGACATCCTCCTCCGGTGCAGTCGTTCGAAAACTACCACCGCAGCCTTGATTCGGATATGTCAAATGTCAAATCAACAGAGTGTCACATTTTCGCAGGGTGATGCATCACGGCCACCGCACCAGTGGCGGCAGGGACGACAGGATCGACTCCACATTGCCGCCGGTCTTCAGGCCAAAAATCGTGCCGCGGTCGTACAACAGGTTGAACTCCACGTAACGTCCGCGCCGCATCAGCTGCTCGTCCCGGTCCGCTTCGGTCACGGGTGTTTCGAGATTGGCACGGACGATCTGCGGGTAGACGGCGTGGAAGGCGCGACCGACATCCTGCACGAAGGCGAAGTTGGCATCCCAGCCGCCCTTGTCCGCCTCCGGGTACAGCCAGTCGAAAAAGATGCCGCCGATACCGCGCGCCTCGTTGCGGTGCGGCAGGAAGAAATACTCGTCGCACCAGGCCTTGTAGCGGTCGTAATCGGCAACGGTCTCGTGCCGCCGACAGACTTGCTCCATCGCCGCATGGAAGGCTTTGCTGTCGTTGTCCTCCTGCGTCCGGCGCCGGTTCAACATCGGCGTCAAGTCCGCGCCGCCGCCAAACCAGAGGCCGGTGGTCGCCACCATGCGTGTGTTCATGTGCACGGTCGGAACGCTGGGGTTGACCGGATGGGCGATCAAAGAGATGCCCGAGGCCCAGAAGCGCGGGTCTTCGGCAGCGCCCGGCATCTGCTTGCGAAACTCCGCGGAAAACTCGCCGTGGACGGTGGAGGTGTGCACGCCGACCTTTTCGAAGACGCGGCCTTCCATCATCGACATCACGCCGCCGCCGCCCTTGCCATCCTCGCGCAGCCAGGGCTTTCGGGTGAAACGACCGGCGGGCCGCTCGGATCCGGAGAACGCATCCTCCAGCGCCTCGAAGGTGGCGCAGATCTCGTCGCGCAAGGTCTCGAACCAAGCGCGTGCCGCGGCCTTCTTCTCCTCGATA
Organism: Allorhizobium pseudoryzae; assembly: GCF_011046245.1. NCBI lineage: Bacteria > Pseudomonadati > Pseudomonadota > Alphaproteobacteria > Hyphomicrobiales > Rhizobiaceae > Affinirhizobium > Affinirhizobium pseudoryzae. Next base: position 2,341,340 of record NZ_CP049241.1, read on the forward strand.
TCATGCGGCAGGCCAACGGGGATCTGCGGTCTTTCCATGGGCTTCCCATCCTCTGACATCCGAAGGCTGCGGCTGCAGCGGTTTACTCCCATGGGCTTTAACCAAGGCTTTGCGCCGGTGCAACCGGGCAGGTTGGCACAGCCGATTCGACTCGTGCGCCTGCTTGTGCAACACTGGGGGACATCCGCAGAGGTAGAACGCATGGCAAAGTTCTCACCGCCGCCGCTTGCCGGGCTGAAGCGCAGGATCGATCGCCACCGCCAGGAAAAGGCCGGTGATGCGCAGGGGCTGTTCGTCCGGCAAACCTATACGCTGTCACGCGAAGATGCGCGCCAGAAGGCCCGCGAATGGTTCGATGCCTTTCCCAAGGCCGCCTATTGGACGGAAGTGGAAAGCTGGCGCCAGCTGGACGGTGACCAGATCGAATTCACCATGCGGCGGCTGCCGACCGCGGATTGATGGCGGGCGCGCATCCTGCCGCCTGGCCGAAGCGATCCTTCAAATCCACGCCTTTGCTAAAATTCTAAAGTTTCGAGAAATCGAACTGCAAAACCTCCCCGCTAAAGCTGTTGGTGAAGACGGAGATTACTCCCGTTTTCGGACAGGCGCACAGGGGGGCAGATGTCAACAACCTCAGTCAATTCGACAGCAGCTTCGGCGCTTGCCCTGCTTGGCGGGACGACGCGGGCACTGAGCGAAAACACGACGCGCGTCGCGTCGGGACGTGAGGTCCAGTCG